>NZ_CP038439.1:2110000-2710000 GCF_004683865.2 Paracoccus liaowanqingii | reverse complement strand
GCTATGCGTCGGTGGGCGACATCATCGTCGTGTCCGTGAAGGAAGCCATCCCTCGGGGCCGGGTGAAGAAGGGGGACGTCCGCAAGGCCGTCGTCGTTCGCACCGCCAAGGAAGTGAACCGTGAAGACGGCACCTCCATCCGCTTCGACCGCAACGCCGCCGTCATCCTGAACAATCAGGGCGAGCCGGTCGGCACCCGCATCTTCGGGCCGGTCGTGCGCGAACTGCGCGCGAAGAACTTCATGAAGATCATCTCGCTTGCGCCGGAGGTGCTGTAATGGCTGCCAAGCTGAAAAAAGGCGACAAGGTCGTCGTGCTGGCCGGCAAGGACAAGGGCAAGCAGGGTGAGATCACCGCTGTCATGCCCAAGGACAACAAGGCCGTCGTCGACGGCGTGAACGTTGCCATCCGCCACACCAAGCAGTCCCAGAACAGCCAAGGCGGCCGCGTGGCGAAAGCCATGCCGATCGACCTGTCGAACCTGGCGCTGATGGACAAGGACGGCAAGGCCACCCGCGTCGGCTTCCGCATGGAAGACGGCGGCAAGGTCCGCTTTGCCAAGACCACGGGAGACGTGATCTGATGCTGGACGACGCAAAATACACGCCCCGCCTGCGCGCGGTGTTCCAAGAGACGATCAAGGCCGCGCTGAAGGAAGAGTTCAGCTACAAGAACGACATGCAGATCCCGCGTCTGGACAAGATCGTCCTGAACATGGGTGTCGGCGAGGCCGTCAAGGACACCAAGAAGGTCAAGCAGGCCGCCGACGAGCTGTCGCTGATCGCCGGTCAGAAGGCCGTCATCACCCATGCCAAGAAGTCGATCGCCGGCTTCCGCGTGCGGGAGGAGATGCCTCTGGGCTGCAAGGTGACCCTGCGCGGCGACCGGATGTACGAATTCCTGGACCGCCTGATCAACATCGCCCTGCCCCGCGTCCGCGACTTCCGCGGCGTCAAGTCGTCGTCCTTCGACGGCCGTGGCAACTATGCGATGGGCCTGAAAGAACACATCGTGTTCCCGGAAATCAACTTCGACAAGGTCGACGAAGTTCTGGGGATGGACATCATCATCTGCACCAACGCGAAGACCGACGCGGAAGCGAAGTCGCTGTTGAAGCATTTCAACATGCCGTTCACCAGCTGATCGCGGAGGGAAAGAAGATATGGCAAAGAAATCCATGGTCGAGCGCGAGAAGAAGCGCGAACGTCTGGTCCAGCAGTACGCCGCAAAGCGTGCCGAGCTGAACGAGGTCATCAAGGACCAGTCCCGCCCGATGGAAGAGCGGTTCAAGGCCACGCTGAAGCTGGCCGAACTGCCGCGCAATTCGTCGGCCACGCGTCTGCACAACCGGTGCCAGCTTACCGGTCGTCCGCATGCGTATTACCGCAAACTGAAACTGTCGCGGATCATGCTGCGCGAGCTCGGCTCGCTCGGTCAGATCCCCGGCCTGGTCAAGTCCAGCTGGTAAGGGGGCACACAACATGATGAACGATCCTCTCGGCGATATGCTGACCCGCATCCGCAATGCGCAGATGCGCGGCAAATCGACCGTCCGCACCCCCGCCTCCAAGCTGCGCGCTTGGGTTTTGGACGTGCTCAAGAACGAAGGTTACATCCGCGGCTATGAGGAAGTGACCACGACCGAAGGCCACAAAGAGCTGGAAATCGGTCTGAAGTACCACGACGGCAGCCCGGTCATCCGGGAACTGTCGCGGGTCTCGAAGCCTGGTCGCCGGGTCTATACCGGCGCCAAGGAAATCCCGCAGGTCCGTCAAGGTCTGGGCGTCTCGATCGTCTCGACCCCGAAGGGCGTCATGTCGGATGCAGCGGCTCGCCACGCCAACGTCGGCGGCGAAGTCCTCTGCACCGTGTTCTAAGGAGGGCAGAATGTCTCGTATTGGTAAGAAGCCGGTCGAACTGCCCAAGGGCGTGACGGCCGAGATCAAGGGTCAGACCATCGAAGTGAAGGGGCCGAAAGGCGCCCGCAGCTTCACGGCGACCGATGATGTGGATCTGGTGCTGGAAGACGGTTCCGTCGCGGTCAAGCCGCGCGGATTGTCCAAGCGCGCGCGCCAGCAGTGGGGGATGACCCGCTCGATGGTCGAGAATCTGACCGTGGGCGTGTCCACCGGGTTCAAGAAAGAGCTGGAAATCCAGGGTGTGGGTTACCGCGCCAACATGCAGGGCAAGGACCTGAAGTTGGCCCTGGGTTACTCGCATGACGTGATCTTCGAGGTTCCGGAAGGCGTGACCGTCTCGGCCCCGAAGCAGACCGAAATCGTTGTGGAAGGCATGGACCAGCAGCTTGTTGGCCAGGTCGCCGCGAACATCCGCGAGTGGCGCAAGCCCGAGCCCTACAAGGGCAAGGGCATCCGCTACAAGGGCGAGTTCGTCTTCCGCAAGGAAGGCAAGAAGAAGTAAGGGGCGCATGAAATGGCACTGAAAAAGCAAGAGCTGTTCCAGAAGCGCCGCATGCGTGTTCGGAACAAACTGCGGGCGATGTCGAACGGTCGTCCGCGCATGTCGATCCACCGGTCATCGAAGAACATCTTCGTTCAGGTCATCGACGACCTGAAGGGCGTGACCCTGGCCTCGGCCAGCACGCTGGAGAAGGACTTCGGCCTGGTCGGCAAGAACAACGTCGAGGCTGCGGCCAAGATCGGCGCCGCGATTGCCGAGCGTGCGAAAGCCGCCGGCGTCGAGGAGGTCGTGTTCGACCGTGGCGGCTTCATCTTCCACGGGAAGGTCAAGGCCCTGGCCGACGCCGCCCGCGAGGGTGGCCTCAAGTTCTGATCCTGCGGGTGGCGCCTTCCTTGCGGAGGGCGCCGCCCCGATGATCCGGGAACCCGCCCCTTGCCTTGGGGCGGTTCACCGGGATCGAGACAACCGGCGCCAGGCGCGCGCCACCTGATAAGGAATGCCTCATGGCAGAACGTGACAACAATCGCCGGGGCGGTCGCAATGACCGCGAAGAGAACCCGGAATTCCAGGACCGCTTGGTTGCCATCAACCGCGTGTCCAAGACCGTCAAGGGCGGCAAGCGCTTTGGCTTCGCGGCTCTGGTCGTCGTGGGCGACCAGCGCGGCCGCGTCGGTTTCGGCAAGGGCAAGGCCAAGGAGGTCCCCGAGGCCATCCGCAAGGCGACCGAGCAGGCCAAGCGCGGTCTGGTCCGCGTGCCGCTGCGCGACGGCCGCACCCTGCACCATGACATCGAAGGCCGTCATGGCGCCGGCAAGGTGATCATGCGCACCGCCGTTCCGGGCACCGGCATCATCGCGGGCGGCCCGATGCGCGCCGTGTTCGAGATGCTGGGCGTGCAGGACGTCGTGGCCAAGTCGCAGGGGTCGCAGAACCCCTACAACATGATCCGCGCCACGATCGACGGCCTGAAGAAGGAATCGAGCCCCCGTTCGGTCGCGACCCGTCGCGGCAAGAAGGTGGCCGACATCCTGCCGCAGGCTTCCACTCCGACCGACAAGACGGCTGACGCCGTCGCCGTCGACGCGTAAGGAGCAGCAGACATGGCAACCATCGTCGTCAAGCAGATCGGGTCCCCGATCCGCCGCCCCGCCGAACAGCGCGCGACCCTGAAGGGTCTGGGCCTGAACAAGATGAACCGCACCCGCGAGTTGGAGGACACTCCCTCCGTGCGCGGCATGGTCAACAAGATCCCGCATCTTGTGACCATCATCGAAGAAAAGAACTGATCGGATCGGGGCGCTTCGGCGTCCCGCCTCAGTCGGAGAAGGGCCGGGATCCGCATCCCGGCCCTTTGTGCATGTCCTGCCCGAACCCTGGGCAGGCCAGAAATCGCGCGCAATAGAGTCTCGCTTGCAACCTTGGGTTGCTGTAGCATCGGATCGAGACGCTGCGACCTGGCCCCCGATGATGCGATCCCTGTTCGTCCTGCTGCTTTGCCTGACACCCCTGGCCGCCGCCGCGGGCCCCTGGCCCCGCGAGCCGGGGCAGACCTTCCTGTCGCTGTCGGTCGAGCGGGATGTCGAGGGCAACCGCTATGCCAGCCTCTACGGCGAATACGGGCTGGCGGTGACGACCCTGGGGCTGGAGGTCGGCCGTTCGGGGCAGGGGGACCTCAGCGCGGTGGTCTGGGCGCAGCGATCGCTGGACGACGGTCAGGGGCCGCATCGGGTCAGCCTGTCGGCCGGGGCAGGGGTCGTGCGGCGGCAGGACCGGACCCTGCCGGTGGCGCAGGGGACGCTGGCCTGGGGCCGGGGCTTCGAGGGCCCGGCGGGCGGCGGCTGGATGACGGCGCAGCTGACCGCGCGGGCCGCCGGGGGGCCGGACCTGCCCGACGCGACGGGCGGCACTGCCGCCGCGCGGGCCTTCCGCATCGCCGAGACCACGCTCAAGGCCGACCTGACCCTGGGGCTGCGCCCCACCGATCGGCTGATGGTCGTCAACAGCCTGTGGCTGGAGGATCGGCGCGAAGCCGAGGCCACGGCCAAGCTGGCCTCGTCGCTGGTCTTCGCGGTTCATGGCCCGGTGCAGCTGGAGCTGGGGCTGGTCCAGCCGCTGCACGGTCCCGCCGAACGGGCGGTCAGGATTGGCAGCTGGCTGGCCTTCTAGCGCGCGTCGCTGCAGGCATAGACCGCGCCGCCCACCGCGACGACGCTGACCGCCGCCCCGGCGATCACCGCGGGGGCCGAGGCGACCGCCGCCGCCGCCCCGCCGATGGAGCCGAGCGCGCTGGTGATGGTTCCCGCCGTCCCCGACAGGATCACCGCGCCCGACTTCGTGCCCGCCGCCGTCTCGACCCCGTTGAAGCTGCGCCGCGCCGCCGCCCCCGCGATGGCGACCGAGGCCTCGCGCGTGCGGTTCACGCGGCGGCACAGGCCCGAGGGTTCCTCGCAGCGGCCATAGGCGTCGCGCGGGCCCAGGTCATAGCCGATCACGGATTCGCTGCCCTCGTCATGGCGCAGGCAGAAGGGGCCGCGCTCGTCGTCGCTCAGTTCCGGGGTCAGGCTGCGCAGGACCACATAGCTGGGGCAGGCCTCGCCGCCGATCCGCGCGGCCAGCTGTTCGCGCCGGGAATAGTTCTCGGACAGCCGTGCCTCGGCCTTGTCATAGCCCATCACCACGTCGCGGTCGTTGATGCGCGCGGTGCAGAAGGTGGGCTCGGCCTCTTGCGCAAGCGCGGGGGCGGCGGCCAGCAGGGCCAGGGCGATGAGGGTCGGACGGAACATGGGATGCCTTCGGGGTCTTGGGTTCGCCCCTAGGTAGCAAGCGGGGCGGGGCACTCAAGACACAAGCTGGTGTGAGGGGTTCGTTTCCGCAGGCCCTGTGGCAGATCGCTTGAACGCGGAGAGGTTTGCGCGTATAGCCCGCCGGTGCCTAATGGCACAGTGATTCATCAATCAAGAAAAGCCGTGGCCCCCTGTTTCGCTTCGAGGGTGTGTCCGGCAGAGGAGAAGCGACATGAAACTGCATGAAATCCGCGACAACGACGGCGCCAACCGCACCAAGAAGCGCGTCGCGCGCGGCCCGGGTTCGGGCAAGGGCAAGACCGCCGGGCGCGGCATCAAGGGTCAGAAGTCCCGCTCGGGTGTGGCCATCGGCGGATACGAGGGCGGCCAGATGCCGCTGTACCGCCGCCTGCCCAAGCGCGGCTTCACCAAGCCGAACGCCAAGCATTATGCCGTCGTGAACCTGGGCCAGATCCAGGGCTTCATCGACGCCGGCAAGATCGACGGCGCGGCCGAACTGACCGAGGACGCGCTGGTCGCGTCGGGCCTGGTGCGCCGCAAGCTGGACGGCATCCGTCTGCTGGCCAAGGGCGAGCTGAAGGGTGGCCTGACCATCACCGTCACGGGCGCGTCGAAGGCGGCCGTCGAGGCGGTCGAGAAAGCCGGCGGCAAGGTCCAGCTGCCCGCGCAAGCAGCAGCGGCGGCTGAATAAGCTGTTGATCGGGGCGCATCCGCCCCATAGATAGCAACTAGGTTTTCAGGCGCCGCCGGTCCCCGCGAAAACGGGCCGGCGGCGCTGTCATGACACGGGACGGAACAGCATGGCGTCAGCCGCAGAACAGATGGCCGCGAACCTCTCCTGGGGGCAGCTCGGCCGGGCCACGGAACTTCGCCAGCGGATCTGGTTCACGATCGGCGTGCTGATCATGTACCGCATCGGCACCTACATCCCGGTGCCTGGCATCGACGGCGCCGCGCTGCGCAACTTCATGGAGCAGGCGTCCACCGGCATCGGCGGCATGCTGTCCATGTTCACCGGCGGCGCGCTTGGCCGGATGGGCGTCTTCGCGCTTGGCATCATGCCCTACATCTCGGCCTCGATCATCGTGCAGCTTCTGACCTCGATGGTCCCGTCGCTGGAACAGCTGAAGAAGGAAGGCGAGCAGGGCCGCAAGAAGATCAACCAGTACACCCGCTATGGCACCGTGGCGCTGGCGCTGTTCCAGGCCTATGGCCTGGCCCGCAGCCTGGAGGCCGGGGGCCTGGCGCACGAGCCGGGGCTGTTCTTCCAGGCATCGGTGGTCATCACGCTGGTCGGCGGCACCATGTTCCTGATGTGGCTGGGCGAGCAGATCACCGCGCGCGGCGTCGGCAACGGCATCTCGCTGATCATCTTCGTGGGCATCCTGGCCGAGATCCCGGCCGCGCTGGCGACCTTCTTCCAGCAGGGCCGCACGGGCGCCATCTCGACCCCGGTGATCCTGTTCGTGATCGTGATGCTGGTGGCCATCATCGCCTTCGTGGTCTTCATGGAACGGGCGCTGCGCAAGATCCGCATCCAGTATCCCCGGCGCCAGGTCGGCATGAAGGTCTATGACGGCCAGACCAGCCACCTGCCGGTCAAGGTCAACCCCGCCGGCGTGATCCCCGCGATCTTCGCCAGCTCGCTTCTGCTGCTGCCGATCACCATCTCGACCTTCTCGGGCAACGAGGCCGGGCCGGTCATGTCGGTGATCCTGGCCTATTTCGGCCCCGGGCAGCCGCTGTACCTGCTGTTCTTCGCGGCGATGATCGTCTTCTTCACCTACTTCTACACCCAGAACGTGTCCTTCAAGACCGACGACGTGGCCGAGAACCTGAAGAACCAGGGCGGCTTCATCCCCGGCATCCGGCCGGGCAAGCGGACCCAGGACTATCTGGACTATGTGGTGAACCGCCTGCTGGTCATCGGCTCGGGCTATCTGGCCCTCGTCTGCCTGATGCCCGAGATCCTGCGCGACCAGTTCTCGATCCCGGTCTATCTGGGCGGCACCTCGGTGCTGATCGTGGTCTCGGTCACCATGGACACGATCAACCAGGTGCAGAGCCACCTGCTGGCGCATCAGTACGAGGGGCTGATCGAGAAATCGCAGCTGCGCGGCAAGCGCAAGCCCGGCACGCCCAAGCCGCGCCGCACACCGTCGCGGCGCTGAGGAGCCGCCGCGACACCGGATCAACCGTTGCTGACAAGGCCACATGAAGGGCCATCAATCCGAGGGGGACACGCCATGACCATCAACATCATCCTGCTGGGGCCGCCGGGCGCGGGCAAGGGCACCCAGGCCCGGCGCCTCGTCGAGGAGCGGGGCATGGTCCAGCTGTCCACCGGGGACATGCTGCGCGCCGCGCGGTCCTCGGGGACCGAGATGGGCCGGATGGTGGCCGGGGTTATGGATCGGGGCGAGCTGGTCACCGACGAGATCGTCATCGGCCTGATCCGCGAGCAGCTGGCCTCTGGCGGCAACGGCTTCATCTTCGACGGCTTCCCCCGCACCCTGCCGCAGGCCGATGCCTTGGGCGCGCTGCTGGCCGAGACCGGGATGACCCTGGACGCGGTGATCGAGATGCAGGTCGATGACGAGGCGCTGGTGCGCCGCATCACCGGCCGCTTCACCTGCGGCAATTGCGGCGAGGTCTATCACGACGAGACGAAGCCCACGCAGGTGCCCGGCACCTGCGACGCCTGCGGATCGACCAACCTGATGCGGCGGGCCGACGACAATGCCGACAGCCTCAAGACGCGGCTGCTGGAATATTACAAGAAGACCTCGCCGCTGATCGGCTACTACTATGCCAAGGACAAGCTGGCGCAGGTCGACGGGCTGGCCGAGATGGACGAGGTATCGTCCCAGATTGCCGCCGCGCTGACGGCTTGACCTTGTCGTGAACTGCCGATAAGTCACACCATCTCGCAAGAGAATCACCCGGATCGCGGGTGGACCATCGATTTGGCCCGAAGGCACAGCTTTCGGGCCTTGCGTTGTGAAAAAAGGTTCCGGCGTTACGGAACCGCAACTGAAAAGGAAAACGCGTGGCTCGTATTGCTGGCGTCAACATTCCGACGGGGAAACGCGTCCCCATCGCACTGACCTACATCCATGGCATCGGCTCGCTCTTCGCGACGCAGATCTGCGAAGCGACCGGGATCGACCAGTCCCGCCGCATCAACGACCTGTCGGATGCCGAGGTCCTGTCCATCCGCGAATACATCGATGCCAACCTGACCGTCGAGGGCGACCTGCGCCGCGAAGTCCAGATGAACATCAAGCGCATGATGGACCTGGGCTCGTATCGCGGTCTTCGCCACCGTCGCGGCCTTCCGGTCCGTGGCCAGCGCACGCACACCAATGCGCGCACCCGCAAGGGCCCGGCCAAGCCGATCGCCGGCAAGAAGAAATAAGGGGCAAGCGACATGGCACGTGACAAGACCCGCATGAAGCGCAAGGAACGCAAGAACATCGCCACCGGCGTTGCGCATGTGAATTCCAGCTTCAACAACACCAAGATCCTGATCTCGGACGTCCAGGGCAATGCGATCGCATGGTCCTCGGCCGGCACGATGGGCTTCAAGGGTTCGCGCAAGTCGACCCCCTACGCTGCCCAGATGGCTGCCGAAGACGCCGGCCGCAAGGCGCAGGAACATGGCGTCCGCACGCTGGACGTCGAAGTCCAGGGCCCCGGTTCGGGCCGCGAATCGGCGCTGCGCGCGCTGGCCGCCGCCGGCTTCAACATCACGGCCATCCGTGACGTGACGCCGATCGCCCATAACGGCTGCCGCCCGCCCAAGCGTCGGCGCGTCTGATCCTGGATCATCATTGACCGGCCCGCGCGGGATTTCCGCACGGGCCGGACGTTCGCATTTCACCTCGGGCGTTTGCTGCCTTGGACATGGGCGGCAGACAGGTATGGAGGAAAATCCATGATCCACAAGAATTGGGCCGAACTGATCAAGCCCACCCAGCTGGTCGTCAAGCCGGGCGCCGACGCGACCCGCACGGCAACTCTGGTTGCCGAGCCGCTGGAGCGGGGCTTCGGCCTGACGCTTGGCAACGCGCTGCGCCGCGTGCTGATGTCGTCGCTGCAGGGCGGCGCCATCACCGCCGTGCAGATCGATAACGTCCTGCACGAGTTCAGCAGCGTCGCGGGCGTCCGCGAGGACGTGACCGACATCGTCCTGAACCTCAAGGGCGTCACGCTCAAGATGGACGTCGAAGGCCCCAAGCGCCTGACCCTGTCCGCCAAGGGCCCGGGCGAGGTCAAGGCCAGCGACATCCAGGAAACGGCCGGCATCACCGTGCTGAACCGCGACCATGTCATCTGCCACCTCGACGATGGCGCCGAACTGAACATGGAACTGACCGTGCAGACGGGCAAGGGCTATGTTGCCGCAGACAAGAACCGTCCCGAGGATGCGCCCATCGGGCTGATCCCGATCGACGCGATCTTCTCGCCGGTCAAGCGCGTCAGCTACGAGGTCCAGCCCACCCGCGAGGGGCAGGTCCTGGACTATGACAAGCTGACCATGAAGATCGAGACCGACGGATCGCTGACCCCCGAGGATGCCGTGGCCTATGCCGCGCGCATCGTCCAGGACCAGCTGTCGGTGTTCGTGAACTTCGACGAGCCCGAATCGGCGACGCGCCAGGACAGCGACGATGGCCTGGAATTCGATCCGCGCCTGCTGAAGAAGGTCGACGAGCTGGAGCTATCGGTCCGTTCGGCCAACTGCCTCAAGAACGACAACATCGTCTATATCGGCGACCTGATCCAGAAGACCGAGGCCGAGATGCTGCGGACCCCGAACTTCGGCCGCAAGTCCTTGAACGAGATCAAGGAAGTGCTGTCGGGCATGGGCCTGCATCTGGGCATGGACGTGGTCGACTGGCCGCCGGAGAACATCGAGGATCTGGCCAAGCGTTTCGACGACCAGTTCTGAGAGAGACGGCGGGGGTCCTCCCCCGCCGGGACTGCCGGGCATCTGCCCCAAGGAGAGTGGCCCGCACGCATGGGCTGCCGGACAAAGCAAAACACGCACTAGGAGATCATCATGCGTCACGCTCGCGGCTATCGCCGCCTCAACCGGACCCACGAACACCGCAAGGCGCTGTTCGCCAACATGTCGGGCTCGCTCATCGAGCACGAGCAGATCAAGACCACCTTGCCGAAAGCCAAGGAACTGCGTCCGATCGTCGAGAAACTGATCACGCTGGCCAAGCGTGGCGACCTGCATGCGCGCCGCCAGGCGAATTCGCAGCTCAAGCAGGACATGCACGTGGCCAAGCTGTTCGACGTCCTGGGCGAGCGCTACAAGGACCGTCAGGGCGGCTATGTCCGCATCATGAAGGCCGGCTTCCGCTATGGCGACATGGCCCCGATGGCGATCATCGAGCTGGTCGACCGCGACACCTCGGCCAAGGGTGCGGCGGACCGCGCGCGTCTTGAAACCGAATTCGCCTCGGAAGACTGATCTCTTCCCCCTGCGACAAGAATCCCGAAACCCCGGCGCGATCCTCGCGACGGGGTTTTTCCGTTGACAGAAGGGTGTATCGCATGACGTAAGGGCAGACGGTACATCTTGGCTTCCGCCGGAGGCATCCGATGACTATCATCTGCAGGAACGGGCCTATTGATCTTTTTCACCCGCACGTCAGACATGCTGCTTTGACAGGCGGCACAGCCCTGCTGGCAGCGAATAAAAATCAATTGGTTTATTTTGGACATTGACCCCAGCAACATCAATATATCTAAAAAGCCATGTCATCACGTGCAGACATTAACGGTGGACTTCGGAAACTGGGCACGATCGCCCAGGCCGGATATTTTGTAGGCCTGCACATCCGTTTTGCAGCCCCTCTGATGCAATTCCAGACTTATGCAGAAGAATGGTCCGAATTCTATTCCAAGAACGCCTACGCGCTTCGCGACCCCACCATTGCCTGGGGGTTCTCGACGACCGGGGCCTGCCGCTGGTCTGCCCTGCCGATCCCCGATCCGTTCAACATCCTGCGCGATGCGGCGGATCACGGGCTGACCTACGGGCTGACCTTCTCCACCGGCCCCATCGCCTCGCGCACCATCGCCTCGTTCGCCCGGGCGGACCGCGAGTTCTCGGACAAGGAGATCGAGGAGGTCGCGACCACGGTGCAGCGACTGCACGAGCTGACCGAGCCGCCGGCCAGCCTGACCAAGGCCCAGAAGGAAGCCCTGCGCTGCATTGCGCAAGGCGACCGGCATGCCGCCGCCGCCGCCAAGCTTGGCATCACCGAAAGCGCGTTCAAGGCCCGGCTGATCTCGGTCCGCGAACGCCTGAAGGCCCGCACCACGGCCGAGGCGCTGCAAAGGGCCAAGGAATACCGGTTGCTGTAGACTTTACCCGAACGGCCGCGAGGCGGATCTGGGTGCCCTCGTTTCGCCAGGAGTAGAAGATGCAGACCACGACGCTTTCCTTTTCCAATCTCCACAACCACGGAGAGCTGTTCGCCAACCTGTTCCGCGCCCGCAAGCAAAGCTTCATCGTCCAGCAGAACTGGAGCCTCCCCGAATCCGAGGACATGGAGTTCGACCAGTACGACACGCCGCAAAGCCGCTGGATCGCCATCCATGACAAGGGCCTGATCCTGGCGGGCATCCGCCTGACGCCGACCTCGGCCCGCTGCGGCATCTATTCCTACATGATCCGCGATGCGCAGGAGGGGATCCTGGGCGGCTCGATCCCGCAGGACCTGCTGTACGACAAGGCGCCGGTCGATGCGCAGGTCTGGGAATGCTCGCGCGTCTTCGTCAGCCATGCGATCCCGCAGGCCTATCGCCGCAAGGTGCATTTCGCGATGGTCGACGCGATGACCGGATCGGCCCGCGATCTGGGCGCCACGCAGCTGATCGCGCTGACCGGGTCGCACTGGCCGCGCTGGTACGGCCGCTGCGGCCTGACCGCCGCCGCGATCGGCCCCAAGATGCAGATCGACGACGGCGAGTTCCAGTGCGTCGCCATCGACCTGACCGCCAAAATGCACTAGACCCGGCAGGCAAGCGCCCGAAAGGGGAGCCGCCATGGCCGATCTGTTCGACACCGCCCCGCCCTCCGACCCCGCGCCCCCGGCAGGGGTCCGTCCCTTGGCCGACCGCATCCGCCCCGCGCGCCTGTCCGAGGTCATCGGGCAGGCGAAGGTGCTTGGGCCGGACGGTCCGCTTGGTGCCATGCTGGGGGCGGGCAGCCTGTCCTCGCTGATCCTCTGGGGACCAACGGGCGTGGGCAAGACCACCATCGCGCGGCTTCTGGCGGACGAGACGGATCTGGCCTTCGTGCAGATCAGCGCGATCTTCACCGGCGTGCCGGACCTGCGCAAGGTCTTCGAGGCCGCCCGCCTGCGCCGCACGCAGGGCCGCGCCACGCTGCTGTTCGTCGACGAGATCCACCGCTTCAACAAGGCGCAGCAGGACAGCTTCCTGCCGCACATGGAGGATGGGACCATCCTTCTGGTCGGCGCCACGACCGAGAACCCGTCCTTCGAGCTGAACGCCGCGCTGATGTCGCGCGCGCAGGTCGTGGTGCTGGAGCGCCTGTCGCTGGCCGATCTGGAGCTGCTGGCGCAACGTGCCGAACGCGAGCTGGGCCGCAAGCTGCCCTTGGACGCCAAGGCCCGCGACGCGCTGCTGGAGATGGCGGATGGCGACGGCCGCGCCGCGCTGAACCTGATCGAGCAGGTGGCGGCGTGGAAGCTGGCGGGCAAGATCGATCCCGACACTCTGGCGCAGCGGCTGAACAAGCGCGCCGCGAAATACGACAAGTCGGGGGACGAGCATTTCAACCTGATCTCGGCCCTGCACAAGTCGGTGCGGGGCAGCGACCCGGATGCGGCGCTCTACTGGCTGGCGCGGATGCTGGAGGGGGGCGAGGACCCGCGCTATCTGGCCCGCCGCATCACCCGCATGGCGATCGAGGATATCGGCCTGGCCGACCCCGCCGCCGCCCGGCATTGCCTGGATGCCTGGGCGCTGTACGAACGCTTGGGCTCGCCCGAGGGCGAGCTGGCCTTGGGGCAGGCGGTGATCTATCTGGCGCTGGCCCCGAAATCCAACGCGGGCTACGCCGCCTACAAGAACGCCCGCGCCGAGGCCAAACGCACCGGCAGCCTGATGCCTCCCGCCCATATCCTGAACGCGCCCACGAAGATGATGAAGGATCAGGGCTATGGCGAGGGCTATGCCTATGACCACGACGCGACCGACGGGTTCAGCGGCCAGAACTATTTTCCCGACGGGCTGAAGCGCCCGGTGCTGTATGTCCCGGTCGAACGCGGCTTCGAACGCGAGCTGAAGCGCCGCCTGGAATGGTTCGTCAGCCAGCGGCTGAAGCGCGGCGGTTGACTTTGCGCGCGCGCGGCGACACAGACGCGGCCATGAACCCCTTTCTGCAGGTCGCGATCGGCGGGGCCCTGGGCTCGGTCTGCCGCTATGGCATCTACCGGCTGGTGCCGCCGCACTGGGCCTCGGTCGGGCTGGCGACGGGGCTGGTCAATGTGCTGGGCAGCTTCGCGATGGGCCTGCTGGCCGCGCTCTTGGCGCACAGGCTGGGAAATGCCTGGGCCCCCTTGCTGCTGACGGGCCTTCTGGGCGGGTTCACGACATTTTCGGCCTTTTCGCTGGATACGCTGGCGATGTGGGAACGGGGACAGGGCATGATTGCGCTGACCTATGTGGCGGGATCGGTTCTGCTGTCGCTGGCGGCGGTGATGGCGGGTCTGGCCTTGGGACGAGGAATTTGGGCATGAGTGCCGTGCAGACGATCATGGTGGGCGACGACGACGCAGAGATGCGTCTGGACCGCTGGCTGAAGAAACGCTTTCCGCGGCTGTCGCAGGTGGCCATCGAGAAGATGTGCCGCAAGGGAGAGCTGCGCGTCGACGGGGGCCGCGTGAAGGCCGCCACCCGCATCGCGCCGGGGCAGGAGGTGCGCATCCCGCCGCTGCCCGACGCACAGCCCGCGGCCGAACGCTCCGAGCGGCCCCTGGGCCCCCGCGTCAGCGACAGCGACGAGCAGATGATCCAAGGGGCCGTGCTGTGGAAGGACGAGCATATCATCGCCCTGAACAAGCCCCCCGGCCTGCCCAGCCAAGGCGGCAGCGGCCTGGGCGGGCGGCATGTCGACGGGCTGACCACGGCCCTGCTGTTCGGTTTCAAGGAACGGCCCAAGCTGGTCCACCGGCTGGACAAGGACACCTCGGGCGTGCTGCTGCTGGCGCGCACCGACCGGGTGGCGCGCGCGCTGTCCGAGGCGTTCCGGTCGCGCACCACGCGCAAGATCTATTGGGCCGCCGTGGCGGGCGTGCCGCATCCGCGCATGGGCACGATCCGCTACGGTCTGGTCAAGGGCGGCTCGGGGCGCGGCGGCGACAACGAGAAGATGATGGCCGTCCATCCCCGCGACATCGACAAGACCGAGGGCGCCAAGCGCGCCACCACCGATTACGCGGTGCTGGACGCGCTGGCCACGCGGGCCAGCTGGTGCGCGCTGGTGCCGATCACCGGGCGCACGCACCAGCTGCGCGCCCACATGGCGGAACTGGGCCATCCCATCGTCGGCGACGGCAAGTATGGCGGCTCGGGGCAGGAGAACCTGGGCGATGGCTGGGGCGCGCAGCTGGGCGGCGAGATCAGCAAGAAGCTGCATCTGCACGCGCGCTCCATCACCTTCGACCATCCGATCACCAAGAAGCGCATGACGATCACCGCGCCCCTGCCCGAGCATATGGGCCGGACGTGGAAATCCGTGGGCTGGCACGAGAACGACGTGCCCGACGATCCGTTCGCGGAGGTCGAATGAGGCTGGTCGTCTTCGATGTCGACGGCACGCTGATCGACAGCCAGACCCATATCCACCACGCGATGAGCCACGGCTTCGCGCAGGTGGGGCTGGCACCGCTGCCCAAGGCGCAGGTCCTGTCCATCGTCGGCCTGTCGCTGCCCGTGGCGGTGGCGCAGCTGGCGCCCGAGGCGGATGCCGAGATGCAGGCGCGCATCGTGGCGGGCTACAAGGACAGCTTCATGCAGGCGCGGCTGGACCATGCCGCGCCGCTTTACGATGGGGCGATGGACTGCCTCGACCGGCTGGCCGGGCGCGACGACCTGATCCTGGCGGTGGCCACGGGCAAGTCGCGCCGGGGGCTGGACGCGATGATCGCCGCGCATGGGCTGCAGGGGCGGTTCCTTAGCCTGCAGACGGCGGACGGGCATCCGTCGAAGCCGCATCCCTCGATGCTGCAGGCGGCCCTGGCCGAGACGGGGACCGAGGTCGGGCGCGCGGTGATGATCGGCGACACGAGCTTTGACATGGAGATGGCGCGGGCGGCCGGGATGACCGGCTTCGGGGTCAGCTGGGGCTATCACCCCGTCGCGGCGCTGACGCAGGCCGGGGCGGCACGCATCGCGGACGATTTCGCCGCGCTGACGCAGGCCATCGAGGAGTGGGCGGCATGAGCGAATGGAAAGCCCGGCGGTTCTGGACGACGGTCGGCCTGCGCGAGGCCGAGGGCGGGGTCGAGATCCTGCTGGACGACCGCCAGCTGCTGACGCCGGGCAAGCACCGCCTAATCCTGCCGACCGAGGCGCTGGCCCAGGCCGTGGCCGCGGAATGGAAGGCACAGCAGGGCATCATCGACCCCTGGTCCATGCCGCTGACCCGCGCCGTCAATTCGGCGGTCGAGAAGGTCGCCCCGCAGATGGGGGCCGTCGCTGCCATGCTTGCCGAATATGGCGGCACCGACCTGCTGTGTTATCGGGCAACCGAACCCGAGGTGCTGATCGCCCGTCAGGCGAAGGACTGGGATCCGCTGATCGATTGGGCGGCGACGCAATTGCGCGCACCGCTGCGCATCACCCACGGGGTGATTCCGATCGACCAGGATCCGCTCGCCTTGGACCGCCTGCGCGCGCAGATCGACGCGCTGGACCTTTACGGGCTGACCGCATTGCACGATCTGGTCACGATTCCCGGCTCTCTGGTGCTGGGACTGGCGGTCGTGGCGGGGCGCATCGACGGGGCCGAGGCGCACCGGCTGTCGCGCATCGACGAGGATTTCCAGATCGAGCGATGGGGTGCGGATGACGAGGCGCGCGAGGCGGCCGAGGGCCGCAGGCTGTCCATCGGATGGGCAGAACGGCTGTGGACCCTCTCGCGGCGGGGTTGAAAGCGTGTCCTGTTGCGGACGGGGTTCTTGACGCGTGAAGTTGTATCGGCACAATACCGCCTAATAGGACGGCAGTTCGCCGTGCTATGCCGACAAGGGCCCTCAAGGGCCCGCACTGCCTGTGACGGTCCCCCGCGGTCCGCCAGAGGCTCCAACACAGAGGTAGCAATGAAAAAATCGGTTTTCCTGGGAACGGTGGCCGCGACAACGGTGCTGGCAAGCGTGGCGATGGCCCAAGAAGGGGCGACCCTTGCCCAGGTCATGGAGCGCGACGAGCTGAACTGCGGCGTCAATACCGGTCTCGTGGGCTTTGCTGCCCCGGATGCCAACGGCAACTGGACGGGCTTCGATGTCGCCTATTGCCGCGCGCTTGCGGCGGCCGTGCTGGGCGACCCCGAAAAGGTCTCGTTCGTGCCGACCACCGGCCAGACGCGCTTCACCGCGCTCAGCTCGGGCGAAGTGGACGTGCTGGCCCGCAACTCGACCTGGACCTATTCGCGCGACACCGACCTGGCGCTGGATTTCGTGGGCGTCAACTATTACGACGGCCAGGGCTTCATGGTGAACCGTGAGCTGGGCGTGACCTCGGCCAAGGAGCTGGACGGCGCGACCATCTGCATCCAGACCGGCACCACGACCGAACTGAACCTGGCCGACTATTTCCGCGCCAACCAGATGGACTACACGCCCGTCAACATCGACAGCAATGCCGAGGGCGAGCAGCAGTACATGGCCGGTGCCTGCGACGCCTACACGACCGACGCCTCGGGGCTGGCGGCGACGCGGGCGGCCTTCGCCGACCCGGAAAGCCACATCATCCTGCCCGAGATCATCTCGAAGGAGCCGCTTGGCCCGGCCGTGCGCCATGGCGACAACAACTGGGGCGACATCGCCCGCTGGACGCTGAACGCGCTGATCGCCGCCGAGGAATACGGCGTCACCTCGCGCAACATCGAGGAGCTGGTGCGGTCCTCGACCAACCCCGAGGTCCAGCGCCTTCTGGGCACCACCGACGAGCTGGGCGCCATGATGGGCCTGGACGCCGAATGGGCACGCCGCGCGATCCTGGCCAATGGCAACTATGGCGAGATCTTTGCCGCCAATATCGGCGAGCAGACCCCGATCGGCCTGGCCCGCGGCCTGAACGCGCAGTGGACGCAGGGCGGCCTTCTGTACGCGCAGCCCTTCCGCTGATCGGCTGACACGACCGGGGCCGGCCCTTGCAGGGGCCGGCCCCTTTTCGAAACGAGACGACCGACCTTAAACGACCGGCGCAAAGCCGGCTGGCGGTGACAGGGGAAAAGAAGATGACGGACGTCCCGGCCCCGGCGCATGCGCCGTTCCGGCTGAGCATGCTGGTCAACGACCAGCGGTATCGGTCGCTGACCTTTCAGGTCATCGTGTTCATCCTGGTCATGGCCGGCGCGTGGTGGCTGGTCGACAACACGATCCGCAACCTGGCCCTGATGGGCAAGAGCTTCGATTTCGGCTTCCTGTGGAGCCGCGCCGGATACGACATCTCGCAGACCCCGATCCCCTACACGGCCGATGACACCCATCTGCGCGCCTCGGTCGTGGGGCTGCTGAACACGCTGATCGTGGCGGTGCTGGGCTGCATCGCGGCCACCGTGCTGGGCGTGATCGTGGGCGTCTCGCGCCTGTCGAAAAGCTGGCTGTTCGCGCGGCTTATGACCGTCTTCGTCGAGATCTTCCGCAACATGCCGCTGCTGCTGTGGATCCTGATCGTCTATGCGATCTTCACCGAGATCATGCCGCCGCCCAATGCCTATCGCGGCGACGACCCCGCCGCCTCAATGATCTTCTTCGATCATGTGGCGCTGACCAACCGCTATACCGCGATCCCGACCCTGGCGATGACCAACGATCCCGGCAGCCTGGATCTGGGCGCGCGCATCACCTTCAACTGGGCGACCATCGCCTTCGTCGTGGCGCTGGTCGGCGGCTGGTTCATCCGCCGCGCGATCCTGAGCCATGCCCAGGCCGTTCAGGACCGCACCGGCGACCGCCCCGTGACCTGGTGGAAGAACCTGGCCATCATGACCGTGCCCTCGCTGATCCTGATCTGGGTCTTCGGGCTGCATTTCGAGGCGCCGAGCCTGCAGGGCTTCAACTTCACCGGCGGGCTGAACGTGTCGAACTCGCTGGTGGCCCTGTGGCTGGCGCTGACGCTCTACACCGCCGCCTTCATCGCCGAGATCGTGCGCGCGGGCATCCTGTCGGTCAGCCGCGGCCAGTCCGAGGCGGCCTTCGCCCTGGGCCTGCGCCCGAACCGCACGATGAACCTGGTGATCCTGCCGCAGGCGCTGCGGGTGATCATCCCGCCGCTGATCTCGCAATACCTGAACCTGACCAAGAACAGCTCGCTGGCCATCGCGGTCGGCTACATGGACCTGCGCGGCACGCTCGGCGGGACCACGCTGAACCAGACAGGCCGCGAACTGGAGGCCATCGTCTTGATGATGCTGACCTATCTGGTGCTCAGCCTGATCATCTCGTCGGGGATGAACATCTTCAACGCCCGCGTCAAGCTGAAGGAACGGTAAGATGAGCGACACCCATGCCCAGACCGTCCCCTTCGTCCGCGACACGATGTTGCCCTCGGCCGCGCCGCCGATCCGCGAATCGGGGGCGGTCAAATGGATGCGCGAGAACCTGTTCTCGGGCCCGGTGAACACGATCCTGACCCTGCTGGGGCTGCTGATCGTCTGGTTCCTGATCGCCACCTTCTGGGACTGGTTCGCCCATTCGGTCTGGAACGCCTCCAGCCTGAACGAGTGCCGCGAGATCATCACGGCCACCTGGGGCGACAACGCGCGCGGCGCCTGTTTCGCGGTCATCCGCGAGCGCTGGAACCAGTACCTCTTCGGCTTCTATCCCCAGAACCTGTACTGGCGCCCGACGATGACCTTCGGACTGCTGATGGTCGCCCTGGCGCCGGTGCTGTTCTCGGCCTCGCTGACCATCCGCCGGGTGGTGCTGGCCATCACCGCCGTCGTCACGCTGTGGGCGATGGTGGTGCTGGGCGCCCCGGTGGTCTGGCTGGCCTTCGCGGTGCTGGTGCTGGCCGGTGGCGGCTATCTGTCCGAGCGCAACATCACCTGGCTTCTGCCTTTCTCGGCCATCTACCCGCTCCTGGGGGTGTGGTTCCTGTGGGGCGGCAGCCTGTGGGGGCCGATCTTCGTGCTGGTCGGGCCGCTGCTGGGCTGGATCGCCTGGCGGCTTGTGTCGCGGGTTTCGCCGCTGCTGGCGACCGTGGCGGCGATCCTCGTCACGCTGGTCTTCTGGATGGTCTTCGCGGGCGACGCGACGGGCGATGCCGAGCGGTTGCTGTCGCTGTCCATCGAATCGGTGCGGTCCGACCGCTTCGGCGGCTTCCTTCTGTCGCTGACCATCGGGGTGGCGGGCATCGCGCTGTCGCTGCCCCTGGGCATCGTGCTGGCGCTGGCGCGGCAGTCGGACATGTTCCTGATCAAGTCGCTGTCGGTGATCTTCATCGAGTTCATCCGGGGCGTGCCGCTGATCACGCTGCTGTTCGTGGCCTCGCTGCTGCTGAACTATTTCCTGCCGCCCGGCACCAGCTTCGACATCATCCTGCGGGTCATCATCATGGTGACGATCTTTGCCGCCGCCTACATGGCCGAGGTGATCCGCGGCGGCCTGGCCGCCCTGCCCAAGGGCCAGTACGAGGCCGCCGACGCCCTGGGGCTGGACTACTGGAAGGCGCAGCGGCTGATCGTGCTGCCGCAGGCGCTGAAGATCAGCATTCCCGGCATCGTCTCGACCTTCATCGGCATGTTCAAGGACACCACGCTGGTGACCTTCGTGGGCCTTTACGACCCGCTGAAGTCCATGTCGGACGCGGTGCGCGCCAATATCGAATGGAAGGGCATCTACTGGGAGCCGTTCATCTTCGTGGGCGGCATCTTCTTTCTCATCTGCTTCGGCATGTCGCGATACTCGATGTATCTGGAACGCCGTCTGCAACGTGACCACAGGTAAGGACCGGCGCCATGAGCGAACAGACCATCCCCCGCCAGATCGACCGCAGCCAGATGACGGTCAGCGACGAGGTCGCCATCGACATCCGCAACATGAACAAGTGGTTCGGATCCTTCCACGTGCTGCGCGACATCGACCTGACCGTGCATCGCGGCGAGCGCATCGTGATCGCCGGCCCCTCGGGGTCGGGCAAGTCGACGCTGATCCGCTGCATCAACCGGCTGGAGGAGCATCAGGCCGGCCATATCGTCATCGACGGGGTCGAGCTGACCAGCGACATCAAGAACATCGACAAGGTCCGCTCCGAGGTCGGGATGGTGTTCCAGCATTTCAACCTGTTTCCGCATCTGACCGTGCTGGAGAACTGCACCCTGGCGCCCATCTGGGTGCGCAAGGTGCCACGGAAGCAGGCCGAGGCGACCGCGATGCGGTTCCTGGAGAAGGTCAAGATCCCCGAGCAGGCCGACAAGTATCCGGGCCAGCTGTCGGGCGGCCAGCAGCAGCGCGTCGCCATCGCGCGGTCGCTGTGCATGCAGCCCAAGATCATGCTGTTCGACGAGCCGACCAGCGCGCTGGATCCCGAGATGATCAAGGAGGTCCTGGACACGATGATCCAGCTGGCCGAGGAGGGGATGACGATGATCTGCGTCACCCACGAGATGGGCTTTGCCCAGGCCGTGGCCAATCGCGTGATCTTCATGGATCAGGGCCAGATCGTCGAGCAGAACAACCCGACCGACTTCTTCAACAACCCCAAGTCCGAGCGCACGAAGCTGTTTCTCAGCCAGATCCTGGGGCATTGACGGCGCGGGGGGAGGGGGGCCCTGCCCCCCGCTGAGCTCCCCCCGGGATATGTTCGGACCGCCGCAGGGGCGGGGTCAGATGCGGCCGTCGAGGCGGATGAAGTCCATCACGCTGCCCTCGCCGGGGCGGATCTGGTCCCACGCGTCCACCTGGAAGTCGACGACCAGGGTCGCGGCGGTCGGATAGCGGCGGAAGTCCGGGTCCATCGGCGGGCGCGCCGGCAGCAGCGCGGCGAAGTCCGAGATGCCGGGATTGTGGCCCAGCATCATGACCGTGGGCATGGTCGCGGTCTTCAGGATCGCCATCATCCGGTCGGCGCCTGCCTGGTAGAGGCCGGGCTCGATCCGCATCACGGGGCGCACCTCGAGGGGGGCGCCCGCGAGGACGGCCCAGGTTTCCTGGGTGCGGGCGGAGGAGGAGCAGAGCACCTCCTCGGGCTCGTAGCCCCGGCTGGCCAACCAGTCCCCGAGCGCGCGGGCCGAGCGGCGGCCGCGGTCGTTCAGGGGCCGGTCATGGTCGTCCAGCAGGGGGTCGTCCCAAGCCGATTTCGCATGGCGGGTCAGGATCAGGCGTCGGTGTCCGAGTGGGGTCATGAAGGATATGCCTCTTGTGCCATGCCGTCAGTTTTAGCAGCCTGCCACAGGCATTGCCGGTCCGGCAAGCAATCAGGTCACAATCCGACATCGCCCTGCCGGAGGCCGCGCGGCTTGACGCGCGGCTCGGTGGTGCGGATCAGCGACCCGGCGCCATGTTCGGTGAACAGCTCGAGCAGGCAGGCATTGGGCACGCGGCCGTCCAGGATCACCACGGCGCGCACGCCGTCCTTCAGCGCCTTCAGCGCCGTCTCGGTCTTGGGGATCATGCCGCCGGCGATCTGGCCGTCGTCGATCATCGCGCGGACCTGATCGGGATGCAGCTGCGTGACGACCTGTCCGGTGGCGTCCTTGACGCCCGCCACATCGGTCAAGAGCAGCAGGCGGTCGGCCTGCAGCGCGCCCGCGATGGCGCCCGCCGCGGTGTCGCCGTTCACGTTGAAGGTCTCGTTGTCCTCCATCCCGGTGGCCACGGGGGCGATGACCGGGATCATGCCCGCGGTGTAGAGGTCCCGGATGATCTGGACGTTCATCTCGACCGGGCGGCCGACGAAGCCCAGTTCGGGATCGTCCGCCTCGCAGACCATCATGTCGTCGTCCTTGCCCGAGATGCCGACGGCGCGCCCGCCCGCGTCGTTGATGGCCTGGACGATGCGCTTGTTGACGAGGCCCGACAGCACCATCTCGACCACCTCGACGGTCTCCTTGGTGGTCACGCGCTTGCCGCGCACGAAGCGGCTTTCGATGCCCAGCTTGGCCAGCAGGTCGTTGATCATCGGGCCGCCGCCGTGGCAGACGACCGGGTTCATGCCGACCTGCTTCATCAGCACGACATCGCGGGCGAATTCGGCCATCGCGTCATCGTCGCCCATCGCATTGCCGCCGAACTTGACCACGACGACAGAGCCCGAATAGCGCTGCAGATAGGGCAGCGCCTCGGAGAGGGTGCGAGCGGTGGCGATCCAGTCCCGGTTCATGTTCTGCGTTCTCATCCTGAAAAGCCCCGTGTTGACGGGGGCGACCCTAGGACGGCAGGACGGATCAGTCCAGCCCGGCGATGATCGTGCGCAGGGTGGCGATGCCGTGGCCCTTTTCCGAGCTGGTCACCACCAGTTCGGGATAGGCGGCGGGGTGCTTCTGCAACGCCTCGCGGACCTGGTCCAGCACCGGCAGAAGCGCGTTCGGGCCCAGCTTGTCGGTCTTGGTCATCACCACCTGGAAGGGGACGGCCGAGCGGTCCAGCAGCGTCATGATCTCGTGGTCGACATCCTTCACGCCGTGGCGCGAATCGATCAGGCAGAAGGCGCGGCGCAGGGTCTGGCGGCCGGCGAGGTAGGATTTCAGCAGGGCCTGCCACTTGGCGACGATGGCCAGCGGCGCCTTGGCGAAACCATAGCCGGGCAGGTCGACCAGATAGGCCTGCTCGCCCAAGGCGAAGTAGTTGATCTCCTGCGTGCGGCCCGGCGTGTTCGAGGCCCGCGCGATCCCCTTGCGCCCTGTCAGGGCGTTGATCAGGCTGGACTTGCCGACATTGGATCGGCCTGCAAAGCAGACCTCTGGGCGGTTCGGGGGCGGCAACCCGTCCATGTGGACGACGCCCTTCACGAAATCGACCGGGCCCGCGAACAGCAGGCGCGCGGCCTCGGCGGCTTCGGGATCGGGATCGGGGGCGGTGGGGAAGGCGACTTTCATGCGGAGACCTGATCCTGAAGGCGGAGCTGGCCGCCGGTGACGACCTCGGCAAAGACGCCGAAATCCGTGTGGCCGTAAAGGCGGTCCAGCGCGGCGACCATGTCGATGTCGGGCTGGCCCGTGTCGGTATTCGCGCTGGTCGCGTCGCAGCGCCCGACATGGGCGGCGATGCGCAACTCGACCGCGCCGATGCGGATGACCTGGCCGATCAGCTCACGCTCGGCAAAGGGGGCCCAGCCTTCGATCCACAGATTGCCGCGCCAGCGATGCGTGCCCAAGAGTTGCCCGGTGCGGGTTTCGAGATCGCGCAGGCTGTCCAGCGACAGGATCGAGAGCCACGGCCATTTCTGGTCGGTCCAGATCGCCGCCCCGCGCACCAGACGCGAGGGGGCGGGCGCGCCTTGGGGCCAGAGCGGGCGCAGCCAGTCGATCAGGCGCGCGCCCTCGGTCTCGGGGTCCAGGGAGAGGCTGCCGTGGCGGGGATGGGACAGGGTCAGCCGCCCCTCGGACCAGCCGCCCGTGACGGCTTGCAGGTCGGCCGAGACGACGCCGCGCAGGAAGCAGGACTTGGGCAGCCAGCGATCCGGCTGCCCGTCGGTCTGGCTGGCCACGGCGTGGCGTTCGCCGGCCTCGGTCAGGACCGCCCATTCGCGGTCGCCGGGCAGGCGGCGGGCCGCCTGCAGGGTGACGTGTTCCAGCCCCTCTCCGCCGACCGACTTGATCGGATGGCGGCGGATCAGGGCCAGATGCGCGGTCACTTGCCGGCGCCTCCCTTGCCGGGCTTGTCGCTGGGCTTGGCAGGCGAGATCCGCTTGCGCGCGGGGATCGAGGACTTGACGTTGCCCAGAAGGTCGGGCCGCGCGCCGTGCATGGTCATGATCGTGTACTGCTGCAGGATCGTGATCACGTTGTTGGTGATCCAGTACAGCACCAGACCCGAGGCGAAGCCGCCCAGCATGAACATGAAGATCCACGGCATCCAGGCAAAGATCATCTTCTGTGCCGGATCGGTGGGCGCCGGGTTCAGCCGCTGCTGCAGCCACATGCTGATGCCGAGCGCGATGGCCAGCGCGGGCAGGGTCAGCGAATGCAGCAGGGTCCCCTGCGCCGGCACGCCATAGGGCAGCAGCCCGTAGAGGTTCAGCAGGCTGGAGGGGTCGGGCGCAGACAGATCCTGGATCCAGCCCAGCCATGGGGCGTGGCGCAGTTCGATCGTGACGAAGATCACCTTGTAGAGCGAGAAGAAGATCGGGATCTGCAGCAGGATCGGCAGGCAGCCCGCGGCGGGGTTCACCTTTTCCCGCTTGTACAGCTCCATCACTTCTTTCTGGAACTTCATGCGGTCGTCGCCGGTGCGGGACTTGATCTCCTCCATCTGGGGCTGCAGTTCCTTCATCTTCGCCATCGAGATGTAGGATTTGCGGGCCAGCGGGAAGACCAGCGTCTTGAGCACGAAGGTCAGCGCGATGATCGCCCAGCCCATGTTGCCGATATAGCTGTTGAGGAAATGCAGCAGCTGGAAGATCGGCTTGGTCAGGAAGTAGAACCAGCCCCAGTCGATCGAGTCCACGAAACCCTCAATGCCCGGGGTCTCCTCGTAGTCGCGCAGGACCTCCCACACCTTGGCGCCCGCGAACAGATAGCTGTCGGCGGACAGCGAGGTGCCGGGCTGGACGGTCTGCATCGGGAACCGGGCTTCGGTCTGGTAGATGTCGGCCCCCTCGACATATTTCACAACGGCGGTGAAGGCCTGCCCCGGCGCGGGCGCCAGCGAGGTCATCCAGTACTTGTCAGTGAACCCGATCCAGCCGTTCCCGGCGATCTCGTAGACGTCGGCCCGGCCCTCGCGCGCGATGGGGTCCAGTTCGGTCATCGCGTCGTATTTCGTCTCGATCAGGGTGCCGTCATGCATCCCCACCACGCCTTCATGCAGGATGAAGAAATTCTCGGTCTGCGGGCGTCCGTGCCGGGCGATGAGGCCGTAGGGCGCGGCGGCGAAGGCGGCATCGCCGTTGTTCTCCAGGCTTTGCGAGACGCTGAACAGATAGTTCTCGTCCAGCGAGAAGCTGCGGCGGAAGATCTGCCCCGCCCCGTTGTCCCAAGCCAGCGTGACCGGCTGGCCGGGTGCCAGGATCTCGCCCGATTCCAAGGTCCAGACCGTGGCGGGGTTGGGCACCAAGGCGGCATCGACGCCCGGCCCGGGGGTCCAGCCATAGACGGCGTAATAGGGTTGGGTGACGTTGATGTTGACGCGGTCATCCGCCGTGGCGGACGAGGGCGACAGCAGGCGCACGTCGGGCGCGCCTTCGTCCCGGGTTTCGTCATAGCGGGTCAGCAGCAGGTCGTCGATGCGTCCGCCGGCCAGCGAGATCGAGCCCGCCAGCGCCGGCGACTGGATCGCCACGCGCCCTGCCGGTTCCGCCGTCTCGGGCGCTGCGGCCAGATCGGCGGGGGCCGCGCCATCGGCCACGCCGGGCACGGCCGGGACCAGCGGCTGGTCGCCGATGCTCTGTTCCGCCAAGGGAACGCCCGAGGGCTGGTCGGAGACCGGCTCGGGGGCGAAGACCGTATACCAGACCAGGATCACCAGAAACGACAGGACCGTCGCCAGGATCAGATTGCGGTTGTTGTCTTCCATTCGGTCACCACTGTCATCGCGTCAGTCGGGCCGGTTCAACAGAACACACCCCTAAAGGTCAAGCGCATTTGCCATCCGGGGCAGGATTGCAAGGGAATTCGCGCAAGGACGGGGGGTCGTCCCCGGTCGGGAAGGCCGGGGTGACGTGGCGGCAGCGGGGCGGTGGCGGCGCCGCTAGCCCCGCCAGGCGATGGTGGGCAGGTCGGCGGCGGCCTGTCGGTGGCGGGCCAGGAAGTTGCAGCTGTCGCTGAGCGGCATCGGGCGTTCGATGGCATAGCCCTGCAGCTCGTCGCAGCCCATCTGCGAGAGGAAGGCGAATTCCTCGCGCGTCTCGACCCCCTCGGCCAGCACCGACAGGCCAAGACGCTCGGCCAGGGCCAGGATGGCCAGAATCATGCGCTGCTGGCCCTCGTCCAGGTCGCAGGCGGTGACGAAGCTGCGGTCGATCTTGATGCGGTTGATGCCGAACTGGCGGATCGCGTCCAGGCTGGCATATCCCGTGCCGAAATCGTCCAGGTCGATCCGGCAGCCCGCGCGCGACAGGCGGCGCAGGTTCTCCAGCGTTTGCGCGTTCGAGGTCATCGGCCCCACGCTTTCCAGCACCTCGACCACCAGGCGCCTTGGCGGGATGTCGTGGCGGTCCATCTCCCACAAGAGGCAGTCGGCGAAGCCCTGGTCGGACAGCTCGCAATTCGAGATGTTGATCGACACGGTCGGCACCTCGAACCCCTCCTCGTCCCAGCAGCGCAGTGCGGACAGGGCCTGGGCCAGCATGAACAGGGCCAGCGTGTTGTGATCGGCCGGGGTCATCTGCGCCAGGAACGCGCCCGGCGTCAGCAGGCCGTGGACCGGGTGATGCCAGCGGGCCAGCGCCTCGAACCCGGCGATGTCGCCCGAATTGCAGCAGACCTGCGGCTGGAACCAGGCCACCATCTGCCCGGCCACGATCGCGTCGCTGACCGTCGCGGGCAGGCCGGGGCCGGACAGCTGCGGGTCGTGGGAATACAGAGACAGCCGCCCCAGATCGGCATCGGCCACCATCTGCATCCGCTGGCGGGCATTGTCCATCA
Organism: Paracoccus liaowanqingii; assembly: GCF_004683865.2. NCBI lineage: Bacteria > Pseudomonadati > Pseudomonadota > Alphaproteobacteria > Rhodobacterales > Paracoccaceae > Paracoccus > Paracoccus liaowanqingii. Next base: position 2,682,754 of record NZ_CP038439.1, on the reverse strand, counting down.
TGGCGGCGACCGGGGGCAGGTCGGGGGCATCGGCATGGATCAGCACGCCCGTCATCACCGGAGTGATCTGCTGGCCCGCCAGCGACACCGGCCCCTGTCCCTGCAGCAGCAGGCGCCGCGCGACGGCCGCCGCGTCGCGCAGCGTCCTGTTGTGCAGCAGGACCGAGAAATGCCCCGGCGCCGCCAACTGCACCGGATCGCAGGGCCGCACCGCCGCGCCCAGGGTCAGGGTCAGATGGTCCAGCAGGTGCTGCATGGCCAGCCGGTCCAGGAAGCTGCCCAGGGTCCGGGTGTTTTCCAGCCGCAGCAGCAGCACGCTGCGCGAGACGTCGCGCGCATGGTCCGATTGGCCCAGCAGGCTGCGAAAAGGCGAGAACAGGCGGGTTACGTTCATCGACATGCCGGACCTTTCACGGAATCACCGGCATCAGGATTAGGGCAAATGTCTTTTCGGTGTGTTAATGGCCCGCGTCGGGATCGCGCAGGACCGGCACGGGGTCCGGCATCCGGGCCGGATCGGGCGCCAGAAGTCCTGAAAAATCGAACAGTTCACGGTCCAGCAGATGCGAGGGGCGCACGTTCATCAGCGCCCGGAACATCACCTGCCGCCGCCCCGGCATGCGCGTCTCCCATTCGTCCAGCATCCGCTTGACCTGCACGCGCTGCAGCCCGTCCTGGCTGCCGCACAGATCGCAGGGGATGATCGGATAGGCCATCGCCCGCGCGAAGCGGTCGCAATCGGCCTCGGCCACATAGGCCAGCGGGCGCAGGACGGTCAGGTCGCCCTCTTCGTTCAGCAGCTTGGGGGGCATGGTGGCCAGTCGCCCGCCATGGAACAGGTTCATGAAGAAGGTTTCCAGCATGTCGTCGCGGTGATGGCCCAGCACCACGGCGGAACATCCCTCCTCCCGCGCGATGCGGTACAGGTTGCCGCGCCGCAGCCGCGAACAGAGCGCGCAATAGGTGCGCCCGGCGGGCACCTTGTCCGTCACGATGGAATAGGTGTCGCGGTAGTCGATGCGGTGCGGGACGCCGCGTGCCTCGAGGAACCGGGGCAGCACGGTCGCCGGAAAGTTCGGCTGGCCCTGGTCCAGGTTGCAGGCCAGCAGGTCCACCGGCAGCAGCCCGCGCCATTGCAGTTCATGCAGTACGGCCAGCAGGGTATAGCTGTCCTTGCCGCCCGACAGGCAGACCAGCCAGCGGTCGCCGGGGCGGACCATGGCGAAATCCTCGATCGCGGCGCGGGTCTCTCGGACCAGGCGCTTGCGCAGCTTGCGGAACTCGGTCGACTGCGGGGCGCCCGCGAACAGCGGATGGATCTCGGTTGTGTCAGCGTCGTCCAGCATCGCGGGCCCCTTCGTGATCGGGATCGGCGCCGGGCACCGGGTCATAGCCGTGCCCGCCCCAGGGGTGGCAGCGCCCGATCCGCCGCAGCGCCAGCCAGCCGCCGCGCAGGGCGCCATGGCGGGCCAGCGCGTCCAGCGCATAGGCCGAGCAGGTGGGCTGGAACCGGCAGCCATGCCCCACCCAGGGCGAGGCGACCAGACGATAGCCGCGCACCGGCAGGGCCAGAAGGCGCGCCAGCGGGCTCATCTGTGGATCTTGTCCATCGCGCGGGCGAAATCCGCGCGCAGTTCGGCGAAGTCGCGGGCGATGGTGGCCTCGGGACGGCCCACGAGGACGTAATCCCATCCGGGCTGGCCAAGCCCCTGCAGGCCAAGTCGGGCCACCTCGCGCAGGCGGCGCTTGGCGCGGTTGCGGGCGACGGCATTGCCGATCTTCTTGGAACAGGTGAAGCCGATCCGTGCCGGCCCGTCATCGTCGCGGCGCCGGGCCTGCAGCAGGAAGCCGGGCATCCCCTGGCGCCGCGCGCGGGCGGCGGCCAGGAAGTCGGCGCGCTGGCGCAGGACGGGCGGCATCGGGAACCGCGCAGGATCGGACATGCGAAATGCCGCCGTGCCGTCATCCTGGGGCTGAATGTCAGCGGGATGGGGCAGGGGCGGCATGTCGAAAGCCCTTGTGAGGCGGTCTTGGCCGCCGACCGGATCGCGGGGGATCAGGCCGACAGACGCTTGCGGCCCTTGGCGCGGCGGGCGTTCAGGACGCGGCGGCCGCCCTTGGTGGCCATGCGCGCGCGAAAGCCGTGGCGGCGCGCACGAACGAGGTTCGACGGTTGGAAGGTGCGCTTCATGGTCAGTCTCCGGGTCGGTTCTTGCGGGGGGCATCAGGACAGAGCAGATTGCAGGCAACTGCCCTGCGCCACGGCGCCGGTTGTTTCGAAGCCCGCTGATTAGGGGTAATGACGGCCCACGTCAACTGCCGAAACCCGAAAACCCTGTCTTGGGCCCTCAGGGAACCCTGCATCGATCACATTCGTTTGATGCGACAACCCGCAATCGCGCGGCTGACAAGCGCCGCCCGCCCCGACATAACCCCGGACAAGATGCGACCGAACACGATCTCTGGCCGATTCGCTGTACTGACGACCATGTTCGTCGTTCTGGCGGAGCTGTTCATCCTGCTGCCCTCGCTGGCCGGATTCCGGCTGGATTATCTGGAAAGCCGCATGGAGCGGGCTCAGATCGCCAGCCTGGCCGTGCTGGCGACTGACGAATCGATCGCGCTGGATCTGGAATCCGAGCTGCTGGCGACCGCCGGGGTCCTGAACGTGGTGCTGCGCCGCGACGATGTCCGCCAGTTGGTCCTGTCCTCGCCCATCCCCGGGCCCATCATCGCCACCTACGATCTGCGGACCGAGGGCGTGCTGCAGACCATCGACGATTCGCTGGCGGCCTTGGCCGACCGGCAGAACCGGGTGATCCGGGTGATCGGCGCACCGGTGAATCAGGCCGGGCAGCTGATCGAGATCACCATCGAGACCGCGCCCCTGCGTCTGGCCATGATCGACTATGGCCTGCGGCTTCTGGCCGTGTCGGCGGCGTTCTCCATCCTGACCGCCGTGCTGCTGTTCCTGGCGGCGCAGCGGCTGATCCTGGTGCCGATCCGCCGCGTGATCAGCCACATGTCGGCCTATGCCAGCGCGCCCGAGGACGTGCGCCACATCATCATCCCCGATGCCCGCCTGGCCGAGCTGCGCGAGGCGGAATCGGCGCTGCAGTCCATGCAGCAGACCGTGACCTCGTCCCTCAAGCAGAAGGAGCGGATGGCGCAGCTGGGTCAGGCCGTGGCCAAGATCAGCCACGACCTGCGCAACATCCTGACCACCGCCCAGATCTTCGCCGACCGGCTGGAGGACAGCGCCGATCCCGCTGTCCGCCGTGCCGCACCCAAGCTGGTCAAGTCGATCACCCGGGCCGTGAACCTCTGCGAGACGACGCTGGCCTTCGGCAAGGCCGAGGAGCCCGCGCCCACCCTGTCGCGCTTTCCGCTGGCCACGCTGGCCACCGAGGTGATCGAGGCCGAGACGCTGGCCGGCGAGGCGGCGGGCCAGGTCGAGTTCCTGACCGACATCCCGCCCAGCCTGACCATCCGGGCCGACCGCGACCAGCTGTACCGCGTGTTGGCCAACCTGTCGCGCAATGCCCGCCAGGCCATCGAGGCCACGGGCCAGCCCGGCACGATCGAGATCGGCGCCGGCGAGACCGAGGACGACTGGTGGATCAAGGTCTGCGACAGCGGCCCGGGCCTGCCAGACCGGGCGCGCGAATACCTGTTCAAGCCCTTCACCGGCAGCACCCGGCGTGGTGGCACGGGCTTGGGCCTGACCATCGCCGACGATCTGGTGCGCGGCCATGGCGGCCGCCTGGACCTGCTGCGCAGCGATGACGAGGGCAGCCAGTTCTGCATCCACATCCCCCGCGGCCTTGCCATGGGGGCGGACGCGCACCGCTGACCGGGGCCGGGCGGGGGGTTTTCGGCGGGCATTCGCGCGGACGCGGCCCATGTCAAAAAGACTTCATCTTTTTGCCCTTTGGCCCTTGCATCCCCCCGACCCTCCGGCTAATTCCTCGCCTTAGGTTGCACCCGTAGCTCAGCTGGATAGAGCACCAGACTACGAATCTGGGGGCCGGGCGTTCGAATCGCTCCGGGTGCACCATTTCTCCTTTCTTAAGATCCTTCAAGTTGCTGCGGACTCGCACGGGTCGGTCGTGCAAGACCCTGCGCATGACGATGGCCCGGGTCGCAGCTCCGGTTTAGGACAGCGCCCTACTTCGGTTCGGTGGTACGACCGATGACTTGCGCGGGGACGCCGCCCACGATGGTGCCGGCCGCGACATCGCGGCGCACGACCGAGTTCGCGCCGATGATCGCGTCGTCGCCGATGCAGACCGCCCCCAGGATCACGGCGCCCGCGCCGATCTCGACCCGGTCTCCGATCACGGGGCGGTCGTCCAGGCCGTCGCGCCGGGCGATGCCGAAGGTGGTGTTCTGGCGGATGGTCACGTCGTCGCCGATCCATTGCGCGACCAGGATCATGCCGCCGAAATGTTCCAGCCGCACGCGGCGTCCGACCCGGACGGTATAGGGCAGGTAGATCCCGGTCGAGCGCGAGACCCATCGGAACATGATCCGGTAGAGCAGCGTCATCGGCGCCCGCAGCGGCTTGCGAAAGCCCATGCGCCAGTTGCCGAAGCGGTGCCAGAACAGCGCCCAGAACCCTTCCGAGAACCAGTCGCTGTCATGGCTGCGGTAATCCTCGGCGATCAGGGCACGCAGGCCGATGCCCGGGGGATTCGAATCGGGGCTTCCCCGCCCAGGGACAAAGCGGATGTCCGTGGCGGCCCTGATCTTCCAGCTTTGATGGGTCATCCCGGTGGCCTTGCCCGAACCGCCCTGACCGCGTGGCGCGGGAAATCGCGAAAGAACCCCCGGGGCGCCGCCGGGGACTGGCCGCGCAGGCGGGCCAAAGGGACGTTCAGCACCGCCCCGGCCATCCAGCCCAAGGCCGCCCGCAGGGCGCCGCCCCGGCCCGCGGTCTTGACGTGATAATGCCGCCACGAATCGTACCAGTAGGAGGGGTGCCGCCTGCGCGGCCCGCCGTCGTCCTTCATCCCGGTCGCCGCGCCCTCGGCATGGCGCACCCGCGCGCCGGGGACATACAGGACCTGATGGCCGGCCGCGCGGATGCGGTGCATCAGCTCGACCTCTTCGAAATAGAGAAAAAAGTCAGGATCGAAGCCGCCGGTCCGGCGCAGCACAGACAGGCGGAACATCACGGCGGCTCCCGCCACCCAATCGACCGGCCCATCAGGATGGTCGGGGGGCAGGGGCACCATCCGGGTGTCGAAGAGGCGCGTGATCGGGCCGAAATTCGTGGCCTGCGCGAAGGCGCCGCGGGCCGAGGGAAATCGGAAGGCCGCCGTGACCGGCTGGCCCGAGGGCAGCGAGATGCCCGCTCCGGCCACCGCCGCACAGGGCGTGGCGTCCAGCCGGTCGGCCAGGATTGCCAAGGCCTCGTTTTCCAGCGCCGCGTCGGGATTGAGCAGGAAGACATGATCCGGCGCGTCCGGCCGGGCCAGCAGCGCGTCGATGACCAGATTGTTGCCGCGCCCGAAGCCGTGGTTCACCGGTTCCAGCCACAGCGTGACCCGGGCGCCCCAGTCCTCTGCCGCGTGATGCCGTGCCAGCACGGCGGCATCGTCGCCGGGCGAGGCATTGTCGACGACATGCACCTCGACCCGGCGCCCGCCGTGATGGCGGTCCAGGACGCTGCGGATGCCCGCGACCGTCAGCTCGGCCGTGCCGTAGTTCACGATGATCACGGCCAAAGACGACCCACGCGCGGGCGTCGCGCCAAGGCGCGCGGGGGTCTCAGGACACATGAGAGATATCAGGCGACGTGCGTTGTCCGTCCGTGATCGCCGAAGACGGTGCGATCGGGCAGGGAGAGGGTTTCATCGACAATCTGCACAATCCGATCCGTCGCCCTTGCGCCGATCCGGACGCCCTTCAGCCCGGCCGAGATCGGCGGGTTCGTGGTCGGATCGTCATGGCCCTCGATATCGGCGAAGACCGTATCGTAGTGGCACCGGGAAACATGCGCACATTTGAAGAAGTCTCCCCACCTGTGCAACTGGATCTGACGGTTGGCCAGTTCAATTACCCGTGCGCCGGGCTTGGCGAAGACCATGTTGGCCAGTCCCGCCCCATGGGGCGCGATGACGATGTCGGCCCGGTTCATGGTCGCGATCTGCTCCAGCGGGGACAGCCGCTCGAAGATGACCTTCTCAAAGCCGCGGGCGGTCAGTTCGGCCAGCAGGGGCTCGTGACCGCTGAGGCCGCGCGCGCGGGCCTCGCCGCCCTCGTCCCGATCCATCCAGATCAGGCGCGGGGTCGGGCCAACATTGGCCAGCTCCATCTGCAGCAGGGCGACCTTGCGCAGCAGCCCCAGGCTGGATTCGTAGGACTGCATGCAGGCCTTCTTCACATGCAGCGGATCGGTGGCCATCTGGCGCCATGCCGGATCCGTGCCCTCGTCCTGCAGCGCCTGCTCGACCAAGGGGTCGTTGACCGCCGACAGGTAGTGCTGGTGGCTGTAGACCGAACGCACCGCGTCGAAGCGCACCGGCTTGACGACGAACTGCACGCGATGGGTCAGGCTGGGATAGATCGCGTCGATGAAGCGGCGCAGGAACCCCTTGATCGAGTTGTCGGGCAGGTGCAGCGAGATCGGCCTGTCCGAAGTGTCGTCCAGGTAATGCGCCAGCGAGCCCAGGGTCTCGGTCAGGAAGTGATAGTAGTTGAAGCCGTTCTTCAGCTCGATCGAGATGTCCAGTTCCGCCGCCTCGGCCGCGTCATAGACCGGCATGGGCGACGTGGCGTGGTCGCGCGATTCGCGCAGCAGCGCGATATGGGGGCTTTCCTCGCCCTTGGCGGGGTTGGCCAGTTCGAACTTCTTGCGGGCCCGGTTTCCCGAGGCGCCGTTCAGCCAGAACCGCCCACCAAGCGTCACCAGACCATGCGCGAAGCGCGCGTTCTGCAGCACGACCGGAGAACTGCGGACTTCCAGGACATTCTTGGGCAGAAGCTCCATCCGGCGGTCGATCGAGGCCTGCTGCTGGGCCTTCAGGTCATCGTTGTCGCTGGCCGCGAAGGCGCGGATTTCCGCGGAATCGACCTTGCGGACGATCCAGCTGGGCGAGGTGCCGATGTAAGAGATATTCCCGTGCAGCGTCGGAACGTGCAGAATGTCGGCCGGGGGCAAACGCCATTTTTCGTGCATAAAAGTCACCCACCATTTAAGGATCAAAGGATCGAAAGCTGACCTTGCTCCGACTTTGCCCTCTGGCACGGCCAGCAAAACAAGGGCGATCGGTTGACAATGATCTAAACCGTTTCCTACAAAAGGTCGAGGTGGACCGGCCTGTACAAAAGGGCAGAAGAACGAATGCGTGTATTAATCAAATATTAAGTTGTGATCCGATGACCTGACTTTTTGGATAGGTATTAGGTGCGGGTTTTTGCCTGAAAAGACAGTTTATCGGCTGTGCCGCGCGTCCCGAAATCTTGGTATAGATGCGTATCGGGACTCCGGTGGTTTATGCTGCCGCTTTTCAAACAACCGGCACGTGCTTTTTGGTGTGCGGCCGATTTGTCATCTTGATCTTGGTAATTCCGTATTTGGTGGCGTTTTCCTTCATGAGACATCTGTCCTTCACACCCCTCCCCTGCTGTCCAGAGTTGCAAGGCGGCCCCGGCCCGGCATCCTTGGGGGCGAGCAGCCGCGTTCCTGGCCCCCTCGGCAGGAGGGTCGGCCCATGACCATGGACATGCCCGGCAGCAGCCCGGCGGCAGCGTCAGGCACGTTTCAGGACATCTGGTCCGCAATCTCGGCACCGTTTCGGTCGCAGCCTTCGGTGGATCTGCCCGAGGTCGTCGCGTATCTGGACCCGGGCCTGCTGGCTCATGCGGTCAGGTTCTTCCCCTCGCGCGACGCGGCGGTGAACGCGGGCCCCGCGCCCGTGCTGCGTCGGATCTTCACCCTGGAGGCGGGCGATCTGGTCATTCGCGGCCCCAACCAGACGAACGATCCGCTGTTCGATCGCTTTCCCAGATGGGGGGCCTCGGCGCGCATCCCGCTGGCCGAGCTCGCCACCGGGTCCGTCGACGGTCAGGTGGCGCCATCGATTGCGGATCAGATCGTGCTGATCTCGGCGCTCAACCCCGCCGCCTTCCAGACTCGCACGCCCCGCGGGCAGGCGATCCCCGCCGCGTGCGGGCTGGTGGTGACCCATGTGCCGCGCCTGCGCGTCTGGCTTCCCGAGGACGGGCCGCGCGGCGGGCAGGAAACCAACCGGCGGCTGACGGACGGCGACGGCCGATGGTGGCTGCGCGTCGATCTGCCAGAGCCGGAGGACGACAACGGCGAGGAGCGTGCGCTGGCCTCGACCTTCCGTCCCGGGCCGGGCGATGCGGCCCTGACCGTCGAGGAGGGCTGGCTGGTCCGGCGGTCCCGGTCCAGCCGCTTTGCCGCGCTGTATAAGCGCGAACCCCTCTGGGGCGTCGAGACGGCCTATGCTCTGGACGGCGTGCCGGTCCGTCCGACCGTGGCGGGCGAGCCCCGCGCAGGCGACCTGCTGTCCGTCGATCCGGGCCGGTCCACCGACCTGATCGCCGACATCCAGTGGCAGCGCCATGACACAGGTCTGGGCCACGACGGATGGACGCCCCTCGCCGGGGCGCGGTCGTCCAGCGTCCAGCTGGGGGCCGAGCATCGCGGCGCATGGCTGCGCGCCCGTCTGCGCGGCCCCGCCACGGCCTGGCGGTGGGTCGTCTCGAATGTCGTGGGCCCGGTGCAGGCGATGGCTCCGGTCGCGCCCAGGCCCTGTCATCTGGGGCGCCGTCCCGCCCCATTGTCCCATGCCGCGTTGCAGGCCCTTTCCGCGACGCCGGGCCAGCCCGCCGCGCCGGCGCCGCTGGACCTTTATCGCGATCCGGACTTCCATCCGGGCACCGGCTGGCTGGGCCACGTCGCCACCGATGGCCCGCCCTCTGCCGCCAGCCTGCAGACGACCTACACGCCCGGCGAGAACGTCATCCATCCCTGCATCGTGGAACTGCCCGTCGATCTCTGCGGCTATCGGTATCTTTGCGCCATCACCGCCTATCCCCGGGGTCCGGCGCTGGAGGATCCGTTCCTCTACGGTTCGAACGACCGGCTGACCTGGACGCTGCTGGCGGACGTGCCGCAGCCGCTGGATGTCCGCAAGCCGGTCACCGGCGCCTACAACAGCGACACCTTCATCACCCATGACCCCGTCGCCGGGGTGCTGGTCGTGGCTTGGCGGGCCTACGAGCCCCGCTCGGAGGGCGATCGCGGACCGGCCAATTCCGACGTGGTGCTGCGGTGCCGCACGACCCGCGACGGCCATGGCTGGTCGGAGCCGATCGAGCTGATGCGCCTGCCGGCGGACCATAACATCATGCTGTCGCCGACGATGATCTACGATCCCGAGGCGGGGCTGTGGCACATGTGGACGATCGACCGGCCCGTGATGCACCACTGGACCGCGCCCACGCTGCAGGGGCCGTGGACGCTGGATGCGGCGCAGACGCCCCTCAGCGTCTTCCGGATGGCGCATCATCACGAGGTGAAATGGGTGGGCGACCGGCTGGTCTGCCTGCTCTATTCCCGCCAGGACGGGAACCTCTATTTCGGGATCTTCAAGCCGGGATCCTGGACCGAGGTCGACTGGAGCCTGGCGCCGCTGCTGCATCCGCGCCCGGCCTGCCTGTACAAGGCGTCCTTCGTGCCGGTCCATGACCCGGTCGCGGGCACGCTGGCCTTCGATCTGTGGTGGACCCGGGGGGCGGCCTGCCCGTCGGGCGGGATCGATGCGGGGCACGGGCGCAAGCTGCAATATGCCCGCACCGTGCCGGTCGCGATCTAGCGAAGCCTAGCGGATGGGCGGGCCGCGCCGGGACAGGCGGCGGGCCGCCTGAGCCTCCTTGCGGGCGCGCTGCCACGGCGCCCCATACTGCAGCCACAGGGCCGAGATCCACCACAGCGCCAGGCAGGCCCAGATGTCGACCGCCAGCCGGCGCCAGATGCTCTGGTCCGCAGGGGTCATCTGCAGCGAATCGCCCAGGACCGACAGCAGCACGCAGGCCACGAAGGACAAGAGCCCCCCCCGGCCGATCTGCTGCAGCGCGACGCCGATCCGGGTGGCGGCCAGCCCTTCCATCGGGCGGGCCAAGGGCACGGCCACCAGCCAGGCGGCGGCGACGATGGCCAGATAGCGGGTGCCGTCCAGGCTCCACTTGTCGATGCTGCCATAGACCAGCTTCAGCGCTTCGCGGAAGGCCAGGGCGGGCTCTCCGATCTTGGCGCCGATGACGATGGCGCTGCCGAAGGCGAACATGCCCAAGGCCAGCACGGTCAGCAGGTGCCGCCACGGCCACAGCGCCGCCATGATGCGCTGGCGAAAGAGGCCCATCGCCACGCCGGTATAGAACAGCATCTGCCAGCCGAAGGGGTTGAAGAGGAACCCCCCCTCGACCCGGTGGTTGGGGACCATCGCGTTCAGTGTGGGCGCATGCCACCACAGCAGGACCGAACCGACAGCCACGACCCAGGGCCAGCGCAGCATCAGCGGCACCACGACCAGCGACAGGGTGATCAGGATCACATAGACGGCCAGCACGTCGATGATGTTGGGCTGCACCCAGAAGGTCGCGACCGTCCCGATGAAGCCCACGGGATTGTCCAGCACCCAGGTCGCATACTGGTTCCAGATCGCGGTATGGGGCCGGTCCAGCGCCAGCAGCGCCGCCGACAGCAGCGCCATCAGCACGGCGCCGACGATCATCGCGCGCCAGACCTCGAAGGCGCGGCGGCCGAAGCGGCGCTGCGCGGTGCGGCGCCCCTCGCGGGCCTCGACGGCCAGCCAGACGATGCCGACCAGAAAGCCCGACAGCAGCACGAACATCTCGGACGCGTCGAAGATCGAGAAATTGGGCAGCGTCACCTGCCGCATGGCCGAGATCGGCATGTGATTGACCATGATGCTGACCAGCGCGTAGCCGCGCAGCATGTCCAGCGCGATAAGACGGTTCATGCGGGCAGCCGGCTCCAGCGGGTCAGAAGGGCGGCGTCCAGAAGCATGGCGTCGGTCTCGGCCGGGTCCAGGTCCCGCAGGGCCTGTCCGCGGCTGGCGGCGTGGTCGATCTTGGCCCCCGCCGTGACACGGTCCAGGCGCAGGGCGCGGGGCAGGTCGTCGGGCAGGGGGGCCAGCAGGGCGCTGTGGCGGGCCAGCAGGTCGGGGTCCTCGGCCAAGCGCATCAGGGCCGCCGGGCCCGTGACGGGCTGGGGCAGGCTGCGGGTGATGGCGGCGGCCTCGGACAGGATCACCGGGGGATCGCGTTCCTCGGGGGTGACCAGCAGCCCGCGCAGTCGTGCCCACCGGCCGAAGACCGGGCTGGCCGACAGGCGCGAGGTCAGCGGCGACAGGATCAGCCCCGCCAGGATCGGCGACAGCCAGATCAGCTGCTCGGGCGAGAACCGCGCCAGCACGACCAGCGTGCCCAGGCCCAAGACCACATGCGCCCAGTGGTGCCGCGCCACCACGCCCCAGGAGGGCATGGAGCCCGCGCGGGTCTGCGCGTCCCAGCCACTGTCGCGGCCCGACAGGATCTCGAAGATCTGCCGCGTCTGGACCAGCATCTGCACCGGCGCGATCAGCGCAGACAGGATCGTCTCGAAGAGGGCGCTGGCGAAGATGCGCACCCGCCCGCCGGACTGGCGGGCCAGGGGGCGCAGCCAGGCGCGGAAGGTGGCGATGAACTTGGGCAGCAGCAGCAGCGTCATCGCGCCCACGAACAGCCACAGCATCCGGCGACTGTCGAAGACCGGCCATTCGGGGAACAGCTGGTACGAGTTCGGGAAGTATTCCGGCGTGGACAGCAGCACCGTGGCTGACAGGACCAGACCCACCAGGATCAGGGCCAGCCACAGCGGGCTCATCAGGAATCCCATGATGCCGATGATGAAATGCGCCCGGCTGACGCCACGCAGGCCCCGGATGGCCAGCAGGCGGGAATGCTGCAGGTTGCCCTGCGCCCACCGGCGCTCGCGCGCGGCCATGTCCAGCAGCGTGGGCGGGCAGCCCTCGAAGCTGCCGCGCAGGTCGTGGTCCAGACGCACCGTCCAGCCCGCACGGCACATGGCCGCCGCCTCGACGAAATCGTGGCTGAGGATCGTGCCCCCGAAGGGGGGCGAGCCGGGCAGGGTGGGCAACCCGCAGGCGCGGGCGAAGGCCTCGACCCGGATGATGGCGTTGTGGCCCCAGTAGTTGCCGGTATTGCCCGACCAGGCGGCCACGCCGCGCGCGATCATCGGGCCATAGACCCGGCCCGCGAACTGGGTCAGGCGGGCAAAGATCGTCTCTCCGCCGACCAGCATCGGCATGGTCTGGATCAGGCCCATGCGCGGATCGGCATTCATGCGCGCCGACAGGGCCTTGATGGTGGCGCCCGACATCACGCTGTCGGCGTCCAGCACGACCATCTGGTCATAGCGCCCGCCCCAGTTGCGGATGAACTGCGCCAGGTTGCCGGACTTGCGGTCCTCGTTGGTCAGGCGGCGGCGATACCAGATCGGCAGCGGCGACAGGGCGCGCGCCGCGTCGATCACCAGCGTCTCGTTCACCGCGATCTCGGGATTGCGAGTGTCGGACAGCACGAAGATCTCGGTCCGCCGGCCCATCCCGAGGGCGTCCAGTTCACGCGCCAGCGCCACCAGCAAGCCGGTGCTGACCGCCACATCCTCGTGATAGATCGGCATGACGATCACCAGCCGGGCGTCGTTCGGCCCCTCGGGGGTGGTCAGGGTCGGGGCCAGGAACCCCGCCAGCGTGCCACAGAAGGAAAACCCGACCCAGGCAAAGGTCGGCACGAACAGGATCAGCAGCGCGATCTGCATCGGCGTCGGGTTGGCGCCGAAGGCGGCCAGCATCTGGGAAAAGCCCACGACCGCCAGCGCGGCGGTGCCGCCGAAGGCGATCAGCCGCGCCATCCAGACGCGCAGCCCGTTGCGGACCCGGTCAGGACCGCCCTGGGCCGGGCGGGTGAAATCCTGCACCGGCATGTCCAGCGGCGCCAAGGGCGGCACGGCCGGGCGCGCATCCGCGCCCGTCGACGCGGCGCCCTGCCGGTCGGTCGGCGTCAGGTCAAGCGCGGAGGTCATGCCGTCCAGCGGGTCAGCCAGGTCTCGCTCAGCGCAAGCCCGTCGGGATCGGTCAGCACGGCGCGCAGCTCGGACAGCTCGATCCGGCCCGGCTCGAACTCGAAGGCCAGGCGCAGGGCGTTCTGCTCGGGCAGCTGCTTGATATAGGCATGCACGATCCGCCCTTCCGAGGCGCTGACCTGATAGTTGGGCAGCGTCTCGCGGAACATGCCCAGATCGAAGTCGATGACATAGCTGCGCGTCGTCTCGACATTGATCGAGCGGCCCGAGCGGACCTGCCGCACCTTGGCCAGGGGCATCTCACTGGGCGGCAGGGCGGCAAAGCTCATCCGATAGCGGAAATCGCGGCGTTCGCCGCGCATGAGCGGCTCCTTGGGCAGCCAGTAGCTGACGATGTTGTCGTTGAACTCGTTCTCGACCGGGATCTCGATCAGCCGGACCTCGCCCTCGCCCCAGTCCCCTTCGGGCTGGATCCAGGCCGAGGGGCGCAGGTGGTACATCGCCTCGGCATCCTGGAAGGATTCGAAGTCGCGCGCGCGCTGCACCAGTCCGAAGCCCCGCGGATCGCTGTCGGTGAAGCTGGAGATCTGGATCTTGCGCGGCGCCATCAGCCCGCGCCAGAGCGCCTCTCCGGCGCCGGTCTGCATCTGCAAGCCGTCGTTGTCGTGGCAGGCGGGGCGGTAGTCGTCCACCTCGCGGCGCGAGGCCGGGCTGAACCAGAACATCGAGGTCAGGGGCGCCAGCCCCGTCTCGCGCAGGTCGGTGCGCGGGAACAGGGCGACATGGGTGCGCACCATCGTCACCGCGCCGGGCGAGATGTCGAACTGGAAGGCCGCCGCGACCGAGCGGCTGTCGAGGATCGCATAGATCCGCACCGTGGTCTGGCCGGGGGCGGGCTCGACGATCCAGAAATCGGTGAACAGCGGGAATTCCTCGCCATCCGGGCTGCCGGTCTTGATCGCCAGGCCGCGTGCCGACAGACCATAGAGCGTGCCGCGCGCGACGGCGCGGAAATAGCTGGCGCCCTGGAAGACCACGAACTCGTCCATGATGCCGGGGCGGTTCAGGACCGTGCGCATCCGGAAGCCCGACCAGCCCATGTTGCCGATCGTCTCCAGATCCGGGCCGTCGGGGAACTGCGCGGGATCGAATTCCAGCATCGCGGGATCGAAGGGGATGGGCCGGGTGATGCCGTCGCGGACCAGGTTGATCTGCACCGGCTCGTAGAAGATCGAGCCGGGCGACAGCAGGTCGACGCCGAAGGCCTTCTGCCCCGCCAGCGGATCCAGATCGCGGCGGAAGCGGATGCCCCGGTAATGGTCGTAGTCTAGGTCGGCGAAGGTGCCCACCAGTTCCGAGATCGGCTGCACATAGACGCTCTGCGACCGCAGGGCGGCCAGGGCGGCGACCTGCTCGAAATCGAAGGGCGCAGGCGCGGGCGGGCCGAAACCGGCCGGCTGGTCGTCGGCAGGGGCCTGGGCCTGTGCGGGAACCGCCATCAGCGTCCCGCCGGCGGCAAGGGCTGTGGCGGCATTCAGGAATTGACGGCGCTTCATGTGTGGGAATGTCTCGATGGAACCGTTGGACTATAGACGCGCCGCTGCAACGCAGCAAGCGCGCTCACCAAGTCGTCAGAGTATCGGCAGGAATCAGCCCCCGCCGCAAGACGGAAACGTTTGGGTCAGGGCGCGGGCGCCGTCCCTGCCTACTGCCGCGCCAGCCAAGCGGTGACCGGGCCGCGCAGGCTGGTCAGCCCCTCGGCCTCGGCCTGATCGATCACCTGGCGCAGCCCGGCGATGTCCACGCGGCGGATCAGGTGCTTGACCGGCCCGATCGAGGCCGGGCGCATCGACAGCCGCCGGATGCCCAAGGCCGCGAAGACCAGCGCCTCGACCGGGCGCCCGGCATCCTCGCCGCAAAAGGACAGGGGCACGCGGGCCTCGTCGCAGCGCGCGATGATCAGGCGCAGGAGGGACAGGAAGGACACGTTCAGCGTGTCATAGCGGCGGCGCACGCGCTCGTTCTCGCGGTCGGCGGCGAAGAAGAACTGCTTGAGGTCGTTGCCGCCGATCGAGATGAAGTCGCACATCTCGAAGAACCGCTTGGGCGCGAAGGCCATGGACGGCGTCTCCAGCATGGCGCCGACGCGGATGTCCGAGGGCATCGCATGGCCAAGCCGCTGCTCGCGCGCCATCTCCTGCATCAGGATGCGGTGGGCGGCCTCGTATTCGGTGATGTCGGCGATGAAGGGGAACATGACGTGCAGGGGCCGACCCACGGACGCGCGGATCAGCGCCTGCAGCTGCATCCTGAGCACGCCGCGCTTGTCCAGACCCACCCGGATCGCGCGCCAGCCCATCGCGGGGTTCGGTTCGTCCTGCGGCTTCATGTAGGGCAGGACCTTGTCGGACCCGATGTCCAGCGTCCGGAAGATCACCGGCTTGCCCTGCGCATTGTCCATCACGCGGGCATAGAGCCCGGCCAGTTCCGCGCGGCGCGGCACATGGCTGCGGATCAGGAACTGCAACTCGGTGCGGAACAGGCCCACGCCCTCGGCCCCGGACCCCTCCAGCGAGGGCAGGTCGGCCATCAGGCCCGCGTTCATGTAGAGCTGGATCGTCGTGCCGCAGGTGCCGGTGGCGGGCAGGCTGCGCAGGCTGGCATAGCGGTCCTGCGCCTCGGCTTGCATGGCGATCTTGTCCTGGAACGCCTTGGCGACCGATTCCTCGGGGCGCAGATGCACGACGCCCTGATCGCCGTCGACCAGGATCGCGTCGCCGTTGAGCGCCTCGGAGGTGATGCGGGCGGCATGGATGACCAGCGGGATGGCCAGCGCGCGGGCCACGATGGCCGCATGGCTGCCGACAGAGCCCTCCTCCAGCACCACGCCCTTCAGGCGGCGGCCGTATTCCAGCAGTTCAGCCGGACCGATGTTGCGGGCGACCAGGATCGGATCCGAGGGCATCTCGGCGCCGGTATCGCTGCCCTGTCCGGTCAGGATGCGCAGCAGACGGTTGGACAGGTCGTCCAGATCGTGCAGGCGGTCGCGCAGATAGGGGTCGGCGGCCATCTCCAGCCGGGCGCGGGCGGCGGATTGCTCCTTCTCGACAGCGGCCTCGGCGGACAGGCCAAGCCGGATGTCCTCTTCCATGCGCTTGAGCCAGCTGCGCGAATGGGCGAACATCCGATAGGTTTCCAGCACGGCGGCATGCTCGCCGTCGCCCCCCATGTCGGCAGCGGCGACCATCTTGTCGACGGTCAGGCGCAGCGTCTCGACGCCCTCGTGCAGGCGGGCATGTTCCTTGTCCGGATCGTCGCCCACGGGGTTGGCGATCACCACGCGCGGCTCGTGCAGCCAGACATGGCCCTCGGCCGCGCCCTCCTGCCCCGTAGCGCCGCGCAGCATCAGCGGAAAGCGGTGCGCCAGCGGCAGGCTGTCGGACTGGCTGCCCTGAAAGGCGCCCAGCTCGGTCATCTCGGCCAGCACCATGGCGACGACCTCGAGGCCGTAGACCTCGTCGTCGCTGAACTGCCGGGCGGTCGCGCATTGCACGACCAAGACGCCAAGTCGTTCGCCGACCCGCTGGATCGGCACGCCCAGAAAGGCGGGAAAGACCTCCTCGCCGGTCTCGGGCATGAAGCGGAAGCCGGGCTGGGATGGCGCATTGGCGGTATTCACATGGCGCCCGGTGCGGGCCACGCGGCCGACCAGCCCCTCGCCCAAGCGCAGCCGCGTCTGATGCACGGCCTCGGGGCGCAGGCCCTCGGTCGCGCTCAGCTCCAGCGTGTCGGCGTCGCGGAAGAGGTAGATGGAACAGACCTCGGTCCCCATCGAATCGGCGATGTGATGGGTGATCTCGTCCAGACGATCCTGCCCGCCGCCCGCGGCGGCCAGGATATCCTTGAGCCGCCGCAGCAGCTTGCGCGAGTCGCTATCGGTGCGATCCTGCATCGCCTGGGCCCGCCTTCCGCCTGCTCACCGGCCCCGTTCGGGGCCGGACCGTCAAGGCTTATGCCTTGTCCAGCTCAAAGGCATCATGCAGTGCCTGCACGGCCAGTTCCATGTATTTCCGGTCGATCAGCACCGAAATCTTGATCTCGCTGGTGGCGATGACCTTGATGTTGACGTTTTCATCGGCCAGTGCCTTGAACATGCGCGCGGCGACGCCCGCATGGCTGCGCATGCCGATGCCCACGACCGAGACCTTGGCGACCTCGGTGTCCACGACCAGCTCATCATAGGCGATGTGCCCGGACTGGCGGGCCTCTTCCATGGCCCGCTTGGCGCGTTCCACCTGGTTGATCGGCACCGAGAAGGTCATGTCGGTCACCGAACCCGGGTGATCGTCGTAATCCTTTTCCGAGATGTTCTGGACGATCATGTCCACGTTCACCCCCGCCTCGGCCAGCGGCGCGAAGATCGCGGCCGAGATGCCGGGGCGATCCTCGACCGTGACCAGCGTGATCTTGGCCTCGTCGCGCGAAGAGGCGACGCCGTTGACGACTTTCGATTCCATGATTTCATCCTCATCGCAGATCAGCGTGCCAGACGTCTCGTCGGTATCCTCGAAGGACGACAGCACCCGCAGCCGCACCTTGTAGCGCATCGCCAGTTCCACCGACCGCGTCTGCAGCACCTTGGCGCCAAGCGAGGCCAGCTCCAGCATCTCCTCGAAGGCGATGCGGGGCAGCTTGCGGGCGCGCGAGGTGATGCGCGGATCGGTGGTATAGACCCCGTCCACATCCGTGTAGATGTCGCAGCGCTCGGCCTCGAAGGCGGCGGCGAAGGCCACGGCGGTGGTGTCGGACCCGCCGCGCCCGAGCGTGGTGATGCGCCCGTCCGGCGCCACGCCCTGAAAGCCCGCCACGACGGCGACCTTGAAGCCTTCGGCGAACTTCTGGTCGAAGTTCTTGCGCGGAATGTCCACGAAGCGGGCGGCGGAATGGGCCGAGGTGGTGTTGATCGGCACTTGCCAGCCCTGCCAGCTGCGCGCGGGCACGCCCATCTCCTGCAGGGTCAGGGCCATCAGCCCCGCCGTCACGTTCTCGCCCGAGCTGACCACCGCGTCGTATTCGCGCGCGTCGAACAGCGGAGAGGTCTGTTCGACCCAGCCCACCAGCTCGTTGGTCTTGCCCGACATGGCGCTGACGATGACGATGACGTCGTAGCCGCGTTCAACCTCGCGCTGCACCTTGCGGGCGGCGTTCCTGATCCGGTCAAGATCGGCGACCGAGGTGCCGCCGAATTTCATTACCAGAAGCGGCATCAAGGGCCCCCAGCCTAAAGGTGCGTGTCGGCGGGGCTTTTAGGAGGGCAGGGCGGAAAGCGCAAGAGACCGCGGGACGTGGCGTCCTCTCGCGCAGGCCGCGCGGGGGGGCGTCAGTTCGCGCGGCGGCGCGGCAGGAAGGGCAGGGGGGCGATGGGCACGCCGTCCTCGATCAGGCGCCGCGCCTCCTCGGGACGCGCCTCGCCATGGATGGCGCGGGCCGGACGGTCGCCGTCATGCATGGCGCGCGCCTCCTCGGCAAAGCTGAGGCCCACATAGTCCGAGCTGTCCTCGATCTTGCGGCGCAACGCCTCCAGCGCGGCCTCGGCGGGGGTGCGCGGCGCGGTCAGGGGGGCACGCTTCTCGGTGACGGCCGGGGCCATCAGGCCGCGATCCACGCGGACCGACCCGCATTGCCCGCAGGCGACCTGGCCCGCATCTCGCATCGTCTCGAACCCCTCGGACGAGCGGAACCAGCCGTCGAAGTCATGGCCGTTGTCGCAGCGCAGGGCATAGCGGATCATCGCGGGGTCTCTCCTGGTCTGATCCCTATATCGGGTCAGCAGCGGGGCCGCGCAAGATCGGCCAGCCGCGCGATCAGCGCGCCGGGATCGCCCGCCCGCGCCACCAGCACGTCGCGCGCGGCGCGGCCCATGTCGCGCGCCTGGTCGGGGTGATCGGCCAGCCGGGCCAGCACCGCCCCCAGATCCGACGCCTCGACCGGCAGGGCCGCGCCCTGCGCCTCCAGCGCGTCGAAGGCCTCGATGAAATTGCCGAAATGCGGGCCGCGCAGCAGGGCGCAGGCCTGGGCGGCGGGCTCCCACGGGGTGTGGCCGCCGTGATCGGTCAGGCTGCCGCCGATGATGCAGATCCCGGCGCGGGCATACCATCGCGGCATCTCGCCCAGGGTGTCGGCCAGCAGCACGCCCCCCCCGGGCGCCACGTCGGCGCCCGCGCTGCGGCGGGCGAAGGGCAGGGCGCGCGCCGCGATCAGCGCCGCGATCTGATCGGCGCGGGCCGGATGGCGCGGTGCCAGGATCAGCTGCAGGTCGGGACGTCCCGTCGCGGCGCGCGCAAAGCCGTCCAGGATCGGCCCGTCCTCGCCCTCGTGGGTCGAGGCCGCCAGCACCACCCGCCCGCGCCCCGGCGCATCGGTCACGGGGGCCGTGGCCGCCGGAGCCAGCAGCTTCAGGTCCAGCCGCGGCAGCAGCGCGCGCGCCGGCAGGCCCAGGGACAGCAGCCGCGCCTCGCTGCCCTGATCCTGCGCCGACATCGCGTCGACCCGCCCCAGCATCGGCCCGATCACGCGGGGAAACCGCCCCCACGTCCCGGCCGAGCGTTCCGACATCCGCGCCCCGATCATCGCCTGCGCGATGCCCCGTTCCGCCAGCAGGCGCGAGCGCAGCGGCCAGAACTCGCCCTCGACCGTCACCGCAAGGCGCGGGCGGGCGGCATCCAGGAACCGTGCCAGCGCGCCGGGCAGGTCCAGCGGCGCCAGCCGCGCGGGCAGGCCCCAGCTTTGGGCCAAGGCACGCCCGGTCTCGCTGTTGGTGGTGATCTGCAGGGCATGGTCGCGGGCCAGCGCCTCGATGATGACGCGGGCCGAGGTCAGCTCTCCGACCGAGGCGGCATGGACCCAGATGTCGCCCCGCCCCGGCAGGGGGTCCGCGACCAGCCGCTCGCGCAGTGCCGCCGACCTGCCCACGCGCGCGCGCATCCGCAGCGCGGCCTCGGCGATCCGGGTCGTGGCGTCATAGATCATGCAGGGACAACCCTCGCGCAGCTTTAGGTGGAGGCGGGTACCGGAATCGAACCGGTCTTCACGGATTTGCAATCCGGTGCGTAACCTCTCCGCCAACCCGCCGCCGTCGAGAGTGGCCGTGTCCTAGCGGATTGCCGCGACCCATGCAAGACGCGATCCGGCGCGCCGATGTGCAGCGTTGCCCAGCAAGGGGAAACATGGCAAGAGTCGCGCGAACAGGTCGAGCAGAGGTTCCCCCGAGATGAGCGATTTCGCCACGCGCCGCACGATGATGGTCGACACGCAGGTTCGCCCCAGCGATGTCACGAGGTTCCCGGTGATCGAGGCGATGCTGACCATCCCGCGCGAGGATTTCGTCCCCGCCAACCGCCGCTCGGTCGCCTATTCGGGCGAGAACTTAGATATCGGCCACGGCCGCGTCCTGTTGGAGCCGCGCACCCTGGCCAAGCTGGTCGACGCGCTGGACATCCAGCCCGACGAGCTGGTCCTGGATCTGGGCTGCGGCTACGGCTATTCCGCCGCCGTCATGGCGCGCATGGCCGAGGCGGTCGTGGCCATCGAGGAGGAGGCCGAACTGGCCTCGGAGGCCGAGCGGCGCCTGTCCGACGCCTCGATCTTCAACGTCGCCGTCCTGCAGGCCCCGCTGACCGAGGGCGCCCCCAAGCAGGGCCCCTACGACGTCATCCTGATCGAGGGCGCGGTCGAGGACGTGCCGCCCGCCATCATCGACCAGCTGCGTGACGGTGGCCGGATCGCCGCGCTGTTCACCGAGGGCGCGCTTGGCGTGGCCCGGATCGGGACGCGGCTGAACGGGCGGATGACCTGGCGCTATGCCTTCAACGCCCGCGCGCCGATGCTGGCGGGCTTCGGTCGCCAGCGCGGGTTCGTGCTATGACCCGCCTGTCGCGGATCGCGGGCCTGGCCCTTCTGGCCCTGACCGTGGCCCTGCCCGCGCGGGCCGAATCGCTGGCCGACACGATGGTCGCCGCCTATCGCCATTCCGCCCTGATCGAGCAGAACCGCGCCGTCCTGCGCGCCGCCGACGAGGGCGTCGCCACCTCGGTCGCGGCCCTGCGCCCGGTCGTCGAATGGGTCGCCCGCCAGACCGCCGCCCGCGACGAGGGGTCGACGACGAGCCGCTCGACCTCGATGTCGCTGGCGGCCTCGCTGACGCTCTACGATTTCGGGCGCTCGCAGCTGGCCATCGACGGCGCCAAGGAGCAGGTGCTGGCCACGCGTCAGGCGCTGGTCTCGGTCGAGCAGGACATCCTGCTGGCCGCGACGCTGGCCTTCTTCCAAGTGCGCGAGGCGATCCAGCAGGTCGCGCTGCAGGAGAACTCGGTCGAGGTGCTGACGTCGGAACGCCAGGCCGCGCAGGACCGCTTCGACGTGGGCGAGATCACCGTGACCGACGTGGCGCTGGCCGATGCCGCGCTGGCGGCGACGCGGGCCAGCCTCGCCTCGGCCAATGGCGATCTGGAGATCGCGCGCGAATCCTATCTGGCCTCCACCGGGCGCCAGCCCGTGTCGCTCGATGCCCCGCCGCCGCTGCCCAGCCTGCCCGCCACACTGGACGAGGCCCGCCGCATCGCGCAGACCACCCATCCGGCCATCGGCCAGTCGCAGCGCCAGGCCGCCGCGGCCGAGATCAGCGTCGCCGCCGCCGCCGCCGAGCGCAATCCGACCCTGTCGGGCACGGCCAGCGTCGGCATCGCCCGCAGCCCGCGGGCGGAACTGGGCGGCGACTACGGCACCGGCAACTCCTCCTCGGTGGGACTGGAACTCAGCCAGACGCTCTATTCCGGGGGGCGGCTGTCGGCGTCGCACCGGCGCGCCATGGCCGAACGCGACCAGGCGCGTGCCAGGCTGCTGAACACCGCCCGCCAGATCAGCCAGCAGGTGGGCGAGAACTGGGCCAACATCGCCGTCGCCCGCGCCCAGATCACCGCGATCGACCAGCAGATCTCGGCCGCGCAGCAGGCCTATGACGGCGTGCGCGAAGAGGCGCTGCTGGGCGCGCGCACCACGCTGGACGTGCTGGATGCCGAACAGTCGCTGCTCGAGGCGCGGGCCGACCGGATCACCGCCGAGTCCAACCTGCAATTAGCACATTATCAACTTCTGGCTGCTATGGGTCTTCTTACGGTAGAAAATCTCAACCTGGGAATTCCGACCTATGACCCATCGCAATATTACAACGCGGTGCGCGACGCGCCCACGACTAGCAAGCAGGGCGAAAGCCTGGACCGCGTCCTGCGCGCCATCGGCCGCAACTGACCCCGACCTGCGGGGGGCGCCATGACCCGGCCCCGCCGCACCCCCGCTGCCCGTTCCGCCAGCGCCGGTGGGTCGGCGCCCGAGGCGTCCGCACCTGCCCGAAAGCCCCGAAAGACCCCGCCGCGCAAGTCTCTGGCGGCCGGGCAGGCCGCCATCCCGGATCAGCCGGCGGACGGCCCGCTCACAGCCGCGGCGCGGCCCCGGCGCAGGGTTGCCGCAGAGCCGCCGTCGGAGCGTTTTGCGGACAGCCAGCCCATCCCCAAGCCTCTCAAGCCCCGGCCCCGCCGCAAGGCAGAAGCGGCCGCGGCGCCGCCGGTCCCTTCGGATTTCCCTGCCATCCGCGATGACGAACCCGTTTGGTCGGTCGAGGAGTTCGTCTTCGACAGCGACCCGGTCCTGCCCGACGATCCCGGGCCCTCGGCCCCGTCCTCGCGCCCACCGCGCTATCATCCCGATCGCTTTCCCGACGCCGCCATAACGCCTTCGACTCTCTCCGGCGTCCCTGTTCCCGGCGAGGCGGCCCGAGAACTCGCCCGCATCCGCGAGGGCATGCAGCAGATCCGCCGCATGATCGACGCGCCGACGGCCACCGGCGAAAGCGCCTGGATGCTGCTGCAGAGCCTCTGCCACGATCCCCTTCCGCGCCGCCGGGCGAACACCACGACGGCGATGGCCCGGCTGATGGCCTTCCCTCCCTCCGCGCTGTCGTCCCACGCAGGGGATGACGACCCGGGAAAGGACCGCTCGGTCACCGCCGCGAGGCGCCCGTCCGGGACCGGCCGCAGCCGACAGCCCCATCCGTCACGGATGTCGACGGAGTGCTCTCCGGTCAGCGCCCCAACCCGGATCGAAGGCCCGCGCGGGATTGCCTCGTACTCCGACAGGGCGGCGACGTCCGGTCCATGGGACCTCGCCCCGCTCACGATCGCGCCGGTGGGTCCCGATCTTTGGTGGACCGGCTTACAGCCTGCGGATCCGCAGACGCCAATCGCCCTCCTTGCAGATATGGGCATGCCCGCGACCCAAGTGCCGCAGCAAACCAAGCCGCAAGCCTTCGCGGCATGGCCTGTCGCCTGCGACCCTCGGGTGACCGGGGCCGGCTTTACCCGCCAGCCGAAGGCCAAGTCCCGTGTGATGGGATTGCTGGCGGCATGGGCCGACTGGCTCTTGTGGCGCCTTCAGCCGCCGCGCATTCCGCAGGTCGGCTATCAGGACGCGATGCAACTCGTTCCGCAGCCTGCGCTTGCTGCCACGGATTCAGTCCTCGCCATGTCAAAGACGGTGCATCCGAACGCCATTGGGTTGGCCCCGCCAAATCTTTCTGTGCCCGAAAGCCAGGCTGCGGAAGAGAAATCGATGGCAAGCTTGCCCAATGGTGATCAGAAAGACGAAACCCCGACCGATGCGGAGGGGAGCCCACACGATCCTGTCCCTGCCGGTGCTGCCGACATCCCTATCCTCTCCACCGAAATGGTCGCACAGGCGCTGACCGAAGCCTTGGTCGACGACAGCCTGCGCAGCCAGGTGCTGGAGATGATCCGCGACGAACTGGCCGGCGAGATGGGGGCCCGGTTCTCGGGCAACCTTCAGGCGGTCATCCGGCGAGAGGTTGCAGCCGGCCTCGACGACCGGCTGACGCATCTCTGATCGTCGAGGCGGGATCGCGGCGGCGGGTCAGTTCAGCATCCGCTCGGGGTCGACGCTTTCGAAGCCCCGGCGGATCTCGAAATGGACGAAGCCGTCGTTCCCCGCGGTCCCAAGCGATTGGCCTGCGGTGACGCTGTCGCCCTTGGCCACGTTCAGGCCGTCGAGGCCGGTATAGACGGTCATCAGGTCGCCCTCGTGGCGGACCACGATGATCGGTACGCCGGCGCTGTCCTGGGTGATCGCCGCCACCTGGCCCGTGCCGGCCGCGTTGACCGGCGTGCCGCTGGGGGCCGCGATGTCGATGCCGTCGTTGCGGCCCTTCTCGTAGACGCGGATGATCGCGCCGTCGACCGGCATGCGGAACGGCCCGTTCCCCCCGGATGCGGCGGTCCGCGTGGCGCCCAGATCGGTCTGCGGGGCGTCCGGGGCGGGGGCTCCGGCCTGAGGGGTGTCCTCGTCGGGCAGGGGCAGGGCGGAGGAGGGCGGCGTGGGCGTGGGGCTGCCTTGGCCGGGCGTGGTGGTAGCCAGGCGGTCGGGGCTCTGGCCCGGCTGCGGGACGATCAGGCGCTGGCCCGTGCGCAGGCCCATGTCGGAGGGCAGTCCGTTCCACGAGGCCAAGTCCTGGACCGTCACGCCATAGCGGCGGGCGACGGCCCACGCGGTCTCTCCGGCCGCCACGACATGCTGCCGGGGCTCGGCCCCCGGCGTCGCTGCCGGCGCTGCGGCCGATCCCGATGCGGGGGCGGGCGCTCCTGCGGCAGCCGCGGCGGCGAAGGGATCGCGGACGACCGTCGTCCTGCCGGGGAGGCCGATGCCGCCGACGGGCGCGCCCGCCGCGACCTGGCGCGGCAGGACCAGCACCGCTCCCGGCATCAGCGCCGCATCCGGGGGCAGGGCGTTGTGGGCGGCCAGTTCGGCGGGCTGCAGCCCCAGACGGGTCGCCACGCTGGCCGGCGTGTCGCCCGCCTGCGCCAGCGCGACCTGCCCGCCGGCAAAGCTGATCACGCCCCGGGCGTCGGGCGCCGGACGCGGCCCGGCCGAGGCGGCCGCGGGCGCGGTGTCCATACCGCCCATCAGCCCGCGCAGATCCGGGTCGAACCCGCCATCGGCCCCGCACGAGACCAGCGCCGCCAGGGCCGTTCCGCCCAGCACCGCGCGAAAGTGAAATCGGGTCATGATCCTGTCCTCAGCCTGCCTCTGGGTGGCCGGGGGTCATGTCTGGCCCAACCCCTCGACCAGCGGAACGAACCGCACCTGCCGCAACTCGTCGTACTCGAACCCGGTCTGCGACCGGGTGACGCGGATCAGGGTCTGGACCGCATCCGACTGCCCGACAGGCACGACCATGATACCGCCGATCTTCAGCTGTGCCAACAGCGGCCCCGGCGGATCCTCGGCGGCGGCGGTCACAAGGATGCGGTCGAAGGGCGCCTGGTCGGGAAGCCCGCGCGATCCGTCCGCAACCTGCGCGATGATGTTGTGCAGGCCCAGCACCTGGAAGATCGCCTCGGCCTCGACGACCAGGCGGCGATGGCGGTCAACGGTATAGACCCGCCGCGCCAGCCCCGACAGCACCGCCGCCTGATAGCCCGAGCCGGTGCCCACCTCCAGCACCGTGTCGCGCGGGCCGACCTCCAGCGCCTGGCTCATCAGCCCCACGACCGAGGGCTGGCTGATCGTCTGCCCGCAGGGGATGGGCAGGGGCGTGTCCTCATAGGCGCGATCGGCGAACTGGCCGCGCACGAACAGGCCCCGGTCGATCCCCTCCATCGCCGCCAGCACGCGCGGATCGGTCACCCCGCGCGTGCGCAGCTGGAAGAGGAAGCGCATCTTGCGCTCGGCCTGGCTGTCCCCCTCGGGGCCGCTCGGATCCGGATCGCTCATCGCGTGGCGCCATCCGCGGCGGGGGTCTTTTCTGCCGAGATCTCTGCCCCCGGACCCTCCAGCGCGCGGGCCAGACCGTCCAGCGAGGCGTGGCAGGTCAGGTCCGCCCGCATCGGCGTGACCGAGACATAGCCGTCCAGGTTCACCGCCACGTCGCTGCCCTCGCGCGCGGGGGCCTGCTGCGAGCCGCCCGCGATCCACATGAACTGCCGTCCGTTGGGCGCCGTATAGGGCACCACGCCGAAGCGCGATCCGCGCCGCTGCCCCTGGGGCGCGACCTTCAGCCCGCGCACCCCGGCGGCGGGCAGGGGCGGAAAGTTCACATTGTAGAACAGCCGGAAATCCTCGTCCGAGGTCCAGTCTCCGTGATCCAGCAGCTGCCGGATCACGCGGGCGCCGTGGCTGCGCGCGGCCTCGAAGGGATCGTCCAGACCGGCGGTCTCGGGGCCCAGATATTGCGACAGGGCGATGGCGGGCAGGCCCTGCAGCGCCGCCTCCATCGCGCCGCCGATCGTGCCGGAATACATGGCGTTCTCGCCCGCGTTGTTGCCGCGGTTGACGCCCGACAGGACCAGATCGGGCAGCCCCTCGCGCATCAGCTCGCCCACCGCGGCCAGCACGCAATCGGCCGGGCTGCCCTCGGCGGCATAGCGGCGGGGCGCCAGCTTGGCGATCATCGTGGGATGGGCATAGCTGATGCAGTGGCCGACACCGGATTGCTCGAAGGCGGGGGCGACGGTCCAGACCTCGCCGTCCGGGCCGGCCAGTTCGGTGGCGATCTGGTCCAGCACCTCCAGCCCCGGGGCGTTGATCCCGTCGTCGTTGGTGATGAGAATGCGCATCCTGCCCCCTGTCCGGCCCGGCCGCCTGCGCGGGGCCCTGATCCTGCACGCGGTCGTGACCCGATCTGCTTAGCGGTGGCCCGGCCTCGCTTCAACCCGTTCCTGCGTGGCAGGGGCGGCAGCGCCTGCCACGCGGGCAGGGGAACCGCGCCCGACCGAAGCGGTTTGACCTTGGCGGCCGGGCGGGGCATCCTCGGGCCCAGCACAAGAGGCCGGGACGCGATGCAGATCTATCTTCCCATTGCAGAGGTCTCGGTCAACGCGCTCGTCCTGATGGGCCTCGGCGGGCTGGTCGGCGTCATGAGCGGCCTCTTCGGCGTCGGCGGCGGCTTCCTGATCACGCCGTTGCTGTTCTTCATCGGCATTCCCCCGGCCATCGCGGTCGCGACCGGCGCCAACCAGGTTGTCGCGTCGTCCGTGTCCGGCGTGCTGGCGCATATGAAGCGCAAGACCGTCGACTTCCGCATGGGGGGCGTGCTGCTGGCGGGCGGGTTGGTCGGCTCGGCCCTGGGGGTGCTGGTCTTCAACATCCTGCAGCGCGTGGGCCAGGTCGAGCTGGTCGTGCAGCTGTGCTATGTGGTCTTTCTGGGCCTGATCGGCGCGATGATGCTGCAGGAAAGCCTGCGCGCGCTGCTGCGGGCCCGCCATCCCACGGGGCGGCGGCGCCTGCACCAGCACATGTGGGTCCATCGCTGGCCGCTGAAGGTCAAGTTCCGCGCCTCGGGCCTCTACATCAGCGTCATCCCGCCCCTGTTGATCGGGGTCGCGGTGGGCGTGCTGGCGGCGATCATGGGGGTGGGCGGCGGCTTCATCATGGTGCCCGCGATGATCTACCTGCTGGGGATGCCCACGAAGGTCGTGGTGGGCACCTCGCTGTTCCAGATCACCTTCGTCACCGCCTTCACCACGCTGATGCACGCGGTCAGCTACAACACCGTCGACGTGATGCTGGCGGTGCTGCTGATCGTGGGGGGCGTGGTGGGCGCGCAGATCGGCACCACCCTGGGCGCGCGGCTGCGGGCCGAACAGCTGCGCATCCTGCTGGCGCTTCTGGTGCTGGCGGTCTGCGGCAAGCTGGCGCTGGACCTGTTCCTGCGGCCCGACGACCTGTTCTCGATCACGACGCGGGGGCAATGATGCGCGGTGCGATCCTGGCCCTGCTGGCGCTGCTGCTGGCCCCGGTCCTGCCCGGCCCGGCACAGGCGCAGGGCAGCGGATCGACGATGCCCGCCGACCCCGAGGCGGGCCTGCTGCCCCAGGTGGAGGAGCGCCCGGCCTGGCTCTTGTTTCCCGATCCCGGCCAGTCCCGCGGCCCCGCCCCCGAGGCCCGCGAGGGCCCGGCCGAGCAGGTCGTGGCCGGGCTGTCGAACAGCTCGGTGGCGATCACCACCAGCTTCGACGGCTCGGACATCCTGATCTACGGCGCGATCAAGCGGCAGACGCCGATCCCCGAGACGCCCCTTGACGTGATCGTCACGATCGAGGCGCCCTCGCAGCCCCTCACCATCTGGCAGAAGCAGCGCCGCGCCGGCATCTGGATCAACACCGACCGGGTCGAGGTCGGCGCCGCCCCCAGCTTCTATGCCGTGGCGACCACCCGCCCGCTGGACGACATCCTGGCCCCGGACTGGGACAACCGCTATCGCATCTCGCTGCCCCTGGTGTTGCGGGCCTTCGCCGGCGCCCCCGAGGTCGAGGACACGCTGCCCTATACCGAGGCGCTGATCCGCCTGCGTGAGCAGAACGGCCATTACCGGCTGGAGGAGAACGCCGTCACCCTGGTCGAGGACACGCTGTTCCGCACCGACATCCGCCTGCCCGCCAACCTGATCGAAGGCGATTACCGCGCCCGCATCTTCCTGCTGCGCGGCGGCGAGGTCATCGACGCCTATGGCGCGGCCATCGAGGTCCGCAAGGTGGGGCTGGAGCGCTGGCTCTATCGCCTGGCCTTCGATCAGCCGCTGCTCTACGGGCTGATGTCGCTGGCCGTCGCGGTCATCGCCGGATGGGGCGCCTCGGCGGCGTTCCGGAAGCTGCGGCGGGCGTGATTAGTCAAGTGCCAAGCTTTTGCAAGACGCGTGAGCGACGGCCCGCCGCCTGATTGCAATATTTTAACTATCACGCCATTTATTTTGTTTGAGTTAACGGCGTCAGGGGCATGTGAATGAATGTCAAGAAAATTCCCGTCGCGGCACCCATCTGGTTGAATCCATCTGCCCTGGATGGTTTTATAGGAGATGGGCAAAGTCGAAAACTGACAGTTGTAACGAACCTGCTACGGATGAATTGTGTACGAGCTCGGGCCGCGCTCTTGCTTTTTCAGCAAGTCAATAAGTTGCTTCCGCCTCTCGAACTCGCAAATTCCGATGTCCTTGCGTATGCCGAAGCCGAGAGAGCAAGTTTGGAGCTAGAACACCAATGGCGTTTGATGGCCGCAAGAGACATGATCTTCGCCGCGCGAAATTTTTCATTCCTCCTCGGCTTGCTTTCAGGAAATCTTAGAGAATTCAGAAAGAATCCTGAAAAGCTTCCAGATCATTTGAAGAAATTTGGTCTGATCTATAATGGGAGAATCACAATTGAATTGAATCGTATCAGCGAGGATTTTGATGATTATGTTCCGGGTCTCCATGATCTGAGGAACGCCGCGGCTCATGCAGACGAAATTTACCGCAAGGACGAAAAAAAACCGATCTCACAGACAATGGAATCCCTCGAAGGAATGGGTCGCGATGATGGGTGCGTAATGATTATTGATTCAATGGCTGATGATGACTACATCGTCACCACAAAGAAACACGCACTTAAATTCCCGGTGTCACCGAAAGTTTATATTGGGATGCATTCAGCGTTTTGCTCTGTGGCGCGGCAATTGCAAGGGTAGCACTGCGTTCAAGTGTCATCTCTGAAGAGGTTGTAGAAACTCGATCAGAGTGGGCCGGTTTTTATTTTCTTTCGTCCCTCATCAAGCAAACGGCCCCGCGATCGCTCGCGGGGCCGGTCCTCCCTCGGGTTGCAGCCTGTCCCCCTCCACTGGTCCGGGCTGCGGGGGGTTCCTTTACGCGCCGATCAGCTCGAACTGGCGCAGCGTGACCTCGGCCTGCTTGATCGAGGCGATGTCGACCAGCCGGCCCTTGTAGACGGTGGCCCCCGCGCCGTCGCGCTTGGCCTGCTCCATCGCGGCTAGGATCTCGCGCGCCTCGGTGACGGCGGCGTCCGAGGGCGAGAAGACCTCGTTGGCCAGCGCGATCTGGCTGGGATGGATCGCCCATTTGCCGACCATGCCCAGGGTCGCGCTGCGCATCGCCTGCGCGCGGAAGCCCTCCGGGTCGCTGAAATCGCCGAAAGGTCCGTCCACGGGCAGCAGCCCGTGCGTGCGGCAGGCCGCGACGATGGCGGTCTGCGCCCAGTGCCAGGGATCGGGCCAGTATTTCTGCCCCTCGCGGATCATGTAGTAGTTTTCCTGCGTGCCGCCGATGCCCGTGGTGGCCATGCCCATCGAGGCCGCGAAATCCGCAGCCCCCAGGCTGATCGCCTGCAGACGCGGGGACGCTGCCGCGATCTCCTCGACATGGCAGATGCCGGCGGCGGATTCGATGATGACCTCGAAGGCGACGGGCTTGGTGCGGCCCTTGGCGCGTTCGATCGCGGTGACCAGCGCGTCGACGGCATAGATGTCGGCGGCGCAGCCCGCCTTGGGGATCATGATCTGGTCCAGCCGGTCGCCCGCCTGTTCCAGCAGGTCGACCACGTCGCGGTACCAGAAGGGCGTGTCCAGCCCGTTGATGCGCACCGACAGGGTCTTGGTCCCCCAGTCGACGTCGTTGATCGCCGTGATGATGTTGGTCCGCGCCTGCGCCTTGTCGTCGGGGGCGACCGAATCCTCCAGATCCAGGTTGATCACGTCGGCGGCGGATTTGGCCATCTTCTCGAACAGCGCCGGACGCGAGCCGGGGCCGAACAGCTGGCAGCGGTTCAGGCGGGCCGGGGGCAGGGGCTGGGCGCGGAAACTCATGACAAGGTCCAGTTTGACAAGATCAGGGTGTCTCGGGGTAATAATCTTGCGCGCCGCCTGCGGCAAGCCCTATTTCCGGACTGCGGCACCGGACCCGGCTTCTTGACGCATCGCGGCTTTGGGCGCAGGTGTCGGCGCGCGACGACAACGGAGGCCAGGATGGCGCGGACAGTCTATGTGAACGGCGAGTATCTTCCCGAGGACCAGGCCCGCGTGTCGGTCTTCGACCGGGGCTTCCTGATGGCCGACGGGGTCTACGAGGTCGTCAGCGTGCTGGGCGGCAAGCTGATCGACTTCGCAGGCCACATGGTCCGGCTGCGGCGGTCGCTGTCCGAACTGGCCATCGCCGAGCCCCTGACGGATGACGACTACCTCGCCGCGCATCGCGAGCTGATCGCGCGCAACGACATCACCGACGGGCTGGTCTATCTGCAGGTCACGCGCGGCAATCCGGGCGATCGCGATTTCGCCTACCCGCCCGAGGGGACGACCCCCACGGTGGTGATGTTCACCCAGTCCAAGCCCGGCCTGGCCGACGCGCCCGCCGCCCGGACCGGCTGGACGGTCGTCAGCGTGCCGGACCTGCGATGGGGCCGGCGCGACATCAAGACCGTGCAGCTTCTCTATCCCTCGATGGCGAAGATGGAGGCCAAGGCGCGGGGCGCCGACGACGCCTGGATGGTCGAGGAGGGCCGCGTGACCGAGGGCACCTCGAACAACGCCTATATCGTCAGGGGCAACACCATCATCACCCGCGAACTGAGCCATGACATCCTGCACGGCATCACCCGCGCCGCCGTCCTGCGCTTTGCCGCCGAGGCGCAGATGCAGGTCGAGGAACGCGCCTTCACCATCGACGAGGCGCAGCAGGCCGACGAGGCCTTCGTCACCTCGGCCTCGGCCTTCGTGATGCCGGTGGTCCGCATCGACGACGCAGCCGTCGGCACTGGCACCGTGGGTCCCGTCGCCACCCGCCTACGCGAGATCTATCTGGAAGAAAGCCTGAAACTGGGAGTCTGAGCGTTTTGCGTCCCGCGACCGCCGGGGGTTTCGCGCCCCCGAACCCCCGCGGGATATTTGCGCCAAGATGAAGATCCGCCGTTTCCCCATTCATCTTGGTGGAAATATCCCGGGGGGGATCGCGGAACGCGATGGGGGGCTGGCCCCCCTTTTTTTGCGGCGCGCGGAGGTTCAGAGCCCGCTCTGGGTCAGGACCCGATCGATCACCAGCGCCAGCCGGTCGGCCCAGATGCTCTGCCCCTCGGGGTGGCGATCAGGTCGTTCCTGACCTCGATCAGCAGGTTGGGGCGCCCCTGCGACAGGGCGTGGCGGTCGATGCTGTCGCCCTCCAGATGGCCGTCATAGGGCTGGTTCTCGCCGGTGATCCAGCCCTCGTCGCGGCAGGCGGCGACCATCGGGGGCCCGAGCCGCGCATCGGCATGGGAATAGAGGATGCCGACCTGCCAGGGGCGCGGCGGGCGGCCGCGCAGCTGCGGGGTGAAGCTGTGGATGGCGCAGAGACAGCGCGCGGGGTGGCGGGCGGCCAGCCCAGCCAGCGCCTCGTGATAGGGGCGGTGCAGGCGGGCCAGGCGGCGTTCCCGCTCCGCCGCATCGGCCTGCTTGTTGGCCGGGATGACGGTGCCGTCATAGAGCCGCATCAGCAGCGTCGGGTCGTCCTCGCCCCGGTTCGGATCGATCACCAGGCGCGAGAAGTCGGACAGGATCGCGGGCGCGTCCAGCAGGGCCGACAGCGCCCGGGTCAGTCCCGCCGCGCCCACGTCATAGGCGATGTGGCGGGCCATGTCGGCGGGCGCGATGCCCAGATCGCCGCCGCCCACCCAAGGCGGCACGCGGTTGGTGGCATGGTCGCAGGTGACCAGCCAGCGCGAAGGGCCATCCGCGTTCAGGATGCGGAACGGAGCGGGGTTCATCACGTCTTCATCACTCATGATACAGGCTGTCTACGACGAACGGCGGACAGACGCCAGTTGCCGCCGGGCGGCTTCTGCGGCATAGATAGCGCTAAACCCGAGACGAGGGCAGGATTGATGAGACGACATCGCAATGTGAAGATCGTGGCGACCCTGGGACCGGCCTCCTCCACCAAGGAGATGATCCGGGCGCTGTTCGATACCGGCGCCGACGTGTTCCGCCTGAACATGAGCCATGGCAGCCATGACGACCACCGCGCGCGCTATACCGCGATCCGCGAGATCGAGGCCGAGACGGGCCGCCCGATCGCCATCCTGGCGGACCTGCAGGGCCCCAAGCTGCGGGTCGGCCCCTTTGCCAACGGCGCGCATGACCTGGCAGTGGGCGACCGCTTCCGCTTCGACCTGGCGCCCGAGCCGGGCAACGCGAGCCGCGTCCAGCTGCCCCATCCCGAGATCTTCGCGGCCCTGATCGAGGGGTCGGAACTGCTGGTCAACGACGGCAAGATCCGCCTGACGGTCGATGCCTGCGGCCCCGATTTCGCCGATTGCACCGTCACCGTGGGCGGCACGATCAGCGACCGCAAGGGCGTGAACGTCCCCGACGTGGTGCTGCCGCTGGCCGCGCTGTCGGACAAGGACCGGGCCGATCTGGAATTCGCCTGCGAACTGGGCGTCGACTGGCTGGCCCTGTCCTTCGTGCAGCGCGCCGAGGACGTGGAGGAGGCCAAGACCCTGGCCCGCGGCCGCGCCGCGATCCTCTCCAAGATCGAGAAACCCGCCGCCGTCCGGGCCTTCGACGAGATCCTCAAGGCCTCGGACGGGATCATGGTCGCGCGCGGCGATCTGGGGGTGGAGCTGCCGGTCCATTCGGTGCCCCCCATCCAGAAGCGCCTGGTGCGCCTGTGCCGCAGCGCCGCCAAGCCGGTGATCGTGGCCACCCAGATGCTGGAATCGATGATCGACAGCCCGATGCCCACCCGGGCCGAGGTCAGCGACGTCGCCAACGCCATCTACGAGGGCGCCGACGCGGTCATGCTGTCGGCCGAAAGCGCGGCGGGCAGCTTCCCGCTGGACGCGGTGCGCACGATGGACAATGTCGCGCGTTCGGTCGAGGCGGACCCGAACTATCGCTCGATCATCGAGGCGGCGCGCAAGGCCAGCCTGTCCTCGGTCCCCGACGCCATCGTGACGGCGGCGCGCGAGATCGCAGAGACGACCGAGATCGCGGCCATCTGCGCCTTCAGCCAGTCGGGCACCACGATCAGCCTGATCGCCCGCGAACGGCCCCGCGTGCCGATCCTGGCGCTGAGCCCGATCGAGGCGGTGACCCGGCGCATGGTGCTGACCTGGGGGACCCATTGCGTCATCACCCCGCGCCTGTCGCGCTTCAAGGAGGCGGTGGTCAACGCCACCCGCGCCGCCCGCGACTACGGCTTCGCCGACGAGACGCGGCAGATCGTCGTCATGGCCGGCGTGCCCTTCAACGTGGCCGGCACCACGAACATTCTGCGCATCGCCCCCTGCGATGACCGCTTGATCTTCGCCACCGACCCGGAATAATCCGGGCGGGAACGACAAGGGATGCCGTGATGTCCGATCTTCTTCTGCTGGCAGGGGTTGCCCTGTGTCTGCTGTCCGTCGTGCTGGCGATCGTCCAGCTGTTGCAGACGCAGCCGCCGCGTGCGGCGGCGCTGGCCTTCATCGCGGGCATCTTCCTGCTGTTCGTCGGTGCATGGACCAGCCCCGAGCCCTTCGGCCCCTCCAGCATCCCGGCGGCGCTGCAATCGGTCACGGGCGGCACGCCCGCACCCTGATCCCTCTTGCCATCGGCGGCGCGTCCCCTTATGAGGCGCGCTTGCCCATCCCGTGCGGCCGGCCGATCTGGCATTGCCGAGCCGCACGTTCACTCTGATGAAGGAGATGAAAATGCCGAAGATGAAGACCAAATCCGCTGCCAAAAAGCGGTTCTCGATGACGGCTTCGGGCAAGGTCAAGGCGGGTCAGGCCGGCAAGCGCCACGGCATGATCAAGCGCACGACCAAGTTCATTCGCGACGCGCGCGGCACCACCATCCTGTCGGATGCGGATGCCAAGATCGTCAAGAAATACATGCCCTACGCTCGCTGATCAGGAGAACCACACATGTCACGCGTTAAATCCGGCAAGGTGACCCACGCCCGCCACAAGAAGGTCCTCGAGCAAGCCAAGGGCTACTACGGCGCGCGGTCGCGCAACTTCCGCACCGCCACGCAGGCCGTGGACAAGGCCAACCAGTACGCTACCCGCGACCGCAAGAACCGCAAGCGCAACTTCCGCGCGCTGTGGATCCAGCGCATCAACGCCGCCGTCCGCGCGGTGGATGCCGAGATGACCTATTCGCGCTTCATCAACCTTCTGGCGAAAGCCGGGATCGAGGTGGACCGCAAGGTTCTGGCCGACCTGGCCGTGCACGAGCCCGACGCCTTCGGCGCGATCGTGGCCCAAGCCAAGGCCGCCGCCTGATCCGCATCGTCTGACGATGCCTCTGCAAAGGTCCGCATCCCCCGGGGGTGCGGGCCTTTGTCGCATCCGGGCCGCGATTGGTCCGGAACTGCACCCCGGCGCGGCGGTTGAGACGTCAGCAATGCAAGGAGAGCATGATGGACGATCAACGGGTCTGGGATTTCGAGGGCGGGCTGTGGCACGCCTCGGAAGACCGCTACCACGAGCGCGTCGACGCCGAATGCGTCATGGCGCTGAGCCACGAGCCCTATTTGGTCCACGGACAGGATGCGATCGACGCCGTCAGCGGCACGCCCGCTTGGGACGAGGTCGAGTTCTCCGACAAGACCATCTCGCGCCCCGAGGAGGGGCTGATCGTCGTGGGTTACCGCGTCGAGGCCGCCAAGGGCGAGACGCGCTTCCACGCCGCCTGCACGTCGGTCTATCGCCGCCGGGCGCATGAGGACTGGACCGTGGTCCAGCATGCGCAGGTGGTCCTGCCCGCCGCCACCAAGGGCTGAGGCGAACCTCCCCGGGGCGCGCGCGCGTGCCCCGGGATCCCCGCCTGCGGCATCATCCCGCACGGCACGGGCGTTGCCACGGGCCCGCGATGCCTCCAGCTTGGGGGATCACGCCCCCGACCGAAGGCCGCCCGCATGTTCGACCTGCCGCAAGCCGATCCCGCCAAGGTGCCTCTGGCCGTCCATCCCCTGGGGCTCTGGGGCACCGCGATGACCGCACGGCGCAACGTGCTGGAACTGATCCCCGCCATCGCCACGCGCCAGCCCATCGTCTCGGGCAAGACCGGCGTGCGCTGGCACATGGTCATGGACCCGGTTGCGCTGCGCCGCGTCCTCAAGGAAAGGGTCGAGGATTATCCGAAATCCAACACCACCAAGCTGATCCTGAACCCGGCCATCGGCGACAGCCTGTTCGTGGCCGAGGGCGCGCATTGGCGCTGGCAGCGCCGCGCCGCCGCCCCCGCCTTCGCGCAGCGCCATGTCGAGGCCTTGGGGCCGGTGATGACCGCCGCCGCCGAGGCCTCCAGCCGCCGCCTGTCGGCCGCCAAGGGGCC
The DNA here is from genome assembly GCF_004683865.2 of Paracoccus liaowanqingii. Lineage (NCBI taxonomy): Bacteria > Pseudomonadati > Pseudomonadota > Alphaproteobacteria > Rhodobacterales > Paracoccaceae > Paracoccus > Paracoccus liaowanqingii. The sequence continues at coordinate 2,646,426 of NZ_CP038439.1, read as the reverse complement.
GGTCGACCTGTTCCAGGAGACCGTCGCCGCGACTTTCGAGGTGATCGCGGACGTCACCTTCTCGGGCGACGGGATGTTCGACCGCGCGGCGGTGCATGCCTCGATCGACGCCTATATCGCGCAGGCCGCCACGCTATCGATGATGGACGTGATCGGCCTGCCCGGCTGGCTGCCGCGTCCGGGGCGGCTGTTCGCGGGGCAGGGGCTGAAGGGGGTGAAGGACATCGCAGACCAGGGCATCGCCGCCCGCGCCAAGGTGGCCCGGACGGACGGCCCCCCCGACCTTCTGGACCTGCTGCTGGTGGCCCAGGACCCCGAGACCAAGCGTTCCATGAGCCCCGACGAGCTGCGCGACAACCTGCTGACCTTCATCGTGGCCGGGCACGAGACCACCGCCCTGACCCTGGCTTGGGCGCTGTACCTGTGCGCCTTCGACCCGGCGGTGCAGGAGGCCGCGGCGCATGAGGCCCGGACCGCCCTGGGGGACCGCGCCGCCACCGCCGCCGATCTGGGCGCGCTGCCCCTGACCATGCGCATCGTCAACGAATCGCTGCGCCTCTATCCGCCCGCCGCCTTCCTGTCGCGCACGGCGCAGGTGGCCGACACGCTCTGCGGGCGCGAGGTCCGGCCCGGCGACACGGTCATGCTGCCGGTCTATGCGCTGCACCGCCACCACGATCTGTGGGACCGGCCCGACGCCTTCGACCCCGACCGCTTCCTGACCGCGCCCGACCGCTATGCCTTCCTGCCCTTCGGCGCCGGCCCCCGCATCTGCATCGGCGCCAGCTTCGCCCTGCAGGAGGCGGTGATCATCCTGTCGACGCTGCTGGCGCGCTTCCGGTTCTCGCGGATCCCGGGGCGCGAGCCGCAGCCCCGGATGATCCTGACCCTGCGCCCGCACGGCGGAGTCTGGCTCAGCGCGCAGCCTCGGGACTGACCAATCGCTTGCGGTCGGTCACGCGGCTGTTACAGACTGGCCCCGAACAGCCAGCGGAGCGCGCAATGACCGCCATCATCGACTTTCTCAACACCATCTTCTGGGGCTATGTGCTGATCTACGGCCTTCTGGCCGTGGGTATCTACTTCACCGTCCGGCTCGGCTTCCTGCAGTTCCGCCACTTCGCCGAGATGTGGCGCTGCGTGCGCGGCTCGGGCGAGACGGACAAGGACGGCATCACGCCCTTCCAGGCGCTGTCCGTGTCGCTGGCCAGCCGCGTGGGCACCGGCAACATCGCGGGCGTCGCGGTGGCGCTGACCCTTGGCGGGCCCGGCGCGATCTTCTGGATGTGGATGGTGGCGCTGGTCGGCATGGCCACGGCCTATGCCGAATCGACGCTGGCGCAGCTTTACAAGATCCACGGCGCCGACGGCATGTATCGCGGCGGTCCGGCGCAATACATCGCGCGCGGCCTGGGCCTGCCTTGGCTGGCGGCGCTGTTCGCGGTGGCGCTGATCATCGCCTTCGGCCTCGTCTTCAACGCCGTGCAGGCCAATTCCATCGCGCAGGCGGTCGAGGGCGCCTTCGGCATCAACGCGGGCATCGTGGGCATCGTCACGGCGGTCCTGTCGGGCGTCATCATCTTCGGCGGCATCCCGCAGATCGCGCGCACCGCGCAGCTGGTCGTGCCGATCATGGCGGGCCTCTACCTGCTGGCCGCCGCCGTCGTGCTGGCGATGAACCTGTCCGAGGTGCCGGGCATCCTGATCGGCATCATCCGCAGCGCCTTCGGCCTGCAGGAGGCCGTGGGCGGCGTCGCGGGCGGGGTCATGGCCGCGATGCTGAACGGCATCAAGCGCGGGCTGTTCTCGAACGAGGCCGGCATGGGCTCGGCCCCCAACATCGCCGCGGTGGCGGTGCCCAATCCGCACCACCCCTCCAGCCAGGGCTTCGTGCAGGCGCTTGGCGTCTTCATCGACACCATCCTGGTCTGCACCGCGACCGCCGTGATGATCCTGCTGGCCGACGTGATCCCCTCGGACGAGCTGACCGGTGTGAACCTGACCCAGGCCGCGCTGTCGGACCACTTCGGCGGGTTCGGGCAGATCTTCGTGGCGGTGGCGATCTTCTTCTTCGCCTTCACCTCGATCATCGGCAACTACTCCTATGCCGAGAACGCGGTCGTCTATCTGGGCGCGGGCAAGCCCGGCATCATGGTCCTGCGCGTGGCCGCGCTGGCGATGGTGGTCTGGGGCTCGCTGCAGGCGGTGGCCACGGTGTTCAACTTCGCCGATGCCAGCATGGGCCTGATGGCCACGATCAACCTGATCGCCATCGTCATGCTGTCGGGCACGGTCGCGCATCTGACCCGCGACTACCTGCGGCAACGCAAGGCGGGGGTCGAGCCGCGCTTCCACATCGCCGATCACCCGGGCATCGCGCCCGGCGTGAACCGCGACATCTGGAAATAGGACCGGCCGGGCGCGCGGTCTTTACCCCGCGCGCCCGCCCATGCTAACGCGGGGCCAACTAGGAAAGGCCCCGTGATGAGCGATGCGATGGACGATCTGACCCCCCTGCGCCAGCAATGGCTGGACCGCATCTCCGGCGCCTCCGATCCTGCCGCCATCGAGGAGGTGCGCCTGGCCGCCCTGGGCAAGAAGGGCGAGATCAGCCTGAAGATGCGCGAGCTGGGCCGCATGTCGCCCGAGGAACGCCAGACCACCGGCAAGGCCCTGAACGCCGTCCGCGACGAGATCGACGCCGCGCTGCGCGCCCGCAAGCTGTCGCTGGAGGATGCGGCGCTGGACGCGCGCCTCAAGGACGAATGGCTGGACGTGACCCTGCCGGGGCGCCCGCGCCGCCAAGGCACGCTGCACCCGATCAGCCAGGTCACCGAGGAGGTCACCGCGATCTTCGCCGACATGGGCTTTGCCGTGGCCGAGGGGCCGCAGGTCGAATCCGACTGGTACAATTTCGACGCGCTGAACATTGCGCCCGAACACCCCGCGCGGCAGGAACACGACACCTTCTTCCTGCACCGCGCCCCCGGCGACGACCGCCCGCCGCACGTCCTGCGCACCCACACCTCTCCGGTCCAGATCCGCGCCATGCAGGAGCAGGGCGCGCCGATCCGCGTCATCGCGCCGGGCCGCGTCTATCGCATGGACATGGACCAGACCCACACGCCGATGTTCCACCAGATCGAGGGTCTGGCCATCGACCGCGACATCAGCATGGCCCATCTGAAATGGACGCTGGAGGAGTTCTGCCGCGCCTTCTTCGAGGTCCCCTCGGTCGAGCTGCGCTTCCGCGCCTCGCATTTCCCCTTCACCGAGCCCTCGGCCGAGGTCGACATCCGCTGTTCCTGGGAAGGCGGCCAGCTGAAGATCGGCGAGGGCAACTCCTGGCTCGAGATCCTCGGCTCGGGCATGGTCCACCCCCACGTCCTGCGCTCGGGCGGCATCGACCCCGACCAGTGGCAGGGCTTCGCCTTCGGCATGGGCATCGACCGCATCGCCATGCTGAAATATGGGATTCCAGACTTGCGAGCTTTCTTCGAAAGCGACCTCCGCTGGCTGCGGCATTACGGGTTCGCGGCGGGGGATGTGCCGAGCGTGAGCGGTGGGTTGTCGCGCTGAATGGCAATTTCCTTCCATCCGCGCGCCGGACAGGTTTTAGTTGCCGATTTTTCCGATCTTCAGCCACCCGAGATTTGCAAAGTCCGCCCTGTCGCCGTGATCTCGCCTCGGTTGCCGTTCAGGTCGGGCCTCGTAGCAGTTGTGCCGATCAGTTTGACTCCTCCGCTGCGTGATGTGCCATATGTCTACCGGCTTTCAAGAAACTATCATCCAGGCTCGGATGATAACCTTCCTTGCTGGGCAAAGTGCGATCTTGTCATGAATATCTCCTTGCGCCGGCTGAACGGTTTCAAGGTAGGACGACGTCGGTGGGAAACGCCCGCCTTGGCACCCGAAGACTTGGCAGGTATTCGCCGGGCTGTGGCAGCCGGGCTTGGTTTTAAAATTTGATGCAACGGCTGTTCGCCAGTTGCGAACTTAGGGAAATATACCTATCTTTGCTCTGTACCCCGCTTCGTCGGGCTTTAAGACCTAGAGCACTAGGCAGGCTGCCCATTAGTCGATGACAAGACTCGGGTAGCCTAAATATTGTCAAACGTCCCAAAGCCCTGCCTCTGGCAGGGCTTTGTGTATTTTTGCGCTTTTTTTGACGCCTCGCATTGCACTCCGCGTAGGTTAGAAAATCACCGCAACCGCCGCCGAATGTCCTCCCGATCCGACCGCACCATGCCGGGGATCAGGAACAGGTCGATCACGCACCACAGCAGCACGAAGCCCACGGCGGGCCAGCCGATCAGGATGGGCGTCAGCAGCCAGCCCACGGCCCAGATCGACAGCATGATCAGACCGCTGATCCAGCGGCCCAGATACATGCGGTGCACGCCGAAGCCCCACAGGAAGATCAGCAGCAGATAGGCGATCAGGGGCGACTTCGCCTCGTTGGCGACCCGTTGCTCGATCATCAGTTCCCGCTGCACGTCCATTCCGAAAGGCTCCTGTCATCCGCGCAGACCCCATCGGTCCGCGCTGTCGACATAGGAACTTCTCAGGCCCGTGCAAGGTTGCGCGCACCCCGGTCACGACCCCGTCGCCCCGCCCGCGGCCCGCAGCCACCGCCCCGATTGCCCGGTTTTTCGGGAGTTTTCCGCCGATCTGGCTTGACCCTTGGCCCCTTGCGCGGTTTGAAGGCGGCAAACCCCCCTCCTAGCGGGCCGGACCCGGAAAGCACCACGCTCATGAAGTTCACCCTCTCCTGGCTCAAGGAGCATCTCGACACCACCGCGACCCTGGCCCAGATCGCCGAGGCGCTGACCGACCTGGGGCTGGAGGTCGAGGACATCCACGATCCCGCCGCACGCCTCGGCGCCTTCACCCTGGCGCGGGTGGATCATGCCGAACCCCATCCCGATGCCGACCGGCTGCGCGTCTGCCGGGTGATGACCGACGAGGGCGAGAAGCAGATCGTCTGCGGGGCGCCGAATGCCCGGGCGGGGATCACCGTCGTGCTGGCCAAGCCCGGCGATTACGTGCCCGGCATCGACACGACGCTTGGCGTGGGCCGCATCCGGGGCGTCGAGAGCCACGGCATGATGGCATCCGAACGCGAGCTGGAGCTGTCCGAGGAGCATGACGGCATCATCGAACTGCCCTCGGGCGAGGTGGGCCAGCGCTTCGTCGACTGGCTGGCCGAGAATGCGCCCGAGAAGATCGACCCGATGATCCACATCAAGATCACCCCCAACCGCCCCGACGCGCTTGGCGTCCACGGCATCGCCCGCGATCTGGCGGCGCGGGGCTTGGGCGTGCTGAAGCCGGTGCAGGTGGATCCGGTCGCGGGGGCCTTTCCCTGTCCCATCGGCGTGACCATCGCGCCCGAGGTGGCGGCCAAGGCGCCGTTCTTCGCGGGACGCGTGGTGCGCGGCGTGACCAACTGCGCCTCGCCCGCCTGGCTGCAGAAGCGCCTGCGCGCCATCGGGCTGCGACCCATCAACGCGCTGGTCGACATCACGAACTTCTTCACCTTCGACCTGAACCGGCCCATGCATGTCTTCGACGCGGCCAAGGTCTCGGGCGACCTGACCCTGCGCGGCGCGCGGGCGGGCGAGGAGCTGGTGGCGCTGGACGACAAGACCCATGCCCTGCCGGACGGCGCGGTGGTGATCTGCGACGATCGCGGCATCGAGAGCATCGCGGGCATCATGGGCGGCGCGGCCTCGGGCGCCTCGGAAACGACGACCGAGGTCTTCCTCGAGGCCGCCTATTTCGACCCGATCAGCACCGCCGCCGCCGGTCGCGCGCTGAAGATCAACAGCGATGCCCGCTATCGCTTCGAACGCGGCATCGACCCGGCCTTCACGCAGCCCGGGCTGGAGCTGGCGACGCGGATGGTGCTGGATCTGTGCGGCGGCGAGGCCTCGGAGGTGGTGACCGCCGGCGCGCTGCCCGACACGGGCCGCGCCTACCGCCTGGACCCGGCGCGCACCACGCGGCTGGTCGGCATGGACATCCCCGAGGCCGAGCAGCGCGCCACGCTGGAGGCCCTGGGCTTCCGGCTGGAGGGCGACATGGCCCATGTCCCCTCGTGGCGGCCCGACGTGCTGGGCGAGGCCGACCTGGTCGAGGAGATCGCCCGCATCGCCAGCCTGACCCGGCTGGAGGGCAAGCCCCTGCCGCGCCCCCGCGCGGGCGTGCCGCTGCCCGTGCTGACGCCGCTGCAGATGCGCGAGAAGACCGCGCGGCGCATGGCGGCGGCCCTGGGCTACAACGAATGCGTGACCTACAGCTTCATCGACCGCCCCTCGGCCGAGCTGTTCGGCGGCGGCACCGATACGGTCCGGGTCGAGAACCCGATCAGCAGCGAGATGAGCCACCTTCGCCCCGACCTGCTGCCCGGCCTTCTGGCGGCGGCGGCGCGCAACCAGGCGCGCGGCTTTGCCGATCTGGCGCTGTTCGAGCTGGGCCCGGTCTTCTCGGGCGGCGAGCCGGGCGAGCAGTCGGTGCGCATCAGCGGGCTGCTGGTCGGCGCGATCGCCCCGCGCGATCCCTTCGGCAGCCGGCGCAAGGTCGACATCTATGACGCCAAGGCCGATGTCGAGGCGATCTTGCAGGCCATCGGCGCCCCCGCGAAGGCTCAGATCACCCGCAAGCTGGACGGCTGGTGGCATCCCGGCCGGGCCGGCGCCATCGCGCTCGGCCCGAACGTGCTGGCCTCGTTCGGCGAGATCCACCCCCGGGTGCTGCGCCAGATGGATGTCAGGGGCCCGGCGATGGGCTTCACGATCCAGCTGGCCGCCGTGCCCTTCCCCAAGGCGAAGACCCCCACGCGTCCCGCGCTGGAGCTGTCCGAGCTGCAATCCGTGGACCGCGATTTCGCCTTCGTGGTCGATGCGCAGGTCGAGGCGCTGACCCTGGTCAATGCCGCCGCCGGGGCGGACAAGGCGCTGATCGCGCAGGTCTCGATCTTCGACCAGTTCGAGGGGCTGGAGGGCGGCCAGAAGTCGCTGGCCATCAGCGTGCGGCTGCAGCCCAGAGATAAGACCCTGACCGATGCCGAGATCGAGGCGGTCAGCCGCAAGATCGTCGAGAAGGTGGGCAAGGCCACCGGCGGGCGGCTGCGGGCCTGAGGATGGCGCCGGGGGGCCAGCCCCCCGGACCCCCCGGGATATTTCTGCCAAGATGAAAGGGAGCGGGTCGGCGCCGGGTGATCGGACGCGGAGGGTTGCGGTCTTCTTGGTGCAGGCTGGGGATCTGGAGCGGGTGACGGGAATCGAACCCGTGTCTCTAGCTTGGAAGGCTAGGGTCTTACCATTACACAACACCCGCGTCGGGATGCGTATAGACGGGTCGCGCGGCGGGTTCAAGCGTCGAGGCGTCAGCGGCGGGCGGCGAAGAAGGTGCGCAGCAGGCTTTGCGCCTCGGCGGCCTGCAGGCCGTCATAGACCTGCGGGCGGTGGTGGCACTGGGGATGGCTGAAGACCCGGGCGCCATGCGCCACGCCGCCCATGCGCGGATCGGCGGCGCCGTAATAGAGCCGCGCGATGCGGGCGGCCGAGAGGGCGCCGGCGCACATCGGGCAGGGTTCCAGCGTCACCCACAGGTCGTGGCCGGGCAGGCGTTCGGAACCCAAGGCGGCGCAGGCGGCGCGGATCGCCAGGATCTCGGCATGGGCTGTGGGGTCGTTCTGTTCGCGGGTGCGGTTGCCGGCGGCGGCCACGACGCGGCCCTGCGGGTCGGTGACGACGGCGCCCACCGGCACCTCGCCGCGCCGGGCGGCGGCCCGCGCCTCGGCCAGTGCCAGGCTCATGTGGGAGGTGAAGGGGGCCATGGCCCCTTGTGGCAAGGCCCGCGCGGCTGTGCAAGGAAACGCTTTCCTCGGCGGGGGGTTGGGCGTAGACATCCCTCTTTGCCCCGCAGAGATGCGAAGGAGACGCGCATGAGCGACGACCATATCCCCGACCGCAAGACCCCCCAGACCGCCCCGCGCACCGATGCCGACCGCATCGCCAAGGTGATGGCCCGCGCCGGCATCGCCAGCCGCCGCGAGGCCGAGCGCATGATCGTCGAGGGGCGCGTCAGCGTGAACGGCAAGAAGATCGACAGCCCCGCGCTGGACGTGTCTCCCACCGACCGCATCACCGTGGACGGCAAGAAGCTGGAGGACCCGCAGGAAACCCGGATGTGGCTGTATTACAAGCCCCTGGGCCTGATCACCTCCGAGAATGACGAGCTGGGCCGGCAGACCGTGTTCGACGCCCTGCCGCGCGACATGCCGCGCGTGATGACCATCGGCCGGCTGGACCTGAATTCCGAGGGGCTGCTGCTGCTGACCAACGACGGCGAGCTGAAGCGGCGTCTGGAGCTGCCCTCGACCGGCTGGCTGCGGCGCTATCGGGTGCGGGTGAACGGCACGCCGTCCGACATGACCTTCGATCCGCTGCGCCGGGGCGTGACCATCGAGGGCGAGGATTTCTCGCCCATGGAGATCAAGCTGGACAGCCAGCAGGGCGCCAATGCCTGGATCAGCGTCGGCATCCGCGAGGGCAAGAACCGCGAGATCCGTCGCGCGATGGCCCATGTGGGGCTGCAGGTGAACCGGCTGATCCGGATCGGATACGGGCCGTTCAAGCTGACCGGGATCGACAAGAATCAGGTGATCGAGGTCAAGCGCAAGGTGATGCGCGACCAGTTGGGCGGGCTGCTGACCGGCGAGGTCGAGGACAAGCCGCGCGAGATGCGTCCGCGCGGGGCCGAGGGTTCGCGGGGCCCCCGGTTCGAGGGTGCGCCGGAGGCCGGTCCGCGCCGCTTCGGGGCCAAGCCCGCATTCGCGGGCAAGCCGGGCGGGCGGGGACCGGGCGATCGCCCGCGCGAGGGGTCCGACGACCGGGCACCGCGCAGCTGGGGGGCCAAGGCTCCTGCCGGGGATGAGGCGCGGCCGCGCTTTCAGGGCAAGCCCGCCGGTCCGCGCGGGGATTTCGGCGACCGGCCGCGTCCGGCGGGCGACAAGCCGCGCTGGAAAAGCACCGGCGCCGGCGCCCCCGAAGGGCGTGGCGGGCCATCCGACAAGCCCCGTCCCGCCCGGTTCGCGGGCAAGCCCGGCGATGCGCGCAAGCCGTTCGGCGCATCGCGTGACGGAGGCCCTGACGCCGGGCGCAAGCCCTTCGGCAAGCCGCGGGGCGACGGGCCCGATGCCGGGCGCAAGCCTTACGGTGCGCCGCGGGCCGAGGGCGGTGACACGGGGCGCAAGCCCTATGGCAAGCCCCGCGATGCCGGGGGCGAGGGTGCGCGCAAGCCCTATGGTGCGCCGCGGGCCGAGGGCGCTGAGGCCGGGCGCAAGCCCTATGGCAAGCCGCGCGACGCCGGGGGCGACGAGGCGCGCAAGCCGCGCTTCGAGGGAGGCAAGCCGTTCGGCGCGCCGCGCGCCGGAGGTGGCGATGCCGGGCGCAAGCCCTACGGTGCCCCGCGCGACGGCGCGGGCGACGGGCCGCGCAAGCCCTATGGCGGATCGAAGCCGGACGGCGCGGGCAAGCCCCGCACGGGCGGTGGCAAGACGGGCGGCGGCAAGCCCTTCGGTGCGCCGCGCCCCGAGCGGACTGGCGATCGCCCGGCGGGAACCGGCAGGCCGGGCGGGGCCGGGAAACCCGGCGGCGCGGGCCGTCCCACGGGGGCGGGCAAGCCCGGCGGCGGGGCACGCCCGGGCGGTCCCGGCAAGCCCGGCGGCAAGCCGCGCGCGCCGCGGGGATGATAACGCAAGGCCGGTCCGGAGGGACCGGCCTTTGTCGTTCCGGCGGCGGGGGATCGGCCTACTTGGTCAGGATCAGCTTGCCGGCGCGGGTGATGCGCAGCTGATAGACCTGTTCGTCCAGCACGATCAGGGCTTGGTTGCCGCCTTGGGTCAGCTGGGTGGCGTCGTGCTGGGGCATCCGGGCCAGAATCGAGGTACCGGGGCGGGTGAAATCGGCGGGGCGCGTTGCGGTCATGGTCAACCTCATGGGGTGGCGGTGTCGATGCCCTAAAGCTGACAAATTCATTCAGGTTTGTCAAAGTAAAAGAGTCGGGAATCTGCCGACCGGCGGTATTCGGTCGTTTGGGCGGGCCTGTGCGGACCGCCCGCCGCCCTCATTCCTGCTTCAGGCAGGCGATGATCGTGTCGGCCATGCCGGTCAGCAGCGCGTCGTACTGGCCCGCGCCGGGGGTCAGGCTGCCGCCCTCGGGGCTTATCTCGCCGCCGAGGCGGATGTCGCTGCCCTCGATCGCGGTCTGGATCAGCGCGCCGTCATGGGCGTATTCGGGAAAGGCGCAGGTGGCGCCGGTCTGGGCGATCTGGCCGCGCATCTGGTCGATCCGGGCGGCCGAGGGCGTCGAGGCATCGCCGAGCGACACGGCCAGCGCGGGCTGCAGCCCGAAATGGTCGGTGAAATAGCCGTAGGCATCGTGGAAGACGACGAACCGCGCCGCGGCATGGGGGGCGAGGCGGGCGCGCAGATCCGTGTCCAGCGCCGCGATCCGGGTGGCGGCGGCCTCGGCATTGGCCCGGTAGGTCGCGGCGTTCTCCGGGTCCTGCTGCGCCAAGCTGTCGGCGATGGCCTGCAGCCAGGGCCTGGCATTGGCGGGGTTCAGCCAGGCATGAGGATCGGTGCCGGAATGGTCGTGGCCGTCATGGCCGTCGTCGTGATCCCCATGGTCATGGTCATGGTCATGGTCATGGTCATGGTCATGGTCGTGGTGATGGTCATGGTCATGGTCGTGGTCGGCAGCGCCCGCGGGGTCATGGGCGTCGTGGCCGTGATCGTCATGCCCCTCGGCCCCGCCGCCCGCATAGCCGCGCAGCGTCACGCCCTCGACCTGCAGCAGGCGCAGCTGCGCGCCGCTGGCGAGGTTATCCGAAGCACGCGCCAGCCAGGGGGTCAGCTCGGGCCCCATCCAGATCACCAGATCGGCGCCCTGCAGCGCCTGCGCGTCCGAGGGGCGCATCTGGTAGTGATGCGCGCTGGCGCCTTGGGGCAGCAGGACGCGGACCTCGGCCAGGTCGCCCATCACCTCCTGCACCAGCGCGCCGGTCGGCACCAGATCGGTCACGACCTGCGGCGCGGCAAGGGCGGGGGCGGCGGCCAGCGCGAGGATGGCGGCGACGGAGGCGGAAGGGCGCATCGTGATCTCCTGAGGTCGGGGTTTGTTGCGATCCCGGGGTTCTGTGTGTTACAGCATAACAAGTCAACCTGAATGTAATAGAGTAACGCCCCCGTGCGGGAGGGACTGCCGTGCCCCATGACGATGCCATCGCCGCGACCTTCGCGCCCCATGACCATGGGGCATGCGCCTCCCGCGTGCTGGACGAGGCCGCCGCGCGGCTGGCGGGGCAGGGCGCGCGGCTGACCCCCGTCCGCCGCCGCGCGCTGGAGATCCTGCTGGAAAGCCACCGGGCCATGGGCGCCTACGAGGTGCTGGACCGGCTGGCCGCCGAAGGCTTCGGGCGCCAGCCGCCGGTCGCCTATCGCGCGCTTGAATTCCTGGTCACCCACGGGCTGGCGCATCGGCTGCAGCGGCTCAATGCCTTCGCGGCCTGCCTGCATCCGGGCCATGACCACCACCCCGCCTTCCTGATCTGCCGCAGCTGCGACAAGGTGGCCGAGGCCGCCGCCGCGCCCATTCGCGACGCCCTGACTGCCGTCGCCGCGCAGGGCGGCTTCCGGGTCGAGCGCGTGACGGTCGAGGCGCTTGGCCTCTGCGCCACCTGCGCGGCGGAGGGCGTCGCGTGACCGGGGTCCTGCCGGTCGCCGCCGACGAGGCGCTGATCGAATCGCGCGCGCTGACCATCCACCGCCCCGGCACCTCGGACCCGGTGCTGTCCCATGTCGATTTCCGCATCCGTCCCGGAGAGATCGTGACCGTCGTCGGCCCCAACGGGTCGGGCAAGTCCTCGCTGATCCGGGCGCTGCTGGGGCACATGCCCCTGGCCTCGGGGCAGGTGACGCGCCGGGCGGGGCTGCGCATCGGCTATGTGCCGCAGCGGGTGCAGCTGGACACGGCGATCCCGATGACCGTGCGCCGCTTCCTGTCGCTGCCCGTCCGGGTCCGCGATGCCGAGGCCGAGGCGGCACTGGCCAGCACCGGCGTGCCGGGCCTCGGCCAGCGGCAGCTGACCCAGCTGTCGGGCGGCCAGTTCCAGCGCGTGCTGCTGGCCCGCGCGCTTCTGGCCGATCCGCATCTGCTGGTGCTGGACGAGCCCACGCAGGGCCTGGACCAGCCCGGCATCGTCGCCTTCTACCAGCTGATCGAGGAAGTGCGGCGCCGCACCGGGGCCTCGGTGCTGATGGTCAGCCACGACCTTCTGGTGGTGATGCGGTCCTCGGACCGGGTGGTCTGCCTGAACGGACATGTCTGCTGCGAGGGAAGCCCCCAGCATGTCAGCACCGCGCCGGAATACCGCGCCCTCTTCGGGGCCGAGGCGGCGGGCACGCTGGCGCTGTACCGCCACCACCATGACCACGACCACGACCGGATGCCCGCCCTGACGGGGCCGGAGGGGGCCGGACATGGCCATGGCGGCGCCTGCGGCCATGACCACCACCACGGCCACGGGACCGCCCCCGCGCCCTGACGGGCGGGTCTGCGCAAGGAATGACCGATGCTTGACGATTTCTTCACGCGGGCCGTGCTGGCGGGGCTGGGACTGGCGCTGGTCGCGGGGCCCCTGGGCAGCTTCGTCGTCTGGCGGCGCATGGCCTATTTCGGGGATTCGACCGCCCATGCGGCGATCCTGGGGGTGGCGCTGGCGCTGGCCTTCGACATCTCGATCTATGCGGGCACGCTGGCCGTGGCGGTGTCGATGGCCTGCCTGGTCTCGGCCCTGGTGGCGCGGGGGCAGGCGATGGACACGATGCTGGGGGTGCTGTCCCATTCGGCGCTGGCCATAGGCCTGGTGGCGATCAGCTTCGTGCCTGCCGCGCGGTCGGACCTGTCCAGCTATCTCTTCGGCGACATCCTGGCGGTGGGACGGGCGGATCTGGTGCTGATCTGGACCGGCGCGGCGCTGGTCCTGGCGGTGCTGATCGCGCGCTGGCAGCGGCTGGTCACCTCCAGCCTGAACGAGGAGCTGGCGATGGCCGCCGGGATCGACCCCCGGGTGGAACGGCTGGTCCTGTCGCTGGCCCTGGCGGTTGTGGTGGCGCTGGCGATTCGCGTCGTGGGATCGCTGCTCATCTCGGCCATGCTGATCGTGCCTGCGGCGGCGGCGCGCGGATGGGCCCGCACGCCCGAGCGGATGGCCGCCGGTGCCGCCCTGATCGCCGCTGCCTCGGTCGTGGCGGGGCTGTGGGCCAGCCTGCGGATGGACACGCCGGCGGGTCCGTCGATCGTCACCGCGGCCGCCTGTTTTTTCGTCCTGTCCCAAGGTCTTCGGCGCGGCTAGTGCGGAATTGTCACAGTTTTTCCGGGGGTTTGCAGGGGGTGGAACGAAGCCCCGATCCCGGGGTTGGCCAATATGCAACAGTGCGTGCAGGCCCACGGGGGATTCAATCCAATGCTGCTTTTCAACCGTTCGGCTTTGTGTAACTGTCGCAGCGATGTTGCCAGAATTGGCAGCCGTCAATCGAAACGGAGCATGATCATGACCAAATTCGCTATTTTCGCGGCCGCTCTCGGCCTGACCGCAACTTCGGCTCTGGCCGGTGGCTACGTCGCCCCCGTCGTCGAAGTCGAGCCCGTCATCGTTGAGGAGCGTCCCGCTTCGACCAACGCTGGCCTGGTGGTTCCCGCCCTGCTGCTGCTGGGCGTCATCGCCGCCGTCGCTTCGGACGACGACGACAGCTGATCCCGGGACGGATGGCTTCGGCGATCCGTCGCACAGGGGGCTGGCCATTGGCCAGCCCCTTTGTCGTTTCCGGCAGAGGTCATCGACCATTGCCGGGCAGACATGAAAGAACCGGCCCCCAAGGGCCGGTTCTTTCATGTCTGGCGGATGGGGATCAGGGCCGCAGGGTCTGCAGCGTGACGTAGCCCATGCCCGGCCCGATCCACTGGCGCGAGACCGGGATCTGCCCGCCCTGCACCAGATAGGTGTTCTGGAAGGTCGCGCCATGCCCCTCGCAGCGTTCGACGATGGTGCTGGCCGCGGGTCCGGGCGCCGTGGTGCAGGCGAATTGCAGCGGGCGCTCCAGCCCGTCGCCCGCCAGATAGCGCATGATGCGCGTGCCGCTGCCCGACTGGCCCGCGCGGATCAGCGCCTCGGTGCCGGGCTCGGCCACGGACAGGTCGCGGCCCAGGCCGCGCGTGCCGACCAGCATTCCGCCGCGCAGGATCAGCGCCTCCTTCGAGGGCGTCATGTAGGTGCGCAGGGCGCCGTTCTCGCCCGTCAGGGCCAGGACCTGCGTGCGGCCCAGCCCCTCGAAGCCCGCCTGGATCAGCGGGCCGGGATTGACCCGCAGCGCCTCGGCCGCCGCCTGCTGCGGGGTCGAGGGCGGAGCCGTGGGCGCCGCCGTCGTGCGGGCGCTGACGACCCCGGCGGCGGTCTGCGCCAGGATGGCCAGGGGGCCCGTGTTGCCCTCGTCGGCCCCGGTGTTGCCGCAGGCGGCCAGGGCGGCCAGCGCCAGCGCCGGCAGGGTGATCCTCAATCCGCGCATCCGAACCGTCCCGCTCATCGCCAGAACCTCCCCCAGCCTTCGTAAAGATCGACCGTATGGCTTTCGCGCACGCGGTCGTACAGGCGCCCGTTCACGTCCAGCCGCGATCCGCCGTCGCGCGACAGCGACCGCAGGTTGGTCGAGACGCGGTCGCGCGAGGCCTGGCCCGTCGCCCAGCCAAGCGGGATCGACAGCGTCACGCCCTTGTCGAAGCTGCCCTCGCCGAATTCCTCGGCGGACAGGTTGGTCTTGGTCGCATAGGCGCCGATCTGCCAGCCATTGGCGAATTCGCGCGTCAGGGTGACCGTCGCGCCCTCGTCGCCCGCCAGATAGCGGCCTAGGTCCAGCTGCGCTGTGAAGCCCTGCGTGAACTCGTAATAGGCCGAGACATGACCCGTCGTAACCTCGTAATCGCGGAAGTCGAACAGCTGGTCGAAGTCGCGCTTCCGGACCCGGTTGACCTCGGCCTCGAAGGCCAGGGGCGAGTTGGCGGGCTTCCACAGCGCCTCGGCCGAGACGCCGCCATAGGCGCGTTCCAGCAGGCCGAAGGTGACGCGGGAATAGATGGTCGGCGTGGGCTTGGCATACCAGGCCAGCGTCAGTTCCGGGATCACCGGGCTGGAATTGCCGGTATACATCCGGGTGTCCGACCGCACGCGCGGCACGCCCTCGGGCGTGGTCTCCAGGCCGGGATCGGCCTCGTATTCCTCGGGCGTGTAATATTCGCCGCGCTCGCCCGGGATGCCCGGGCCGCGCTGGCCGATATCGCCGAAGGCGCGCTGGCGCAGGGCGCCGGTGGCGATCAGGCCTGGCATGATCTCGTAGCTGGCGCGGGCCTCGGCGCCGACCTCGTGGGTCAGCCCGTCCTCGGCGCTGAAGATGCCCAGATCCAGATAGGGCTTCACCGACCAGCGGAAGCGCGGATAGAGCCCTTGCGTCGTGACCAGCCCCGGCGCGCCGGCGGCGGCATCCGACAGGGTCGAGGCGGCGGCGATCCGGCCGGCCTCGGTGTTTTCCAGCCGTTCCACGTCGCTGCGGCGCAGGGTCACCGACGAGGTCGGCATCCCGTCGCTGGTCGAGGTGATCACGAAGGTCTCGACCGAGGGGGGCAGGGCGCGGGTCATCAGGCGGGCGGTGCGGCCCACGGCCTCGGCCTGGGCGATGTAGCGCTGGTTGCGCAGCCTGACCTCGGCGCGGGTGGGCTGCAGGACCATGCCTTCCAACAGCATCCCCTCGTCCGCCATGCCGGTGGCCAGCGCGGTCTGGATGGCGGGCTGGGCGGTCGGGTCCTGCGACCAGCTGCCCGACCAGCCCTCGGGGTCCTGGGCGGGGGCGGGGCGGGGACGCACCGGCGCGGGCGCGCTTTCCAGGCCCGAGGGGAAGGCCGCCTCGCGCGGGTTCAGCGCGATGGTGAACTGCGCACCGATCGTCTCGCCGCCGATGGTATAGATCCCGGCCTCGTAGTTCTGGCCGAAGCGGTAGCTGGCACCGAAGTTGAACTTGCTGCCGGGTTCGTCGCCCTGCTGGAAGACGTTGCCGTTGCTGTAGCGCGCCTCGTAGATGTCGTTGGAATATTCCGCCGTCAGGTTCAGCCGGTCGTTGACCTGCCAGCTGACCGAGGCGAAGGGCTTGGCCCCGCCGGTGAACCAGTCGTCGACATTGGGCGTGCCGCCCTCGTCGCGCACGTCGATCACGCGCGGATTGCCCGCCAGCACGCCCCAGCCCAGGCCGATCGAGGCGCGGACCGTCGGCGTGACATTGCGGGTCGCGACGATGTATTCGCCCGAATAGACGCCGGTGCCCAGGAAATCCTGCAGGCCGACGGCCACCGCGGGGCGCCAGCCGTCCTCGTCCACGATCTGATAGCGCAGGTCCAGCGAGCGGTCCGAGATGAACCCCTCCTGCCGGAAGTCCTGGATGCCGTCGACGCGGCCATAGCGCAGCACGGTGGTCAGCCCCGGCAGCGCCTGGAAGAAGACGTTGCCGCGCCGGGCATAGTCGGACAGCGACAGGGTCGCGCCCAGGGATCCGTCGGGCAGCGTCTCGGCGGTGGGGGTGTCGATGCCGCCGGGCAGGCCATAGCTGGACATGCTGCGCCCCAGCATCGGGTCAGCCGTCGCGATGCCGATGCCGGACCCCGCGATCAGGGCTATGGGCAGGGTGGTGGCCATCAGCTGGCGGGTCAGGCGCGAGCGGCGCATCGGCGGGCTTCCTTTCGACGGCGGGATCGGCGGATCGGGCAGGGCAGGGTGTTCAGGCGCAGTGGCAGGCTTGGCGCGGCGGATCGACACACGACTGCGTGATGACCCGCCGCGGCAGGGATCATCCCGCCGCCGGGGCGGCCAGGACCTCGGCCGGGGGGGCGGCCTGGGCCGCCGGGGCCACCGGAGCGGTGGCGACCGGGGCAGCTTCAACCGGAGCGGGCGCGGCGCCGGGGGTGCCGCAGCCCGGCTGCGCCTCTCCGGCGACCGTCAGCCGGGCCGTCAGGGGCAGGCGGGCGCCCGACATGCTGTCCCGGCACCGTTCCGCGCGCAGGTTGACCACGAAGGGCCGCCCGTTCAGCACGCCGATATATTCGACGCCCTGGTTGAAGACCAGGCGGTTCACCGGGATCTGGCGTCCCGAGGGGCTGTCGGGCGTGCGATAGGTGGCGGTGTTGCCGGCGATCTCCACGGTCCAGGCGGGCTCGTTGCCGCCTGCCAGGAAGGCGGTGTTGCGATAGGTCAGCGGCTCGGCCATCGAGACCGGGCGGGGCGGGGCCTCGGCGGTCTCGATCGGCTGCTCCAGCGGAGAGACGGCGGGCGGGCGCGGCCCGGCGGGCACTTCGGGCTCGGCTGCGGCCTGATCCAGACCGATGCCGCGGCGCAGATCGGACAGGGCCTGGGTGTCGCAGGCCGCCAGCGGCAGGATCAGCAGGGCGAGGGAGGCAAGACGGGGGAACATGGGGCGAGGGCCTTCCGAGATAAGTGTCCGCCAAGCGTTACCAATCGCCGCCCGAGGGGGCAAGCGCCACGCCCCCGTGCGGCAGGCGACCGCCGCCCCGGGGTCCCGATCCCGGAAAAGTGAACCGGTAAGGTCCCGTATATGATAATTGTTCATTTCTTGCCGTGCAGGGCGCGTCCGACGGGTTCGTCGTTGAACTTGGACGTTAAAAAGCGCCATGGTCGGTTCATGTTCCTTTTTGGTGGCGATGACGACATGACCCCTGCGGACTTCGGCCACGACACCGCTGCCCTGCGCCTCGAGGCGCCGCGGTTCTCGTGGAGCGACAGCCCGATGGGACGCGCGATCCGCGATTTCGACTGGTCCGCGACGCCGCTCGGCCCGATCTCGGGCTGGCCCATTTCGCTGATGACCTCGGTGCGGATCATGCTGGGCCAGAGCCATGCGGCCTGCATGTTCTGGGGCCCGGACCTGACCATGCTCTACAACGACGCCTATGCCCCGGTCCTGGGCCGGAAAGAGGCGCGCGCCCTGGGACAGCCGTTCCGGCGGATCTGGGCGGATGTCTGGAACGACGTCAAGCCGCTGGTCGACCAGACCCTGTCCGGGCGCGGCACCTATTCCGAAGAGATGCGGCTGGTCATGACCCGCAATGGGTTCGACGAGGAAACCTTCTGGACCTTCAGCTACAGCCCGCTGCACGACGACCACGGCTTCGTCGCCGGGCTGATGAACATCACCGTCGACGTGACGGCGCTGGTCCAGGCGCGGCGCAACCAGCAGGTGATGCAGGAAGAGCTGCTGCACCGGATCAAGAACATCCTGTCGGTGACCTCGACGGTGGTGTCCTCCAGCCTGCGCAACGCCGAGACGATCCAGGAGGCCCGCGACAGCGTCGGCGCGCGGATCATGGCGCTGGCCAAGGCGCAGGGCCTGTTCACGGGCCTGGGCGACAGCGCCGACATCACCGAGGTCATGGCCCGGTCCATCGGCGCGCATCTGGTGGGCAACGACCGCATCCGCCTGTCCGGCCCCTCGGTGCCCCTGAGCAGCCAGCAGGCCGTGGGCCTGTCGCTGGCGCTGTACGAGCTGGCGACGAACGCCGCCAAGTACGGCGCGCTGGCCAGCCCGCAGGGCGCGGTCGACCTGAGCTGGTCTGTCGACGGCGACCATTTCGGGCTGGACTGGCAGGAACGCGGCGGCGCCGTGGTCGAGGCCCCCACCCGCGAGGGCTTCGGCTCGCGGCTGGTCAACCAGATCGTCCCGGCCTATTTCGACGGCGAGGGGCTGGCGGAATACCTGCCGCAGGGCCTGCATTACCGCCTGCGCGGACGCCTGACGCCCTAGCAGTTGGGGACGTTGACGGCCAGGCCGCCAAGCGAGGTCTCCTTGTACTTTTCCGACATGTCGCGGCCGGTCTGGCGCATCGTCTCGATGGCGGCGTCCAGCGGCACGATATGGGTGCCGTCGCCGCGCAGGGCCAGGCTGGCCGCGGCCACCGCCTTGATGGCGCCCAACCCGTTCCGCTCGATGCAGGGCACCTGGACCAGCCCGCGCACCGGATCGCAGGTCATGCCCAGATGGTGTTCCAGCGCGATCTCGGCGGCGTTCTCGATCTGGCCGGGACTGCCGCCCAGCACGGCGGCCAGCCCCGCCGCGGCCATCGCCGCCGCACTGCCCACCTCGGCCTGGCAGCCGCATTCCGCGCCCGAGATCGAGGCGTTGTGCTTGATCAGCCCGCCCACCGCCGCCGCCGTCAGCAGGAAGTCGGGCAACTGCCGTTCGGAGGCGCCGGGCACATGGTCCAGCCAATAGCGGATCACCGCGGGCACGGTGCCCGCCGCGCCGTTGGTGGGGGCGGTGACGACGGCGCCGCCGGCGGCGTTCTCCTCGTTCACGGCCATCGCATAGGTCGACATCCAGTCGTTGATGACATGCGGCGCGGTCATGTTCAGCCCGCGTTCGGCCTGCAGCGTGTCGTGGATGGCCTTGGCGCGGCGGCGCACGTTCAGGCCGCCGGGCAGGATCCCCTCGGCCGCAAGGCCCCGGTCCATGCAGTCGCGCATCGCCCGCCAGATGCCTGCCAGCCCGGCATCCAGATCCGCCTGGCCGCGAAAGCACAGCTCATTCGCCGCCTTCATGCAGGCGATGGATTTGCCTGATTTTTCAGCCATCTGCAACATCTCGGCGGCGCTGGCGAAGGGGAAGGGCACCGGGGCCGCCGCGTCAGTGCGATCCTCGGACCCGCGCGCGGCCAGTTCCGCGTCGGTCATCACGAAGCCGCCTCCGATCGAATAGTAGATCTGCTGGAACAGCACGTCGCCCTGCGCGTCGGTCGCCTGCAGCATCATGCCGTTGGCATGGCCGGGCAGCACGGTGTCGTAATCGAAGCGCAGGTCGCGGTCGGGATCGAAGGCCAAAGGCGGCAGGCCGGGCGGGGTCAGGCGGCCCGTGGCGCGGTTTTCGGCCAGCGCAGCCTCGGCGGCTTCCATGTCCATGCGGGCCGGGGTAAAGCCCGCAAGCCCAAGGATCGTGGCGCGATCCGTGGCGTGTCCCTTGCCGGTGAAGGCCAGGCTGCCATGCAGGCTGGCGCGCAGCCCCTTCGCCTGGAAGGGCTGGCCCTGCAGCGCCGTCAGGAACCGCGCGGCGGCGACCATCGGCCCCATCGTATGTGAGGACGAGGGACCCACCCCCAGCTTGAACAGATCGAAGACCGACAGAAACATGACATCTCCCCTGCACGCTTTCGCCCATCCAATCACGCCCGGCGCCCG
The DNA here is from genome assembly GCF_004683865.2 of Paracoccus liaowanqingii. Lineage (NCBI taxonomy): Bacteria > Pseudomonadati > Pseudomonadota > Alphaproteobacteria > Rhodobacterales > Paracoccaceae > Paracoccus > Paracoccus liaowanqingii. The sequence goes on along the minus strand of NZ_CP038439.1, from coordinate 2,626,073 downwards.
GCCGCCATGCCCCCCGGCGACGCTTTTGCCCCCCGGATGCGACACGGGGAGGGTCGGACCCAGGACGCGCGGTCTGCCCAAAACCGTTGCAAGATGCCCCCATTTCGTGCAACTGGGTCGCGCCTGCGAATTGGGCAGGCCGGGCCTCGCCTGCCCTTCTTGCAGGCGGCGGCGCGCAGGGTGAAGGAACAGGACATGCAATTGCCCGACCCCCTCCGTCTTGGCGACACGCCCCTGGGTCCGCCGGTCTTCCTGGCGCCGATGGCGGGCATCACCGACCTGCCGTTCCGCCGCGCCGTCGCGCGCTTCGGCGCCGGGCTGATGGTGTCCGAGATGGTCGCCTCGACCGAGATGGTGACACCGCGCCCCTCGACCCGGGCCTCGGTCCGCGCCAAGGCCCTGACCGAAGGGACGCTGCCGGTCAGCGTCCAGATCGCCGGGCGCGAGGCGGGGCCGATGGCCCAGACCGCCCGCATCGTCGAGGGGATGGGCGCGCGCATCATCGACATCAACATGGGCTGCCCGGCCAAGAAGGTGACGGGCGGGCTGTCGGGTGCGGCGCTGATGCGCGACCTGGACCACGCGCTGAGCCTGATCGACGCGGTGGTGGGCGCGGTCGGCGTCCCGGTGACGCTGAAGATGCGCTTGGGCTGGGACGACGACTGCCTGAACGCCGCCGATCTGGCGGCGCGGGCGCGCGATTCGGGCGTGGCGATGCTGACCGTGCATGGCCGCACCCGGGCGCAGTTCTACAAGGGGCAGGCCGACTGGCAGGCGATCCGCACTGTCGCCGACCTGCCCGGGCGCCCGCCGCTGGTCGCCAATGGCGACGTGACCGGCGGCGCCAGCGCCCGGGCCGCGCTGGCCCGGTCGGGGGCCGAGGCGGTGATGGTCGGGCGCGGCGCGCAGGGACGCCCCTGGCTGCTGGCGCAGATCGCCCATGACCTGTGGGGCTGCCCCGCGCCCCTGATCCCGCAGGGCGCCGCGCTGGCCGATCTGGTCGAGGCGCATTACTTGGACATCCTGGACTTCTACGGGGCCGAGCCGGGGCTGCGCGTCGCGCGCAAGCATCTGGGCTGGTATGCCGAGGCCGCAGGCGCCCCCCTGCGCGACCAGATGCTGCGCGCGCCCAGCCCGGCGGCGACCGTGGAGCTGATCCGCCGCGCCTTCGCCGACGCGCCGGGACGGGCCGCCGCATGAGCCGCCCCCGGGATTTCCATGAGATCTCCCCCGGCCCGGGATGGGAGGCGCTGCCGCTGCCCGCGCTGATCCTGGACAGCTGCGGCCGGGTGGCGGCGATGAACGACGCGGCCGAGATCTGGCTGAACATCTCGCGCAACTCGACCCTGGGCCGGGTGCTGGAGGGGGACGAGCTGTCCACCCGCCTGCGCCTGCAGCCCAGCCTGGCGCCGCTGATCGCCCGCGTGCGGGCCAGCGACGAGGCGCTGTACCAGACCTCGGTCGCCTTCGAGATCGGCGACCGCGCGGGCGGGCACCAAGCGCGGCGCGCGGCGGTCCATGCGGGCAATGGCGGGGCGACGGGGGGCGCGGTGACGCTGCTGATCGTGCCGCAGGACGATGACGGGCTGCATCAGGCCCGCCATGTCCGCAGCGCGGCGCGCAGCGCCATCGGCATGGCCGAGATGCTGGCCCACGAGATCAAGAACCCGCTGGCGGGCATCCGGGGGGCGGCGCAGCTGATGGCGATGAACGCCACCCCCGAGGACCGCGAGATGGCCGAGATGATCGTCAGCGAATCGCGCCGGATCGTGGCGCTGCTGGATCAGGTGGAACGCTTCGGCGACACCTCGGCGCCCAAGCTGGCGGCGCTGAACATCCACGACGTGCTGGAACAGGTCCGCCGGTCCGCGCAGGTGGGATTCGCGCGCGGCGTGCAGGTGGTGACCGACTACGACCCCTCGCTGCCGCCCGCGCTGGCCGATGCGGACCAGCTGGTGCAGGTCTGCCTGAACCTCGTGAAGAACGCCGCCGAGGCGCTGGAGGGCAAGGCCGGCGGCACCATCCGCCTGCACAGCCACTACGACCACACCCTGCGCCATCCCCCCGACGAGACCGACCCCGCCGGCCGCCCGCTGCCTTTGCAGATCGAGATCGAGGACAACGGCCCCGGCTTCCCCCCCGCCATCGCCGACCAGGTCTTCGAGCCCTTCGTCTCGGGCCGCGAGAACGGCACCGGGCTGGGCCTGGCACTGGTCAGCAAGATCATCACCGACCACGGCGCGCTGATCCGCGTGGACAGCAAGCCCGGTCGCACCGTGTTCCGCATTTCCCTGCCCAAGGCATAAGGACCTCACCCCATGGACGGCACCGTTTTGATCGCTGACGACGACCGCACCATCCGCACGGTGCTGACGCAGGCGCTGACCCGCGCGGGCTGCCGGGTCCATGCGACGGGCAGCCTGGCGCAGCTGTCCAAATGGGTCGAGGAGGGGCGCGGCGATCTGGTCATCACCGACGTGATGATGCCCGACGGCAACGGCATCGACCGAATCCCCGCCATCCGCGAGGCGCGGCCCGACCTGCCGGTGATCGTGATCTCGGCCCAGAACACCATCGTCACCGCGATCCGCGCGACCGAGGCCGAGGCCTTCGAATACCTGCCCAAGCCCTTCGACCTGCCCGACCTGATGGCCAAGGCCAACCAGGCCCTGTCGCGCCGCCCGCGCAAGTCCGATCCCATGCCCGACCCGCTGCCCGTCCCGCGCGAGGCCGCCGACCCGGCCATGCCGCTGATCGGCCACGCCCCCAGCATGCAGGCGCTGTTCCGCATGGTGGCGCGGGTGCTGAACGCCGACCTGCCGGTGATCATCGCGGGCGAGGCGGGGGTGGGCAAGACCACCATCGCACGCAGCTTTCACGAGCTGTCGGACCGGCGCGACCGGGGGCTGGCGGTCCTGACCTCGTCGGATGCCGGAGAGGACGCGATCGCGCGCGCCGCCGACAAGGCGCGCGGCGGCACCATCGTGATCGAGAACCCGGCGGGCTTCGACGCCTCGGCGCAGGCGCGGCTGATCGGGCTGATCGAGGCGATGGAATCGGGGCCCGACCGGGCGCAGGCGCCGCGCGTGGTGGCGACCACCGGCGCCGATCCGCAATCGGACGTGGCAGGGGGGCGGCTGCGGTCGGACCTGTACTACCGGCTGGCGGGGGTGACGGTCAGCGTGCCGCCCCTGCGCGCCCGCGTGGACGACATCCTGCCCCTGGCCGCGCATCTTCTGGCCCGCGCGGCGGCGCAGGGCCTGCCCGAGCGGATGCTGTCGGACGAGGCGGCCAGCCTGCTGCGCGCGCATCCCTTCCCCGGCAATGTCCGCGAGCTGGAGAACATGATGCGCCGCCTGGCCCTGACCGCCAGCGGCGCCGCGATCAGCCTGTCCGAGATGCGCGAGGCGCTGACCCAGCAGACCGGCCACCGCGCGCCCCCTCCGGCGCCCAGTTCGGCCAGCGGCCCCGCCCCGCAGGCGCCCGAGCCCACCGGGCAGCCCAGCCTGCCGCAGGCTGGGTCGCGTCTGTCGGATTCGGTCGAGGCGCATCTGCAGCGCTATTTCGACCTGCATGGCGACGCGCTGCCGCCTCCGGGCCTCTACGACCGCATCCTGCGCGAGGTGGAGCGCCCGCTGCTGCAGGTGGCGCTGGACGCGACCGGCGGAAACCAGCTGCGCTGCGCAGACCTTTTGGGCATCAATCGCAATACCTTGCGCAAGAAACTGACCGAGCTGAATATCGAGGTGACACGGCGCCGCAAACTGATGTAAAACCGCCACAGGGGGGCAGCGCGAAGGACACGCGCCGCCCACGAGCGAAAGCCGCGAAAGACGGCAAGTGGGGGTTATGGCAGGCCTTGCGTCGGGGCTCAGCTGGGACAGGCTGGCCCGTATCCGATTGCCGCGCCAATGGCGGGGCGCCCTGACCTGGGGCATCGTGCTGACCGGCGTCGTCCTGGCGGCGGCGACGCTGATGATCATGGGACCCTTCGGCAAGGCCGCGCAGGGGCAGGCGCTGCGCATCGTGCTGCTGGCGGATCTGGCCTATCTGATCGTGCTGATCGGCTTCATCGTCGCGCGCATGGCACGGCTGATCTCGGCCCGGCGCAGTTCGGCGCCCGCATCCCGCCTGCATGCCCGGCTGGTCGCCATCTTCGGCGGGCTGGCCCTGGTGCCCACGGTCCTCGTCGCGCTGTTCGCGGGCTTTCTGGTCAATATCGGGCTGGAGGGCTGGTTCTCGGACCGGGTGCAGCAGGTGGTCACCACCTCGCAGGCGGCGGCCGAGGCCTATCACGCCGAACACCGGGGCGACCTGACCGAGGATGCCCGCGCGCTGGCGGGCGTGCTGACCCAGGCCGGACGCGCGAACCCGCTGATCGAGGATGGCGAGATGCGCCAGCTGCTGGCGCAGGGCCAGTCCCTGATCCAGCGCGGCCTGCGCGAGGCCTATATCATCAACGGCGCCGGAGAGATCCGCGCGCGCGGCGAGCGCAGCTACCTGTTCTGGTACGAGGCCCCCTCCAGCGACCAGCTGGACCGGGCGCAGGCCGACGGCATCGTGCTGATCGAGGACTGGGACAATGACGAGTTCCGCGCGCTGGTGGCCCTGCCGCCGCTGGCCGACCGCTATCTTTACGTGACGCGCGACGTGGACGGCAGCCTGCTGGGGCTGCTGGACGACACCCGCGCCACGGTGGGCGACTATCGCCAGCTGGAGGCGATGCGGGCGCAGGTGCTGCTGGAATTTTCGCTGGTCTATCTGGGCTTCGCGCTGCTCTTGGTGGCGGCGGCGATCTGGCTGGGCCTGTGGTTCGCGCGGGGCCTGTCGCGGCCCATCGGCCTTCTGGCGCAGGCGACGGAACGCGTGGGGCAGGGCGATCTGGACGTGCAGGTGCCCGAGCCGCGCACCGGCGACGAGATCCAGACCCTGGGCCAGGCCTTCAACCGCATGACCCGCCAGCTGAAGACGCAGCGCGAGGAGCTGATCGAAAGCTATCGCCTGTCCGACGACCAGCGGCGGCTGTTCGACAATGTGCTGACCTCGGTCACCTCGGGGGTGATCGGGCTGGACGCTGCCGGAGAGATCGACTTCGTCAACCGCTCGGCCAGTCGCCTGCTGGGGCTGGACGCGAAGCGCGACATCGACGCGCTGCTGTCCGAAGCCGTGCCGGAATTTGCGCCGCTGTTCGAACGCCTGTCGGCCTCGGTCGCGGAGACCATCCAGGACGAGGTGCGGCTGATGCGCAAGGGGCGCGTCGAGAGCCTGCTGGTCCGCATGGCCGTGCGGCGCGGCGCGGATGGCGCGCTGGAGGGGTACGTGGTGGCCTTCGACGACGTGACCGAGCTGGTCAGCGCGCAGCGGATGGCCGCTTGGGGCGACGTGGCGCGGCGGGTGGCGCACGAGATCAAGAACCCGCTGACCCCCATCCAGCTGTCCGCCGAACGCCTGCGCCGCAAGTTCGGCCCCCTGGCCGCCGAGGGCGACCGCGCCGCGCTGGAACAGTATACCGACGTCATCATCCGTCAGACCAACGACCTGCGCCGGATCGTGGACGAGTTCAGCCGCTTTGCCCGCATGCCGGAACCGGATCGGGCCGAGACGGACATGGCCGCCCTGCTGCGCGAGGTGGTGCTGCTGCAGCAGGATGCCCTGCACGGCGCGCTGGTCTGCGAGATCGGCGACACGCCGGTGATCGTCGATTGCGACGCGGGCATGATGCGGCAGGCGCTGACGAACCTGCTCAAGAACGCGGGCGAGGCGGTCGAGGAACAGGCGGCCCATGCCCCCGAGGGCTGGGTGCCGCAGATCCGCGTCGGCATGGACACCCAGCCCGAACAGGTCTGCATCCGCGTCATCGACAATGGCGCGGGCCTGCCCGCCGACCGCTCGCGCCTGTTCGAGCCTTATGTGACGCTGAAAAGCCACGGCACCGGGCTGGGCCTGCCCATCGTCAAGAAGATCGTCGAGGAACATGGCGGCAGCCTGTCCCTGACCGATGCCCCCGACCGGCCGGGCGCCATGGCCGAGATCCGGCTGCCGCGCGAACGCCATCCCGTCCGGGGGGCAAAACCGAAAAGCAGACACGACAAAGACGAGGCGACACCATGAGCGACATCCTGATCGTCGATGATGAACGCGACATCCGCGAGCTGATCGCGGACATCCTGAAGGACGAGGGCTTCGACACCCGGCTGGCTGCCAATTCCGACGAGGCGGTGGCGGCCCTGAACGACGCCGAACCCGCGCTGATGATCCTGGACATCTGGCTGAAGGACAGCCGGATGGACGGGATCGACATCCTCAAGCAGGTCAAGCGCAACAACCCCGCCGTGCCGGTGATCATCATCTCGGGGCATGGCAACATCGAGATCGCGGTCGCGGCGATCAAGCAGGGCGCCTACGACTTCATCGAGAAGCCCTTCAACATCGACCAGCTGATGGTGGTCATCAACCGCGCGATGGAGACCAGCCGGCTGCGGCGCGAGAACAGCACCCTGCGCCGGGGCGGCGACCGCGCCTCCGAGATGCTGGGCCATTCGGCGGCCTTCAAGCGGCTGCGCGACGGGCTGGACAAGCTGGCCAAGTCCAACGGCCGGGTGATGCTGGCGGGCGAGCCGGGCACCGGCAAGGAGATGGCCGCGCGCTACATCCACGCCCACAGCCCCCGTGCCGCCGCCCCCTTCGTCACGGTCCCCTGCGCCACGATCGAGCCCGAGCGGATGGAGGAGGTCCTGTTCGGCCGCGAATCCCCCGAACGCGGGATCGAGCCGGGGCTGCTGGAACAGGCGCATGGCGGGATCATCTATTTCGACGAGGTGGGCGACATGCCCATGGGCACCCAGCCCAAGATCCTGCGCGTGCTGACCGAACAGCAGTTCGTGCGCGCGGGCGGCGCCGACAAGGTGCGCGTCGACCTGCGGGTGCTGTCCTCGACCAACCGCGACCTGATGGCCGAGATCGCCGCCGGGCGCTTCCGGCAGGAGCTGTTCGACCGGCTGAACGTGGTGCCCATCGCGGTGCCCTCGCTGGCCGACCGGCGCGACGACATCGCGGCGCTGGCGCGGCATTTCATCACGCAGTTCCACCGCCACCAGGGCCTGACCCCGCGCGATCTGCCCGAGGAGACCGTGGCCGCGCTGCAATCCATGCGCTGGCCGGGCAATATCCGACAGCTGCGCAACGTGATCGAGCGGGTGCTGATCCTGGCCGAGGGCCATGGCCCGATCCTGCCGTCCGAGCTGGAGCCGCAGGGCGCCACGCCGGACAACAGCGAGACGCTGAGCCTGGGCCCCTCGGTCACCGCGATGGCGCTGCGCGAGGCGCGCGAGCTGTTCGAGCGGGAATACCTGGTGGCCCAGATCAACCGCTTCGGCGGCAACATCAGCCGCACCGCGCAATTCGTGGGGATGGAGCGCAGCGCGCTGCACCGCAAGCTGAAATCCCTGGGCGTGGTGGGCGGCATGCGCAGCGACGACGAGATGGCGATGGGGAAATAGGGCGGGGGCGCCCCCGATGGCTGCGGGCGGGCCGTGACGCGGGGGCCGCGCTTGCGCCCCGCGCGCGCCCGGCATAGGCAGGTGATGCGCCGGTCACGGCAGCGACAAGAGGGCTGTGGATGAAGATCATCATTTGCGGGGCCGGTCAGGTCGGCTGGCAGATCGCGCGCCATCTGTCGGGCGAACGCAACGACGTCACCGTCATCGACAACAACCCCGATCTGGTCCGCCGCGCCACCGAGGCGCTGGACGTGCAGGGCCTGACCGGCTTTGCCAGCCATCCCGACGTGCTGGATCAGGCGGGCGCGCGCGACGCCGACCTGATCATCGCCGCCACCCATTCCGACGAGGTGAACATGGTCACCTGCCAGGTGGCCCATTCCGTCTTCCAGATCCCGCGCAAGATCGCGCGGCTGCGGTCGGGCGCCTATCTGGACGCCATCTATTCCGACCTCTACCGCACCGAACACCTGCCCATCGACGTGGTCATCAGCCCCGAGCGCGAGGTCGCGATGGCCGCGCTGCAGCGCCTGTTGGCACCCTCGACCTTCGATGTGGAAACCTTCATGGGCGGCAAGATCCAGCTGCTGGGGATCGATCTGGAACCCGACTGCCCGGCCCTGAACACGCCGCTGCGCCAGCTGACCGAGCTGTTCTCCAGCCTGCGGGCCATCGTGGCGGGGGTGCGCCGCGAGGGGCGGCTGTTCGCGCCCGAGGCGGGCGACCAGCTGTTCTCCCATGACCAGATCTATGTCTTCAGCCATGCCGAGGACGTGGCCCGCACGCTGGACATCTTCGGCAAGCCTCCGCAGAAGCAGGAGCGCGTGACGATCATCGGCGCGGGCAATGTGGGCCTTGCCGTCGCGCAGGCGCTGGAGGCCCGCCCCGACCGCATCCGCGCCAAGCTGATCGAGCGTGACCGCAGCCGCGCCGAATTCGCCGCCGACCGTCTGGAACGGACCATCGTGCTGAACGGCGACGGGCTGTCGGCCGAGATCCTGGACGAGGCCGGCGTGCCGCTGGCCGATGCCGTGCTGGCCGTGACCGATGACGACAAGACGAACATCCTGGCCTCGGTCCGCGCCAAGCAGGCGGGGGCCAAGATGGCCATCGCGCTGATCAACGATCCGACGCTGGTGCCGCTGATGGCGGCGCTGGACATCGACGCCTATATCAACCCGCGCGCCACGACCGTGTCCACGATCCTGCGCCACATCCGCCACGGGCGGGTCCGCGACATCTATTCCATCGGCGATGCCGAGGCCGAGGTGATGGAGGCGCAGGTCCTGTCCACCAGCCCCATGGCGGGCCGGGCGATCCGCGACATCGACTTTCCCGAAGGCGCGCTCTTGGGCGCCGTGCGCAAGGGTGACCGGGTGCTGAAGCCCCTGGCCGACACCCGCATCGACGAGGGCGACATCGTGCTGATCTTTGCCCTGACCAAGGACGTCCCCGAGGTCGAGCGCCTGCTGCAGGTCTCGATCGACTTCTTCTAGACAGGGGCCGCCGCATGACCAGCACCGTCCAGCGACTGCCGCTTCTGATCCTGCTGGCCGGGATGGCGGCGCTGCTGATGCTGGTGCCCGCCGCCTATGCCTCGGTCACCGGATACGCGTCCATCGCGCGCAACTTCTTCTATGCGGCGCTGCTGACGCTGGTCTTCTGCGGGCTGATCGGGCTGGCGACCCAGGCCAATCCCCGCCCGCAGCGCGCCCGCGAGACGCTGCTGATGATGCTGGGCGCCTATGGCATCCTGCCCTTGCTGCTGGCGGTGCCCTTTGCCGAAAGCCAGCCCGACACCGGCTTCTTCAACGCCTGGTGGGAGATGGTGTCGTCGCTGACCACCACCGGCGCCTCGCTCTACTCGGCCGACCTGCTGCCGCTGCCGCTGCATCTGTGGCGGGCCATCGTCGGCTGGATGGGCGGGTTCTTCGTGCTGGTCGCGGCCGTGGCGATCCTGGCCCCCCTGCGCGTGGGCGGGTTCGAGATCATGTCCAGCCCTTATGGGCGCGAGGAATACCGCCAGCACCTGCCCAAATCCTCGGACCCGCGCCGCCCGGTCCTGCACATGTCCGATCCCCGCACCGAGGGGCACCTGTCCGACCCCACCAGCCGCCTGGCCCGCGCCGCGCTGGAGGTGGGTCCGCTTTACGCGGGGCTGACCCTGGCGCTGTGGGTGGGGCTGGCCATGCTGGGCGACCCGGCGCTGGTGGCGCTGACGCGGGCGATGGGGACGCTGTCCACCTCGGGCATCTCGCCGGTCATCGGCCCCGCCGGCCAGGCCACCGGCATCGCGGGCGAGATGCTGGTCTTTCTGTTCCTGATCCCCGCCCTGTCGCGCCGCTTCTGGCCCGGCGGCGCCGAATTGCAGGCGACCGACCGCTTGGTCGAGGACCCCGAGCTGCGCATGGCCCTGGCGCTGGTCCTGATGGTGGGCGCGGTGCTGTTCCTGCGCCATTTCCTGGGCGCCATCGAGATCGAGCGCAGCCTGCCCGAGGACGCGCATCCCCTGTCCGGGCTGGGCCGGGCGCTGGCGGCGCTGTGGGGCGGGCTGTTCAGCGCGCTCAGCTATCTGACGACGACGGGCTGGACCTCGGTCGAATGGGCCGATGCGCGGGCCTGGTCGGGGCTGGACGCGCCGGGGCTGATCCTGGCGGGGCTGGCGATGATGGGCGGCGGCATCGCCACCACGGCGGGGGGCGTCAAGCTGCTGCGCGTCTATGCCCTGGCCCGCCACGGCCAGCGCGAGATGGAGCGGATCATCCATCCCAGTTCCGTCTCGGGCGGGGGGCGCATCGCGCGGCGGCTGCGCCGCGAGGGGGCCTATCTGGCCTTCATCTTCTTCATGCTGTTCGCCATGTCCATCGCGGTGGTCATCTGCCTCGTCTCGATCCACGCCATCGAGTTCGAGACCGCGACGATCCTGTCCATCGCCGCACTGACCAATGCGGGGCCCCTGGCGGGCGCCATTCCCCTGACCCCGGCCTTCGAGGGGACCGCCGGCATCGCCTCGGCCCCGTGGGAGGGCTGGTCGGGCCTGCCCGACTTCACCAAGGCCGTGCTGGCCGCCGCGATGGTGCTGGGCCGGATCGAGACGCTGGCGGTGCTGGCCATCTTTTCGCCGGATTTCTGGCGGCGCTGAACCTTCAGGTGTGGCGCAAATGTTATCGAGACCGGGTTGCGCAAGCGCGCTTGCTTGCAAGGCCGGACGCATGCGCCTAGATATTGACATGACAGGGCAGTGAAAAACGGACGAAAACAGATGGCTGGCGACAAGCAGAACCTGCAGGATGCGTTCCTGAACCATGTCCGCAAGGCCAAGGTGCCGGTCACCATCTTCCTGATCAACGGCGTCAAGCTGCAGGGCGTCATCACCTGGTTCGACAATTTCTGCGTGCTGCTGCGCCGGGACGGCCAGTCGCAGCTGGTCTACAAGCATGCGATCAGCACGATCATGCCCGGCCAGCCCATCACCCTGTATGAAGGCGAGGACTGATTGGCCGACCTGACGGACACCGAAGCCAAGCCGACCCGTGCCTATGTGATCCACCCCGATCTGGGCCGCGCCCGGACCCAGAGACGCGAGCCCGAGCATTCGCTGGCCGAGGCCGTGGCCTTGGCCATGGCGTTGCCCGGCATCGAAATGGTGGGCTCCGAAGTCGCGAACCTGCGCGAGCCCAATCCCGGCAAGCTGTTCGGCAAGGGCAAGCTGGCCGAGATCAAGGAGCGGCTCGAGGCGCTGGAGGTCGAGCTGGTGCTGGTCGACGGCCCCGTCACTCCGGTGCAGCAGCGCAACCTGGAAAAGGACTGGGGCGTCAAGCTTCTGGACCGGACCGGGCTGATCCTCGAGATCTTCGCCGACCGCGCCCGCACCCGTGAGGGCGTGCTGCAGGTCGAACTGGCCGCGCTGTCCTATCAGCGCACGCGCCTCGTCCGCGCCTGGACCCACCTGGAACGCCAGCGCGGCGGGCTCGGCTTCGTGGGCGGCCCCGGCGAGACGCAGATCGAGGCCGACCGCCGCGCCATCGACGACCAGATGACCCGGCTGCGGCGCCAGCTGGAGCGCGTGGTCAAGACCCGCAGCCTGCACCGCGCGGCCCGCGCCAAGGTGCCCTATCCGATCGTGGCGCTGGTGGGCTATACCAACGCCGGCAAGTCGACGCTGTTCAACCGGATGACCGGGGCCGAGGTCTTCGTCAAGGACATGCTGTTCGCGACGCTGGACCCGACCATGCGCGCCATCCAGCTGCCCGATGCGGGCGCGGGCGGATCGGGGCGCAAGATCATCCTCTCCGACACGGTGGGCTTCATCTCGGATCTGCCCACGGAACTGGTCGCCGCCTTCCGCGCCACGCTGGAGGAGGTGCTGGAGGCCGACCTGATCCTGCATGTCCGTGACATCAGCCATCCCGAGACCGAGGAACAGGCCGAGGACGTGGCCGACATCCTGGACAGCCTGGGCGTCGACGAGGACGTGGCCGCCATCGAGGTCTGGAACAAGATCGACGCATTGGGCGACGAGACCCGCGCTGCCCTGCGCCGCACCGATGCCCGCACCGAGGGCGTGCAGGCCGTCAGCGCCCTGACCGGCGAGGGTCTGGACGACCTGACCGCCGCCATCGACCACCTGCTGGGCCAGGTCCTGGACGAGCCGCGGACCGAGGACGAGGTGACCCTGGATTTCGCCGACGGCCGCAGCCGCGCCTGGTTGCACGAGGCGGGCGTGGTCGAGCGCGAGGCGGCGGCCGAGGACGGCCTGCACCTGAACCTGCGTTGGACCACGCGGCAGAAAGGCGCCTTCGAGGCCTTCACGGGCACCGCCGAGGAGCCGGTCGAGGATGACGAACCCGACGCGCCGCGCACCGGCGGGTGGCACCCGGCGGACTGACCGGCACCCAGCCCTCGCGTCCCGCGACGACCGGTTCTCGAACCCGGGGCGCACCAACTGGCGACCCCGCCGAGGATATTTGTGCCAAGATGAAATCGGCCATCCTCCTGCCGCTCATGAAGGATCTTCGCGTTTCATCTTGGCGGAAGTATCCTGCGGGGGGAGTCGCGCAACGCGCGACGGGGGGCGCAAAGCCCCCCTCTTGCACCGCTTGGCATCAAGTACGGCAGATCAGTCCGATGCAGCCATCTCATGGGCCCAAGGCGGGTTGGCCCCCGGCCGCGAGACGGTGACCGAGGCGGCCTGTGCACCAAGCGTCAGGGCGGCGCGGATCTGGTCGGGGGTGATGGCCGCGATGCCGTCCTTGCTCAGCAGCCCCTGACGGTCGAGGCTGGCAAGGACGCCCGCGTTGAACGTGTCGCCGGCGCCGATCGTGTCGGCGACGGTCGTGCGCACGGCAGGAACGGCGACCGTCTCGCCGGCCCAGATGGCCCGGGCGCCGGATTCGCCGCCGGTGTGCAGGACCAGCTTCGGGCCGGTGGCGAGGATGCGGCGGGCGGCCTCCTCGGGGGCCAGGTCGGGATGCAGCCACTCCAGATCGTCCGACGACAGCTTGACGACGTCGGCCATGGGCAGCAGGCGCGCCAGACGGGCGCGATAGGCCTCGGGATCGGTGACGAAGAACGGCCGGATGTTGGGATCGATCATCACCGGCAGGCGGGCGTGATGGGCGGCGACCAGCCCTTCAAGGGTGGCGCCGCAGGGATCGGGCACCAGGCTGATGCCGCCCGCGAAAAGCGCCGTCACTGTCCGGGGCAGGGGGCCGATGTCGCCGGGCACCAGCATGCGCCCCGCCGAACCCTCGTCATAGAAGGAATAGCGCGCCTCGCCGTTCGTCAGGGTCACCAGCGCCAGCGTGGTCAGCCGGTCGGTGCGGGGGCAGAGGTCGGTGTTCACCCCGGCCTCGGCCAGCGGCGCCAGGATCTGGTCGCCGAAGGGGTCGCGGCTGATCGGCCACAGATAGCCCGTGGCCCGGCCCAAGCGACCCAGCGCGATGGCGGTGTTGTAGACCGCGCCGCCGGCCAGAGGCCGGAAGGCGCCGTCCTGCGGCACCATGTCGATCAGCGATTCGCCCGCGCACAGGATCATGTCCGTCCCCCTCTGTACCTCAGCCTGACCCCGTCACATACAGGATCGCCGTTAGCGCGACCAGCGCCACGGCCACGGCGGCGGCGATTTTCCAGGCCGACCACGGGCGCTCTCCCGCGACGCGGCCCGACTGGCCGTTCACCACGAAGCGATAGCTCTTGCCGTTGTAGCGGTAGGCGGCGGTCCAGACGGGCAGCAGGATATGCTTGAACGTCTCGGCCGAAAAATCGCTCTCCAGGCTGTCGATGCGCTGCTGGCTGCCGCCGATGGCGCGGCGCACATCGGTGGCGATGACCTGGGCCATCTGCGCCCGCGCCGCCTCGTGCCCGTCGGCCAGCGGGACGGTATAGCCCTCGGCCTCGAAGCCCGACAGGAAGGCCGGATCATAGCCCGACAGCTGCGACAGGTCCCACGGCACCAGCGCATCGGTGATCCGGGCGGGCAGCGCGGTCGAGGCCAGCACCAGCACGTCGTTGAAGTCGCGCGCCACCTCGCCCGAGGCGGGGCTCCAGCGGATGCGGGGCACCTGCCGGGCGACCCGTTGGCTGCGGCCGTTGACGGTCTGGGTGACCCATTGGGTCACGTAATAGACATCGCCGCGCTGGCCGCGATAGCGCGAGCGGCTGGCCGCGTCGAAGGTCCAGAAGGGCGAATAGACCCCGGTCAGCCGCCGGTCCCGCCGCGCATAGGCCGTCAGCCCCGAGGGCGCGAACCACAGCCCGCCCAGCCAGTCGGTCATCGCGTCGCGCGCCTGATCATGGGTCAAGGCAAAGGGCAGCACGCCCTGCGGCTTGATGCGGCGGGTGGCGCCGGTGTCGGTCACCACGGGCGAGGCGCAGAAGGGGCAGGCGCCGGCGTGATGGGTCTCGTCCAGGTCCACCCGCGCGCCGCATTGCGGGCAGGACAGCGTACGCACCACCTGCGCGATGGTCGAATCGGCGTCCAGATGCAGGCCTTGGTCCAGCGGGATCTCGGCCAGTTCCGGGGCCTTGTGGGCGGCGTCCCATTGCAGGGGCGGCGGGTTGGCGCCCGCGCGGGGCAAACCGGGCGCGCGGGCCGGGCCGGGGCCGATCTCCTGCCGGTGTCCGCACCAGTCGCAGACCAGACTGTGCTGGCCCGGCTGAAAGCGCAGGCTGGCCCCGCATTGCGCGCAGGGAAAGCGGTGTTCGGCGGGCGCGGCCACCTTACTGCGGCAGGGGCAGGGGCGGGGGCAGGGTGGTGAACAGCTGCGCCAGCTCGGCCACGTCCTCGGCGGGCAGCCAGCCGTCCTGGCCCGGCGCCCAGACCAGCGTGTCGCGCGCGAAGCGTCCCTCGGGCACCATGCGGCCCAGATGGCCGCGCCCGAAGGGACCTTGGGGCGCGCCGTCCAAGGCGACGTGCCAGACCGTCTCGACCGTGCGGCCGGGCAGGGGCGGGGGGCTGGCGGCCGCAGGCGCGGCGGTGGGCGCCGCGCCCCAGGGACCGGGCCGGGGGGCGGCGACGCCCATGCCCATCGCGGCGCCCATGGCCGCGCCGAAGCCCGCCCCCGCGCCGCCCTCGTTGCGGGCGGCGGCCAGCATCGCCTCGGAGGCGGCATATTGGCCGAAGCGGTCCAGATCGCCGATGATCCCCATGCTGGTGCGCTTGTCCAGCATCGCCTCGACCTCGGCGGGCAGGCTGATGTTCTCGATGTAGAACTCGGGCAGGATCAGGCCGTAGGCCTCGATCACCGGGGCGATGGCTTTCGCCACCAAAGCGCCCAGCTGGTCGGTGTTGGCGGCCATGTCGAGGACCGGGATATTGGCCGAAGCGATCGCGCGCGAGAACTCCTGCACGATCACGTTGCGGATCTGGAAGGCGATCTCGTCGCGGGTGAAGTCGCCATCGGTGCCGACGATCTCGGACATGAAGCGCGCCGGGTCGCTGACGCGCATCGAATAGGTGCCGAAGGCGCGCAGGCGGATCGGGCCGTATTCCGGATCGCGCGCGATGATCGGGTTGCGCGTGCCCCATTTCAGGTCGTTGAAGCGGGTCTTGTTGACGAAATAGACCTCGGACTTGAAGGGACTGCGAAAGCCGTGATCCCAGTGCTGCAGGCGGGTCAGCACCGGCAGGTTGTTCGTCTCCAGCAGGTAGAGGCCGGGGCCGAACACATCGGCCAGCTGCCCCTCGTGGACGAAGACGGCGGCCTGCCCCTCGCGGACGGTCAGCTTGGCGCCGTACTTGATCGCGCGCCCGACCGTGTCGTAGCGCCAGACCATCGTGTCGCGGCTGTCATCGACCCATTCGATGATCTCGATGAATTCGCCGCCCAGGATATCGAAGATGGACATGGCTTGCCTCTGGGGTTCGGGATGGGATCAGGCGGCCTCGCCCAGCAGCTCGGCAGCGATCTGCCGGACGAGGGGCGCGGCCTCGGCCTCGGTCATGCCGGGGGTCAGGCGCGGGTCGTAGAGGATGCGCAGCAGCAATTCGTCATGCCGGGTCAGCAGGGCGAATTCCTCGTCGTCGTTGAAGATCGAGGGGCGCGCGGCGGGGCTGTCGGCGGCCAGACCCATCCCCTGCGCCAGCTCCTCGTGGATGCAGGAGGTGCGCAGCAAGGGCGGCAGTTCCGCCCGGATCACCGCGACGGCATGGGCATAGTCGCTGGCGCCGCCGCGCGAATAGGCGAAGACCGAACAGCTGATCGCGGGTGGCAGGTCGGTCAGGATGCGGATATCCTGCGCGGGAATGCCGGGCACCAGCTGCGCCAGACGCGGGCCCGCGGCGCGGCGTTCATCCTCGTTCAGCACCAGGATGGTGAAGTTGCCGCGCTCGGCGGTCAGGCGGACCGGATGGCGGGTGGTGTCGGACAGGCGCGCGGCAAACTCAGCCACCTCGGCGCGCCAGGCGGGACGCGCGGCCATGTCGAAGGAGGCGCCGAATTCCAGCTGCATCCGCACCGGCTCGCGCCAGCGGCGCAGGGGGGCGGCGGCACTCTGCGCCACCAGCCCGTCCGAGGTCTGGCTGTATTCGTCGCGCAGCGCGATGGCGATGAAGTTGCGGGTCAGCGTCTCGGCGTCGATGGGCGCATCCAGCGGCACGCGGTCGCGGCGCAGCCGTCCCTGCGCCACCAGCCGTCGTTCGGCCGCGGCGTAGAAGTCGCGCTGCGACTGGCTGGCCTGGCTGGGATTGGCCGAGACCTGTCGCGCCGCCGCATTGGCCTCGCGGTTGCGCTCGGCGCGGGCGCGGCGCAGCTCGGCCTGGCTGGCGGGCTGGTCCTGCTGCAGGGCGGGGCGCGCGTCGGTGCGCGAGGGATCGGGCCCTTCGGGATCGATCCGCCCGCAGGCGGCTCCCGCCAGCAGCACCAGCGCCAGACCAAGCGCCGTCTTGCGCGAGGGCAGGGGCGCCTGCCGCATCAGCGCACCCCGCCGCGTCCGAGACGCGCGGTGTCCGCCGGGGCGGCGGGCCTTTGCGCCGAGGCCGAGGCCAGCGCGTCGCGCAGCTCCGCCTCCATCCGGGTCAGCTCGGTCTCGGCGGCAGCGCGGCGCGAGCGGCCCTCGTCCGCGATGCGCAGGCTGTCCTCGATCGTGGCGATCAGCTGGGCATTCGCGGTCTGCACGGCCTGGATGTCGAAGACGCCGCGCTCGGTCTCGGCGCGGATCTGGGCATTGGCCTGGCGCAGGTTGTCGGCATTGCGCGTCAGCAGCTCATTGGTCAGGTCGCTGGCCTCCTTGACCGCGCGGGCGGCCTCGGCGCTGCGCTGGATGGTCACCGCCTGCGCCAGCTGGGTCTCCCACAGGGGCACGGTGTTCACCAGGGTCGAGTTGATCTTGGTGACCAGCGACTTGTCGTTCTCCTGCACCAGCCGGATCGAGGGCAGGGACTGCATCGTCACCTGCCGCGTCAGCCGCAAATCGTGCACGCGCCGTTCCAGATCGTCGCGCAGGGTGCGCAGGTCGCGCAGCTCCTGCGCCTCGATCACCTGATCGGGCTGGGGCTTGGCAGCCAGCTCGGCCTCCTTGGCGGGGATGGCGTCGGTGTCCAGCTCGCGCAGCTTCTCGGTGCCGGCGGCGATGTAGAGCGCCAGCTCGTCATAAAAGGTCAGCGTGCGGTCATAGAGGATGTCCAGCGACTTGACGTCCTTGAGCAGCTTCTGCTCGTGCGATTCCAGCTCGGCGGTGATGCGGTCGATCTGGGTCTGGACCTGTTCGTAATTGGCCACGAATTTCGCGAAGGGCGCCGAGCGGCCCAGCAGCTTTTCCCACCAGCTGCGGCTGCGGCGCATGTCCAACTCGGTCGTGGAGAAGCCGCGGATGGTGGTCACCACCTCGCGCAGGCTGTCGCCGGCGGGGCCGACCTCCTTGGTCTTGACGTCGGCCAGCATGGCCTGGCTGATCTGCTGCAGATCCGCTTGGGCACGCGTGCCGAATCGCAGGATCGAGTTGCTGTCCTTCAGATCGATCTCGGCCATGCGCGACCGGATCTGGGCCTGGGTCGCCGGATCGGCCTCGGTCAGCCCGGAGGGTGCGGGCGCGGGTTCGGGCAGCGACGCCTGCGTCAGCGCATCGATCTGCGCCTGAGCGGCTTCGGCGCGGCGTTTGGTGTCGTCGGTCATCATCGGATCCCCTTGTCAGCCATCCGCCACAGGCGGTGCCGTCGCCATAGCATATGGCGAAATCACGTCCGATCAACGACATGACCGTCGGAAAGTTTCCGCCGATGGGCGGGGCGTCGCAGGCGAGGTGCCGGATGGGCCGCAGGCGCGGCCCATCCGAAGGGCGGATCAGGCGGCCGAGGGCTGCGCGGCCCGGGCGCCGTAGAAGCTGCCCTCCGTCTCGGCCATCTTGCGCAGCAGCGCGGGCACCTGGAACCGGTCGCCCTGCTCGGCCGTCAGGCGGTCGCAGATCTCGACCGCGCGGGCGGCGCCCAGCATGTCCAGCCAGCCGAAGGGACCGCCGGTCCAAGGCGCGAAGCCCCAGCCCAGGATGGCACCCACATCGCCCTCGCGGATGTCTTCGAGGACGCCCTCC
Source organism: Paracoccus liaowanqingii (assembly GCF_004683865.2). Taxonomy (NCBI): domain Bacteria; kingdom Pseudomonadati; phylum Pseudomonadota; class Alphaproteobacteria; order Rhodobacterales; family Paracoccaceae; genus Paracoccus; species Paracoccus liaowanqingii. The sequence continues at coordinate 2,607,546 of NZ_CP038439.1, read as the reverse complement.
TCCAGCGCGCGCACGGCCTCCAGGGTCTGCGCGAACATCAGGCGGTGCTGGACGTCGTGCAGGTCGGGCTGGTCCGCGCTGCGCGGATATTGCGCGTCCAGGCCGTCCCACAGCCCCTGCCGCTTGCCCGCCTCGTCATAGGCATAGAAGCCCGCATTCGCCTTGCGGCCCAAGCGGTTCTGATCGGCCATCCAGAACAGCACCTCGTCCACCGCGCCGTCGGGATAGGCGTCGCCCATCGCCGCGCGGGTCGCCTTGGCGATCTTGACACCCAGATCGATGCTGGTCTCGTCGACCAACTGCAGCGGGCCCAGGGGCATGCCCATCATCTTGGCCGCATTCTCGATCAGCGTGGGGTTCACGCCCTCGGCCAGCATGCGGATCCCCTCGTTGATATAGGGGATGATGCAGCGGTTGGCGTAGAAGAAGCGCGCGTCGTTGACCACGATCGGTGTCTTGCGGATCTGGCGGACGAAATCCAGTGCCTTGGCCACGGCGACCGGGCCGGTCTGCCGGCCCTTGATGATCTCGACCAGCAGCATCTTGTCCACGGGGCTGAAGAAGTGGATGCCGATGAACTGCTCGGGCCGCGACGAGGCCCGCGCCAGATCGCCGATCGGCAGGGTCGAGGTGTTGGTCGCGAAGATCGCATCCGCCGGGATGACGGCTTCCGCGCGCTTGGTGACCTCGGCCTTGACGGCGGGATCCTCGAAGACCGCCTCGACGACCAGATCGCAGCCCTCCAGCGCCGCGTAGTCGGTCGTGGCGGTGATGCGGGCCAGCACCTCGGCCTTCTTCTCGGGCGTGGCCTTCTTGCGGCTGATGGCCTTGTCCAGAAGGCCCTCGGACAGGGCCTTGCCCTTGTCGGCGCTGGCCTGCTGCGCATCGATCAGCACGACCTGGATCCCGGCCATGGCGCTGACATGGGCGATGCCCGCGCCCATCATGCCCGCGCCCAGGATGCCGACCTTGCGCACGGTCTGGTCGGGCGCCTCGGGGCGGTTCGCGCCCTTCTCCAGCGCCTCCTTGTTGATGAACAGGCTGCGGATCATCGCCGCCGAGGACGGGTTCATCAGCACATGCGTGAACCAGCGCGCCTCGATCTTCAGCGCGGTGTCGAAGGGCACCATCGCCCCTTCATAGACCGCGCTCAGCAGCGCCTTGGCGGCCGGATAGACGCCCATCGTCTTGCCATGCACCATCGCGCTGGCGCCCACGAAGGTCATGAAGCCCGCCGGGTGGAACGGCTCTCCGCCGGGCATCTTGTAGCCCTTGGCATCCCAGGGCTTGACCAGATCGGCCTCCTTGGCGGACAGGACCCATTCGCGGGCGGCGGTGACGGGATCGGCCACGACCTCGTCGATCAGGCCCGCCGACTTGGCCTTCTTGGGATCGGACAGCTTGCCCTCCAGCAGGAAGGGCGCGGCCATCATCGCGCCCAGCTTGCGCGCCAGGCGGGTGGTGCCGCCGCCGCCCGGAAAGATGCCGACCATGATCTCGGGCAGGCCGATCTTGGCCTTCGGATTGTCGGCGGCGAAGATGCGATGCGTGGCCAGGGGCAGTTCCAGCCCGATGCCAAGCGCCGTGCCCGGCAGGGCGCTGGCGATGGGCTTGCCGCCCTTCAGCGTCTTGGGATCCATGCCCGCGCGCTCGATCTTGCGCAGCAGGTGGTGCAGCGTCATGACGCCGTCGAAGACGCCCTGCGCGCTTCCCTGGTCCTTCATGCCCGTGATGACATTGAGGTCCATGCCGGCGGCGAAATCTGCCTTGCCGCTGGTGATGACGATGCCCTTGACGGCCGCGTCGGCCAGCGCTTGGTCGATCAGCCCGTCCAGGGCGGTCGCGCCCTCCATCGACAGCACGTTCATCGACTTGCCCGGCACGTCCCAGGTGATGATCGCCACGCCATCATCGCCGGTCTTCATGGTGAAATCGGTCATGGATGTCTCCTCACACGCGCTCGATGATGGTGGCCGCGCCCATGCCGGACGCGATGCAGAGGGTGGCCAGGCCCATGGTCTTGTCCTGCCGCTCCAGCTCGTCCAGCAGGGTGCCGATGATGATCGCCCCGGTGGCGCCCAACGGATGGCCCATCGCGATGGCGCCGCCGTTCACGTTGACCCGCGCCGGATCGACCTGAAAGGCCTGCATGAAGCGCAGCACGACGGCGGCGAAGGCCTCGTTCACCTCGAAGAGGTCGATGTCGCCGATCGACAGGCCGCTGTCCTTCAGGATCTTTTCGGTGACAGGGACGGGGCCGGTCAGCATGATCGTGGGATCGGTGCCGATCTTGGCGGTGGCGCGGATGCGGGCGCGGGGCTTGAGGCCATGGGCCTTGCCGAAGGCGGCATCCCCGATCAGCACGGCGGCGGCGCCATCCACGATGCCCGAGCTGTTCCCGGCATGGTGGATGTGGTCGATATGGGTCAGATGCGGGTATTTCAGCATCGCCACCTTGTCGAAGCCGGGCATCGTCTCGCCCATCTCCTTGAAGGCGGGGCGCAGCTTGGCCAGGTCCTCAGGCGTCGTGCCGGGGCGCATGTATTCGTCGCGCGCAAGGATGGTCAGACCGTTCTGGTCCAGCACCGGGACGATGGACCTGTCGAACCGCCCCTCGGACCAGGCCTGCGCGGCCCGGCGCTGGCTTTCCAGCGCCAAGGCATCGGCCTCCTCGCGCGAGAAGCCGTATTCCGTCGCGATGATGTCGGCGCTGATGCCCTGCGGCACGAAATAGGATTTCATCGTCAGCGACGGGTCGACGGCGATCGCCGCCCCGTCGCTGCCCATGGCGACGCGGCCCATCATCTCGACCCCGCCCGCGATATAGGCCTGGCCGGCGCCGCCCTTGATCTGGTTGGCGGCCAGGTTCACGGCCTCCATCCCGCTGGCGCAGAAGCGGTTGATCGACAGGCCCGGGATCCGCTCGTCGAGATCCGAGGCCAGCACGGCCGAGCGTGCCAGGCAGCCGCCCTGTTCCTTGACCTGGGTGACATTGCCCCAGATCACGTCCTCGACCGCATGGCCGTCCAGGTTGTTGCGGGCCTTCAGGGCATTGAGCAGCCGCGCGGACAGAGCCAGCGAGGTGACCTCGTGCAGGCTTCCGTCCGGGCGGCCCTTGCCGCGCGGGGTGCGGGCGGCGTCATAGATGAATGCGTCGGTCATGTGTCCTCCTTGGGCGCCCGGTCGGAGGGGTGCCCGGGCATCAGGTCATAGGGATGGGACCAGCCGGGCAGGGCGGCGATGCCCTCCAGCCAGCGGTCGATATGGGGCCAGTCGGCGCGGTCGAACCCAAAGGGCTCGGGGTAATAAAGGTATCCGCACAGCGCGAAATCCGCGACGGTCGGACCGCCGGGCGCGACCCAGTCCCGGTCCGCCAGATGGTCGTTCAGCACTTGGTACGCGGCCTTCAGCCGCCCCTGCAGATAGGCGGCCGCCCCGGCGGGGCGCTTCTCCTCGGGCAGGAAGTTCAGCAGGAAGCGCGCCGGTCCCGCCTGGCCCGAGATCTTGTGATTGTCGAACATCAGCCAGCGCAGCGTCTCGGCCCGGTCCGAGCCCTGGAATTTTCCGGCCTTCTCGGCGATGTGCAGCTGGATCACGGCGGACTGGGTCAGGACCAGATCGTCCTCGCGAAAGACCGGCACCTCGCCCATCGGGTTGAGGGCACGGAACGCCGCGCCCCGCGCCTCGCCCCCGAAGAAGTCGACATAGACGGGCTGCCAGTCATGGCCGGCCAGTTGCAGGGTCAGGGCGGCCTTGTAGGCATTGCCCGATTCGCCAAAACACCAGAGCTGTGCGGTCATCTTGCCTCTTCAAACAGCCGGGGGCTTCGCGCCCCCGGACCCCCGCGGGATATTTTCGGGAAGAAGAAGGGGCGGGTTAAACCTTCCTCAACCATTTGGCGCCACTCTGGGCAGGCGGTACAGGCTGGGAAGCCGATGACCGCTGAAGGAGAGGTTCCCGGCTCGCGCGCTTGATGCCGATGGCCCTGCGCGGGCCGGGAATGCCGCTTCTTCTTCACTCAAATATCTCCGCCGGAGGCATCCGCGCTGTCCACGGGCGCCGCGCGGCGGAGCAGGCTCAGAACGCTTCCGCTTCCAGTTCCATCACCGTGGCCGCACCGGACTGGATGCGCGCCAGATGGGTCGCGGTCATCGGCAGCTGGCGCTTCATGTAGTAGCGGCCGGTGATCAGCTTGGTCTTGTGGAAGGCCGGGTCGGCCGTTCCGGCGTCCAGCGCGGCCTGGGCGGCGACCGCCATCCGGGCCCACATGTAGCCGAGCGTCACATGCCCGAAGAGGTGCATGAAGTCGTAGCTGCCCGACAGCGCGTCGTTGGGGTTCTTCATGCCGCGTTCCATGAAGAACATCGACGCCGCCTGCAGATCCTTCGACGCGGCCTTCAGCGGCTCGATGAAGTCGGCGCGGATCGCGTCGTTCCCGGCCTCCTCGCGGCAGAAGGTCTTGATCATCTCGAAGAAGGCCATGACGTGCTTGCCGCCGTCCAGCGCCAGCTTGCGGCCGACCAGATCCAGCGCCTGCACGCCGTTGGCGCCCTCGTAGATCATGGTGATACGGGCGTCGCGGACGAACTGGCTCATGCCCCATTCCTCGACATAGCCGTGCCCGCCCAGAACCTGCTGCGCCAGCACGGTGGCCTCGAAGCCCTTATCGGTCAGGAAGCCCTTCACGACCGGGGTCATCAGCGAGATCAGCCCCTCGGCATCGGCATCCTGCCCCAGGTTGCTGCGATCGACCAGATGCGCCCCCCAGAGCGTCAGGGCGCGGGCGCCCTCGAGGAAGGATTTCTGGTCCAGCAGGCTGCGGCGGATGTCGGGATGCACGATCAGCGGGTCGGCCGCGCCCTGCGGGTTGTCGGCACCGGTCACGGCGCGGCCCTGCAGGCGGTCCTTGGCATAGGCCAGCGCGTTCTGATAGGCGGGCACGGCGCCCGCATAGCCCTGCAGGCCGACGCCGATCCGCGCCTCGTTCATCATGGTGAACATGGCGCGCATGCCCTTGTGCAGGTCGCCCAGCAGCCAGCCGCGCGCGCCGTCATAGTTCATCACGCAGGTCGCGTTGGCGTGGATGCCCATCTTGTGTTCCAGCGCGCCGACCGACACGCCGTTGCGGTCGCCCAAGGTGCCGTCCTCGGTCACCAGGAACTTGGGCACGATGAACAGGCTGATGCCCTTGGTGCCCGCGCCGCCGCCCGGCGCCTTGGCCAGCACCAGGTGGATGACGTTCTCGGCCATGTCGTGATCGCCGGCCGAGATGAAGATCTTCTGGCCCGTGATCAGATAGCTGCCGTCGTCCTGCGGCTCGGCCTTGGTGCGCAGCAGGCCCAGATCGGTGCCGCAATGCGGTTCCGTTAGGTTCATCGTGCCGGTCCAGTCGCAGCTGACCATCTTGGGCAGGTAGGTCTGCTTTTGCGCGTCCGTGCCATGGGCGTGGATGGCGGAATAGGCGCCATGCGTCAGGCCCTGATACATGTTGAAGGCCATGTTGGCGGACACGAAGATCTCGCCCGTGGCCACGCCCATCACATAGGGCATGCCCTGGCCGCCATACTCCGGGTCGCAGTCCAGCGAGGTCCAGCCGCCCTCCTTGACCTGCTCGAAGGCGGCCGCGAACCCGTTGGGGGTCCGCACGATGCCGTTCTCCAGCCGGCAGCCCTGCTGGTCGCCGGGCAGGTTCAAGGGCGCCAGCACCTCGGAGGCCAGCTTGCCCGCCGCCTCCAGCACCGCCTCGGTGAAGTCGGGGGCCAGGTCGTCATGGCCGGGAAGATCGGAATGCGACAGCTTCAGGACGTCGTGAAGGACGAACTGCAGGTCGCGGATCGGGGGCGTGTAGCTGGGCATGGCGTCATCCTGTGGGCTGTTCGTGGGGGGCTGCGGAAAGTCGGCCCTGGGCATCCGTGATCTGGACCCTGAGCTCGGCGATCGCCTCGCTCAGTTCGGCATATTGCTGTTCCATGTCGGCCAGCCGGGCGCGGCCGATCTCGATCGTGGCCGCGACCTGGGCGCGGTTGGTCCCGCCGGGCTCGTACAGCTCCAGCAGCTGGCGGATCTGTTCCAGGCTGAAGCCGAAGCGCTTGCCGCGCAGGATCAGCGTCAGCCGGGCCCGGTCGCGCCGGTCGTAAAGGCGGTGCTGGCCCCGGCGATGGGGGAAGATCAGTTCCCGCGCCTCGTAGAAGCGCAGCGTCCGGGGCGTGACCGCGAAGGCATCGCACATCTGGCGGATGGACATCAGGTCGTCGGACATATCGGTACGCTCCTCCTCACACCGGCTTTCCGTCCTGATGTGGTCATAACTTGAAGCTGACGCTCACGTAAGCGAAACGCCGCGTCACGGGTGGGCCTGCCGCCGCGTCAGCCCAGCTTGTCCAGCTCGTCCCGCGTGATGCGGCGCAGCTGGTCCAGGTCGTCGCGGGCGGCGCGCAGGTCGGCGATCTGCCCGTCCAGCACCGCAAGCTGCCGGTCGGCCATGTCGATCCAGACCTGGTACTGCTCGCGCGAGCCCTTCTTGTCGTAGATCTGCAGCCATTGCCGGATCTCCTCCAGGCTGAAGCCGAAGCGGCGGCCGCGCAGGATCAGCGTCATCCGCGCCACCTCGCGCGCGCCGTAGAACCGGGTGCGGCCTTCCTTGCGGGGCTGCAGCAGCTCGATGTATTCGTAGTAGCGCAGCGTCCTCGGCGTCACGTCGAAGCGCGTGCACATGTCCTTGAAGCTGATCCGGTCATCGCTCATCCGCGCCTCCTTGCCGATTTCCCTTCGCGTCAGCCTAGGGCGAGACGCGGGGTTTCTCAACCGAAACGCGCATCGGCGGGGGCTTGAGTGTGCGCGGCACCTGGCGCTACGCTCGTCCAAAGAAGGAGCGCCCGATGACCGACCCCCAGGATCACGCCCGCATTGCCAAGCAGTTCATCGAGGCAATCCCCCATGCCCGCGCCCTGGGCATGCGCGTGGACGAGATCGGCGCGGGCCGGGCGGTGATCAGCATGCCGTGGGCCGAGCATCTGGTGGGCGACCCGCGTACCGGCGTGATCCATGGCGGCGTCGTCTCGGCGCTGATGGACACCTGCTGCGGGGCGGCGGTGATGGTGCATCCGACGAACCCGCGATCGACCGCGACGATCGACCTGCGCATCGACTACATGCGCGCGGCGACGCCGGGGCAGCGGATCACGGCGCGGGCCGAATGCTATCACATGACCCGCAGCGTGGCCTTCCTGCGCGCCGTCGCGCTGGACGAGGACGAGGAGAACCCCGTCGCCGCCGCGACCGGCGCCTTCACGGCGGAAAGGTAAGCCATGGCCGACCGCAACGAGCCCCTGCACCAGATCAAGTCGCGCCGCGACAGCGCCCTGCACGCGATGGTCAGCGGCGTGCCCTACATGAGCTGGCTGGGCATCCGCTTCGACCGGCGCGGGGACGAGCTGACGGCGATCCTGCCCTATGACGAGAAGCTGATCGGCAACCCGATGCTGCCCGCGCTGCATGGCGGGGTGACGGCGGCCTTCCTGGAGGTCACGGCGATCATCGAGCTGGGCTGGGCCGCCATGTGGGAGGATCTGGAATCGGGCCGCATCGCCCCCGATGCCGCCGTCGAGGGCAGCCTGCCGCGCCTGCCCAAGACCATCGACTTCACCGTCGACTATCTGCGCTCGGGCCTGCCGCGCGACGCCTATGCCCGGGCCCGGGTGGTGCGGTCGGGGCGGCGCTATGCGAGCGTCCATGTCGAGGCCTGGCAGGACAACCGCGCGCGGCTGATCGCGCAGGCGACCGGGCATTTCCTGATGCCGCAACCCTGAGGCGCCGCCCCGACGCGCCGACCGGTGCGGACCATCCGGGGTGGATCAGGCTCTGGCGCCGGGCGCGATCCTTGGCCATGATGGGGCACGCCGTCACGAGGACCGATCCCGCCATGCTGCGTCTTGCGCTGAGCCTCTCTCTGCTGCTGCCCGTCCCCGCCCTGGCGGATGCGCCGCTGGTCGTCCTGGACCGCACGCAGCTGCCCTTCGACCTGGGGCCGGGCCATCCGGCCAACAACCCGGCGCGGGCGGGCAACGCGCCCCATGCGGCGTGGAATTCGGCGGGCAACACCGCCAACTCCGCCTCGGCCCCGGCGAACCGGCCCGAGAACCCGGCCAACGAGCAGCGGGTGATCTTCACCTCGGACGGGTCGGTGCTGGGCTATTACGCCCCCAATGCCGGGGGCGTTCTGAACCTGTTCGACCTGGGCGGGCGGCGCATCGCCTATCGCCCGGCGCGCGGCACGAAGAGCCTGTTCACCACGCAGGGCGCCTGGTGCGGGACGGTGGACGGGCTGCGCGATGGCGGGTTCGTCCTGGCGGTGACCCCCGAATGTGCGCGGCTCTTCGCGCGCTGACGCGGGATTGTCACATATCCCTCCTAGACCGCAGCAACATATTCCGGAGATGTCGATGACCAACACCTACAAGGACTGGCTGGAAGCCGAGCTGCAGGAAACCCTGGACGAGGACATGGAGCTGGAGCTGGAGGATGCGGTCCTGTCCGCCGAGATCCGCCGCATCTATCGCAGCCACCATCCCGACCAGATGGACCGCAAGACCTATTTCCACGAGCTGCTGCGCCTGCAGTCCGAGCTAATCCGCCTGCAGGACTGGGTCAGCCACCATCAGGAGAAGGTCGTCGTGATCTTCGAGGGCCGCGATTCGGCCGGCAAGGGCGGCGCGATCAAGCGCATCACGCAGCGGCTGAACCCGCGCGTGGCCCGCGTCGTGGCGCTGCCCGCGCCCTCGGACCGCGAGAAGACGCAGTGGTATTTCCAGCGCTACGTGCCCCATCTGCCGGCGGGCGGCGAGATCGTGCTGTTCGACCGCAGCTGGTACAACCGCGCGGGCGTCGAGCGGGTGATGGGCTTCGCGGGCGAGGACCAGGTCGAGCAGTTCTTCCAGGACGTGCCGGAATTCGAACGCATGCTGGTGCGCTCGGGGATCCGGCTGGTGAAGTACTGGTTCTCGGTCACCGACGAGGAACAGCAGATGCGCTTCCAGATCCGCATCCACGATCCGCTGAAGCAGTGGAAGCTGTCGCCCATGGACCTGCAGTCCCGCATCCGGTGGGAGGCCTATACCAAGGCCAAGGAGGACATGTTCGAGCGCACCAACATCCCCGAGGCGCCGTGGTACATCGTGCCCGGCAACGACAAGAAGCGCGCCCGCCTGAACTGCATCGATCATCTGCTGGGGCTGATCCCCTATGGCGACGTGCCCCATGAGGAGGTGCTTCTGCCCGACCGGGTCTTCAACCCCGATTACGAGCGCGAGGTCCTGCCGCGCGAATTGTACGTGCCGCAGAAGTACTGACGGGCGGGGCCGGGGGGAAGGGGGCTCCCGCCCCCGTCGCCTGGCGGCGACTCCCCCGGGGATATTTGGGCCAAGATGAAAGGGCGGCATGCTGGAGTTCTTCGTCTACGACGTGTTCACCGACCGGGCCTTCTCGGGCAATCCGCTAGCGGTGGTGATGGGGGCGGATGCCCTGAGCGGCGTGCAGATGCAGGCGATCGCGCGGCAGTTCAACCTGTCCGAGACGATCTTCGTGATGGCGCCGCGCGATCCGGCCCATGCGGCGCGGGTGCGGATCTTCCTGCCCCTGGCCGAGATCCCCTTCGCGGGCCATCCGACCATCGGCTGCGCGCTGCATCTGGCAGGCGGGGCGGACGGGGCGCTGGTGCTGGAGGAGGAGGCCGGGCCGGTCCCGGTGCGGATCGCCGCGGGGCTGGCCGAGTTCGCGGCGCCGGTGCTGCCGGTGCTGTCGCCCGAGGTGGTGGCGCCCGAGGCGGTGGCGGCGGGCTTGGGGCTGGAGGCGGTGCAGGTGGGCTTTGGCGCGCACCGGCCCTGCATCGCCCATGCCGGGCCGGGCTTCGTCTTCGCGCCGCTGCGCGATCTGGCGGCGCTGGCGGGGGCGCGTCCCCGGGGCGCGGCCTTCGACGCGCTCACCGGCGAGATCGCCAAGCTCTATTGCTATGCCCCCGAGGGCGCGGGCTTCCGGGCGCGCATGTTCGCGCCGGCCAATGGCGTCCCCGAGGATCCGGCGACCGGATCAGCCACGGCGGTGCTGGCGGCAGCCCTGCTGGCGGCGGGCGCGCTGGCCGAGGGCGAGACGCGGCTGTCCCTGCGCCAGGGGGTCGAGATGGGACGCCCGGCCGAGCTGGGCCTGCGCATCACCGTGGCGGGGGGCGCCTGGTACAGGTCTGCGTCTCGGGCCGGGCGGTGCGGGTGGCCGAGGGGCACATCCGTGTGCCCGGTGCGTGAGCGGGCGATGCGGGCGGGTCGCGGGCGCGCTGCCGCAGATGTGATCGGGGCCGCGCCGCCGCCGGGCTGGACCCGGGGCGGGCCAGGGGGCATGTTGCCATGATGTTCAAGGATCTTCTGACCCGTCTGATGGGCGATGCGCCCGGGCCCGACACCTTCGGCGCCGAGGATGCAGAGCTGGCCATCGCCGCGCTGCTGGTCCGCGTGGCCCGCGCCGACGATCACTATGACGATGCCGAACGTGCCCGCATCGACCAGGTGCTGGCCTGCCGCCGGGGCCTGACCCCGCATGAGGCCGCCGAACGCCGGGCCGAGGCCGAGGCGATGGAGGCTGAGGCCAGCGATACCGTGCGCTTCACCCGCCAGATCAAGGACCGCATCGCGCTGGAGGATCGCCAGGGCGTGCTGGCCGCGATGTGGGAGGTGGCCTTTGCCGATGACACGCGCGGCGCCGACGAGGACAGCCTGATCCGCCTCGTGTCCGGGCTGCTGGGGATCACCGACCGGGATTCGGCGCTGATCCGGCGTCAGGTGATGGTGCAGATGGGGCTGCCGCCCGCCTGATCGGAGGTCGGGCGCCTAGAAGCCCAGCCTGTCGCGCAGCCCGAACCATGCCATGCCCGCCACCAGCAGGGGCGCGCGCAAGGCCGCGCCGCCCGGGAAGGGGCGGGTGGGCACCGCCGCCATGGCGTCGAACCCCTCGGCCTGTCCCGCCACCGCCTCGGCCATCAGCCGTCCCGCCAGCGTCGCCATCGCGACGCCATGGCCCGAATAGCCGCTGGCCGACAGGCAGTTGGACGCGGGCCGGGCAAAGCAGGGCATGCGGTTCATGGTGATGGCCAGCGTGCCGCCCCAGGCATGGGTCAGGGGGATCTCCGCCAGCTGCGGATAGACCGACAGCAGATGCGGGCGCACGACGCCTTCGATGTCGCGGGGAAAGCGGTAGGTCGCGGTCTCGCCGCCGCCGAAGATCAGGCGGCGGCGGTCGTCCAGCCGCCAGTAGTTCACCACGAACTTGGTGTCGGCGGCGGCGATGCGGTCGGGCAGGATCTCGGGGAAGGCCTCGCCCAGGGGCGCGGTCGCGACGATGTAGTTGTTGATCGGCATGACGCGGGCGGCGATGTCCCGGTCCAGCCTGCCCAGATAGCCGTTGCAGGCCAGGATGACGTGATCGGCCGTCACATGGCCCTCTGCCGTGCGGACGGTGCTGGGCGTGCCCGCGTGGGGGGCGTGGTCGATGCCCGTGACCTCGCTGCCCTCGTGGATGCGGGCGCCTGCGGCCTCGGCCAAGCGCGCGAGGCCAAGCGTCAGGGCCAGCGGCTGGACATGGCCCGCGCCCCGGTCCAGATCGCCCCCGGCATAGGCGCTGCTGCCAAGCGCCCGTGCCAGCCCGTCGCGGTCCAGCGGCTGCACCTTGTCATAGCCGTAATGCCGCGCCAGATGGTCGGCCATGTGGCGGGCGTGATCGACCTCGGCGCCCGAGCGGCAGGCATGGGCGATGCCGTCGCGGACCGGCACGCCGGCCTCGGCGGCCAGCGCGCGGGTCAGGGCCTTGGCCTCCTCGCCCAGATCCCAGAGGCGGCGGGCGGTGTCGCGGCCCAGCTGCGCCTCCAGCCAGTCGACCTCCTGCCGCTGGCCCGAGCCGATCTGGCCGCCGTTGCGCCCCGAGGCGCCGAAGCCCACGCGCTGCGCCTCGATCACCGCGACCGACAGCCCGCGCCGCGCCAGATGCAGCGCGGCGGACAGGCCCGTATAGCCCGCGCCGATCACCGCCACGTCGGCCCGCGCCTCGCCCCGCAAGGGCGGGCGGGCGGCGGGCGGCGGGCTGTCCGCGGCATAGAGGCTGGGCGGATAGGCCCCGGGCCGGTCGTTCAGATGCAGCAGGTTCATACGTTCAGCAGCAGGTGTTCGCGTTCCCACGGGCTGATGACCTGCAGGAACTCCTTGTATTCGTTGCGCTTGACGGATTCGTAGACGGCGCAGAACTCCTCGCCCAGGACCTCGCGCATCTGCGCGTTCTCGACCAGCAGGTCCAGCGCGTCGCCCAGGTTGTAGGGCAGCTCGTCGCGCGACATGTAGGCGTCGCCCAGGCATTCGGCGCGGGGATTTTCCGCCTCGATCAGGCCCAGATAGCCGCAGGCGAGGCTGGCGGCGATCCCCAGATAGGGGTTGCAGTCCATCCCGGCCAGCCGGTTTTCCAGCCGCCGCGCCTCGGGGCCGGAGATGGGCACGCGCAGCCCGGTGGTGCGGTTGTCGCGGCCCCATTCCAGATTGATGGGCGCCGCGAAATCCGGGACATAGCGGCGATAGCTGTTCACATAGGGCGCCAGCAGCGCGATGGCCGCGGGCAGGTGCTTCTGCATCCCGGCGATGAAATGCAGGAAGGCCGGCGTCTCGCGCCCCCGCTCGTCCGAGAAGATGTTCTGCCCGGTCGCCTGGTCGATGACCGAGTGATGGATGTGCATCGCGCTGCCGGGCTCGCCCTCGATGGGCTTGGCCATGAAGGTGGCGAAGCAGTCGTGGCGCAGCGCCGCCTCGCGGATCAGCCGCTTGAAGTAGAAGATCTCGTCGGCCAGGGCCACCGGGTCGCCGTGGTTCAGGTTGATCTCGACCTGGCCCGCGCCGCCCTCCTGCAGGATGCCGTCGATCTCGAAGCCCTGCGCTTCGGCGAAGTCGTAGATGTCGTCGATGACCTTGCCGTATTCGTCGACCGCCGACATGGAATAGGCCTGCTTGGCGGCCGCCCTGCGCCCCGTGCGGCCCATCGGCGGGATGATCGGCTGGTTGGGATCGATGTTGCGGGCGACCAGGAAGAATTCCATCTCGGGCGCGACGACGGGCTTCCAGCCCTTCGCCTCGTAGAGCTGCACGATGCGCTTGAGGACGTTGCGCGGCGCGATGGGCATGGGGTTGCCCTGCTGGTCGGTTGCGTCATGGATGACCTGGATCGTCCAGTCCGCCGTCCAGGGGGCAGCGGTGGCGGTCGTGTAGTCGGGCACCATCACCATGTCGGGCTCGGTGAAGGCGCCCGAGGGGTTGTCGGCCCATTCGCCGGTGATCGTCTGCAAAAAGATCGAGTTGGGCAGGTAGAACTGGTTCTGCCGGGCGAATTTGGATGCGGGCATGGCCTTGCCGCGCGCGACGCCCGCGATGTCGGCCACGATGCATTCGACCTCGTCCAGGCGCCGGCCCGCCATGAAGGCCCGTGCGGCGGCGGGCAGCTTGTCGGTCCAGTCGCTCATGCGGCACCTTGGGCATCTTGGCGCGCCAGCGCGCGGGGTTGCTTGAAGAAGGCCTCGATCCGGTCGGCGATCAGGTCCGCGCCCTTGTGCTCGCCCATCCGGGCGGCGGCACCGTCCAGGAGGGCGTCGGGCACCACGCCCTTGGCGCGGGTGTCCATCAGGCCCTGCACGAAGGCGTCGTCGAATTCGGGATGCGCCTGCACGGTATAGGCGCGGTCGCCATAGATCAGCGCGGCGTTCTGACAGAAGGCGTTGCGCCCGGCCACCTCGGCGCCCGGGGGCAGGGCCACGACCTGATCCTGGTGCCAGGCGTTCAGGCGAACGGGCTGGCCGCCGAAGTCGTAATCCTGGGTGCCCACCGCCCATCCGTCGGGATGCTTGACGACCGTGCCGCCAAGCGCCTGCGCGATGATCTGGTGGCCGAAGCAGATCCCCACCATCGGCACGCCCGCGTCATGGGCGCGGCGGATGAACTCCTCCAGCGGCGCGATGAAGGGGTGATCCTCGTAGGCGCCGTGGCGCGATCCGGTCAGCAGCCAGCCGTCGGCCTCGGTCACCTGGTCGGGAAAGATCATCGCCTCGACATGCCAGGTGCGGAAGGTGAAGCCGCGCCCGGCCAGAAGGCGCACGAACATGTCGGGATAGTCGCCCAGGGTCTGCTTCAGCTGGTCGGGCGACTGGCCGCATTGAAGGATGCCGATCCGCATGAAAACCCTTGATGTTGTTCGGACAGGGGAAAGGTAGTCGCGCCACGGGGGGGCCTGCAAGGGGGGATCGGACCCAACCCTTTGGCGGTCTGGCCGCAGGGGCTCGGCGGGTCTAGACTGCCCCCCAAAGATGCGAAAGGACGCCCCATGCCCCATCAGCGCCCCCAGATCGACCCGCAGGGTCTGGACGAATTCTCGGTCGTCTTCACCGACCGCTCGCTCAACCACATGTCGCAGCGCTTCGGCCAGGTGATGCGCGACCTGTCCGCCACGCTGGCCGAGGTCTATGGCGCGGCCCAGGTGGCCATCGTGCCGGGCGGCGGCACCTATGCGATGGAATCGGTCGCCCGGCAGTTCGGCCGGGGCGCCCATGCGCTGATCGTGCGGAACGGCTGGTTCAGCTATCGCTGGAGCCAGATCTTCGAGGCGGGGGGCTTTGCGCGCGAGGTGACGGTCGCCATGGCCCGCCCGCAGGGGAACGAGCCGCAGCCCGCCTATGCGCCGCCCCCAATTGACGAGGTGGTGGCCAAGATCCGCGACGCGCGGCCCGATGCGGTCTTCGCCCCGCATGTGGAGACCTCGGCCGGGCTGATCCTGCCCGACGACTACATCGCCGCGCTGGCCGAGGCCGCGCACGAGGTGGGCGCGCTGATGGTGCTGGACTGCATCGCTTCGGGGGCGGTCTGGGTGGACATGGCGGCCACGGGCGTCGACGTGCTGATCTCGGCCCCGCAGAAGGGCTGGTCGGCCTCGCCCGCCGCCGGGCTGGTGATGCTGTCCGAGCGTGCCGCCGAGCGGCTGGCCGGGACCGCCAGCGACAGCTTTGCGCTGGATCTGAAGAAGTGGCGCGCGATCATGGCGGCATACGAGGACGGCGGGCACGCCTATCACGCGACTATGCCCACCGACGCGCTTCTGGGCCTGCGCGACGCGATGGAGGAGACCCGCGCGATGGGCTTTGCCCATGCCGCCGAGGCGCAGTGGCGGCTTGGCCGCGCGGTGCGGACCGAACTTGCAGCGCGCGGCATCCGCTCGGTCGCGGCCGAGGGGTTCCAGGCGCCCGGCGTGGTGGTCAGCTACACCTCGGACCCCGAGGTGAAGTCGGGGCGGGCCTTCGCCGCCCTCGGCACGCAGATCGCGGCGGGGGTGCCCTTGGCGCTGGACGAGGGCGAGGGGTTCTCGACCTTCCGCCTCGGGCTCTTCGGGTTGGACAAGCTGCAGGACGTGGACGGGACCGTGGCGCGGCTGGTGCCGGTGCTGGACCAGGTGCTCTGACGCTTTACCCGGGCGTCAGGCCGGGCTAATCCGCAGCGCCGACCCCGGCTATGCGGAGAGCCCCTGATGACGCTGACGATCGATCTGGAAAGCCCGCTTGGCGCGGATCTGGAGCCGCTGTTCCAGCGCCACACCGCCGAGATGCATGCCGACACGCCCCCCGATTCGGTCCACACGCTGCCCAGGGCCGCCCTGGCCGATCCGGCCATCGCCTTCTTCGTGATCCGCGATGCGGGCCTGCCGGTCGCGATGGGCGCGGTCAAGGATCTGGGCCGGTCCGAGGCCGAGGTGAAGTCCATGCATGTCCTGGCCGAACAGCGCGGCCGGGGCCTGTCGCGCATGCTGCTGCGCCACCTGCTGGCCCATTCGCGGCAGGCCGGCTTCCGGCGCCTGTCGCTGGAGACCGGCGTGCAGCCCGGCTTCGCGCCGGCGCGGGGCCTCTACGCGCGCGAGGGCTTCACCGAATGCCCGCCCTTTGCCAGCTATCGCCCCGACCCGCATTCGGTGTTCATGACCCTGCTGCTGTAGCCTTGCGCGGCCCCCGCATGCGATAAGGCTTTGAAAGCCGCCCCATCCGGCGCTATGAGAGGGTCAGTGACGGCCCCGTAGCTCAACTGGATAGAGCAATTGACTTCTAATCAATAGGTTGCAGGTTCGATTCCTGCCGGGGTCGCCAGTTTTCCGCCAATGTTCGATCCTGGACGGCATTCCGGCCCCGCCCCGGAGCCATGCTCCTTTTCTTACGGGCATGGGTCGCCGCAAAAAGGGGGGCGGCATTAATACCAAACAGTTTATTATTATATTACGGATATCAAACCGTCGCCGATCTGTCATTCTGCTCACGTCAGAAGCACCATTCATTATTCCTTAATCATTGCACCCTACACGCGAACCTGAGGTTGCCGGTGCAATGCAAAGATGCTAGCCCCCGTTCCAAGACAGCAGAAAAGAGCGGACAATATGCTGCACAGTTTTGCGAAAGACAGCGGGATAAGGCTTCTGGAATATCCCGAGGATATGCTGACAGAAACTCCGCTTGGGGATATTGCCGCATATAACCTTCTCGAAAATGAACGACGCAGCAAGATTTTCGATGCCCATCTGACGGATTATTACTGGCAGCGCCGCATGGTGATGGGATTTTCCGTCAGGACCATTCTGGCGGAGATCCAGCGGCCGAAGCTGAAGGGCACCTATATCACCACCCGGGGCAAGATCGTCCTGAACGGGGCGGCGGCCCATCGGGCCCGGAACAAGCTGCGCAAGGACATGAAGTTCGCGCCGGAAAGCGTCACGATCTTCGACCGGCTCATCGATCCCCGCTCCCTCAAGCTGACGACCGCGCAGGCCCGGTCGGTCTGGATCGACGCGAAGAACCTGCACAACTTCTTCCACTTCACCAGCGAAAGCCTGCATCAGGCTTTCGTCGCGGGATCCCTGGCCGAAACCTTCGACGACATCACCTTCGCGACGAAGAACAAGCGGATCGAGCCCTATATCGAACGGTGGGTGGCCGATTGCAACGCCTTGGTCACGCCGCATCTTTCCGCCAAGGCCTTCTCGCAGAACGAGGCGGACGACGTGCCCTCGGTCGTGATGCCGATCTCCTGCGAACATCTGCTGTATCAGTTTTCCGGCGATCATCACGGGAAAATCGCGGCCGCCCGGCCCGCAGGGCATAACTGGACCGGCTATGACGCCAAGCCGCATGCGGTCAAAACCCTTCAGCTGAACTCATTCGATCAAACGCTGGTCCGCTTCCGCGAGGCGATGGTCGAACGCGCTCAGGCGACCGTCAGGAAGACCTGGTCCAAGCTGATCTACACCGCGCGGGCGGAGGGGCTTGCCCGCAAGCGGGTGATGAAGGGCGAGACGGAACTGATCCGATCCCTGACGGCCCTCGGGTTCGAAGTCGTGCATTTCGAGAACATGTCCCCGCTCGAGCAGGTGAAATGCGTGAACGATGCGGATTGCGTCATCGGTCAGCATAGCGCGGGACTGACCAACATGCTGTTCGCCCGCGAGGACGCCCATGTCTTCGAGATCGCCACCTATCAGACGGCGGTCAGCCGGTGGGTCGATTTCATTCCCCTGTGTCATGCGGCGGGATGCCATTATCGTCTGATCGTCGTCGGCATGGATTTCGCCGATGAGGACAAGGACCCGTCCTTCAACAATGACGGCTTCTTCGCCCCTGTCGTTTCCGAAAAGGATACCCACCGGATTATCGACATCGTGACATCTGGAATGAAGGACAGGAAGGACGGACGTATGTCCGGACTGCTCCGGCATTGCCGTTTCTTCATGGACCGAAACGCCTATGCCCAGGCCTATCGCCTGCTTGACGCGAATATGGCGTTCTTTTCCGAATGCCCCGAATATTGGGAACAGCGCGGCCAGCTGGCCGAAACCTGCGGGCACAACAGGCGGGCGCACGAGTGCTATTCCCGATTGTTGAGCCTTTCGGAGTCGGACGAGGCCTGGCAGGGGCTGGCGCGGATAAAGGAAAAGCAGGCAGCCTCGGGGCAATAGTCCCACGACCACAGGCGCGCACGCACGCCTCGGTGCCTAGGTCGGATCGTTTTCCAGCGACAAAACCTCGATGATCGTCGCGCGCAGGCCCTTGAGGGGCTCGTTCTCGGTATGCGCCAGCACATAGGCATAGGCGCTGTCATGGCTGTCGAAGGCCATGTGCGGACCGGCGGCCAGGAACTCGCGCCCCGATTCGCACAGTTTCATGTGGGGCGCGGCGCCCATCACGATGGTGAAGACTGGCATGGGATTCTCCTATCTGGTCGGGATCGGGCGGGGGCGTCAGGACACGAGGTGGCGGCGCCTGCGGGTGGACAGGCCTCCGGCGATGGCGGCGGCGATGTCGGCGCTGGCCGTGATGCCTTGGACGAAGGGCCGATCATGCATCAGGTAGGGGATCGCGGCCAGGGACAGGCGCCCGGAATAGCCCGCGACATCGATCAGGCTGTAGTCCTGGGCCACGTCGGGGGTCGTCTGGCCCGCCGCCAGCAGGGCCTTGCGCAGCGTCGGGAAGGGCAGGTCGGCGCTATCCAAAGGCTTCTGGCCGCGGGCATCGACGAAGACCTCGAAGGTGAGTTCTTCGCCCTCGGTCCGGATCAGGGTGCGGGACCCGTCCCGGGTCAGGTCGTAATCCTCGCCCAAGGCACGGATCGACAGCAGGCCCGCATCGCGCAGCGCCAGCACCCGGCGGATCGATTCCGAGGGCACGGCGGCGTAATTGTCGACGAAGACCTTCTTCAGCCCCGCATCGAAGCGCGCGCAGTCGGCCTCGGGCAGGTCGGACAGGACCTCCTCCAGTGCCTCGTGCATCCGCAGTAGGGCATAGCGCCAGGGGACGGTTGCCCGGGCGGCCTTGTTCCGCTCGACCTCGGCCAGGTTGCGGCGGGCCCATCGGAAGGGATCGGCGGCCACGCGGACGGCGAAATAGGCCGGGGCGAAGCTGTCGGCATCCAGGCCCCCCAGCCCGATGCGCAGGGCGAAGGCGGGATCGGCCTGCATGATCTCGGCCCGCAGCAGATCGAACAGCGCGTCCAGCGGCGCAGGCCACGCAAGGCAGGACGCGACCGCGGGGCCGGTCATCACCGACAAGGGCTCGTGCGGGATCGGGCAGTAGAAATCCGCCTCGGGCAGGATCCCTGCGCGCGACATCAGCGTGATGTGCAGCCCGCGCCCTTCGGGGTGAAAGACCAGATCCTCGCCCTCCTGGACAAAGCGGCCATGCTGGTTGGCCACCGCCATGGCCGCATCGATGGAGCTGAGCGAGGTGCCCATGATGCCCACATCGGTGGCAGGGATGCGCGCCTCGATCAGCCCGGACCAGGGGCTGGGGAAATAGCTGCACGTCGCCTCGTCCGCATCGGGGAAGGAGTGGCCGGTGGCCAGGATCACCTGGTCGAAGGGCCCTTGCACGCCCAGGCCCGCGACCTGCAGGCACAGCCCCGCGTCGCCGGGGGCGATGTCCGCCACTTCGGCATTCTCCACGATCCGGATGTCGTGCCCGGCGCCGCGGGCCTGCGCCACCAGGGCCAGAAGCTGGTCGCGGAAATAGTCGCCCAGCAGCAGCCGGGGCGTGAACTGGCGGTCGTGCAAGATGGCCCGGTCCAGCCCGCATTCGGCCAGCCGGTCGTCGGGCAGGCGGCGCAGCCAGTCCAGATAGGGGATCACCACGGGCGGGATCTCGATGCTGGCGATATTGGCCAGCATCGCCATGCTGGAGGCGTCGGTGGAATAGGGCATGCCGACCCCGGCGCGGTCGGTCTTCTCGAACAGGGTGACCGACAGGGGCAGGCCGGTCGTCAGCAGCTGCTGCAAGGCATAGATGCCGGTCGGGCCGGTGCCGACGATCGCGATGCGTTTCTTCATCATGGTCCCGTGACGCTGTCGGCAGGAACGCCATCTGCCCCGGCTTGTTCCGGCAGCGGCAGGGCCCGTGGCGGGGCAGGAGGTCGCAGGCGCCCGACGCCGTCAGCCCGTCGCCTCAGGGCCGCAGCGCGGCGGTCACCCGGTCCCATTCCCCGGCATCGCCCGGGATGCCCAAGCGCAGCCAATGGTCGGAATAGGGGAAGCGTCGGCTCCAGATCCGTGCGCGGGCCAGCCGGTCCTGCGCGGCCCCAGCCTCGGGCGTGTGATACAGCCGGAACAGGTGCGTGCCGCCCAGGGGCCGCCAGCCCGCGCGGCTGGCCAGCCGGTCCAGGTTCAGGCTGGCCTCGCCGTGATAGGTGACGGCCTCGTCGGCCCACGACCTGTCGGCCATGGCGGCGGTCGCGATCTCCAGCGCGGGGCCGCTGACGGACCAGGGGCCCGCCGCCTCGCGCAGCCGGGCCAGCAGGTCCGGCTCGGCCAGCACGAAGCCGAGCCGCAGCCCCGCCAGCCCCCAGAACTTGCCGAAGCTGCGCAGCACCACCGCATTCGCGGGCAGGGCGGGGGCCAGCGACAGGTCGGGGCGCGGATCGGCAAAGCTTTCGTCGACGACCAGCCAGCCCACCCGCGCGGCCAGATCGGCCAGCGCCTCGGGGGGCCATTCGCGGCCGTCGGGATTGTTGGGGTTCACGACGACGGCCAGATCGGCGCCCGCCATCGCCGCAAGATCCGGGGCAGGGGTGACCTGCCACCCGGCGGCAGCAAGGCTGGCGGCATGTTCGTTGTAGCTGGGCGTCAGCACCGCCGCGCGCCGTCCCGGCAGCAGGCGGGGCAGCATCTGGATGGCCGCCGTGGCCCCCGCCACCGCCAGCACCCGGTCGGGGGCGCAGCCGAACCAGTCGGCGGCGCAGCGGACCAGCGCGGCCTCGGCCTTGGCCGTGGGCAGGGCGCGCCACGCGGTCGGCGACAGGGGCGGCACGGGCCAGGGACGGCGGTTGATGCCGGTCGACAGGTCGAT
Source organism: Paracoccus liaowanqingii (assembly GCF_004683865.2). Classification (NCBI taxonomy): domain Bacteria; kingdom Pseudomonadati; phylum Pseudomonadota; class Alphaproteobacteria; order Rhodobacterales; family Paracoccaceae; genus Paracoccus; species Paracoccus liaowanqingii. The sequence continues at coordinate 2,586,617 of NZ_CP038439.1, read as the reverse complement.
CCAGTCGCCCGCGCCGTATTGCGCCACCGCCGCATCCAGATTGCCGCCGTGATCCCTTGGCATCCGCCGCCTCCTGCCCCTGTGGCCTTGGCCGTCCTGCTAGGCCAGCGCGAGCGGCTTCGCAATCCCGGCGCCCCTGATTCCCGCTTTACACGAGGGGCAAAGGTGACCACGATATATGGTGTAGGCATCGGGCACACCCGCCCGGTCTTGTGCAGCCGCCCAGTGACAGCGGTGCGCACCCCGGCAGGAGGCAGGCCATGGCACAGACCGACCATTTCATCGCCAGCGACGAGATCCATCCGATCGACATCGTCGAGGCCGTGGCCACCCATCACGAATGGGATTTCGACCGGCTGGCCGACAACCAGATCGCCATGGCGGTCGAGGGGCAGTGGCGCAGCTATTCCCTGACGCTGGCCTGGTCGCCCGGCGACGAGGTGCTGCGCCTGATCTGCACCTTCGAGATGGACCCGCCCGAAGGCCGCCTGCCCGCCATCTACGAGACGATCAACCTGGCCAACGACCAGGTCTGGGACGGCGGCTTCACCTTCTGGGTGCCGCAGCGGCTGATGGTCTGGCGCTATGGGCTGGGGCTGGCCGGCGATGCCATCGCCCTGCCCGAGCAGGTGGACCAGATGATCGGCAATGCGCTGACGGCCTGCGAGCGGTTCTACCCCTCGTTCCAGTTGGCGGGCTGGGGCGACACCACCCCCGCCGCCGCGCTGGACATCGCCTTGGGCGCCGCCTACGGACGGGCCTGAACGGGGCACGGCCCCGAGACCAAAAGGGGACAAGCCATGAGCGATTTCACCGAGATCAACCGGCGCGGTCTGGTGCTGGTCGGCTGCGGCCGGATGGGCGGGGCCATGCTGACAGGCTGGCTGGCCGGCGGACTGGAGCCCGGCGCGGTGACCGTGCTGGACCCCAAGCTGGCGCCCGAATGGCAGGACCGCGGCCTGCGCGTGAACGCGGACCTGCCCGACAGCCCCGCCGTCCTGGTGCTGGCGGTCAAGCCGCAGATGATGGGCGACGCGCTTGGCGCGATGCCGGACCTGTCGGACACGCTGGTGATTTCGGTCGCGGCGGGCACGACGATCGCCACGTTCGAGGCGGCGTTTCCCGGCGCCCCCATCGTGCGGGTCATGCCCAACACGCCCGCGGCTATCGGGCAGGGCATCAGCGCGATGATCGGCAACGGGGCCACCACCCCCGCCCATCTGGACCTGACCGAGGCGCTGATGCGCGCCGTGGGCCGCGTCGTCCGGCTGGAGAACGAGGACCAGATGGACGCCGTCACCGGCCTGTCGGGCAGCGGCCCGGCCTATGTCTTTCACATGATCGAGGCGATGGCGGCGGCGGGCGAGGCGCAGGGCCTGTCGCCCGCGCTGGCGCTGGAGCTGGCGCGCATGACCGTCGCGGGCGCCGGCGCGCTGGCCGTTCATGCCGACGAGGATCCCGCGGTGCTGCGCCGGAACGTGACCTCTCCGAACGGGACGACGGCGGCGGGGCTGGCGGTGCTGATGGATGCGGACAGCGGCCTGCCACCCCTGATGGCGCGCACCGTGGCCGCCGCGACCGAACGGGGCCGCGAGCTGGGGCGGGGTGCGGCATGACCCTCACCCATGACGACTTCCTCAAGGTCGACATCCGCGTGGGCACCATCACTCGCGCCGAGCCCTTCCCCGAGGCCCGCAAGCCTGCGATCAAGCTGTGGGTCGATCTGGGAGAGATGGGCGAACGCAGATCCTCGGCCCAGATCACCCGGCATTACGACCCGGCCCGGCTGGTCGGCACGCAGGTGCTGTGCGTGGTGAACTTTCCCCCTCGCCAGATCGGTCCCGTCCGGTCCGAGGTGCTGGTGCTGGGCGTGCCCGATCCCGAGGGCGAGGTCGTGCTGATCCGCCCCGACCAGTCCGTGCCGAATGGAGGGCGCCTGTTTTGAAGGTCCTTGTCACCCGCCCAATGACCGACCGCGCCACGCAGGCGATCCGCGCGGCCTGCGACGCGACATTCCGCGACAACACGCCCCTGACCGAGGCCGAGGCGGCGCAGGCGATGCGCGACCATGACGCGATCATTCCGACGCTTGGCGATGCCTTCACGGCGGCCGCGTTCCAGGGTGATCCGCGCTGCCGCCTGCTGGCCAATTTCGGCGCGGGCTACAACCACATCGACATCGCGGCGGCACAGGCGGCGGGCGTCACCGTCACCAACACGCCCGACGTGGTGACGGATGCCACCGCCGACATCTCGGTGACGCTGATGCTGATGGTCCTGCGCCGCGCCTCGGAAGGCGAGCGGATCCTGCGCGCCGGGGACTGGACCGGCTGGAACCCCACGCAGCTGCTGGGTCACGAGATGTCGGGCCGCACCCTGGGCATCATCGGCATGGGTCGCATCGGCAAGGCCATCGCCCGGCGCTGCCATCACGGCTTCGGGATGGAGGTGGTGTTCTTCAACCGCTCGCGTGTCTCCGATCCCGGCGTGCCCGCGCGCCAGATCGACGATCTGCGGGACCTGCTGGCCGCATGCGACGTGGCGGTGATCGCCGTGCCGGGGGGCGCGGGCACGCGCGGCCTGATCGGGGCGGAGGAGCTGCGCGCCCTCGGGCCGCAGGGCTGCCTGGTCAATATCGCCCGCGGCGACGTGGTGGACGAGGACGCGCTGATCGCCGCCCTGACCGACGGCACGATCGCCGGCGCGGGCCTGGACGTCTATGCGCGCGAGCCGCTTGTGCCCGCCGCTCTGATCGCCGCACCCAACGCCACGCTGCTGCCGCATCTGGGCACCGCCACGGACGACACCCGTACCCGGATGGGCCTGCGGGCCCTCGCCAACCTGCAGGCCTTTGCCGAGGGCGCCCCGCCTCCCGATTTGGTGAGCTGAGGAACCGGGCCGGGCCAGAGGCGTTTGATATCCATACATCATCGTCTTCAAGGAGATCGACATGAACTGGGATATCATTCAAGGCAAGTGGAAGCAGCTCAAGGGTTCGGCCAAGGAAAAATGGGGCGAACTGACCGACGACGAGCTGGACCAGATCGACGGCAACAAGGACAAGATGGCCGGCAAGCTTCAGGAGAAGTACGGCTATACCAAGGATCAGGCGGACAAGGAAATCGACGACTATTTCCGCGACAAGTGATCGCTGAAGGTCATCTATGACCGGACAGGGCGCCCCTCATGGGGCGCCCTTTTCCATGCCCTCCGGCCCCGCTTGATCCCGCGCCCGGGCCGGGGCACCAAGGGCGCAGCCAAGGAGGCCGCCATGCATTACGCCTATGCCGTCCAAGGCAACCGTCTGGTCCCCCACGATCCCGACCGCGATCTGGGCGAGGCGTTGTGGATCGACCTCATCCAGCCCTCGGATGCCGAGATGGATCGGCTGCGCGATCTGGGCGTGCCGCTGCCCGACCTGGCCGAGATGGAAGAGATCGAGCTGTCCAACCGCCTCTATCGAGAGAACGGCTTGGACTACATGACCGCCGTCCTGCCGGGCGAGACGGCCGGGGGCGATCGGTCCTCCATGCCGGTGACCTTCATCCTGTCGGCAGATCGGCTGGTGACCGTGCGCCACCATTCGCCCCGGCCCTTCCTGACCTTTCCGACGCGGGCCGAACGGTCGACCTTGGGCTGCGGCGGGCCGGACCGGCTGTTCGCGGGCCTGATGGAGGAGATCATCGCCCGGCAGGCCGACATCCTGGAAGGCTCGGGCCGGGTGCTGGACCAGACCACCGCCGGCATCTTCGAACGCAGCGCGGCGGCGGCGTCCTCGGACCGGTTGCAGGCCGCGCTGCAGGGCGTGGGCCGCGAGGCCGAGACGATGGCCCGCGTCCGGCTGGCCCTGCTGACCATCGAGCGGATCTTGGCCTTTTATACCGCCACCATCGACGACCGCCCCGAGGCCGATCGGCTGCGGCCGGTCATCCGCGCGCAGATGCGCGACGTGCAGGCGTTGGAGGTGCATGCGGACTTCCTGGGCAGCCGGGTCAGCCTGGCCGTGGACACCACGCTTGGCATGATCAACCTGCAACAGAACAACACCGCCCGGATCCTGTCGGTCATCGCCGCGCTGTTCCTGCCGCCGACGCTGATCGCGAGCATCTACGGGATGAACTTCACCACCATGCCCGAGCTGGACAAGCCCTGGGGCTATCCCCTGGCACTGGCGATGATGGGGGCGGCGACGCTCGGCACCTGGCTGTTTTTGCGCTGGAAGCACTGGCTCTAGACGCTGTCGATCAGGTCCAGCATCTCGGGCGGCAGCTGCCCCTCGGACAGGGTGACGCTGTGCGGGCCGTCGGCGGCATCCCCGGTCACGGTGATCGCATAGCGCATCCGGTCGGGACAGCCGGGGCAGGGGGTCCGGGCCAGTTCCGACAGCGCACCGGGCCGGAAGGCCGCGCACAGCGCCGCGCGCATCTCGGCGGGCTGGGCATCGGTGTCGATGCGGCGGGACTGGGCGGCGGCCGCGATGCCGCCGAAGCCGCCATGGCTGCGGATCTCGATGATCATGCGGACCTCCGTTCTGGGCCCGAAGATAGGATCAGACGGCGATTCCGACAAGCTTCCATGCGCGGCGCAGCAGCAGCACCGGGGCGCTGCCCGCACCCTCCAGCGCCGAGGCCGCGCGCAGTGTCTGGTCGGCCCAGTCCGCAAAGCTGGCCATGGGGTTGTTGATGTCCTGCAGCGTCTTGTACCAGATCCGGCCCGGCACCTCCCAGGCCCGCCCGCCCAGATAGGCGCAGAACAGGTAGAAGGCGTGGTTAGGGATGCCCGAGTTGATGTGCACGCCGCCATTGTCGTCGGTCGTGGTGTTGAACTGGTCCATGTGCCAGGGCTGCGGATCGGTGCCCAGCAGGTCGTCCGAATAGGCCGTGCCCGGCGCCTTCATGCTGCGCAGGGCTGTGCCATTGATGCCGGGGCCCAGGATGCCGCGCCCGACCAGCCAGTCGGCCTGATGCACCTCCTGGCCCAGCACGCGCTGCTGGGCCAGTGCGCCGAAGACATCGGCCACATGCTCGTTCAGCGCGCCCGACTGGTTTTCATAGATCAGCCCGCCGGAATGCTGGATGACGCCATGCGCCATCTCGTGCGCGATCACCGACAGCTCCAGGAACGTGCGGAAGATCTTGCCGTCGCCGGTGCCATAGGCCATCTGCTGGCCGTCCCAGAAGGCGTTGTTGTAGTTGCGGCGGTGCTGCACCGTCGCCACCAGCGGCATCCCCCGCCCGTCCAGCGAGTTGCGGCCATATTCCTCGGCGAACAGCGAGAAGACCTGCCCCGCGCTGTCATAGGCCATGTCGGCATCAGCGATGCCCGAGGGGCCGTCGCCCTCGGACCGGACCAGACGGCCGGGCAGGGCGGCGCGGAATTCGCCGTCATGGATGCGGCGGTCGGGACAGCAGAGGTCGGGATCGGCCTCGGGCAGCACCCCCTGCAGGCCCGGCGGCAGGCTGGTGAAGGCCGCCCGCTCGTCGCGCATCTGCTCGTCATGGCGCAGCAGGGTCCGGGCCATGTCGGCGGTGGCCGGATCGCCGCGCAGGGCCAGCACCCGCAGCATATAGGGCGGCACGATGCAGGCGATGGGGTTGTGATGGCTGCAGGACAGGGACAGGCACATGAGGCGACCTCCGGCTTCGGACTGGCCCCACGGTAGCACGGATCACCCGCCCGGCAAGGGGCGAATGTTCACGTTTCAGTCCAGTCGCTTTCCCGTGTCCTTGTGGAACAGGTGCAGCGCATTCGGGCGATAGGACAGGCGCAGGTCGTCCGACAGCTCCGCATCCGAGGCCATGGTGATGGTGATGCGCTGATCGCCGGTCTTGCCATGGACCAGACGCTGCGCGCCCAGTTCCTCGACCGCCAGCACGCGCATCTGGATGGGGCCGTCGGGGGTGACGGTCAGGTCCTCGGGGCGGATGCCGATCTGGCCCGCATGGGCGCTGCCCGCCAGATGCGGCACGGCGCTGCTGTCGATCAGGTTCATCGCCGGGCTGCCGATGAAGCTGGCCACGAAGGCCGAGGCGGGGCGGCGATAGACCTCCAGCGGCGTGCCGATCTGTTCGATCTGGCCGCCGTTCAGCACCACCAGCCGGTCGGCCAGCGTCATCGCCTCCAGCTGGTCGTGGGTGACATAGATGGAGGTCGTGCGCAGGCGCTTCTGCAGCTCCTTGATCTCCAGCCGCATGGCGACGCGCAGCTTCGCATCCAGGTTCGACAGCGGCTCGTCGAAGAGGAACGCGGCGGGTTCGCGCACGATGGCGCGGCCCATGGCGACGCGCTGGCGCTGACCGCCGGACAGGGCGCGGGGCTTCCGATCCAGGAACGGTCCGATCTGCAGGATGTCCGAGGCGATGCCCACGCGGCGTTCGATTTCCGCCTTGGGGGTGCCGCGGTTCTTCAGCCCGTAGGCCAGGTTCTGGCGCACCGACATATGCGGGTAGAGCGCATAGTTCTGGAACACCATGGCGATGTCGCGGTCGGCGGGTTCCACATCGTTGACCACGCGGTCGCCGATGCGGACCTCGCCCTCGGAGATGCTCTCCAGCCCCGCGACCATGCGCAGCAGGGTGGATTTCCCGCAGCCCGAGGGGCCGACAAGGACCAGGAACTCGCCATCCGCGATGTCGATATTGACGCCGCCCACGGCGCGGGCGCCTCCGGCATAGACCTTGCCGAGGTTGTTCAGGGTGATGGATGCCATCTTATTTCTCCGTCTCGACAAGGCCCTTGACGAACAGGCGCTGCATGGCGACCACCACGATCACGGGCGGGATCATCGCCAGCATCGCGGTCGCCATGACCAGATGCCATTGCGGCAGACCGTCCACGGCATCGGCCATGCGCTTGATCCCCGCAACGATGGTGTAGTAATCCGAGCTGGTCGTGATCAGCAGCGGCCAGAGATACTGGTTCCAGCCATAGATGAACAGGATCACGAAGAGCGCGGCGATATTGGTGCGCGACAGCGGCAGCAGGATGTCGCGGAAGAATTTCATCGGGCCCGCGCCGTCGATGCGCGCGGCCTCGGTCAGCTCGTCCGGGATGGTCAGGAAGACCTGGCGGAAGAGGAACGTGGCGGTGGCGCTGGCGATCAGCGGGATCGACAGGCCCGCATAGCTGTTCAGCATGCCCAGATCGGCCACAACCTGGAAGGTCGGCACGATGCGCACCTCGACCGGCAGCATCAGGGTGATGAAGATGCACCAGAAGGCCAGGCCCCGGAAGGGAAAGCGGAAATAGACCACCGCGAAGGCCGACAGGACCGAGATCACGATCTTGCCGATGGCGATCGACAGGGCCATGATCATGCTGTTGAACATCATCACGCCCACCGGGGGGGTGCCGCTGGTCGACACGCCCGCGCCCAGCATCTGGCTGTAGTTGGCGATCATCTGGTCGCCCGGCCACATCGGGATCGTCCCCGACATGAAGGCCGTGGGCCCGTGGGTCGAGGCCACGAAGGCCACCCACACGGGCAGCGCCACGATGCAGACGCCCAGGATCAGCGTCAGATGGGCGAGAAGGTTCAGGATGGGGCGGTTCTCGATCATCAGTAGGCCACCTTCTTCTCGACATAGCGGAACTGGATCACCGTCAGCACCAGCACCAGCACCATCAGCACCACCGATTGCGCGGCGGACGAGCCCAGGTTCTGCCCCACGAAACCGTCGAAATAGACCTTGTAGACCATGATGTTGGTGGCCTGCGCCGGGCCGCCCTCGGTCGTGGCGTCGATGACGCCGAAGGTGTCGAACATGGCATAGACGATGTTGACGACCAGCAGGAAGAACGTGGTGGGCGACAGCAGCGGAAAGGTGATGTCGAAGAAGCGCCGCACCGGGCCTGCGCCGTCGATGGCCGCCGCCTCGCGCAGGGACGCCGGGATCGCCTGCAGGCCCGCCAGGAAGAACAGGAAGTTGTAGCTGATCTGCTTCCACGCGCTGGCGATCACCACCAGCGTCATCGCGTCGCCCTTGTCCTGGATGTGGTTCCAGTCATAGCCGAAGCCCCCCAGCAGATAGGGCATGATGCCGATGGTCGGGTTGAAGATGAACCACCACAGGATGCCCGCGACCGCGGGCGCCACCGCATAGGGCCAGACCAGCAGGGTGGTATAGACGCGGGTCGACCGGATCATCCGGTCCACCGCGATCGCCAGCAGCAGCGACAGGCCCATCGACAGCACCGTGACCGAGATCGCGAAGACCGCCGTCACCTGCAGGCTGTTGAGGTATTCCGGGCTGCCCCACAGCCGGGCGAAGTTTTCCAGCCCCACGAAGGCCGTGCGGGTGCCGAAGGCGTCCTCGCGCAGGAAGCTCTGGCGGACGGCCTGACCGGCGGGCCAGAGGAAGAAGACGAAGGTGATGACCAGCTGGGGTGCCAGCAAGAGCCAAGGCAGCAGCTGATTGCTGAAGATGGTGCGCTTCATCGGGGACCTGCGGCAGGAACGGGAAAGACCGGGGCCGCGCATGGTGCGCGGCCCCGGCCGTCATGGGAAACGCTTACTGGTTCTGGGCCTGGAACTGGTCCAGCAGGTCGTCGCCGCGGGCGACCACCGCATCCAGCGCGCCCTGCGCATCCTTGGAGCCGGACAGAAGCTGCTCGAACTCCTCGTCGATGACGCCGCGGATCTGGACGTAGCTGCCAAAGCGCAGGCCCTTGGAGTTCTCGGTCGGCTCGTTCAGCGTGATCTGGCGGATGCCGGTATCGGCGCCGGGGTTTTCCTCGTGGAACGCCGCCATCGCGTCATAGGCGGCCTGCGTGATCGGCAGGTAGCCCGTGAAGGACGCCCAATCCGCCTGGACCTCGGGCTGGGTCAGGTATTCGAAGAAGGCGGCGGTGGCCGCGTATTCCTCGTCCGACTTGCCCGACAGCACCCACAGCGAGGCGCCCCCGATGATCGAGTTCTGCGGCGCGCCGTCGACATCGTCGTAATAGGGCAGCATGCCATAGCCCAGGTCATAGGCCTCGGAATTGGCGATGACGCCCGCGCGGCTGGCCGAGCTGCCCATCATCATCGCGCATTCCTGCGAGTAGAACATCGGGGCCGCGCCGTCGGCGCCGACCGGGCCGCCATACTTGAAGATGCCCTCGTCGGACCAGCGCTTGAGGTTGCCCCAGTGCTGAACCTGGACGGGGCCGTTCAGCGACAGGCGCGCATCCAGACCGCCGAAGCCGTTCTCCAGCGTGCCGATCGGCTGGTTGTGCCAGGCGGACAGGTTCTCGGTCTGGACCCAGCTGATCCACTGGGTGGTGAAGCCGCAGGTCGCCGCCTCGGAGTCCATGATCTGGTTGCTGAATTCCTCCAGCTGCGCCCAGGTCTGGGGCGGCTGCTCGGGATCCAGGCCGGCGGCCTCGAAGACCGACTTGTTGTAGTACAGGATCGGGGTCGAGCTGTTGAAGGGCATCGACAGCAGGTTGCCTTCGGGATCGGTGTAGTAGCCCACGACCGAGGGCAGGAAGGCGGAGGGATCGAAGTCCTGGCCGTGATCGGCCATCAGCTGGTGGACCGGGACGATGGCGCCGTCGGCGGCCATCATGGTGCCGGTGCCGACCTCGAAGACCTGCACGATGGCGGGCTGCTGGTTCGCGCGGAAGGCGGCGATCGCGGCGGTCATCGTCTCGGGATAGGTGCCCTTGTAGGACGGCGTGACGGTGTACTCGTCCTGGCTGTCGTTGAAGCCCTGGGCGATCTCTTCCAGCTTCGCGCCAAGCTCGCCGCCCATGGCGTGCCACCATTCGACATTGGTCTGGGCCTGTGCGGCGCCAAGCGACGCCATCAGCGCCACCGCGGATGCGGTGCTCAATCGGTTCATGGTCAGTCCTCCCCTAGGAGTTGCGGTGCTGTCCCCGCCTAGCGGCGGGTCGTGACAGCTTCGCAACGCTCATGCGACAGTCTTGTGACGACTGAGGGGTCCGGTCAACGATTTTCGTTGGCGTTCGGTTTTTTCCGCATCTGCGCGATTGCCCCCTTGCCGGTTTCGATGAGCGGCGAGACGACCCGCGTGGCCACCGGAATCAGCGCCAGACCCAGGATCAGACCGATCACCCCGTCGCAGAAGGCGGTCACGATCCACGCCACGACCCCGGGGGCGGCCGGCACGGCGGCGGCCGCCGCGACGGACCAGTCGTGGATCAGGTCATAGGGCGCGTGCCAGCCCAGCTGGTGCAGCCCGTGGACGATGATCTGCCCGCCGACCCAGATCATCGCCGCCGTGCCGACGACGGTCAGCGCGGTCATGAAGCCCGGCATGACCTTGACGATGCCGCGCCCGAAGCCCGCCACCGCGCCGTTCGACCGTGTCGCCAGATGCACGCCCAGATCGTCCGCCTTCACCACCAGCGCCACGAAGCCATAGACGGCGACGGTGATTGCCACCGCCACCAGCGCCAGGATCACCGCCTTCATCCACAGGCTGTCCTCGGCGGGGATGGTCGACAGGGCGATGGTCATGATCTCGGCCGACAGGATGAAGTCGGTCTTGATGGCGCCCGCCACCCGCGCCTCTTCCAGCGCGGCGCCGTCGGTGTCGGGATGGGTGTGCTTGTCGCTGTCATGGGTGTCGGTCTTGTGGAAGAGATGCGCGACCTTGTGCGCACCCTCAAAGCACAGATAGGCCCCGCCCAGCATCAGCAGCGGCGGGATGGCCCAAGGGGCCAGCGCCGACAGCAGCAGCGCGATGGGCAAGAGGATCACCAGCTTGTTGAAGATCGACCCGCGCGCGATCTTCCACACGATGGGCAGCTCACGGCTGGCATCGAAGCCGTGGACGTATTTCGGCGTCACCGCCGCATCGTCGATGACCGCGCCGGCGGCCTTGGCGCCGGCCTTGGCGGCCTGTCCCGCCACGTCGTCGATCGAGGCCGCCGCCACCTTGGAAATTGCCGCGATATCGTCAAGAAGCGCGATCAGCCCGCTCATGTCATCGTCCCTCGAAAGCCCCGGTTGCGGCATCCTGCCGCAGCGCAGTGGCACCCGGCAACGCGGCCCGAGGCAAGGGGGTTCATCGCGGTCCCGGCCATCAGGCCAGAAAAAACCCGCGCAGACGGATCTGCGCGGGCAACGATCAGGGATCGGGTCGGGGGCCGGACGGGTCCGGCCTTCAACTGCGGGCCTCAGGCGGCGGGCAGCAGGACCGTGTCGATGACATGGATCACGCCGTTCGACTGGTCGACATCGGGGATCAGGACGGTGGCGGCATTGCCGTTCTCGTCGGTGATCTGCAGCGCGTTGTCGCTGGCGCGGATCGACGCGGTCAGCGTGCAGCTGCCCACGGTCTCCAGCGCGGCCGAGCCGCCGCCCTGCTGGATCATGTTGCCAACCGCGGTCGAGAAGGCCTCGGTGGGCACGACATGGCAGGTCAGGATGGTCTGCAGCGCTTCCAGGCTCTCGGGCTCCAGCAGGCCCTCGACGGTGCCGTCGGGCAGCTTCTCGAAGGCGGCGTTGGTGGGTGCGAAGACGGTGAAGGGGCCGGGGCCCGACAGCGTCTCGGCCAGACCGGCGGCCTGCACGGCGGCGACCAACGTGGTGTGATCGGCCGAGTTCACGGCGTTCTCGACGATGTTGTTGGTGGGCAGCATCTCGGCGCCGCCGACCATCGTGTTCTGGGCGAGGGCAGGGGCGGACAGGGCGACGGTGGCGGCAAGGATCGAAGCGCCGACTTTGGCAAAGCTGGTGTTCATGGTCTTTTCCTCCAGTTGGGTCCGGCGCATCTCTGCGTCCGATACCCCCAAACACGAGAGGGGTGGGGTTTAGTTGCGCCGGGTCCCGATCACCGCGTCATCACAACGCGGTGAGCCCGGCGATGGCCACGACCGGCCCGGTGGCCTGCCCGGTGGGCGACCCGCCGGCGGGCTCGTCCGACAGCGCAAGCCGCACCAAGGGCGAGGGCTCCATCCCCTCGGGCAGGGTCATGCGCATCTCGCCGTCGCGCGGCATCACGCCCATCGAGACGGGGGTCGCGTCCTCGGACCCGATCCACCAGACCTCCCAGTCCCGGCCCTCGGGCGCGGCGCCGCTTTCCAGCGCGATGCGCACGTCGCGGCCCTCGATCCGGGCGGCGGCCTGCAGGACGGCATCCGCGCCCGACAGCTGCGCCTGATAGACCGGCGCGCCGGGGGCCATGGGCGCCTCGGGTCCGGGCTGGCCCGGCTGCCACAGCAGGGCCACGGTCGCGGCGACGGCCAGAAGGCCCGCCAGCCACCCGGCGGGGCCGCGCCACCACGCCGGGCGGGCGGTGGGATCGTTGGCCAGCGGCGGGCGGGCATGGCCAAGCCGCTCGCGGATCGCCTGGCGCGCGCGGGCGGGAGCCATGACCGGGGTCAGCCCCTCGGCCAGCCCGGCCAGCCGTTCCTGCCAGCCGCGCACCGCGCGGGCAAAGCCCGGGTCCTGCGACAGCCGGGCCACGGCGGCCTCGGCCACAGCGCCGTCCAAGAGGCCCAGGGCCAGTTCGGCGGCCAGGACTTCGTCATCCTCGGCGGGGGTCAGGGGGGTGTCGGGGGTCATTGGGTCACGCAATCCTTCAGCCGCAGCAGGCTGCGGCGCAGCCAGCTGCGCACGGTGTTGATGGGCAGCCCCTCGCGTTCGGCCAGATCGGCATAGCTGAACCCCTCCAGATAGACGGCCCGCACCGCCCCGGCCTGCGGCGCCGCCAGCTGCGCCAGGCACTCGTCCAGCATCCGGCGTTCCTGCGCGGCGATGGTCGCCGATTCGGGCGTGGGATCGCCCGAGGCGACCTGCGCCGCCGCATCCTCGGGCGCGGTGGGGGGGCGCGCGCTGCGTGCCCGCAGCCGGTCGATGGATCGGTTCCGGGCGATGGTGATCAGCCAAGTCATCGGCGACAGCCCGTTCGCGGCATAGCGCGCGGCGCCCTGCCAGATGCGGATATAGACCTCCTGCAGGGTCTCCTCGGCCTCGGGGCGGTCCTTGAGGACCGACAGGCAGACCGCATGCAGCTTGGCCGAGGTCGCGTCGTACAGCGCGTCAAAGGCCGCCCGGTCGCCCAGGGCGACGCGAGAGATCAGGCTTTCCAGGTGGGATCGGCGGGCATCTGTCAAAACCGGGTCGTCCTTGCCTTGGGGCCGCGATACGCCGCACCTTAGGAAGCCTGCCCCGCTCCGTCAACGCGCGCCCCGCCCTGCGCCCCCGCTGCGCGGCCCGTCTTGCGCAGGCCCGTCTTGCGCCTGCCCGGCGAATGCGCGATCAATGCGCCGATATGATGGAAAGGGCCCGGGCCGATGCTGGACATGAACGCGAAACCCACCGAAGAGATCGACCTGCGCGAGGTGTTCGGTCTGGACAGCGACATGAAGGTCAAGGGCTTCTCCGACCGCAGCGAGCGGGTGCCCGAGATCGACAGCACCTACAAGTTCGACCCCGACACCACGATGGCGATCCTGGCGGGCTTTGCCTACAACCGCCGCGTGATGATCCAGGGCTATCACGGCACGGGCAAATCGACGCATATCGAACAGATCGCGGCGCGGCTGAACTGGCCCTGCGTGCGGGTGAACCTGGACAGCCATGTCAGCCGGATCGACCTGATCGGCAAGGACGCGATCAAGCTGGTCGACGGCAAGCAGGTCACCGTGTTCCACGAGGGCATCCTGCCTTGGGCCTTGCGCAACCCGACCGCCATCGTCTTCGACGAATACGACGCGGGCCGCGCCGACGTGATGTTCGTGATCCAGCGCGTGCTGGAGGCCGACGGCAAGCTGACGCTGCTGGACCAGAACGAGGTCATCACCCCGAACCCGTTCTTCCGCCTCTTCGCGACCGCCAACACGGTGGGTCTGGGCGACACGACGGGTCTTTACCACGGCACCCAGCAGATCAACCAGGGCCAGATGGACCGCTGGTCGCTGGTGGCCACGCTGAACTACCTGTCCCATGACGCCGAGGCCGCCATCGTGCTGGCCAAGGTGCCCCATTACAACACCGAGAAGGGCCGCAAGACCATCAGCCAGATGGTGACGCTGGCCGACCTGACGCGCACGGCCTTCATGCAGGGCGACCTGTCCACGGTCATGTCGCCGCGCACGGTGATCTCCTGGGCACAGAACACCCGCATCTTCGAGAATGTGGGCTACGCCTTCCGGCTGACCTTCCTGAACAAGTGCGACGAGCTGGAACGCCAGACCGTCGCCGAGTTCTACCAGCGCCTCTTCGACGAGGAACTGCCCGAAAGCGCCGCCGCCCGCGCCGTCTGAGACGTCACGTCCCGGGGCCGCTAAGCGCCCCGGGACGTGACCTGCGATCAGGGCTTGGGCGCGTCCTTCAGCAGCTTGGCCCAGAAGGTCAGCTCGTCCAGCATGCCGTCCAGCCCGCCCTGCAGGTGATCCTCGATCGCCGACATGGGGGCGTCCTCGCCCAGGGGCGAGACCTTCATGAAATCGCCGCCGCCGATATGGACGGCATTGCGCAGCGGCACCATCTGCAGCTCGACCGCGATCAGGCGCAGCTGTTCGACCGCCCGCGCGCCGCCCACGCCGCCATAGGCCAGCGCCGCCATCGGCTTGCGGTTCCATTCCTTGTAGGCCTGGTCCAGCGCGTTCTTCAGCGCGCCGGTGATCGAATGGTTGTATTCTGCCACCACGAAGACGAAGCCGTCGAACCCGGCAAGCTTCTGCTGCCACGCCACGGCGCGCGGATCCTCGGACGGCGCCCAGAGGTTCGAGGCGGCCTCGTCGAAGAAGGGCAGGTCCTGGTCGCGCAGGTCGACCAGCTCGAAATCCAGATCGGCATGGTCGGCCACCCAATCCATGAACCACTGGGCGGGCTTGTCGGCAAAGCGGGTCTTGCGGGTCGAGCCGATGATGACGGCGATGCGGGGATTGGACATGGGAACCTCGGGCTGTGGGAACTGGGACCGTAACACCGGCAGGGCCGCGCGGGTTGCCTTTAGAGCGCGCCGTGCCGGGCCTTCGGTTCCCCTTGTCTGGCGCGGCGGGGGGTGGTTTATGAAGAGCATGAAGAAATCCGACAATCCCGCCGATCCGTTCAAGAAGGCCCTGTCCGAGGCGACACGGGCGCTGGCCCATGACCGCGATCTGAACGTGACCTACAGCGCCGATCCGGCGGGCGTGGCGGGCGACACGATGCGCCTGCCGCAGATCAGCCGCCGGATGGGCCGCGAGGAGGTGCTGCTGGCGCGGGGCACGGCGGATGCGCTGGCCATGCGGCTGCGCCATCACGACGCGGGGCTGCACAACCGCTACATCCCGGCGGGCCCGATGGCGCGCGAGCTGTACGAGGCGATGGAGACGGCGCGCTGCGAGGCACTTGGCGCCCGCGACATGCCCGGCGCCCTGTCCAACATCGACGTCAAGATCGGCGCCGAGGCCGACAAGAAGGGCTATGCCCAGATCAAGGCGCCCGCCGATGCGCCCCTGTCGGTCGCGGCGGGCTATATCCTGCGGCAGGCGGCGACGGGGCGCGCGCTGCCACCCGGCGCGCAGCACGTGGCCGACCTGTGGCGGCCCTTCGTGGAATCCCAGGCCTCGGGCGCGCTGGCCGACGTGAACCGCGCGCTGGCCGATCAGGCGGAATTCGCGCGGCTGTCGCGGCGCATCATCACCGACCTGGGCTATGGCGACCAGCTGGGCGAGGATCCCGACCAGCCGCAGGACGACGACGCCGAGGACAATGCCGAGCAGGACGAGGAGTCGGGCGACAGCCAGTCCCAGGACGAGGAGGATGGCGAGGACAGCGAGGCCAGCCCCGAGCGCAGCCAGGAGCAGACCCAGGACGAGCGCCAGGCCCAGGTCAGCATGGACGAGGGCTCCGAGGACGAGATGTCCGACGAGGCCGAGATGCCCGATCAGGACAGCCCTCCGGACATGCCGCCGCCGGTCAGCGAGGCCAGCCCCGACTACCGGATCTTTGCCCAGACCTGGGACGAGGAGATCCGCGCCGAGGATCTGGCCGACCCCGCCGAGCTGGAGCGCCTGCGCGCCTATCTGGACAAGCAGCTGGAGCCCTTGCGTGGCGCCGTCAGCCGTCTGGCCAACAAGCTGCAGCGCCGGCTGCAGGCCCAGCAGAACCGGTCCTGGGAGTTCGACAAGGAGGAGGGCGTTCTGGATGCCGGGCGCCTGGCCCGCGTGGTGGCGAACCCGACGACGCCCCTGTCCTTCAAGGTCGAGAAGGACACCGAGTTCCGCGACACGGTGGTGACCCTGTTGATCGACAATTCCGGGTCGATGCGCGGTCGGCCCATCAGCATCGCCGCGATCTGCGCCGACGTTCTGGCCCGCACGCTGGAGCGCTGCAACGTCAAGGTCGAGATCCTGGGCTTCACCACCCGCGCCTGGAAGGGCGGGCAGTCGCGCGAGGCCTGGCTGGCCGCGGGCCGCCCCGCCCAGCCCGGCCGCCTGAACGACCTGCGCCACATCATCTACAAGTCCGCCGACGCCCCTTGGCGCCGGGTGCGCCCCAATCTGGGGCTGATGATGAAGGAAGGGCTGCTGAAGGAGAACATCGACGGCGAGGCCTTGGAATGGGCGCACAAGCGCCTGACCCGGCGGGCCGAGGCACGCAAGATCCTGATGGTGATCTCGGACGGGGCGCCGGTGGACGATTCGACCCTGTCGGTGAACCCGGCGAACTTCCTGGAACGCCATCTGCGCGACGTGATCGCCATGGTCGAGAAGCGCCGCGCGGTCGAGCTGCTGGCCATCGGCATCGGCCATGACGTGACGCGCTATTACGAGCGCGCGGTGACCATCACGGATGCCGAGCAGCTGGCGGGTGCGATCACCGAGCAGCTGGCGGCCCTGTTCGACAGCGATCCGAGGAAGCGTGCGCGGGTGCTGGGCATGGCTTCGATCCGGCGCGGCTGAGGTTTGCGTCCCGCGACGGCCGGGGGCGCTTCGCCCCCCGGACCCCCCGAGGATGTTTTTTGCCAAGATGAAAGGGCCACGCTAGTCGCGCAAGAGCGCCGGGAGGGTCCGGCTCAAAAGCGCGACGCCGCCGGGATGCCAGCCGAGAGCCGTGAGGGCGGCGCAGTCGGGCAGGCGCAGGGGGTCCGGGTCGGCGCGCGGCGGGGGCGGGTGCGGGCAGCCGGTGAGGTCGCGGACCATGCCGAGGAGGTCGTGGCGGTCGAGAATCAGGTCGCTGCAGTTCAAGGTCGGCGGCGGGGCCGGATGGGCCAGCAGCAGGATCAGGGCCTGGGCCAGGTCGTCGACATGGACCTCGGTCGCGACGCGGGGGGCGACGGGGTGTCCGGCGCGGTAGTCTGCGAAGAGGGACCGCCATTTATGCGCGGGACCGGGGCCATAGACGCCCGTGGCGCGGATCGCGCATCCGGACAGGGGCAGGCGGGCCAGATGCGCCTCGGCCTCGGCCTTAACCCGGCCGTAGAGGCTGGTGGGGCGCGGGGGCAGGTCGTCGGGCAGGCGCATTCCGGCCGGATGGCCGTCATGGACCGCGCGCGACGACAGGAACAGCACGCGGCCCAAGCCCTGCTGCGCCGCCTGATCGAAGAGCGCGCGGGTGCCGTCCAGGTTGGCGGCGATGAAGGCCGCGGGGTCGTCGCCCTCGCCGCCGCGATAGCGGCCCGGTGCATGGGCGAGGGCGCAATGGATCAGGGCGTCCTGACCGGCAAGCGGTGCCGGGTGGCCCAAGTGCCAGCCCTGCGCGCGGCCCAGGGGCGTGACGCGGTGCCCGGCGGCGGTCAGGGCCCGGGCCACGGCCCCGCCGATGATGCCCGAGGCGCCGGTCAGGGCGACGCGCATCAGGCGCCGGGGCCGGGCAGGGTGGACAGGTCGGGCATCGGCCGGCCCGCCGCGATGTCGCGCCAGAGGCCGATCAGCGGGGCGAGTTGCTGCGCCTTGTCATGGTCCTGCCAAGGCTTCTCGTACTGGAAATGCAGGATCCGCACCTGATCCCAGCTGAACAGCTGCGGCATGTGCAGCCAGACATATTGCAGCAGGTTGTGGTGGATCGAGAGGCCCTGCCAGTCGGGATAGACCTCCTGCAGGAAGCTCTGGTCGGTGCGCCGCCAGAAGGCGCCGGGGCGGTCCAGCCGGTCCCGCATGCCTTCGAAGGTGGCGCGGTCGGGGCGGGCGGTGAAGACGCCCGAGTTCATGCGGTGGAACCCGTCCAGCCCGTCATAGACATTGGGCGCGGCGCAGAATTCGGGAAACTGGAACAGCTTGTCCACGCCGCGCAGCACGACGGCATCCGCGTCGATGAAGACGCAGGCGTCGTAATCCAGCTGCCACAGGCGCAGCTTGATGAAATTGTCGAGGGGCGTGTGGAAGTTGGGCTTGCCGCCCTTGGTGAAGGCCGCGCGGGCGTGCAGCGCGTCCCGCGCATGGGCCTGGTCGAAGGCGGCCGAGGTCGGCAGCAGGTCGGCGGCGATCAGGCGCGGGCCATGGGGGCGCAGGCGGGCCAGATCGGCCTTTGACAGCCCGCGATGCAGCACCACGAGATCGGCCTTCGTGCCGGTCAGCCGCAGCGAGCGCAGCAGCGCCTCGGCGCCGGGCAGATAGGCGGGGTTGCTGACCAGCGTGACATAGGCGTGGTCCGCCCGGCGGGGGCTTTCGGCGATCAGCCCGTCGGGCAGGGCGGCGGTGGCAGGGCGGGGCAGAGCCATGATCGGGGTCCTGGGGTGGGGCTGCGGCGTGATGCCGCGCTGGCCCCGTCATGCCAGACGGATGCCGGGTCGGGCAACCATGTAGGCGGGGATATGGGCCCTGTCCGCCGGATCCCGCCGCAGCGGAGGGCCGGGGTCCCCATGCGGCGTCCCGAGCGCGGCGGTGAGGGGGGGAACCCCGCACCCCGCGCGACGTTGCGCTGTGACTCATCAGAGAGGGAACCCCCCATGTCCTACAATCACGACGATCCGCAGAAAGCCGCCAGCAAGCACAAGCCTGCCATCATTGCCATCATCGTGGCGCTGGTCGTCGCAGGCTTGGCGTTCCTGGTCTTTACTCCCGGGGCGAACGAGCAGGGCGACGGCATCGCCACCACCGCGCCGCCGTCCGACGTCCCGGTGACCGATGCTGCCGGCCTGGGCGAAGATACCGCACCCCCGATGGTCTCGGATGCCGACACCCCCGCCGCCGGCACGACCGCCCCCGCGGGCACCGTCGATGCCCCGGCAGGCGCGGACGCTCCGGCCAACTGAGCGGCCACACGACCCATGAGATCCCGACACGGGGCCCGGAGCGATCCGGGCCCTTTCTGCGTCCTGACGCAACCGTGACCGCCCCGGCACGATGACATTGCCTCACGGGTTTGAGATAACCCCGCACAAAGGCGCGCAAAGCGCAGGAACGATCGGAAGGACGGGGCAGGGATGACATTTCTGACAAGACTGATGCTGGGGCTGGCGGTCCTGACCTTCGCGGTCGCATGTGCCCGCACCCCTCCGCGGGGCGGGGCCCCGGCCACCTATCAGGCGGCACCGGGCCCGGGGGCCACGCCGCAGCTGGGCGACCGCCGCCCCCATGCCTGGACGGGCGGGGCGCCCTACGGCCATGCGGTCCATGGCATCGACGTCTCGCGCTGGCAGGGCGACATCGACTGGAGCCGGGTGCGCGGGTCGGGAATCAGCTTTGCCTTCATCAAGGCAACGGAAGGGGGCGACCACGCCGACCCCAACTTCCGCCGCTACTGGTACGAGGCCGCGCAGGCGCGCATTCCGCGCGGCGCCTATCATTTCTACTATTTCTGCCGCTCGGGTGCGGAAAACGCCTATTGGTACATGCGCAACGTCCCGCGCGAGGCGGGATCGCTGCCCCCCGTCCTGGACCTGGAATGGACCAATTCGCGCAATTGCCCGCGTCGCCCTCCGGCGGCCGAGGTGCTGCGCGAGGCCGAGGTCTTCATGCAGCTGGTGGGCCGCCACTATGGCCAGCGCCCGATCATCTACACCACGGTCGACTTCTACCGCGAGAACCAGCTGGGCCGGATGAATGCCGAGTTCTGGCTGCGCTCGACCGCGAACCATCCAAGCGTGACCTATCCGGGGCAGCGCTGGACCTTCTGGCAGTACACCGGCACCGGGATCGTTCCCGGCATCCAGGGTGACACGGACATCAACGCCTTTGCGGGCTCGGCTACGGATTGGGCACGATGGTTGCAGGCACGACTGGTGCGGTAGCCCCGCATCGCTGGCTGAAGCTGGAATTCGCGGCGCTCTATATCGGGGCGCCGCTGGCCATCGCGCTGTTCCTGCCGCCCGACCAGCTATTCACGGCGCTGGCGATCTTCAGCCTGGCGGGCATGGGCCTCTTGTGGCTGACAGGGGGCTTCCGTTGGCGGGTGCTGGTGCGCGGCTGGCGGCGCATGCCCTGGCGCGAGGTGGCGGGGATCGCGCTGGCGGTGCTGGTGGCGGGCTGGGTGATCCTGTCCCTGACCAGCCCCGGCGCGCTGTTCGCCATGGTGCGCGACCGGCCCGAGTTCCTGCTGGTGATCTGGACCTTCTACCCGATCCTGTCGGCGCTGCCGCAGGAGCTGATCTTCCGCCCGCTGTTCTTCCACCGCTACGGCGCCATCCTGCCCCAGGGGCGCGCGGCCATCGCGCTGAACGCGGCGATCTTCGCCTTCGCGCATCTGATGTTCTGGTCCTGGATCGTGGCGATCATGACGTTCATCGGCGGCTGGATCTTTGCCCGCGCCTATCTGCGCCACGGGTTTCCTGCGGCCTGGGCGCTGCATGCCGTGGCGGGAAACATCCTGTTCGCGGTGGGCATGGGCGTCTATTTCTACAGCGGCAATGTGGTGCGGCCCTTCTAGTGAAAGGTTGACTTCCCGCCCGTCCCGCGCTTTGAGCGGGGGCTTCAATCAACGGGGAAACGCTCATGCACGCCTATCGCAGCCATACCTGCGGCGACCTGAAGGCCGCCGATGCCGGCACCACCGTCCGACTGTCGGGCTGGGTGCACCGGGTCCGCGACCACGGGGGCGTGCTGTTCGTCGACCTGCGCGACCATTACGGCATGACCCAGGTGCTGGCCGACAGCGACAGCCCGGCCTTTGCCGCCATGGACAAGCTGCGGGCCGAGACGGTGATCCGCATCGACGGCCGCGTGAAGCTGCGCGACGCCAGCCTCGTGAACGCCAAGCTGCCCACCGGCGAGATCGAGGTCTATGCGACCGAGATCGAGGTGCTGGGCCCCTCGGACGAGCTGCCGCTGCCGGTCTTCGGCGATCAGGACTACCCCGAGGAGACGCGGCTGGCCTATCGCTTCCTCGACCTGCGCCGCGACAGCCTGCACGCCAACATCATGCTGCGGTCCAAGGTGATCCGGTCGATCCGCAACCGCATGTGGGACCAGGACTTCACCGAGTTCCAGACCCCGATCATCACGGCCAGCTCGCCCGAGGGCGCGCGCGACTTCCTGGTGCCCTCGCGCCTGCATCCGGGCAAGTTCTATGCGCTGCCGCAGGCGCCGCAGCAGTTCAAGCAGCTGATCATGGTCGCGGGCTTCGACAAGTATTTCCAGATCGCGCCCTGCTTCCGCGACGAGGATCCCCGTGCCGACCGCAGCCCCACCGACTTCTACCAGCTGGACATGGAGATGTCCTTCGTCCGGCAGGAGGACGTCTTCGCCACCGTCCAGCCGGTCATCCAGGGGCTGTTCGAGGAATTCGGCAAGGGTCGCCGGGTCGATGCCGACTGGCCGCTGATCCCCTATGCCGAGTCGCTGCTGAAATACGGCACCGACAAGCCCGACCTGCGCAATCCGATCGAGATGCAGGTGGTCAGCGACCATTTCCGCGGCTCGGGCTTCGGCATCTTCGCCAAGCTGCTGGAGCAGGAGGGCACGCAGGTCCGCGCCATTCCCGCGCCATCGGGCGGCAGCCGCAAGTTCGCCGACCGCATGAACGCTTTTGCCCAGAGCCAGGGCCTGCCCGGCATGGGCTACATCATCTGGCGCCGCGCCGAGGATGGCTCGACCGAGGCCGCCGGCCCCATCGCCAAGGCCCTTGGGGCCGAGAAGACCGAGGCAATCCGCACGCAACTGGGTCTGGCCGAGGGCGACGCGGCCTTCTTCCTGGGCGGACGCCCCGACCAGTTCGAGGCCGTCGCGGGCCGCGCCCGGACCGAGATCGGCCGCGAACTGGGCCTGATCGACGAGAACCAGTTCAAGTTCGCCTGGATCGTCGACTTCCCGATGTACGAGAAGACCGATGACGGCAAGATCGACTTCAGCCACAACCCCTTCTCCATGCCGCAGGGCGGGATGGAGGCGCTAAATGGCGATCCGCTGGACGTGCTGGGCTATCAGTACGACCTGGCCTGCAACGGCTACGAGCTGATCAGCGGCGCGATCCGCAACCACACGCCCGAGATCATGTTCAAGGCCTTCGAACTGGCGGGCTATCCGGCCTCCGAGGTCGAGAAGCGCTTCGGCGGCATGGTCAAGGCGTTCCGCTATGGCGCGCCGCCGCACGGGGGTTGTGCCGCGGGCATCGACCGCATCGTGATGCTGCTGGCCGACGAGCAGAACATCCGCGAGGTGATCATGTTCCCGATGAACCAGCGCGCCGAGGACCTGATGATGGGCGCGCCCTCCGAGCCCACCAACGAGCAGATGCGCGACCTGCGCCTGCGGGCGCTGCCGAAAGAGTGACCTGACATCGGGGGGTGTCCGTGGCATGATGCTGCAGAGCAGCAATCACCCGGACCCTCCGCCAGATGCTACCCTATGACCACCTCGCCGCGTTCCGCCTTGGCTATGGCCTGTCGCCGCACCTGACCCCGCCCGCCGATCCGCAGGCGGTTGCGGCCTCCGTGCAGGCCTCCACCAGCCTCGCCCCGGGCGATGTCACGCAGGACCAGCTGCGCGACTGGCAGATCGAGGGTCAGGAGCTGGGCCGCAACCGACGCGAGGAGATGCCCGGCGCGGACGAGGCCTTCCGCGCGCATCGACAGCAGATGAACGGCATCTTTCGCGGCGCCATCGTGCAGCGCTTTGCCCGGGCCGTGGACGATCCCTCGGGCTTCGGCGAGCGGCTGGTCTGGTTCTGGGCGGACCATTTCACCGTCGCGGGGCGCAACCACTACACCAACCTGATGACCGAGGCGCTGATCTCGGACGCGATCCGTCCGCACCTGACCGGGCGCTTCGCGCAGATGATGTTCGCCGCCGAAACCCATCCCGCCATGCTGACCTATCTGGACCAGTCGCGCTCGATCGGGCCGAACTCGATCCAGGCGCGGCGCAATCCCGACAAGGCCGGCGGGCTGAACGAGAACCTCGCCCGCGAGATGATCGAACTGCACAGCCTGGGGGCAGGGGCGGATTACGACCAGCAGGATATCGAACAGCTGGCCGAACTGCTGACCGGCCTCGCCTACTATCCGCGCCAGCCCGGTGTGTTTCAGCGCCGGCGCGCCGAACCCGGGGCCGAGACGGTGCTGGGCACCAGCTATGGGGGGCGCAAGGGCAGCCTGGACGACATCCGCGCGGTGATCGACGATCTGGCCGTCCATCCGGCGACCGCCGCGCATCTGGCGCGCAAGATGGCCGTGCATTTCGTGGCCGACGATCCGCCGCAGGCGCTGGTCGACCGGCTGGCGGGCGTCTTCTCCGAGACGGGCGGCGATCTGGGGGCGATGAACTTGGCGCTGGCCGAGGCGCCGGAACTGGCCACCCATTTCCGCGTCAAGATGCGCCAGCCCTTCGAGTTTCTCGTGGCCGGGATGCGCAGCCTGGGGATGGACGGGGCGCAGATCCGCGACCTGCCGCCGCGCAAGGTGGGCCTGCACCTGATCCAGTCGATGGCGATCATGGGCCAGCCCTGGGCCAGCCCGCCGGGCCCCGACGGGTGGCCCGAGGCCGCGGAAAGCTGGGCCAGCCCGCAGGGTCTGGCGATGCGTATCAACTGGGCCCTGGCGGCGCCGGCGGCCCTGGTCGGGCGGCTGCCCGATGCGCGCCGCTTCCTGCACAGCTGCCTGGGCGATACCGCGTCCGAGACTCTGGCCTGGGCCGTGCCGCGCGCCGAAAGCCAGGCCGATGGCGTGGCGCTGATCCTGGCCTCTGCCGATTTCAACCGGAGGTGATGCGATGCTGACCCGGCGCCTGTTCCTGAAATCCACCGCGCTGATCGGCTGTTCCGCCGCCGCGCATCCCCTGATGTCCACCGCCGCCTTCGCCAGCGCGCCGGGCGACAACCGGCTGGTCGTCATCATCCTGCGCGGCGCGATGGACGGGCTGGACGTGTTCCAGCCCTATGGCGACCGCGATCTGGCCGCGCTGCGCAAGACCCTGTCGCTTGGTCCCGACCATGGCGCGACCGACCTGGACGGGTTCTTCGCGCTGCACCCGGCTCTGTCGCAACTGCTGCCCCTGTGGAACGCGGGCCAGTTGGGCTTCGCGCCCGCCGTCTCGACCCCCTATCGCGACAAGCGCAGCCATTTCGACGGCCAGGACATGCTGGAGGCCGGCACCGGCACCGATCTTCAGGCCGACATCCAGCAGGACGGCTGGCTGAACCGGCTGCTGCAGCAGATGCCCGGTCAGGACAGCGAGACCGCCTATTCGGTGGGCGTGGCGCAGATGCGCATCCTGCGCGGCGCGGCCGAGGCGAAAAGCTGGACCCCCAAGGCGAACATGGACCTCAGCCCGCAGGCCCAGCTGCTGCTGACCCGGATCTATCACGACGACCCGCTGTTCCGCGAGGCCAGCGCCCAGGCGATCGAGATCGTGTCGGGCCTGTCGCCCGAGCTTCCCGAGGCGAAGCGCGGCCAGGAGCATCTGGAACTGGCGCGCTTTGCCGCCGACCGGCTGAACGGGGCCACCCGCATCGCCAGCTTCTCGCTGCCGGGCTGGGACACGCATGCGGGCCAGGCGCGGGGGATCGAGCGGTCGCTGACCCGGCTCTCCGAGACGATCCTCAGCCTGAAGGCGGATCTGGGCGCGAACTGGGACCGCACCACGGTTCTGGCAATGACCGAGTTCGGACGCACCGTGCGCGAGAACGGATCGGCGGGCACCGATCACGGCACCGGCGGCGCCATGCTGATGGCGGGCGGCGCCGTCCGGGGCGGGCGCGCCTTGGGCGAGTGGCCGGGGCTGGCCGAAGGTGACCTCTATGCCGGGCGCGACCTGATGCCCCTGCGCGACATCCGTGCCTATGCGGCCTGGGCGATGCATGCCAAGTTCGGCATCTCCAAATCCGCGCTGGAGGGGGCGGTCTTCCCCGGCCTGGACATGGGTCCCGATCCCCGGATGCTGGCCTAGATCTCGGCCACGCGGGACAGGCGGTCCTGGACAAGGCTGCTGATCCGCGCCAGGTCGGTGGCCAGCGCATGGCCCGCCAGATGGTCGCGGGCCAGCGCCGTCGCCGCCGCCTCCAGCGCGGGATCGTGCGAGGATCGCGCGACACCCGCCAGGAAGCGCGCGATATAGTCGACAGCGGTCGTGTCCCGGGCGCCCGACAGCACCTCGGCCACATGGGTCAGGTCATCACGCAGGCCCGAGCGGTCGGGGCGGATCACGTCGTCGGGCAGGACCCGCAGCACCACCGCGGCGGTCTCGGGCGGCAGGACGGTCAGGATCGTCTGCTGGAACAGCGCCAGGCTTTCGACGGGCTTGGGCAGGAAGCCGTCCGCCCCCGCCGCCAGCGCCTCGCGCGCGCGGTCCGGGTCCCCCGACATCGCCAGGATGACCGGCACGCGCGGCTCGACCGCGTGCAGGTCCGCGATCAGCTGTCCCCCGTCGCCATCCGGCAGGCCCAGATCCACGATCACCACCGCCGGGCGATAGGTCCGCAGATGGCGCGTGGCCGAGCGCAGGCAATCGGCGCGGCGAATGCGCGCACCGGATTTCAGGCACAGCAGGCGCACCGCCTCGCTGGCAAAGCGCGAATCCTCGACCACCAGCACGGTCAGGCCGCTCAGCGGGCGGGGCGGCAGGGTCAACCGCCAGTGTGGCAAGGACTTTTCCGGTTCCGTCGCGGTCTGTGTCAACATCGGCCGATCCCCATTCTGGATGTCCTCTCCAGTTAATCGCCGACTCGCTAAGAAGCCGTTAACGGCCTGCGGTTTTCCTTTCGCGCCGGGGCCGATGGGCATAGAACGGGGCAAATGGAGGATGTGATGATCGGCCGCCTGAACCATGTCGCAATTGCCGTCCCCGACCTCGCGGCGGCCTCGGCGCAATACCGGACCACTTTGGGCGCCGATGTCGGCCCGCCGCAGGACGAGCCCGACCACGGCGTGACCGTCGTCTTCATCACCCTGCCCAACACCAAGATCGAGCTGCTCCATCCCCTGGGCGAGGACAGCCCGATCCGGGGGTTCCTGGACAAGAACCCCTCGGGCGGCATCCACCACATGTGCTTCGAGGTCGAGGACATCCTGGCCGCCCGCGACCGGATGCAGGCCGAGGGCGCGCGCGTCCTAGGCAGCGGCGACCCGAAGATCGGCGCCCATGGCAAGCCCGTGCTGTTCCTGCATCCCAAGGATTTCAACGGCTGCCTGATCGAACTGGAGCAGATCTGATGAACCTCACCGGCGGTATCGTGCTGTTCGCCTCCCTCTGGTTTCTGACGCTGTTCTGCGTCATGCCCATCGGCCAGCGCAGTCAGGCCGATGCGGGCGCCGTCGTGCACGGCACCCATGCCGGCGCCCCGGAGGGGCTGAACTGGCGGCGCAAGCTGATCTGGACCACGGCGATCACCAGCGTGATCTGGGCCGTGCTGGCCTGGATCATCCTGGGCGGCGTGATCACCCGCGCCGATATCTCGCAGCTGGATCAGCTGATCCGCTGATCATCTGGTAGAGATGGGTGAAGGCCGCCGCCGCCAGCAGCGGCACGGCGATGTTGACCAGCGGGATGACCAGACCGACCGCCACCAGCACCCCCGTCGCGGTGATCCGCCCGGCATGGGCGCGGCGCAGGTCCTTGGCGGGACCCTCGGCCAGATGGCGGCGGGCGGCCATCTGGAAGAACTCGCGCCCCAGCAGCCAGCCGTTCGCACCAAAGAACAGAAGCGGCGCCAGCGGTCCCAAGAAGGGCGTCAGGATCAGGCAGATCACCGCCACCGCCAGCACCGCCGCCACCACGGCCAGCGATTCCAGCACCCCGTCGAAGAAATCCAGCGAGGCGCCGCGCCGGTCGGGATAATGGATCGCCTCGACCTTCTCGGCCACGGTCTCGGCAAAGAGGCCCGCGAAGCCAGCGGCGACCGGCGCCATCAGGAAGATCCCCATCACCGGAAACAGCGCCAGGGACCCCCAGGACAGGACCTGCCCGAACTCGACTTGGCCCAGCCATGGCAGCGTCAGCCCCCCCGGCAGCCACAGCCGCACCGCCCAGAAGATCATCGCCTGCAGCGCCACGAACAGCCCCAGGGTCAGGGCGATGCCCAGCAGCACCAGCTTCAGCACCGAGGGGCGCAGCAGGTCGCCCCAGCCCTTCGCCAGGGCGCGGAGGGGCATCACGGCAGCCACCGGGTCTTGGCGGCGATGTCGGGGCGCGGGCGGTCGGGCGGCGTCAGGGTGCGGGTGCCGATATGGATCATCCCGGCCACCCGCTCATGTTCGGCGATCCCCAGGTGGGCTTGCGCGAAGTCGTGGTTCAGCGCCACGTAGCCGCTGAGCCAGGCCGCCCCCCAGCCCGAGGCCAGCGCGGCATTCACCAGCCCCAGGCAGACCGCCCCGACCGACAGCATCTGTTCCCATGTCGGCACCTTGGGACTGTTCACCGGGGAAAAGACGACGGCCACGATCACGGGGCTGGCCATGGCCGAGGCCGCCTTGTCCGCCGCCGCCTGATCCTGCCCGTCCGCCAGCACGGCGGCCTGCAGGGCGGGGGCCAGCGCGTCCAGCGCCTGCCGCCCCAGCACGATGAAGCGCCACGGCTCCAGCTTGCCGTGGTCGGGGACGCGGGCGGCCAGCGTCAGCAGCTCGGTCAGCTGCGTCTGGTCCGGCCCCGGGCCGGTCAGCAGCTTGGGCGGATGAGAGCGGCGGCTGGCCAGAAACTGCAGGGCGGCGTCGTTGCGATGGTCCATGCGGATCTCCTCGGGTTTGTCCGGGGTGTCTCAGATGCCCGCACCCATCGCAAGCGGGCTTGCGGGGCAGGGGCCGCGCGGGCCACCGGGGCGGCGCATGGGCGACCTGACCCATCCGGCGCCACCGGGCACCGTGCCGGGCCTGTACGCACCCAGCTGCTCCCGTTGGACTAGTCCGGCTTGTCGAGGCGATAGTTGCCCTCGGGCAGGTTCAGCGCCAGGCGCAGCTCGGTCAGCTGGTGCATGGACAGGGTCACGCGCACCACCTCGTCGCCATCCGCGCTCATCTGCTCCAGAACCACCCGGTCGTCGAAGCCCAGGATGACGACATCCTCGTTCAGGGGGCGGGCGCCGGGGGCGGCCTCGTCGATCAGGGTGATCACGGTCGCGTCGAAATCATGCTCGATGGTGAACATCCGAATCTCCTTGATAAGGGTCCGACAATCGCGTGAATGGGCGGCTGCGGCAAGCGGTCGGGGTTTACGTCCCCCCCCACGGGGTAGACTGCCCGGGAACGAAGGTCGCGCCGGATCTGCCGGCGCCGGAACAAGGCGGAATTCATGGGCAAGGTGAGGACGCGCGGCTGGCTGGCGGGACTGGTCGCGGCCGCAATGACGGTGTCGGCCTGCGCGCCGATGCCCGCGCCCCAGACCGGACCCGCCAGCGACCCCTATGGCGCCCGCAGCGCCCCGGCCCCGGCGCTGCCCGCCCCCTCGGCCCCCCATGCGGCGACTCCGGACGGCGCGGCGCGCAGCTTCGTGCAGGTCATGCGCCGGATGGAGCCCGCCATCCGCCAGGATTGCCTGAACCGCCGCACCCGCCCGATCAGCTGTGATTTCGTCTTCGTCGTCGACGACCGCCCGGGGCTGGAGCCGAACGCCTTCCAGACCGTCGACCGCAACGGCCGTCCGGTCGTGGGCTTCACCCTGTCGCTGATCGCGCAGACCCGGAACCCCGACGAGATCGCCTTCGTCGTCGGCCACGAATCGGCGCATCACATCCTCAACCACCTGGACCGGAAGTCTGGGGCGGCCACGGCGGCGGCGGTGGTGCTGGGCAGCATCGCCTCGGCCTATGGCGGCGACCCCTCGGCGATCGAGCGCGCGCAGGAGATCGGCGCCTCGGTCGGCGCCCGCTACTATTCCAAGGAATGGGAGCTGGAGGCCGACTATCTGGGTGCGATCATCACGCTGAACGCGGGCTTCGATCCGATCAGCGGCTCGGGCCTGTTCCAGCGCATCCCCGATCCCGGCAACCACGTGCTGGGCACCCACCCGGCCCGGGCGCAGCGGCTGGCGCAGGTCCGCCGCGCCGTGGCCGACGTGCAGGCCGGCCGGGTGCGCTGAGCCATGGCCGAGCATTGGGGCGTCGGAGGGCTGCGCTGGCGTCTGCGCGAGATCCTGCAGACGCTGTGGGTCCGCGTCGCGGCCTTCGCGGCCCTCGGCCTCGTGACCGCTGCCACGGGTTCGCTGATGGGCCCCTTCATCCCCGACGGGCTGGCCCTGCAGATCGGGGCCGAGGCGATCGAGGCGATTCTCGAGATCATTGCATCGTCGATGCTGACGGTCACGACCTTCTCGCTGTCGATCCTGACGGCGGCCTATGCGACGGCCAGTTCCGGCTCCACGCCGCGGGCGGTGCAGCTTCTGGTGCGCGACGGCGTCAGCCAGACGGTCTTGGCGACCTTCATGGGCGCCTTCGTCTTCAGCCTGGTCGGGCTGATCATGCTCAAGACCGAGCTCTACGGGGGCGGCGGGCGGGTCGTGCTGTTCGTCGTGACGCTGCTGGTGATCGCGGTCATCATCCTGTCGCTGCTGCGCTGGATCAACCGGCTTGGAGAGCTGGGCCTGATCGGCGACAACCTGGCCCGGGTCGAGCAGGTGACGCTGGATGCGCTGCAGACGCGGCTGGAATCCCCCTGGATGGGCGCGAACCCCCTGCGCGGCCCGCCGCCCGCGGACAGCGTGGCGATCATGGCGCCCGAGGTCGGCCATGTGCAGAACCTGGACATGCAGTCCCTGTCCGACCTGGCCGACAAGGCCGGAGTGATCCTCTACCTGACCGCCGCCCCCGGCGACATGGTGCATCCGGCCCAGGCATTGTGCCATGTGCAGGGCATGCCCACCGACCCCAAGGCGGCGCATGCGCTGCGCCGCGACCTGATCGCCTGCATCAACCTGCGCCCCGCCCGCAGCTTCGCCCAGGATCCGCGCTTCGGCTTCGTGGTCCTGACCGAGATCGGCCAGCGCGCCCTGTCGCCCGCCGTCAACGATCCCGGCACGGCCATCGCCGTCATCACCCGCATGCTGCGCATCCTGTCGGTCTGGACGCACGAGGTCGCCCCCGAGGTCCGCTTCCCCCGCCTGCATGTCCGTAGCATCACCGCCGAGGATCTTCTGCGCGACAGCCTGATGCCCTTGGCGCGCGACGGCGCGGCGATGGTCGAGGTGCATCGCGCGGTTCAGAACATGCTTCTGGCACTGACCCGCATGGCGCCGTCGGTCTTCGAATCAGCCGCGTCTGAACTGTCCCGGTCGGTTCAATTTTACGCCGGGCAAGTCATTGTTTTACCTCGGGAAATCGAAGAACTGGATCGCATGTCGAATCAGGTTCTGGCGGCGTCGGAAAAGGTTGTGCCGTCCAAGCCACGCGACAACCGCCAGATGAATAAAAGTTCCCTGTCCTGATGGAAAAAGCTGGCGTGTCGGCGGGATTCTGCTCTAGTCAGGGAATGCTTGTGCAAGATGAAATCGAAGCCGCACTATTGGGCGCCTCGGCGCCGCGACGATTGGGGGAACGGCCATGATTGGTGTTGTCGTCTGGAGCAACGCCTCGCGCGAGAAGGCGATCATCTGGTGTGAAGACCAGTCGACCTTGGCCTACCTGCAGGGCCGCGCCAATTTCATCGATGCCCAGAAGTGGCCGGACGGCCTGAAATGGCCGCAGGCCGGGGATCTGGTCGAGCTGGAAACACGGACCGCAGGCAACCTGCGTCACGCCTTCAACGTGTCCATGCTGTCCGAACAGATGGCGCCGCATCTGCCGCAGATCCTGTCCCAGTATCACCCCGAGCCGCGCGGCCCCCAGCTTCGGGTCGTGTCCCAGCAGGAGTGGCCCCAAGGCCCCGCATCCGCGCCCCACCGCGGCGACGACGGCTATGCGCCCACGCGCAGCAACGCCGCGGGCTGATCTCTCGGACCTCGGGCGGACGGCGGCGATCAAGCGCCGCCGAGACCTCACGACAGCCTAGATGCCCCGCGACAGCGCCGCCACGCCGGTGCGCGCGATGTCGGTCAGGCCCAGGGGGCGCATCAGGTCGGCAAAGGCGTCCAGCTTGGTCGACGGGCCGACCAGTTCGAAGACGAAGCTTTCCAGCGTCGAATCGACCACATTGGCGCGGAAAATCTCGGCGATCCGCAGCGCCTCGACGCGCTTCTCGCCCTGCCCGCGCACCTTGAACAGCCCCAGTTCGCGCTCGACCGAAGGGCCCTCGACGGTCAGGTCATGGACCTCGTGCACGACGACGATCCGGCCCAGCTGCGCCTTGATCTGCTCGATCACCGACGGGGTGCCCCGGGTCACGACCGTGATCCGAGAGCGATGCCCGGTATGATCCACCTCGGCCACGGTCAGGCTGTCAATATTGTAGCCGCGCCCCGAAAACAGCCCGATCACCCGCGCCAGCACGCCCGGCTCGTTCTCGACCAGCACCGCCAGGGTATGGCTTTCCTCAAGCTGCAGGTTGGGGTCGCGCAGGTCATAGGCCGAATGGCGCGACATGCCCTTCTGGATGTTCAGTGCATTCATGGCTCTGCCTTTTCATCTTGGCATCAATATCCCGGGGGTCGGGGGGCTGGCCCCCCGTCCGGCAGTTCAGACCAGCACGGCGCCTTCGGATTCGATGACGCCCAGGGTCTCGGCCTCGCCCATCAGCATCTCGTTATGCGCCTTGCCCGAGGGGATCATCGGGAAACAGTTCTCGTGCTTCTCGACCAGCACGTCCAGGATGTAAGGACCATCGTAATCCAGCATCGCCTGGATGGCCGCGTCCAGATCCTTGGGATCGCGCACCTGCGCCCCCTTGCAGCCGAAGGCCTCGGCCAGCTTGACGAAATCGGGCAGGCTGTCGGACCAGGACTGGCTGTAGCGCTCGCCATGCAGCAACTGCTGCCACTGGCGCACCATGCCGAGGCGCTCGTTGTTCAGGATGAACTGCTTGACCGGCAGGCGGAACTGCACGGCCGTGCCCATCTCCTGCATGTTCATCAGCCAGCTGGCATCGCCTGCCACGTTGATGACCAGCGCCTCGGGATGCGCCATCTGCACGCCGATCGACGCCGGCAGGCCGTAGCCCATCGTGCCGAGCCCGCCCGAGGTCATCCAGCGGTTCGGCCCCTCGAAGCCCAGGTACTGCGCCGCCCACATCTGGTGCTGGCCCACCTCGGTGGTGATGTAGCGGTCATGGCCCTTGGTCAGCGCCTCCAGCCGCTGCAGCGCGTGCTGCGGCTTGATGATCGTGTCGCTGTTGCGGAAGCCCAGGCAGTTCTTGGCCCGCCAGCCCTCGATCTCGGCCCACCAGGCCTTCAGCCCCGCGCCGTTGGTGCGGCGGCCGCGCGACTTCCAGACCTTCAGCATGTCCTCCAGCACATGGCCGACATCGCCCACGATCGGCACGTCCACCCGCACGACCTTGTTGATCGAGGACGGGTCGATGTCGATATGCGCCTTGACCGAGCCCGGGCTGAAATCCGCGATCCGCCCGGTGATGCGGTCGTCGAAGCGCGCGCCGATGTTGATCATCAGGTCGCAGCCATGCATGGCCAGGTTGGCCTCGTAGGTGCCGTGCATGCCCAGCATGCCCAGCCACTTGTCGCCCGAGGCCGGATAGCAGCCCAGCCCCATCAGCGTCGAGGTCACCGGGAACCCCGTGGCCTCGGCCAGTTCGCGCAGCAGCTGGCTGGCGCCGGGCCCCGAATTGATGACCCCGCCGCCGGTATACAGGATCGGTCGCTCGGCCTGTTCCATCAGCTCGACCAGCCGGGTGATGGCCGCCAGATCGCCCTTGCGGGCGGGCTGGTAGCGGCCGGTATCGACCTGCTTCGGCCCCACATAGGTGCCGGTCGCGAACTGCACGTCCTTGGGAATGTCGATCAGCACCGGCCCGGGCCGGCCCGAGGTCGCCACATGGAATCCCTTGTGGATGGTCGCGGCCAACTGCTCGGTATCCTTGACCAGCCAGTTGTGCTTGGTGCAGGGGCGGGTGATGCCGACGGTATCGGCCTCCTGGAAGCCGTCGGTGCCGATCATGAAGGTCGGCACCTGGCCCGACAGCACGACCAGCGGGATCGAATCCAGCAGCGCATCGGTCAGCCCGGTCACCGCATTCGTGGCCCCCGGACCCGAGGTCACCAGCACGACGCCCGGCTTGCCGGTCGAGCGGGCATAGCCCTCGGCCATGTGCAGCGCACCCTGCTCGTGGCGGACCAGCACGTGGGTGATGTCGTTCTGCTGGAAGATCTCGTCATAGATGGGTAGCACCGCCCCGCCCGGATAGCCGAATACGGTGTCGACGCCCTGATCGCGCAGCGCCTCGACCACCATTCTCGCACCCGTCATTGTTCGGGACATTGCCTTGCTCCATCCATCAAAAATACCCGTCGGACGGGACGATCCCTGACCCGACGTCGGCGCAAACTAGGGTCGCCAACTGGCAGGGTCAATGGGGATCGGCGGATAAAGTGACGCAGGAGGCGGGCAATTTGAAATTTTATTTCGCGGTTTAGGTCGCCGCGATGGCCCGTCGTTACCGGTCCGACTGCGGTAGCGCGATCCGGGCCACCTGCTCGACGATCGGATCGACGGACAGGGGGTGGGCCTCGTTGGAATGGGCCTCGGGGCTGCCGATATCCTGCCAGACCCCGCCCTTGTAGATCTCCAGCGCGCCGAAGCGGGCCTTGTAGTCCATCTTGCGGCTGCCCGGCACCCAATAGCCCAGATAGACGTAGGGCAGGTTCGCCGCCCGCGCGATCTCGATATGGTCCAGGATGATGTAGGTGCCGATGCTGGCCGGGCGCAGCAGCGGGTCGTAGAAGCTGTAGACCAGGCTCAGCCCGTCATCCAGCACGTCGGTCAGGCAGACCCCCGCCAGATGGTCGTCGCCCTTGGCCAGGTCGGGCATGGCGTCGTCGCTGCAGCGGTATTCGATGACACGCGTCTTGACCGGGGTCTCCTCGATCATCGCGGCGAATTCGAAGATGTCCATGTCGGCCATGCCGCCATCCGCATGACGGCTGTCCAGATAGCGGCGGAACAGCTCGAACTGCTCCTCGGTCGCCCAGGCACTGGTGGCCAGCCGCCGCAGGGGCGCGTTGCGCGCGCGGATGCGGCGCTGCGTGCGCGAGGGCTGGAAATCCGCGACCCGGATGCGCGCCGACATGCAGGCCACGCAGCTTTCGCAGCTGGGCCGATAGAGGACGTTCTGCGACCGGCGAAACCCCTGCCGCGACAGGGCGTTGTTCAGATCGCCCGCATTGTCGCCCTGCAGCGCGGTGAACAGCTTGCGTTCCGCGCGACCGTGCAGATAGGGGCAGGGCTGGGGCGCCGTGACGTAGAACTGCGGCGCATGGGGCAACGTATGGCGCATCAGGCGCGCCCCTTGCGGCTTCTGGTCAGGTTACGGCGGGTCATGCGGGGGTTGCGAGGTCCGTTTCGCAGGGCGTGTGTCGGCCAGAGCCTAGCAACCTTTGCCGGACAGGCCAAGCGCCGAAAGCGTACGCGCACCCACCCACCCGGCTTGGCGTTGACGGCGGGGCGGCGGCGCCTAAGGTGGCGGGCATGAGCTTTTCCGACCGCATCACCCGCCGGCCGCTGCCCGTCGACCCCGCCCGCGGGGCCGATGCCGCGGCGCTCTGTCCCGACCTGCCCCAGAGGCTGCGCGATCTGGTCGCGGGCGTCGCGGGCTCCAGCCCCTATCTGGCCGACCTGATCCGGCGCGAGGCCGCCTGGCTGCCCGGCGCGCTGGATCATGACGACGTGGTGGCGCGCGAGACGGCGGGCTTCGACGATCTGGACGCGGCCGCCCTGTCGGTCGGCCTGCGCCGGGCCAAGCGCCGCGTGGCGCTGCAGGCCGCGCTGGCCGATCTGGGCGGCGTCTGGCCGCTGGAGCAGGTGACCGCCGCCCTGTCCGACCTGGCTGACCGCGCCGTCGACCTGGCCCTGCGTGCCCATGTCCGGGCCGAGGTCGCGCGCGGCAAGCTGCCCGCCACCGGGGCCGATGCGGGCGGCATCTTCGCGCTGGCCATGGGCAAGGGCGGGGCGCGAGAACTGAACTACAGCTCGGACATCGACCTGATCGTGCTCTTCGACGAGACCGCCTATCCCGAGGCCGATCAGGCCGAGGCTCGTGCAGCCCTGATCCGTGCGACCCGCAAGATGGCCGGCACCCTGTCGGACGTGACCGAGCACGGCTATGTCTTCCGCACCGACCTGCGGCTTCGGCCCGATGCCTCGGTGACGCCGGTCTGCATCTCGGCCGCCGCGGCGCTGGCCTATTACGAGGCCGAGGGGCGGACTTGGGAACGCGCGGCCTTCATCAAGGCCCGCGCGGCGGCGGGCGACATCGCGGCGGGCGAGCGGTTCCTGCGCGAGTTGCGTCCCTTCATCTGGCGCAAGCATCTGGACTTCGCGGCGATCCAGGACGCCCATGACATGCGGCTGCGCATCCGCGACCACAAGGGACTGGGCGGGCGGCTGGAGGTCGCGGGCCATGACATGAAGCTGGGCCGCGGCGGCATCCGCGAGATTGAGTTTTTCACCCAGACCCGCCAGCTGATCGCCGGCGGGCGCGACCCGGACCTGCGCGCCCGCGACACGGTCGGCGGGCTGGCCGCGCTGGCCGCCAAGGGCTGGATCCCCGCCGATGTGGCGGCGGAACTGACCGACCACTACCGCCGCCACCGCGACATCGAGCACCGCATCCAGATGGTGAACGACGCCCAGACCCACGTCCTGCCCAAGGACGGCCCCGGCCTGCGCATCATCGCCGCCCTGATGGGCGAGGCCGATCCGCAGGCCTGGGCCACCGCTCTCAAGACCCGGCTGGAGCGGGTGCATGGCCTGACCGAACGGTTCTTCGCCCCTTCCGAGCCGACCGAGGACCGGCCCCCCCTGTCGGACGCCGCGCAGGCGATCATCGACCGCTGGCAGGACTATCCCGCGCTGCGGTCCGACCGCGCCCGGCAGATCTTCCGCCGGATCGAGGCGCCGCTGCTGTCGCGCATGGCACGCGCGGGCCATCCGGCCGAGGCGCTGGCGCGCTTCGACAGCTTCCTGTCGGGCCTGCCCGCCGGGGTGCAGCTCTTCTCGCTGTTCGAGGCCAATCCCCAGCTGATCGACCTGCTGGTCGACATCTGCGGCACGGCGCCTGCGCTGGCCGCCTATCTGGCGCGCCACCCGTCGGTGCTGGAGGCGGTGCTGGCGGGCAGCTTCTTCGCCCCCTGGCCCGGCGAGGCGGGGTTGCAGGCCGAACTGGACCGCGCCCTGCAGCGCGCCCTGACCCAGCCCGGCGGCGGCTACGAGCGGGCCTTGGATGCCGCGCGGCGATGGGCGCATGAATGGCAGTTCCGCAGCGGCGTGCATCACCTGCGCGGCCTGATCGGCGCCGAGGAGGCCGCCGCGCAATATGCCGATCTGGCGGGCGCCTGCATCGCTGCGCTGTTCCCGGTGACCGCCGCCGACTTCGCCCGCCGCCACGGCCCGCCGCCGGGGCGGGGCGCGGTGGTGCTGGGCATGGGCTCGCTTGGCGCGCGGGTGCTGAATGCCGGGTCCGACCTGGACCTGATCGTCATCTATGACGCGGACGGGGTCGAGTCCTCGGATGGACCGCGCCCGCTGGCCACGCGGCCCTATTACGCGCGGCTGACGCAGGCGATGGTCACCGCCCTGTCCGCCCCCACGGCGCAGGGGCGGCTCTACGAGGTCGACATGCGCCTGCGCCCCTCGGGCCGGCAGGGGCCGGTCGCCACCGCGATCGAAAGCTTCGAGGCATATCAGATGGACGAGGCCTGGACATGGGAGCATCTGGCCCTGACCCGCGCCCGCGCCGTCGCCCGGATCGGCGCGGATGCCCCCGCCCTGGCCCAGCAGATCGAGGCGCTGCGCCGCCGGATCCTGACCCGGCGCGGGGGCGACGCCCGCGTCCTGCCCGACCTGGCGCAGATGCGCGCCCGCCTGTTCGCGGCCAAGCCCGCCCATGGCGCCCATGACGCGCGGCAGGGGCCGGGGCGGCTGCAGGACATCGACCTTCTGGCGCAAAGCTGCGCGCTTCGGGCCGGGGATCCCGCCCATGGCACGCTGGCGCAGTTGCGCGCGGGCCGCCGGGCCGGGCTGCTGAGCCCGCAGGTGGCCGACGGCCTGTCCTCGGCCTGGCGGGCGCTCTGGGGCCTGCATGCGGCGGTGCGCCTGCTGACGGACCGCCCGCTGGACATGGACGAGATCGGACGCGGCGGCCAGGCGTTCCTGCTGCGCGAGGTCGATGCCGCCAGCCCCGAGGCCCTGCGCGCGGCCTTGGCCCGGCAGGTCGATACTGCCCGCCAGCTGATCGAGGACCACCTGCCTCCGCCCGATCCGTGATCAGGGCGCAGGTAAGGCGGGCAGATGCGTCGAGGCAAGGTCCCTGCTTGAGGGGCAACCGCAGAGATCGGGCTCCGAGGCGCTCTTGGCGCTGCCTGTCTTCAGGTGGTTCCTCCGAAGCCCGAAGCCCGAAGCCCGAAGCCCGAAGCCCGAAGCCCGAAGCCCGAAGCCCGAAGCCCGAGGCCAGATGCCCGAAGCCAGATGCTGAAAGCCTGCGCCGGCACGCGAGTTTGTCGAACGTCGGTGTTCCTTCACGGCTTATCTTGAACTGCCCCCTCCCCTCGTAAAGCGGGCGCAAAGACAACCCTGCGCGAATCATCACGCTCACCGCTGCGCCATGGACTGGTGCCGGTCGCCGCTCTGGCGGTGTTCCGCAGCCTCCTCCCGATCATTGGCGGCACCATCCACCGGTGCCGCATCCCGCGGTGCAGGTCCGTCGCCAGATCCCTGTCCTTTGGAAAACCCCGCGCCGTGCGACATCTCGTCCGCATCGCTGGCGTGCTGGGCGGTCTCCTGCAGTTCGGCTGCGACCTCGGACAGCGAGCGTCCGCCGATCTGGCCCAGGACGGGCAGCGAGACGAGGCCGGGGGTGAGGGCTGATCGGCGGCCTCGACGAAAAGCCCGTGGGCGGTCTTGTCCCAGTAGAAGGGCTTGGTCACCACCTCGTAGATGGCCTTCCAGCCGGCAAGGCAGCCAAGCGGGTGGTAGAAATGCAGCGTCGGCACCCAAGGCAGCAGATGGCGGTGCTTGCTGCCCCGGACCGCGCGCATGCCCACGAAGATGGCCAGCGCCTCGGAGCCGATGAACAGGCAGAAAAGCCCCATCACCGCCCAGTCCCCCAGGCTGCTTTCCAAGGGCGCGCGCAGCGGGTGGGGCAGGCCGAAGGCCAGAAGCCAGAAGCTCCACAGCACCGGGGCCATCAGGTATTGCGACAGTGCGCCGAGGAACTGTACTTGGAAGCCCCAGAAGCGCCGCGCCCCCAGGTCGCGATAGAGCGCCGCCGGATCGCGCATGTGGACCCCCCAGGTCATCGCGTAACCCTTGAGCCAGCGCGACCGCTGCTTGACCCAGGGCAGGCCCCGGCAGTTGGCCTCTTCGTCGGTGGTGGTGTCGATGATCTCGGTCCGATAGCCGCGCCGGGCCAGGCGGACGCCCAGATCGGCATCCTCGGTGACGTTCCACGCGTCCCAGGCCCCGACCTGTTCCAGCAGGGGTCGGCGGAAGAACAGCGTGGTGCCGCCCAGGGGCACGACCAGCCCAAGCCGCGCGACACCGGGCAGCAGCACCCGGAACCAGCTGGCATATTCGACCGTGAAGCAGCGGGCCAGCCAGTTGGTGCGGGGGTTGTAGAAGTCCAGCGCGCCCTGCAGGCAGGCCACCTCGGGCGGGGCGGTGCGGAAGCGGTGGGCGACCTTGTGCAGCTGGTCGGCATCGGGGCGGTCCTCGGCGTCCCAGATGCCCACGATCTGGCCCCGGCAGAAGTTCAGCGCATAGTTCAACGCCCGCGGCTTGGTCTTGATCGGGCCGTCGGGCACCCGGATGACCCGGATCCAGGCGGGCAGGCGGGCCCCCTCCAGCGCCTTCTCGGTCACCTGATCGCTGGCCTCGATGACCAGCAGGATGTCGGTCAGCTCGCGCGGATAGGCCAGCCGCGCCAGCCGGGCGACCAGCTTGCCCGTCACGTCGCTTTCCTCGAACAGCGGCACCATGACCGAGATCACGGGCAGCGCGGCATCCGGCACGGGCGGCTGCCCGGCCTCGACCTGCGCCCGGGCGATCCCCTCGACCTCGATCCGGACACGCCGTGCGGCCAGGAAGGACAGCAGCTTGAGCCCGCTCTGCGTCAGCAGGGTCAGGACCGCCCATCCGGCCAGCAGCGCCACCAGGACCGCGGGCGCCGCGACCACGCCCACAAGCGCCAGCGCCAGCAGCCCCGCAGCCAGCCGTCCGGTGCGGGCATGGTTCTGCGTGCGGCAGCTTTCCATGGCAGGCACCCGCGTCTCGGCCTCGCGGATCAGGCGGGTGCCGCGCGAGGTCAGGACCGCGGCCTGCGCCTGATCCTCGTTGCACAGCAGCATCCGGACATGGCCGAACTCGGGCGGCAGCAGCGGCAGGCAGGCGGCGAATTCGTCGGGGCGGGCGGTGGCGATCCAGGTGACGCCGCCGATCCGCCGCCACGGCAGCAGGCCGTGCGTCAGGCAAAAGCCCGCGCCCGCCACGTCGATCAGGCGCGGATCGGCGCGGCTTTCGGTCGGGTCGATGCAGCTGGTGCGCCATTGCCGGGACAGGGCGCGGGTCAGTGCGTCCGGCGCGACCGCCCCCTGCGCCAGCAGCACCTGCCCAAGCCGCAAACCGTGGCGCTGCGTGACGACGGTGGCCTTCAGCAGATCGTTCGGGGTGATGGCCCCGTCTTCCAGCAGGATCTGCCCCAGGGGGCGCGGATCGCGGGTGCCGGGGGCGGGGCCGCGCAGCACGACGGCGCCCTGTCGCCCCGCCGCAGGATCGGCCCGGTCGGGCAGGTTGGCGGGACGCGGCAGATAGGCAAGCTGGGCCATGATCGATTCCCCGTTGGATCGACCTCATCTGGCATGGCGATGCTTAACAGCCGGTTAAGCCGGAGCGCGGCGCGGCAGGGGCCGACCGCCCCTGCTTAGATCCGTCGCCCGGGAGCGGTTCAGCCGCGACGCGCGCGCATCGAATCGGCAAAGCGCTTGAACAGGTACAGGCTGTCCTGCGGCCCCGGCGCGGCCTCGGGGTGGTACTGCACCGAGAAGACCGGGCGGTCGGCCATGCGGATGCCGCAATTGCTGCCGTCGAACAGGCTGACATGGGTCTCGACCACGCCCGTGGGCAGGCTTTGCGAATCGACCGCGAAGCCGTGGTTCATCGAGGTGATCTCGACCTTGCCGGTCTCGACATCGCGGACGGGGTGGTTTGCGCCGTGATGGCCGTGGCCCATCTTGACGGTCGTGGCGCCAAGCGCCAGCGCCAGCATCTGATGGCCCAGGCAGATGCCGAAGATCGGCATGTCGCGGTCCAGCAGCCTCTGGATCATCGGCACGGCATAGGCGCCGGTCGCAGCCGGATCGCCGGGGCCGTTCGACAGGAACACGCCCTCGGGCTCGTGGGCCAGCACCTCCTCGGCGGTGGCGGTGGCGGGCAGGACGGTCACCTCGGCCCCATGCGCCACCAAGGACCGCAGGATGTTGCGCTTGGCGCCGTAATCCAGCGCGACGACCTTGAAGGGCCTGTCCTCGGGCGAGGTGCCGAAGCCCGCGCCCCACTGCCACGCGCCCTCGTCCCACCGATAGCTTTGCGCGCAGCTGACATCCTTGGCCAGATCCAGCCCGACCAGGCCCTTCCAGTCGCGGGCGCGGGCGACCATGGCCGCGATGTCGAAATTGCCGTCGGGATCATGGGCCAGCATGACATGGGGGGCGCCCTGCTGGCGGATCGCGCGGGTCAGGCGGCGGGTGTCGACGCCGCCCATGCCCACGCGCCCGCGCCGGGCCATCCAGCCGGTCAGGTCAGAGGTGGCGCGCCAGTTCGACGGCTCGGTCGGGTCCCACCGCACGATGATGCCGCTGGCGACCGGGTCGGGGGCCTCGTCATCCTCGGGGGTGACGCCGGTATTGCCGATATGGGGAAAGGTGAAGGTCACGACCTGGCTGGCATAGGAGGGATCGGACATGATCTCCTGATAGCCGGTCATGGCGGTGTTGAAGACCAGTTCGGCCACCACCTCGCCCGGGGCGCCGAAGCCCTGACCATAGAAGACGGTGCCATCGGCAAGCGCCAGGCAGGCGGTCGGTTTTGCAGCCATGTCGGCACCTCTGGTGTGAAATCAGGCGGTGGATAGTGGGGCGCCGCCGCAAGGTCAACCCGCCCCGGCGGGGGCCTGCCGCTTGAACCCGGGCGCGGGCAGGGCTAGATGCCAGTCTTTCCGGGCGCATTCCGCGCCCTGGATCCGGAGACGATCATGGAATTGCGAGCCAAGCTGCAAGCCGCGACCAAGGAGGCGATGAAGGCCAGGAACAGCTCTCGTCTGTCCACGCTGCGCCTGATCGGGGCGGCCGTCAAGGACCGCGAGATCGCGGCGCGCGGCAGCGACGGGGACGGCACCCTGACCGAGGCCGACCTGATCGCGATCCTGTCCCGCATGGTCAAGCAGCGCCAGGAATCGGCCCGCGCCTATGAAGAGGGCGGGCGGCTGGAACTGGCCGCCAAGGAGGAAGAGGAAATCCTGGTGATCCAGGAATACCTGCCCCGCCAGATGAGCGCCGAGGAAACCGTGGCCGCCATCGACAAGGCCATCGCCGACCTGGGGGCCGAGGGCATCCGCGACATGGGCCGCGTCATGGCCGCGCTGAAGGAACGCCATGCCGGGCAGATGGATTTCGGCGCCGCGGGCCCGGCGGTCAAGGACCGCCTGCTGGCCTGAACCTTTCGGCCGGATGACACGTTCGGCGGGCAGGAGGTGACCCCATGCCCGCCAGATCCAAGGCCCAGCAGCGCGCCGCCGGCGCCGCCCTCTCCGCCAAGCGTGGCGAGACGAAGGTCGGCGACCTCAAGGGCGCATCGAAGGACATGCATGACAGCATGTCCGAGGACGAACTTCAGGACATCGCCGCGACCGACCTCGACGACCTGCCCGATCGCGTCGACGGGACGTGACGCGGGGCGCATAGCCGGTTCGCGGCGCCCTGTTCCCGATCAGCGCAGATGCGACAGGCGACGCAGCAGCTCGTCGCACAGGCTGCGGCGTTCGTCGGGCGTCAGGAAGGCGCCCAGCTCGATCTCTCGCTGGCCGTCCGACAGGGTCAGGTAGGCCTCGACCGGTCCCTTGCGCAGGACCGGACGCACCCAGTAGCTGTTGGTCTGCCAGATCCGCTCGGGGCGGCCCGGATCGTTGCGGCGGATCTGCAGGCGGCTGCGGTCCATGACCAGCTCCTCGCGCGTCTGTCCGCTGCGATAGCTGTGCTGGATGGCGAACCACACGCCCCCCACCGCCAGCACCATGAAGGGCAGAAGCCCCCACAGCACACCCGTCCCCAGCACCGCCAGGATCGGCAGCGACAGGAACGCCGCCGTCACCGCGATGAACCAGACGAAGCCGCGCTTGGGCAGGGACCGGTGCGGCCAGAGGGTCAGGGTTTGCAAAAAGGCCCCGGACGTGTCCGGGGCCGTTTCTGTCCATTGATATGGCATCGTCGGACGATCTCAGTGGTTGGCGCGGCTGTGGTCCCAGTCCTCGCGCTTGGGCAGCTGCTCGAACGTGTGCTCGGGCGGGGGCGAGGGCAGGGTCCATTCCAGCGTGTCGGCGTACTCGTTCCAGTAGTTGTTCTGGGTGACGCGCTTGCCGGCCAGCAGCGTGTAGAACACGATGCCGATGAACAGCAGGAAGGAGGCGAAGGACAGGTAGGCGCCCCACGAGCTGACGGCGTTCCAGAACGCGAACTCGACCGGATAGTCGATGTAGCGGCGCGGCATGCCCTGGCGACCCAGGAAGTGCTGCGGGAAGAAGGTCAGGTTCGAGCCGATGAACATCATCCAGAAGTGCAGCTTGCCCGCC
Organism: Paracoccus liaowanqingii; assembly: GCF_004683865.2. NCBI lineage: Bacteria > Pseudomonadati > Pseudomonadota > Alphaproteobacteria > Rhodobacterales > Paracoccaceae > Paracoccus > Paracoccus liaowanqingii. The sequence continues at coordinate 2,543,439 of NZ_CP038439.1, read as the reverse complement.
CATTCCGGATACTGGCGACCCGACATCTTGCCGATCCAGTAATAGACCCCGGCGAAGAGGGTGAAGACCGCACCGAGCGACATCACGTAGTGGAAGTGCGCCACGACGTAGTAGGTGTCGTGATACACGCGGTCCAGCGGCGCCTGGCTCAGCACGACCCCGGTGACCCCGCCCACGGTGAACAGGAACAGGAAGCCGAAGGCCCAGAGCATGGGCGTCTTGAACTCGACCGAGCCGCCCCACATCGTCGCGATCCACGAGAAGACCTTGATGCCCGTGGGCACGGCGATCGTCATGGTGGCCAGCATGAAGTAGCTCTGCTGGGTCAGCGACATGCCGACGGTGTACATGTGGTGCGCCCACACGACGAAGCCCAGGATGCCGATCGCGGCCATGGCCAGGACCATCGGTAGATAGCCGAAGACCGGCTTCTTCGAGAAGGTCGCGATGACGTGGCTGATGATGCCGAAGCCGGGCAGGATGATGATGTAGACTTCCGGGTGTCCGAAGAACCACAGGATGTGCTGGTACAGCACCGGGTCGCCGCCACCGGCCGGGTTGAAGAAGTTCGTCCCGAAGTTGCGGTCCATCAGCAGCATGGTGATGGCGCCGGCCAGGACGGGCAGGGCCAGCAGGATCAGCCAGGCGGTGATGAAGACCGACCAAGCGAACAGCGGCACCTTGAACAGGGTCATGCCGGGGGCACGCATGTTCAGGAAGGTGGTGATGATGTTGATCGCGCCGACGATGGACGAGGCACCCGAGACGTGGACGGCGAAGATCGCCAGGTCCATCGAGTAGCCGCCCTCGTTGGTGGACAGCGGCGGGTACAGCACCCAGCCCACGCCCGAGCCCAGCTGCTGGTTGCCGCCCGGCGACAGCAGCGAGGCGACGCCCAGCAGCAGGCCGGTCACGTACAGCCAGTAGCTGAGGTTGTTCATGCGCGGGAAGCTCATGTCCGGCGCGCCGATCTGCAGCGGCATGAAGTAGTTGCCGAAACCGCCGAACAGCGCCGGGATCACGACGAAGAACATCATCAGGACGCCGTGATAGGTGACCAGGACGTTCCACAGATGGCCGTTGGGCGTGCAGGCCTGGCTGGCATCCGCGAAGAATCGCGCGCCTTCCAGACACATGTACTGAACACCTGGCTCGTGCAGCTCCATCCGCATGTAGACGGTGAAGCTGACGGCGATCAGGCCGGCCAGACCCGATGTGAACAGGTAAAGGATACCAATGTCTTTGTGATTGGTGGACATGAACCAGCGGGTGAAGAACCCGCGGGTGTCATGGTGGTCGTCATGGCCGTGTGCGGCTGCGTCTGCCATACCCGAACTCCCTCAAGATGTCGTCGACCCGGTCAGGCAGACCGGCATAATCACGCATTCTTTAGACCACCCGGACTGACCGGGCAATGCGTCACAGTGGCCTCGATCAAAGAACGCCCCCGCAGGCATGCCTGCCGGCGGGGGCGCAAGGCAGAGGGGTGCGGCAGCGCGCCGCACCCGACCCGGGATGGTATCACTCGGCCGGGGCATCCGGCGAGACGCTGACCAGATAGGCCACCAGATCCTCCTGGTTGCGGTTCAGCTTGAAGGTCATCTTGCTGCGCGCCGAATCGTCGCCCGACTTCTCCTTTACCCAGGCCGTGGGGTCGGTGACGTAGGCGACCAGCTCCTCGGGGGTCCAGACCATGTCCGGATTGGCCTCGGCCGAGGCGATCAGGCCGTCGCCATAGCGATAGCCTTCTTCGGCGGCGATGCCCGATCCGACGATGTTCCACAGGTTCGGGCCGGTCGCCCCGCCCCGCACGATATCGGTGCCCTCGCTGTCCTGGATCATGTGGCAGGCCCGGCACTTGCGGAATTCGCCCTCGCCCGCGGCAACGTCGCCCATCTCCTGCGCCGTTGCGGGAATGGCTAGGGTCGCGCCCAGAAGGGCGCCGACAATGGCTGATCTCATGCTGTAGTTCCTCGCTCCGCCCCTCGGGGCCTTGGTCTCCCAAAGGTCAAGCTAAGGGCAAGACGGCGGGAAAGGCCAGCCATCGAAAGGTCGCATCCGAAGACGTGATGCGGAAATCAGGTAAAATTGCGGGAAAAGGCTTGGCGCAGGGCGACATCCAGATCGGCCATCCCGACCGGCAGCCCCAGATCGACCAGCGAGGTCACCCCGTGCCCGCTGATCCCGCAGGGCACGATGCCGTCGTAATGGCGCAGGTCCGGATCGACATTGATCGACAGCCCGTGGAAGCTGACCCACCGCCGCAGCTTGACCCCGATCGCGGCGATCTTGTCCTCGTGCTGGGATCCGTCGGGCAGGGGGGGCTTGTCGGGCCGCGGCACCCAGACCCCGACGCGCCCTGCCCGGACCTGGCCCGAGACGCCGAACTCGGCCAGCGTGTCGATCACCCAAGCCTCCAGCTGCGCGACGAAGGCCCGCACGTCGCGCCCGCGCCGGTTCAGGTCCAGCATGACATAGGCGATTCGCTGCCCCGGCCCGTGATAGGTGTACTGTCCGCCGCGCCCGGTCGCATGGACGGGAAAGCGCGCCTCCAGCAGGTCCGAGCCCTTGGCGCTGGTCCCGGCGGTATAGATCGGCGGATGCTCGACCAGCCAGACGGCCTCGTTCGCCGTGCCCGCCAGGATCGCGGCCACCCGCGCCTCCATGACCGCCACGGCCTCGTCATGGCCGGTCAGGCCCTTGCTGATGATCCATTCCACCATGGGGCCGATGTGGCGCGCCCGGCCGCCGCCGTCAATGGGGCGCCCTCGGGGATTGCTCGGGTCCGGAAATATCCCGGGGGGTGGCGCAAGCCGGGGGCAGCGCGCCCCTCGACGACGGCCATCCGCAAATACCCCTTTCCAACACCGCGCCGCTCGGCTATCAGGCGCGCACTGCCCGGATGCGGCCGTGGCGGAATTGGTAGACGCGCAGCGTTGAGGTCGCTGTTCCTTAACCGGAGTGGAAGTTCGAGTCTTCTCGGCCGCACCAAGGCAGGCTGTCCATGAGCTTCATGGATCCCCCCCCCCTCAAGAACAGAATCGCCTGCACATCGCGACGCCCCCCGGGGCCGGTCGCGGCGACAGGTTGCTGCCGCCGCGTCGGGATCACTCGGCGATGCTTGCCACGGCGGCACCTGCACCTGTCGCGATCTGCAGCGCGGCCCATTCGCGGGCGGCGTCGTTGCGGGCCGAGGCGGCCTGCAGCCGGGCTGCCGCGCGCTGGCGGTCGGCGTCCAGCAGGTCGACCAGCGGCAGAGCGCCGGCCTCGAAGTTGGTGCGCGCCAGATCATAGGCCCGGTCATAGGAGGCCGCGGCCTCGTCCAGCGCCGCGACGCGCTGGCGCAGGCGCCGCAGGTTCGACTGGCTGGTCTGCACGTCCTCGACCGCCGCCGCGACCGAGGCGCGCCAAGCCAGATCGGCAGAGCGTGCCTCGGACAGACGGCGGGTGCGGGTCGCGGCCAGCACGCCCTGGCCCGCCACCGGCAGGGACAGGCGCGGGCCGAAGCCCCATCCCGTCGCCCCGCCCGAATCACTGACCGTGCCGGTCAGCGACAGCGAGGGCAGCATGTCCGCCGTGGCCACGCCCACCGCCGCCAGCGCCTGCGCCAGGTCTTGCTGGGCGGCGCGCACGTCGGGGCGGTTGCGCAGCAGGTCGGCAGGCACGCCGGTGCCGGGGCCGGGCGGGATGCGCAGCGCCCCCGATCCGCCCTGCATGGTGGTCATCAGCGGCCCGGCCTGCCGGTTCAGCAGCGTGGACAGGCGATAGACCTGGGCCGAGAACTGCGCCTCGAAGGCGGGCAGGTCGGCGCGGGCGGTCTGCAGCAGCGCCTCGGTCTGGGCGATGTCGTAATCGGTCGCCAGGCCCAGGGACAGCATGTTGCGCGTGACCTCCAGCGTGCCCTCGCGGGTGCGGATCGTCTCGCGCGTCAGGGCCAGCGCCTGCTGGTTGTAGCGCGCCTCGGAATAGGCGCCGATGACCTCGGCCAGCCAGGCCAGCCGGGTGACCTGCACCTGCGCCTCGGCCGAGGCATAGGCGGCCGCGGCCCCCTCGCGCGCGCGGCGGGCGCCGCCGAACAGGTCGAAGACGAAGCCCGCCGACAGGGTGGCGCTGCTGGAATAGCCGGTGGCCAGCCCGTCGCCGCCCGACCGCACGCGGCTGGCCGAGGCCGGATCGCCCGCGACCTGCGCCGACAGGGGCTGGGTCGCCTGCAGGTCGGCGGCGGCGGCGCGGATGCGCTCGTTGGCGGTGATGATGTCCAGGCTGGTGTCCAGCCCGTCCGCGATCAGCCGCGACAGGGTGCGGTCCTGATAGCCCGACCAGAAGGCATTGGCGCCCAGCTGGCCCAGGGGCGCGGCCCCGCCCTCGTCATAGGCCGCCTGGACGCGAGTCTCGGGAAGGTCGGACGGATCCGGCCCCACCGCCGCGCAGGCCGAGATCATCAGCAGCGCCGTCAGCGACAGCGCGGCCCGCGCCGAATGAGAGAATGTCACGAGGTCTTTTCCTTTCGGCTCAGCATCTGCCGCAGCTTCAGCACGGCAACATAGAAGACGGGCACCAGGAAGATCCCGATCACCGCGGACGAGGCCATGCCCCCCAGAACCCCGATCCCGATCGAGTTCTGCGCCCCGGCCCCCGCGCCCGAGGCGATGGCCAGCGGCAGCACCCCCAGCATGAAGGCGAAGGTGGTCATCAGGATCGGCCGCAGGCGCTGGCGAGAGGCGATCAGCGCGGCCTCGGCCACCGATTTCCCCTCGTGCACCTGGGCCTGGGCGAACTCGACGATCAGGATGGCGTTGCGGGCCGCCAGCCCGATCGTCGTCAGCAGGCCCACCTTGAAGTAGACGTCGTTCGACTGCCCGAACCACAAGGCGGCGGCCAGGGCCCCCAGGATCCCCACCGGCACGGTCAGCATGACCGCCAGCGGCACGGCCCAGCTTTCGTAAAGCGCGGCCAGCGACAGGAACACGACCAGCGCGGACAGCGCGAAGAGCAGCGGCGCCTGATTGCCCGAAAGGCGTTCCTGATAGGACAGGCCCGTCCAGGCGGTGCCGTATCCGCCCTCCAGCTCGCCCACCATCTCCTGCATGGCGTCCATCGCGGCGCCCGAGGACAGGCCCTGCACGGCGGCGCCGCTCAGTTCCAGCGCGCGGGTGCCGCCGAAGCGCGCCAGCGCCTGCGGTTCCTGCTGCCAGCTCTGGTCCGAGAAGGCCCCGAACGACACCATCTCGCCCTGGTCGTTGCGCGCATACCAGCGGTCGATGTCCTGCGGCTGGCTGCGGGCCTCGGCCTCGCCCTGCACGATCACCGGGCGCAGGTCGGTGCCAAGCGAGAAGTCGTTGACGTCCCGCCCCGCGAAGATGACCGACAGCATGGCGTTGACCTCCTGGATCGACAGGCCGAAGGCCGCGGCCTTCTGCTGGTCGATGTCCAGGCGCAGCGCGGTCTGGGTCGCGGCCTCGTTGCCGCGCAGGTTGGTTACGCGGCCGTCGGCCTGCGCCCCGGCGACCAGGTCGTCGGCGGCGGCGATCAGCGCGTCCTGGCCCTGGCCCGACTGGTCGACCATGTACATGGTGAAGCCCGACGAGGTGCCCAGGCCTTGGATGGCCGGCGGCTGCAGCACGAAGATGTTGCCCTGCCGGTTGGTGGTGAAGAAGTATCCGTTGGCCCGGCCCACCAGCGAGGCGATGTCGAAGCCCTCGCGGGCGTCGTAGTCGCGCAGTTTCACGAAGACCATCGCGTTGTTCTGGCCGGTGCCGCCGAAGCTGAAGCCAAGCGCGGCAAAGACCGATTCGACCGTGTCGGATTCCTGCGTCAGCAGGTAATCCTCGACCTTCTCGACCATCGCCTGCGTCTGCTGGGTGGTGGATCCGTCGGGCCCTTGGATGATGACCAGCGCCACGCCCTGATCCTCGTCGGGCAGGAAGGATCCCGGCAGGCGGTCGAACAGCGTCATCACGCCGAAACCGATGACGACCAGGACCAGCAGCATGCGCAGGGGCCGCTTGACCATGCGGGTGACGGCGCCGACATAGCCGTCGTTCACCCGGTCCAGGTTGCGGTTGAACCAGCGCGCGGGCGCGATGCCCCCCTGGCCGTGCTTGCGCGGCTTGAGAAGGCTGGCGCACATGGCGGGCGTCAGGATGACGGCCACGCCCAGGGACAACACCATCGCGGTGATGATGGTGATCGAGAACTGTCGATAGATCACCCCGGTGGCCCCGGTCATGAAGGCCATGGGCAGGAACACCGCCGACAGGACCAGCACGATGCCGACCAGCGCGCCGGTGATCTCGTCCATGCTCTTCTCGGTGGCCTCAACCGGACCCAAGCCCTCTTCCTCCATCACCCGCTCGACATTTTCCACCACGACGATGGCGTCGTCGACCAGCAGGCCGATGGCCAGCACCAGCGCGAACATGGTCAGCGTGTTGATCGTGTAGCCCGCCGCCGCCAGCACCGCGAAGGTGCCAAGCAGCACGACGGGGATCGCCACGACCGGGATGATCGTCGCCCGCCAGCTCTGCAGGAAGACCAGGATCACCAGGAAGACCAGCACCACGGCCTCGGCTAGGGTGTGATAGACTTGGCTGATCGATTCCTCGACGAAGGGCGAGGTGTCGTAGGGATAGACGATCTCGACGCCGGCGGGCAGGGCGCCCGCCACCGCGTCGATCGTCTCGCGCACCGCCTCGGCCGTGTCGACCGCATTGGCGCCCGTGGCCAGGTTGACGGCAAAGCCCGCCGCCGGATTGCCGTTGTGGCGCGATTCGCCGCCATAGCTTTCCTGGCCGATCTCGATCCGCGCCACGTCGCCCAGAAACACGGTCGAGCCGTCTGGATCGACGCGCAGCAGGATGCTTTCGAACTCGTCCACCGTCGACAGCTGCGACTGCGCCGACACGGACACCGTCAGCCGCTGGCCTTCGGCCGCAGGTTGCGCGCCCAGGTTGCCCACGGTGACATTGGTGTTCTGCGCCGCGACCGCCGCCGTCACGTCGGCGGGGGTGACCTGATACTGGACCATCTTCATCGGATCCATCCAGATCCGCATCGCATAGCCCGACCCGAAGGTGTTGATCGAGCCCACGCCCGGGGTCCGCTTGACCGGATCCTCGATCAGCTGCGCGATCAGGTCGCCCAGCTCGACCGTGGAATAGCTGCCGTCGGGCGAGGTCAGCGCCCCCACCAGCAGGATCGACGAGGTCGAGCGCGCGACCTGCACGCCCTGCTGCTGCACCACGTCGGGCAGCTGCGAATTGACCAGCTGCAGCTTGTTCTGCACCTGCACCTGCGCGATGTCGGCGTCCACGGTGTCGTCGAAGGTCAGCGAGACCGAGGCTGATCCCGGGGTCGAGTTCGAGGTCATGTAGATCAGGCCGTCGATGCCGGTCATCGCGTCCTCGATCACCGTGGTGACCGAGCTTTCCACGACCTCGGCCGAGGCACCGTTATAGGTCGCGCTGACGCTGACCGTGGTCGGCGCGATCTGGGGATATTGCTCGATGGCAAGGCTGTTGAGGCCGAGGGCGCCGACCAGCATGGTGATCAGCGCGATGACCCAGGCAAAGACGGGTCGATGGATGAAGAAACGGGCCATGGGTCTGGGTTACTCCGTCGCGGGCGCGTCAGCGGGCGCCTCGGCGGCGGGGTCAGCCGCCGGCATGTCTGCGGGGGGCGCGTCCGCCGCCGGGCCGTCCGTCGCTGTACCGTTCGATGCGGGGCCGTTCGATGCGGGGCCGTCCGATGCGGGGGCCTCGGCAGATGCGGCATCCGCGGGCGGGGCGTCCGCGGGGGCGGCGGTCTCGCGCACCACGCCCGCCTCGTCGAAGGTCACCGGGACGCTGACGACCTCGGCCCCCTCGGCCAGGCCGGTCAGCCCGTCGACGACCAGCATGTCGCCGTCCTCCAGCCCCTCGGTCACGATCCATTGCTGCTGATAGCTGCCATCCTCGGTCAGCTGGCGCTGCTGCACCGCGCCGTCCACGACGACCCAAGCCGACAGGTTGCCGATCTTGTCGCGGCTGGCCGCCGATTGCGACACGAGGAACGCCTCGGTCACGCCCAGCTCGACCTGCCCGCGCAGGAACATGCCCGGCAGCAGCAGGTTGTCGGGATTGGCGAAGCGGAACCGCGTGTCGATCGACCCGGTCGAGGTCGAGACCGTCACGCCCGGCGCCACCAGCTCTCCCACCGCCTGGTATTCGCGGCCGTTCTCCAGCGTCAGGACAGCGTTCAGCTCGTCGTTCAGGCGCAGGTTGCCGTCGTTGATGTCGTCCAGCACGCTGAGAAACCGCGACGAGGGCTCGTACATGTCCACCTCGATCGGGTCCAGCTGGGTCACCGTGGCCATCGCCTCGGCCTGACCGGCGGTCACCAGATCGCCCACCGAAGCCTCGGCCACGCTGGCAAAGCCCGAGATCGGCGTGGTCACGGTGGTCCATTCCAGATCGGCCTCGGCCAGGATCAGGGCAGCCTCGGCCGATTGCTGGGCCGCCCGCGCCTGGTCCAGCGTGGCCTGCGCCTGCTCAACCTGGGCCTGGGTGGTGCCCGATCCCAGCAGCTGCTGCGTGCGGTCGAACGAGGATTGCGCCTGCGTGACCTGCGCGCGGGCCGAGGCGACCTGCGCCTCGGCGCCCGCCAGGTTGGCCTGATAGGTCCTCTCCTCGATGCGGAACATCGGCGTGCCGGCCTCGATCAGCTGGCCGGGCTCGTAGAGAATCTCGGTGATGATGCCGCCCACGCGGGGCCGGATCGCCGTGTCCGAGGCCGCCACCGCCCGTCCGGGCAGGGTCACCACGCGGGGCACGTTCTGGCGCGCCACCTCGACCACGCCCACCTGCTTGGGCGGCATCCCGCCCGGAGCCTGGGCCGCCGCAGGAAGGGCTGCAAGCATCGCGCCGGCCAAGGCCGCGCCGGTGGCAAAGATCGTCTTGTGCATGGTGATGGATCCCGATCAATCGCCCCGCGGGCGCCGTTGTTGGCTGCTCATTGCATGATTTTGCGGAGTGTGCAATGTTTGCTTTTACTGCACGAGGAGGGTGCCCGCGAAATGTCCATCAATCTCCGTGATCGGCGCCGACAGCAGACCGCCAAGGATATCCAGCTGGCGGCGCTACGCCTCAGCCTGTCCCTGGGCTATCCGGCCGTGACCACCGATTCCATCGCCGTCGAGGCCGGGATCAGCCCGCGCACCTTCTTCAACTACTACCCCAACAAGCAGGCCGCCGTGCTGGGCGAGCCGCCCTCGCTGGATTGCGACTGCGCGGCTTGGATCGTCACCTCGACGGCGCCGTTGCGCAGCGATCTGGCGCGGCTGCTGGGATCCATGCTGGAACAGAAGCAGCTGGACCGGCAGATCGTGCGCATGATCGAGCAGATCTGGGACAGCGCGCCCGAGCTGATGACGATCTTTCGTAATTCCATGGACAATATCGCGCTGGCCATCGGGCGGCTGCTGGAGGCCCGGCTCGGCCCCGGCCGCCAGCAGGAGGCGATGCTGGTGGCGGAACTGGCCACCCACGCGCTGTCCAACGCGGTCCGGGCCTGGGCCGCGGACGAGACGATGCGCGTGGCCGACATCCCGCCCCTGATCGAGCGGCAGATGGCCGAGGTCGGGGGCCTGGTGATCTGATCCCGCTACCTTGCGATCCCTGTGCTGTCTCGTTCCAGGAGTTCGACATCGAGGGTGAGGGTGTTCTGGGGTGTCTCGCCTGCCATTCTTTGGATGAGGGTTTCGGCGGCTTTTCGTCCGAGGCGGGCGCGGTGCTGTCGGATGGTGGTGAGGGCGGGGAGGCAGAAGGCGGCCATCTCGATGTTGTCGAAGCCGATGACCGAGATGTCGTGGGGCACGCGCAGGCCCGCGGTGATCAGGCCGGTCATCAGGCCGATGGCCATCTCGTCGTTGTCGCAGAAGACGGCGGTGGGGCGGTCGGGCAGGGCCAGCAGGCGGGCGGCGGCGTCGCGGCCGCAGCGGGCGGTGAAGTCGCCGCCGAGGCGGTCGTGGGGCCCGGGCTCGGGCAGGCCGGCCCGGGCCAGGCCCTGCAGGAAGCCCTGGCGGCGGGCATGGGTGAGCGAGCTGTCCCCGGGGCCGGTCAGATGCAGGATGCGGCGATGGCCGAGGCCGGTCAGGTGGGCGGCGGCCAGGCGCCCGCCGCCGGCATTGTCGGCCAGCACGCGCGGCGCGGCCAACCCCTCGATCCATTCGCAGGCCTGGACCAGCGGCGGGCATCCGGGGCGGTCGAACAGGCCCGGGTCCAGCCGCCCGTCCAGCACGATCACCCCGTCCGAGCGCGAGCGGTTCAGATAGGGGGCCAGCACGGTCATCGCGGGCTGGTCGGGCACGGCGGTGGTGTCCATGACCAGAAGGCTGAGGTGGTGGCGGCGCAGCACCTCGGAGATGCCCGACAGGATCTGCGAGAAGAACGGATTGGCGAGGTTGGGGACCAGCGCCAGCACGCCGCCGACCTGCTGCTGGCGCAGGTTCCGGGCGGTGAAGTTCAGGGTGTATCCGGTCTGCGCGATGGCCTCCTCGACGGCCCTGCGGGTGGCCTCCGAGACGATGGCGGGGTTGGACAGGGTGCGGCTGACGGTGGCGACCGACACGCCCGCCAGCTTGGCGACATCGAGGATGCGGGGCGGACGGGATTGATCTGACACGGGAAACGCACCTTCGGGCGACGGGGGGCAGGGTCACGCTTAGCGGAAAAAAGGCGGTTGTAAACCGTTTCATCCTGTGGTTTCGTCCGATGAAACCGATTACACACGCTGGAATCGGCCAAGGAGGAGCTTCGGGGAGAGGCTTCGGGAGGATGCATGCAGACCATCAAGGGCCCCGGCCTGTTCCTGGCGCAGTTCGTCGGCGATGCCGCGCCGTTCGACAGCTTCGACGCGATCACCGCATGGGCGGCGGGCTGCGGCTATCTGGGCGTGCAGGTGCCCTCGGGGGCGGCGTCGCTGATCGATCTGGACCGGGCGGCGGCCTCGCGGACCTATTGCGACGAGCTGTCGGGACAGGCGCGGGCGCATGGCGTCCAGATCACCGAGCTGTCGGCGCATCTGCAGGGCCAGCTGGTGGCGGTGCATCCGGCCTTCGACGCGGCCTTCGACGGCTTCGCGCCGGCGTCCGTGCGCGGCGACGCGGTGGCGCGGCAGGCCTGGGCGGTGGATCAGGTCCGAAAGACCATCGACGCCTCGGCGAACCTGGGTCTGGACCGGATGGCGGCCTTTTCCGGCGCGCTGGCCTGGCCCTACCTCTATCCCTGGCCGCAGCGCCCGGCGGGGCTGGTCGAGGCGGCCTTCGACGCTCTGGCGGCGCGCTGGCGGCCGATCCTGGACCATGCCGACAGCCGCGGCGTCGACATCTGCTTCGAGATCCATCCCGGAGAGGACCTGCATGACGGGGTGACCTTCGAGATGTTCCTCGATCGCGTGGACCAGCATCCGCGCGCCAGGATGCTGTACGATCCGTCGCATTACCTGCTGCAGCAGCTGGATTACCTGGCCAACCTCGACATCTATGCCGAACGCATCGGCATGGTCCATGTGAAGGATGCCGAGTTCAACCCGACGGGGCGGCAGGGCGTCTATGGCGGCTACCAGCCCTGGGTGGACCGGGCGGGGCGCTTCCGCAGCCTTGGCGACGGGCAGGTGGACTTCAAGGGCATCTTCTCCAAGCTGGCCACGATGGGCTTCGATGGCTGGGCGGTGGTCGAATGGGAATGCGCGCTCAAGCACCCCGAGGACGGCGCCCGCGAGGGGGCGGCCTTCGTGCGCGACCACATCATCCGGGTGACCGACCGGGCCTTCGACGACTTCGCGGATGGCGGCGCGGATGACGCGGCCAACCGCCGGATGCTGGGGCTGGGGGCATGAGCATGGACAGGCATATCCCGATCCGGCTTGGCATGGTGGGCGGCGGCGCGGGCGCGATGATCGGCAATGTGCACCGCATCGCGGCGCGGCTGGACGGGCGGTTCGAGCTGGTGGCGGGCGCGCTGTCCTCGGACCCCGCCCGGGCGGCGTCCAGCGCGGCCGCCGCGGGCATCGCGCGCAGCTATGACGACTTTGAACGGATGGCGCGCGACGAGGCCGCCCGCCCCGACGGGATCGAGGCGGTGTCGGTCTGCACGCCCAACCACCTGCACGAGCCCGTGGCCCGGGCCTTCCTGGCGCAGGGCATCCACGTGATCTGCGACAAGCCGATGACCGCGACGCTGGCGCAGGCGCAAGATCTGGCCGCGGCGGCGCGGGCCTCAAGCGCGCTGTTCGTGCTGACCCACAACTATTCCGCCTATCCGCAGATCCGCCAGGCCCGCGCGATGATCGCCCGCGGCGATCTGGGCGCGCTGCGGCTGGTGCAGGTCGAATATGCCCAGGACTGGCTGACCGAGGAGACGACCAGCAAGCAGGCCGACTGGCGCACCGATCCGGCCCGCGCGGGTGCAGGCGGCGCGATCGGCGACATCGGCACGCATGCCTTCCAGCTGGCGCGCTTCGTCACCGGGATGCTGCCCGAGCGGCTGGCCGCGGACCTGAGCAGCTTCGTGCCCGGGCGCCGGCTGGACGACAACGCCCATATCCTGCTGCGCTACGGCACCGGGGCGCGGGGGATGCTCTGGGCCTCGCAGGTGGCGCCGGGGCGCGAGAACGGGCTGCGGCTGCGCGTCTATGGCGAGACGGGCGGTCTGGAATGGCAGCACGACCTGCCCGAGACGTTGCTTCATACCCCCTTCGGCCAGCCCGCGCAGGTCCTGCGCCGGGCAGGTCCCGGCAGCACGCCCGAGGGCAGCCGCGTGCCGCCCGGCCATCCCGAGGGCTATCTGGAGGGCTTCGCCAACCTTTACGCCGAGGCCGCCGACGCGATCCGCAGCGGCGTGCATCCCGACACGCTGCCGGGCCTGCGCGACGGGCTGGAGGGGATGGCCTTCATCGACGCCTGCATCCGCTCGCAGGCCGCCGACGCGGCGTGGGTCGAGGTGACGCCATGACCCTTCCCGGACCCACCACCCCCGCCCCCGTCCTGGCGCTGGATGCCGTCACCAAGGCCTTCGGCCCGATCGAGATCCTGCACGGCGTCGACTTCGCCCTGCATCCCGGCGAGGTCCATGCCCTGATCGGCGAGAACGGTGCGGGCAAGTCCACGACCATGAAGATCCTGGCCGGCTATCTGGACCCCACCGGCGGCCGGGTGCTGCTGGAGGGGGCGCCCGTGACCTTCGTCGGCTCGGACGAGGCCGAGGACCGGGGGATCATCATGATCCACCAGGAGTTCAACCTGGCCGAGCACCTGTCGGTGGACCAGAACGTCTTTCTGGGCCGCGAGCTGAGGCGCGGCTTCCTGCTGGACCACAGGGCGATGCGCGCGCGCACCGCCGACCTGCTGGCGCAGCTGCACTGCCGGGTCGATCCGGCCACGCCCGTCAATCGCCTCTCGGTCCCCGACAAGCAGATGGTCGAGATCGCCAAGGCCCTGTCGCGCGACGCGCGCGTGCTGATCATGGACGAGCCCACCGCCGTGCTGACCGAGCGCGAGACCGAGGTGCTCTTCGCGCAGATCGCGCGGCTGCGGGCCGAGGGCGTGGCGATCCTCTACACCTCGCACAAGCTGGGCGAGGTGAAGCGCATCGCCGACCGCGTCACCGTGCTGCGCGACGGCACGATGGTGCGCTCGGACCTGACCGCCGACGTGACCGAGGACGACATGGCCGCCGCGATGGTCGGGCGCGAGCTGTCGGATCTCTATCCCCCCAAGGTTCCAGCCCAGGTCGGGGGCGGCGCCGAGCCGATCCTGGAGGCCCGCGGCATCACCGTGCCGGGCATCGTCCATGATGCCAGCCTGGTCCTGCACCGGGGCGAGGTGCTGGGCATCGGCGGGCTGGTCGGATCGGGACGCACCGAGCTGGCCGAGGCCATCGCCGGGCTGCGCCCCCGCACGGGCAGCGTCCGCCTGGACGGGGTGGACCTGCCCGCGGGGCAGGTGGCCCAGGCCATGCGCGCGGGGCTGGCCTATCTGACCGAGGACCGCAAGGGCGCGGGGCTGCTGCTGGACAAGTCCCTGCGCGAGAACCTGACCCTGCCGCTGCTGGAGACCTTCGGCCGCCCGCTGATCGACCGCAGGCGCGAGGAGGCGGCGCTGGACCGCGCCATCGCCGAGTTCGGGATCCGCGCCCCGGCCCGCGACATGGCGGTGGGCGATCTGTCGGGCGGCAACCAGCAGAAGCTGCTTCTGGCCAAGGTGCTGCTGCCCGACCCGCGGGTGGTGATCATCGACGAGCCGACGCGCGGCATCGACATCGGCACCAAGCAGCAGATCTACACCCTCATCGCCCGGCTGGCCGCCGAGGGGCGCAGCATCATCGTCATCTCGTCCGAGATGCCCGAACTGATCGGCCTGGCCAGCCGCGTGATCGTCATGCATGCCGGCCGCATCGCCGGAGAGCTGTCGGGCACGGCGGTCACCGAAGGCGGCATCGTGCGGTTGGCGATGGGCATGGACGACACATACAAGGACACCGCCGCATGAGCACGGCCACGCACGCACAAACTTCCGCCCCCCGCCGCCGGCGCGTCAACCTGACCGTCATCGCGCCGCTGGTGGCGCTGCTGGTGCTGATCGGCATCGGCATGGCGCTGAACCCGAACTTCCTCAGCTATGCCAACATCACCAACGTGCTGGCCCGCTCGGCCTTCATCGGCATCATCGCCATCGGCATGACCTTCGTGATCACCGCGGGGGGGCTGGACCTCTCCGTGGGCTCGATGGCGGCCTTCGTGGCCGGGCTGATGATCCTGGTGATGAACCTCCTGACCGACAGCATGGGGCCGGGCCTGCCGGTCATCGCCCTGGGCATCGCGGTGGCGCTGCTGGCGGGGCTGGCGGCGGGCTTCATCAACGGCATCCTGATCACCCGGGCGGGCATCGAGGCCTTCATCCTGACGCTTGGCACCATGGGCATCTATCGCTCCCTGGTGACCTGGCTGGCCGATGGGGGCACGCTGTCCCTGGGCTACGAGATGCGCGAGATGTACCGCCCCGTCTATTACGGCGGCATCCTGGGCATCGCCTGGCCGATCATCGTCTTCGCCCTGCTGGCCATCCTGGGCGAGATCGCCATGCGCCACACCGCCTTCGGCCGGCACTGCGCCGCGATCGGCTCGAACGAGAAGGTCGCGCGCTATTCGTCCGTGGCGGTGCTGCGGGTGCGGCTGGCGACCTATGTGCTGCTGGGCGTGCTGGTGGGCATCGCGGTCGTGATGTACGTGCCGCGCCTTGGATCCGCCTCGGCCACCACCGGCCTCTTGTGGGAGCTGGAGGCGATCGCCGCCGTCATCATCGGCGGCACGCTCTTGAAGGGCGGCTTCGGCCGGGTCTGGGGCACCGTCGTGGGCGTGCTGATCCTGTCGCTGATCGGCAACCTGCTGAACCTGACCGACTTCGTCAGCCCCTATCTGAACGGCGCCATCCAGGGCGTCGTCATCATCCTGGCCGTCGTGCTGCAACGCAACACCGGCGCGGCGCGCTGAACCTGATCCCGTGGGAGGAGAACCACCAATGAAAGCCACTTTGCCAATGAAGGCCACCCTGGTCGCCACCACCGCCCTTCTGGGCCTGACCGCCGTCCCGGCGCTGTCCCAGACCGTCGGCATCTCGATCCCCGCCGCCACGCATGGCTGGGCCGGCGCGCTGAACTTCCATGCCGAGCGCACCGTCGCCCGCCTGGCCGAGGCGAACCCCGACATGGAGTTCGTGCTGACCACCACCTCGGATCCCGGCCAGCAGGTCTCGGACCTCGAGGACATGGTCGCCACCCGCGGCATCGACGCGCTGGTCGTGCTGCCCTTCGAATCCGAGCCGCTGACCGGCCCGATCGCGCGCATCGCCGACAGCGGGGTCTGGGTCACGGTCGTCGATCGCGGCCTGGCGCAGGAGGGGATCGAGGACCTCTATGTCGCGGGCGACAACGACAGCTTCGGGCGCACCGCCGGCCAGTACTTCGCCCAGACCCTGGACGAGGGCGCGCAGGTCGTGGTGATGCGCGGCATCGCCTCGACCGTCGACAACGAGCGCGTGGCGGGCTTCGAGGCCGCGCTGGAGGGATCGGGCGTCGAGGTCGCCGCCATGGATCACGGCAACTGGAACCGCGACACCGCCTTCAACCTGATGCAGGACTGGCTGTCGCGCTTCCCCGAGATCGACGCGGTCTGGGCGGCCGACGACGACATGGCCGTGGGCGCGCTCGCCGCCATCGACCAGGCCGGCCGCACCGGCGAGATGTTCGTCGTCGGCGGCGCCGGCATGAAGGAGATGGTCGACCGCATCCGAAACAGCGATCCCACCGTGCCGGTGAACGTCACCTATCCCCCCTCGATGATCTCCACCGCCATCGAGATGACCGTCCTCGGCCTCACCGCAGGCGCCCCCATGAGCGGAGACTTCATCATCGCATCCGAACTCATCACACCCGATAACGCCGAAAACTTCTACTTCGAAGACAGCCCGTACTAAGGGGATAAGAGGCGCGGGGGGGAGGACGCCCCCCGCGTGCCGTCAGTCCGCTGCGCGGCAGGCCTCCAGCCAGCGGCCGATCGCCTCCAGCGCGGGGGCCTCGTCCAGCCAGGGAATATGGGCGCGGCCCGGCACCTCGGCCAGGATCAGGTCCGGGCGCATCCGCACCATCCGCGCCACGGTCTCGGGCGCCAGAAGGTCCGAATTCGCCCCCCGGATCAGCGCGACCGGTATCGCCGCCGCCGCCTGCCACAGGGGCCACAGATCCACCGGCGGCCCGTCGAAGGCCGCCAGGAATGCCTCGCGCAATGCCGGATCATAGGTCAGCGCCAGCCCCTCCGGCGTCTCGACATAATGCCGCCGGACGTCCTCCAGCCAGCGTCCCTCGGGCACGTCCGAAAACCCCGGCATCAGGTCGGGCAGGCGCCCGGCCAGCGCCGCATGGGTGGGCGCTTCGGGCGCGCGTCCGACATAGTCGAAGATCCGCTCGAGTCCCGCCCTCGCGATCTCGGGCCCGACATCGTTCAGGCACAGCCCCAGCATCCGCTCCGGCGTGGTCGCAGCCAGAACCATCCCGATCAGCCCGCCCCGGGACGTGCCCAGCACCGCCGCCCGGTCCACGCCCAGATGATCCAGCAGCTCGACCGCATCGCGGGCCTCGCGCGGCACGGTATAGCTTTCGGAGCCGGTCCAGTCCGATCCCCCGCGCCCCCGATAGTCCATGCGGATCAGCCGCACCCCGTCCAGATGCGGGGCGAGGTAGTCGAAATCCGACATGCCGCGCGTCAGCCCCGCCAGGCACAGCACCGGCAGTCCCGTGCCCTCGTCCGCATAGACCAGACGCGCCCCGTCACTCGCCCGAAACTCAGCCATGCGCAGCCCTTTCATCTTGGCGAAAATATCCCGGGGGTCCGGGGGCTGGCCCCCGGCTCAACCTAATGGTTCCTATTCTGCGGGCCGGCCCCCGGCACCAACCTCAGAGGTTCTCGCTCTGCGGCATCCCCAGCACGTGATAGCCGCCATCCACCGTCACGATCTCGCCCGTGGTGCAGGCCCCCCAGTCCGAGGTCAGCCACACGGCCGTGCCGCCGATCGCCTCCAGCGTGGCATTGGCACGCAGCGGCGCATTGGCCTCGGTGTGGCGGAAGGTCTTGCGTGCGCCGCCGATGGCGGCACCGGCCAGCGTCTTCATCGGGCCCGGGCTGATCGCGTTCACGCGGATGCCGTCGGGGCCCAGGTCGTTGGCCAGATAGCGCACACTGGCCTCGAGCGCGGCCTTGGCCACGCCCATGACGTTGTAGAAGGGCGTCACCCGGTTCGATCCGCCATAGGTCAGGGTGATGATCGAGGCGCCCGGTGCCATCAGCGGATGGGCGCGGCGCGCGACCTCGATCAGGGAATAGCAGCTGATCTCCAGGCTGCGCTTGAAGTTGGCGCGGCTGGTGTTCATGAACCGGCCGGTCAACTCGTCCTTGTTGGAAAAGGCGATGGCATGGATCAGGAAGTCCAGCTGGCCCCACCGCTCGGCCAGGGTCGCGAAGGCCCCGTCCAGCGAGGCGTCGTCGGTCACGTCCACATCGACCAGAAGGTCCGATCCGACCGAGGCGGCCAGCGGCTCGACCCGCTTGCCGAAGGCCTCGCCCTGATAGGAGAAGGCCAGCTCAGCCCCCTCGGCCGCCATCGCGCGCGCGATGCCCCAGGCAATGGACCGCTCGTTGGCGACCCCCATGACAAGCCCGCGCTTGCCCTTCAGAAGATCGCCCATGAGCTGTCCCTTGTCGTTACGTCATTCCAGATAGCGCGACATCAGCAGCGTGGCATTGGTGCCGCCGAAGCCGAAGCTGTTCGATAGGACCGAATCCAGCCCGGCATCGTCGACGCGGCTGGAGGCAATCTCGCCCGGTTGAATCTCGGGGTCCAGCGTGGTCACGTTCGCCGAGGCGGCGATGAAGTCATTTTGCAACATCAGCAGCGCATAGATCGCCTCGTGCACGCCGGTCGCGCCAAGCGAATGCCCGGTCAGCGACTTGGTCGAGCTGACCGGCGGGGTCGCGCCCTCGCCGAAGATGCGGCGGATCGCCTTGATCTCACCCAGATCGCCGACCGGGGTCGAGGTGCCGTGGGCGTTGATGTAGCTGACCTTGCGGCCCTCGGGCAGGGTGGCCATGGCGACGCGCATCGCCCGCTCGCCGCCCTCGCCCGAAGGTGCGACCATGTCGTATCCGTCGCTGGTGGCCCCGTATCCGGTGACCTCGGCATAGATCTTGGCGCCGCGCGCCAGCGCGTGGGACAGCTCTTCCAGCACCACGACGCCGCCGCCGCCCGCGATCACGAAGCCGTCGCGGGTCGCATCATAGGGGCGGGAGGCGGTCTCGGGCGTGTCGTTGTACTTGGACGACATCGCGCCCATCGCGTCGAAGAGGCAGGACAGCGTCCAGTCCAGTTCCTCGCCGCCGCCGGCGAAGACGATGTCCTGCTTGCCCATCTGGATCTGCTCGACCCCGTTGCCGATGCAGTGCGCCGATGTCGCGCAGGCCGAGGTGATGGAATAGTTCACGCCCTTGATCTTGAAGGGCGTCGCCAGGCAAGCCGAGTTCGTCGACGACATGCAGCGGGTCACCATGAAGGGGCCCATCTTCTTGGGCGCGCCCTTCTCGATGACCGTCTGGTGGGCCAGGAAGAAGTTCGAGGTCGACGGCCCGCCCGATCCCATGATCAGGCCGGTGCGCTCGTTCGACACGTCGCTTTCGTCCAGGCCGCTGTCGGCGATCGCCTGCTCCATGGCCAGGAAGTTGTAGGCCGCCCCCGGACCCATGAAGCGCAGGTTGCGCTTGTCGACATGGTCCTCCAGCACGATCTGGGGCATCCCGTGGACCTGGCTGCGAAAGCCGTGCTCGGCATATTCGGGGGCGAAGACGATGCCCGATTTGCCGGCCCGCAGGCTGTCGGTGACCTCGTCGGCCGAGTTGCCGATGGGGGATATGATGCCAAGCCCGGTGATGACGACGCGACGCATGGGGGCCTCCTTGATGAGTGGGATCAGCTGGCCGACAGGGCCACTTTCATGTCCTTGACCTGATAGATGACCTCGCCATCGGCCTCGACGCGGCCATCGGCCACGCCCATGGTCAGGCGGCGGGTCTGCAGGGCCTTGGTGAAGTCGACGGTATAGCGCAGCAGCTTGCGGTCGGGGCGGACCATGCCGGTCAGCTTGACCTCTCCCACGCCAAGCGCATAGCCGCGCCCCTGCCAGCCGCGCCAGCCCAGGTTGAAGCCGGTCAGCTGCCACAGCCCGTCCAGGCCCAGGCAGCCGGGCATGATCGGGTTGCCGGGGAAATGGCAGGTGAAGAACCACAGGTCCGGGGTGATGTCGAATTCGGCCACGATATGGCCCTTGCCATGTTCGCCGCCATCCTCGGACACCTCGGTGATGCGGTCCATCATCAGCATCGGCGGCTCGGGCAGTTGGGCATTGCCGGGGCCGAACAGCTCTCCGCGCGCGCAGGCAAGCAGGTCGTCGCGGGTGAAGCTGGTCTGGGTCAAAGCCATGCGGGTCGTGCCTTTTCTGGGCGGCCCCTGCGGGCCGGGCGGGATCGTCGGATTGCGCAAGGGTCTATCATCCGGGGTCAGATCGACGCAAGGGCAAGCGGCGCGCCGCCCCCGCCGCCGGTCACCCGCCGCCTAGAACCACTGCCCGGGCTCCATCAGGCCCAGGTTCATCAGCTGGTCGCCGCTCCACTCGAAGGGATGCGAGTTGCGCCAGGTCAGGCTGCCCACCTGGTCGCGCGACCCGGGATTGGTCGCCAGCGCCTTGGCCACCCGGAACGAGGCGATGGCGGCGGTCAGGTTGTGGTGCCAGGGACAGGAATAGGTGTTGTATTCCTCGATGGAGAAGCGGTGATCGGCAGTCACCTGCAACCCCGGCGCTGCACGGAACAGGGCGATGCGGTCGATGCGGCGCCGGTCGGGGGGCAGCAGCTCCTCGTAGCGCCAGCGCAGGCCGCCGTGGAAGTCCAGCTGCCGGTCGCGCGCCTGACCGTCGGGCCCGATCCGGCCAAGCGCGTAATAGCCCGCGCGGTCGAACAGCGGCGCGTCCAGGTCCACGGCATCGGGATGGGTCGTCAGGTCGCCCGCATAGAGGTCGACCACATAGCTCAGCATGGCGGGGCGGCGTTCCTCGGTGTGAAAGCCCAGCATCTCGCCCACGCTGCGGGTCTCGCAGAAGGGATAGAACAGGAATTCGGCATTGTAGCAGTAGTACAGCCAGGTCCCCGTCGGCACCGCGCGGATGACCGCGTTCACCGCCTCGACATGGGCATCGGGGCGGCGAGTGTCATAGGGCAGCTGCGTGACCTTGGAGGCCAGCACCTCGGGCAGGTCCTGCGGCTGGTCCGAGAACAGCAGGATGTGCCGGAAGCCGCGTCCGATGTGATGTTCGACGGTCGCGGCGACGGCGGTGGCATCCTCGACCAGGATCAGCGCCAGCGGACCCTTGGCCAGCACCTCGGGCTTGCGGGCCAGGAAGCGCTCCATGCTTTCCGGGGGCAGCAGCATCAGCGCATCACCGCCTTGACCTGCTCCAGCGCCTGCGCCAGCAGCTGGGGATTGCCCTCGGCGGCGGCGACCAGTTCCTTGAGCGTCTGCTTCTGCGGCTCGGCCAAGGTGGCGCCGTCGATGATCCGGTCGACCTGCGCGCGGTCGAACCCCTCGGGGGTCAGCAGCGCCTCGATCCGCGCGGCGATCGAGGCGGCGTCGGCGGTATCTGACGCGGCCTCGGCGGCATCCTGCGCGGCGGTCGCGGCCTCTTCGGCGGCTTCGGCCGGCGCCAGCGCCGTCACGCCGGCGGTCGCACCGGCAGCGGCGGCGGCAGCACGGTCGGCGGCGTCCAGGGCGGCGACGGCGGCGGCCTCGGCGGCGTCGGCTGCGGCCGAGGCCGGGGCGGCGCCGGTATCCTCGGAGGCGCGGGCGGCTTCGGCGGCGGCATCCGCGGCGATGGCCGCGGCATCGGCTGCGGCGTCTGCCGCGGCCTCGGCGGCGGCCTGGTTGTCGGCATCGGGATCCGAGGGCGCCTCGTCCGCCAGTTGCGCGGCATCGCCCGCGGCCTGGGCCGCATCCTCGGCCAGACGCGCGGCGGCGCCCGCATCGGTCTGCGGCACATCGGCCTGCGGCGCGTCGGCGGGGGCAACCTCGGCGGGGGCAGGGGCCTCGACAGAGCCTTGGGCGGGGGCTTGGGCCAGGACTTCGGCCTCGTCATCCGCGCCTTGCAGGAACAGCCATCCGCCCCCGGCCGCCAGCAGAAGAATCACGACGATCGGCAACAGTTTGGACATGCGGCACCTGGGAACTGAGGATATGAGCCCTTCTATGGCACAGCCCTTCGGGCCAGAAAACCCGCCGCAGGGCCCGCAGGACCTCCGATCCGGCCCCGGATGGTCGATTTGCGGCCGATATCGATCAATTCCGGTTGAAACATGGCGCGCGGGGCCTTATTTTCCTGCCACTTGCGCATTGGCCATTAAAGGAGCACCGCCATAGCCCGTCGCCCGCATAACGCACCGCCCCAACGTGACACCGGCCCCCGGACCAACGAACGCATCCGCGTGTCCGAGATCCGCCTGATCGGCCCCGAGGGAGAGAACATCGGCGTCGTGCCGCCCTCCGTCGGCATGCAGATGGCCCAGGATGCCGGGCTGGATCTGGTCGAGATTTCGCCGAACGCGGCCCCGCCGGTCTGCAAGGTCATGGACCTCGGCAAGTACAAGTACGAGATGCAGAAGCGCGAGGCCGAGGCCCGCAAGAAGCAGAAGGTCATCGAGGTCAAGGAGATCAAGTTCCGTCCGGGAACCGACATCCACGACTACGACGTCAAGATGCGCAGCGTGATGAAGTTCCTGGAAGGCGGCGACAAGGTCAAGGTGACCCTGCGCTTCCGCGGCCGCGAGATGGCCCATCAGGATCTGGGACTGGAACTGCTGCACCGGGTCCGCGACGACGTGGGCGAGGCCGGCAAGGTGGAAACCATGCCCAAGCTGGAAGGCCGCCAGATGGTCATGATGATCGCGCCGAAATAGGCCTGCGACACATGCGACATCTTCAGGGCCGCGCGGGCATTGCCGCGCGGCCTTTTGCATGGCTAGGGTGGCGCATGACCGATGCCCCCCAGATCCGCCTGATGCGCCTGCCCGAGGGCGACCCCGCCATTCCCCTGCCGCGCTATCAGACGCCCGGCGCGGCGGGCGCCGACCTCTGCGCGAACCTTGCCCCCGTCGACCGGGCCGCCGGGATCACGCTGCCGCCCTTGGGCCGTGCGCTGATCCCCACCGGGATGGCGCTGGCCATCCCCGAGGGGTGGGAGGTGCAAGTCCGCCCCCGCTCCGGTCTGGCGCTGAAGCACGGGATCACCCTGCCCAATGCGCCGGGCACCATCGACAGCGACTATCGCGGCCCGCTTGGGGTGATCCTGCTCAACCTGGGCGATGCGCCCTTCACCGTGGCCCATGGCGACCGGATCGCGCAGATGGTCGTGGCCCCGGCCCCGCAGGCCCGCTTTGCGCCGGTCGCGGCGCTGGACGAGACCGCGCGCGGGCAGGGCGGCTTCGGCTCGACCGGGACCGGGCCGGACCGGGGGGGCATCTGATGCTGGGCGTCTTCCTGATCGTGATGCTGCTGATTCTGGGCCGCGTGCTGCATCTGCCGCGGCAGGTGACGCTGCTGATGATCGGCCTGCTGTGGGTGGGCATGCTGTCGCTGCAGGTGGTGGCCCCGGGCAGCGGGGCGGCGGCGGCGGTCGGCGGATCGGCGGCGGGCTGGCTGGTGCTGGGCGCCATGGTCGGGCTGGTCATCGCCTATCGCGGCCTTCTGCGCCGGTTGCGCGCCCGCGCGACGCCCGATCCCGTGCCGGTCACCCGCGACGAGGGCCTGTCGGGGGCCGAACTGGACCGCTATGCCCGCCATCTGGTCCTGCGCCAGATCGGCGGCGGGGGCCAGATGCAGCTGAAGGCCGCGCGGGTGCTGGTGATCGGCGCGGGGGGGCTGGGCTCGCCTTTGTGCCTGTACCTGGCGGCGGCGGGGGTGGGGCGCATCACCCTGGCCGATGACGACACGGTCGGCCTGTCCAACCTGCAGCGGCAGGTGATCTTTCGCGACGATCTGCGCGGCGAGCCCAAGGCTTATGCCGCGGCGCAGGCGATGCTGGCCCTGAACCCGCATCTGGACATCACCCCCCTGACGCGGCGCATCACGGAAGGCGACGGTGCCCTGATCGCCGCCCATGATCTGGTCATCGACGGCACCGACAGCTTCGCCACCCGCGCCGCCATCAACCGCGCCTGCGTGGCGGCGGGCGTGCCGCTGATCTGGGGCGCCATCGGGCAATGGGACGGGCAGGTGACCCTGTCCGATCCGGCGCGGGGCGGCCCCTGCATCGCCTGCCTCTTTCCCAAGGCCCCCGAGCACGACGCGCCCTGCGCCGAGGCGGGCGTCGTCGGCGCCCTGCCCGGTGTCATCGGCAGCCTGATGGCGCTGGAGGCGATCAAGCACCTGACCGGCGCGGGGCAGGGGCTGCGGGGCCGGATGATCCTGTTCGACGGGCTCTATGGCGAGACGCGGACGATCGGCACCTTGCCCGATCCGGGCTGTCCGGTCTGCGGGCGCCAATCGGCTCTGGCCCGCGGGGCGGCGCCTCTCTAGGGTCGGGGCAACCGACAGGAGGTCTCATGAACCCGCAACTGACCCGCTGGACCGGCCCCGAGGGGCTGCCGCGCTTCGATCTGATCGCCGATGCCGATTTCGCCCCGGCATTCGACCGCGAACTGGCCGCATCGGAGGCCGCGCATGAGGCGATCGCCGCCAATCCCGACGCGCCCGACTTCGCCAACACCATCGCCGCGATGGAGCTGGCCGACGAGGGGCTGAACCGCGTCCTGTCCGTCTTCTACACGCTGGCCGGCGTCGATTCGAACGAGGCGCGTCAGGCGCTGCAGCGCGATTTCGCGCCGCGCCTGGCCGATCACGGCAGCCGCATCAGCATGGACCCCCGCCTTTACGCCCGGGTCAACGCCGTGGCGCAGAGCGCCTCCGCCCTGCCGCCCGAGGATGCGCGCATCACCGAACTGGCGCTGCGCGACCTGACCCGGGCGGGGGCCGGGCTGGACGAGGCGGGGCGCGCCCGGATGACCGCGATCCGCGCCCGGCTGGCGGTGCTGACCACCCAGTTCACCCAGAACGTGCTGGAGGATGAGCGCGACTACATCCTGCCCATCCCCGACGACCGGCTGGAGGGCCTGCCCGGCTGGCTGCGACGCGCCATGCGGGCGGCGGCGAAGGAGCGCGGGCTGACCGGCCAGATCGTGACGCTGAACCGCTCGCTGATCGTGCCCTTCCTGGAACATGCGGGCGACCGGGCGCTGCGCGAGACCGCCTTCCGCGCCTGGACCGCGCGCGGATCGGGGGACGGTGCGGGCGGGCAGGGGACCGACAACCTGCCGGTCCTGCACGAGATCCTGGCCCTGCGCCATGAGCGCGCGCAGCTGCTGGGCTTTGCCGATTTCGCCTCGTGGAAGCTGGACACCCAGATGGCCGCCACGCCCGAGCGGGTCGAGGCGCTGCTGTCCGAGGTCTGGACCGCCGCCCGCGCTCGCGCCGCCTCGGACGAGGCGCGGCTGACCGAGATGCTGCGCGCCGACGGCGTCAACGGCCCGCTGGAGGCCTGGGACTGGCGCCTGTATGCCGCCCGGCTGCGCCAGCAGGATCACGACGTGGATGCCGATCAGGTGGCGCCCTATCTGACGCTGGACGCGATGCTGGGCGCGGTCTTCGACGTGGCGCAGCGCCTGTTCGGGCTGGAGTTCCAGCCGCTGCAGGCGCCGCTGTGGTCGCCCGATGTGCGCGCCTGGCGGGTCACGCGCGGGGGACAGCTGATGGCGGTCTTCGTGGGCGATTACTTCGCGCGGCCGTCCAAGCGGTCGGGGGCGTGGTGTTCGTCGCTGCAGGTCCAGCACAAGCTGGGCGAAGGGCAGCGGCCCATCGTCGTCAACGTCTGCAACTTCACCCCGCCCGAAGAGGCAGGCGCCCCGGCCTTCCTGTCCTGGGACGATGCGCGGACGCTCTTTCACGAATTCGGCCATGCGACGCATCACATCCTGTCGGACGTGACCTGGCCCTCGATCTCGGGGACCTCGGTGGCGCAGGACTTCGTCGAACTGCCCAGCCAGCTGTATGAACACTGGCTGGAGCAGCCCGCCGTGCTGGATGCCCATGCCCGCCACCACGAGACGGGCGAGGTCCTGCCCGCCGACCTGCGCGACCGCCTGCTGGCGGCGGGCAAGGCGGGGGCGGGATTCTCGACGGTGGAGTATCTGGAAAGCGCGCTGGTCGATCTGGCCTTCCATCGTGGCGCACCGCCCCAAGATGCGATGGCCCGGCAGGCCGAGATCCTGACCGCGCTGGACGGGCCGCGCGCCATCCCGATGCGCCACGCCACGCCGCATTTCGCCCATGTCTTCGCGGGCGACAGCTATGCCAGCGGATACTACAGCTACATGTGGTCCGAGGTCATGGATGCCGACGCCTTCGCGGCCTTCGAGGAGACGGGCGACATCTTCGATCCGGCCACCGCGCGGCGGCTGGAGGAGACGATCCTGTCGCGCGGCGGATCGGCCCCGGCGGACGAGCTGTGGATGGCGTTCCGCCAGCGCATGCCGGGGGTGGATGCGCTGCTGAAGGGGCGCGGGCTGGTCTGATGCGCCCGAGAGGGGGCGCTGCCCCCGCGCCTGCGGCGCCCCCCCGGGATATTTGCGGACCGCCGCAGGAGGGTGGGGTCAGTCGCGGATTTCCGCGGCGTCGACGCCCCAGATGGTGGCCTTGGGCACCCAGCCCCGCTGGCCGCCGCCCGAGACGCGGCACCAGTCGGGGTCGCATTCGTTCAGGCGCAGGATGGCTCCGGCCTCGGCCCGGGCCACGATGTCGGCATCCGGGTTGGGGCGGGTGCGCAGTTCCAGCATGTCCTGGGTCACCAGCGCGGTGCGCACGCCGGACAACAGCGCATAATGGATCCAGCCGCCGGTGCCGTCGCGATCCTCGACCCGGCGCCAGTGGCCGAATTCGGCCACCACGCGCAGCGGCATGCCGGCATGGCGGAAGACCCAATCGATGCGGTGCGACAGGCTGGGGCCGCGCCGGGCATTGCCCTCGTTTCCCTTGAGGCTGACATAGCGGGGCAAGGGCAGGTTGGTCACCGGGCCGCGCTGACCGGCCACGGTCTGCGCCTGCTCGGCCGGGGTCTGCGCCGCAGCCGGGCCGGCCAGGCCCCAGGCCCCGATCATCCCCGCAAGCGCGAGTGCCGCCGCTGCGCCCGTTCTGCCAAGCCGTGCCGTCATGCCCTGTCCGTCCCTGTCCTGCGTGGGCCGCCCCGTGCCCCGGATGGGGTGGCGGCCCTCTGGGGTCTTGTGCCGGCCCCTCAACGCGGGCAGTTTGCCAAATGCGGCCCCCGATGGAAAGGGCGGGCCGACATGCCTGTCCGACCGCGTGCAACACAGTGAGGTGACCATGCCCGCCAGCCCCTTGTCCGACCGCCGCAAGCTGCGCGTGGCCGTCACCCGGCGCCTGCCCGACGCGGTCGAGACCCGCATGTCCGAGCTGTTCGACATCGTGCTGCGCAATGACGACCGCAAGCTGGGCCAGGACGAGCTGGTGGCGCTGATGGAGGGGGTGGACGTGCTGGTGCCCACCGTCACCGACCAGATCACCGCCGCCATGCTGGCCCGCGCGGGCGAGCGGCTGAAGCTGATCGCCAATTTCGGCGCGGGGGTGGATCATATCGACGTGCTCTCGGCCCGCCAGCGCGGCG
Source organism: Paracoccus liaowanqingii (assembly GCF_004683865.2). NCBI lineage: Bacteria > Pseudomonadati > Pseudomonadota > Alphaproteobacteria > Rhodobacterales > Paracoccaceae > Paracoccus > Paracoccus liaowanqingii. The sequence continues at coordinate 2,516,086 of NZ_CP038439.1, read as the reverse complement.
TGCTGGTCAGCAACACGCCGGGCGTGGTGACCGAGGACACCGCCGACATGGCCCTGGCGCTGATCCTGGCGGTGACGCGCAAGATCCCCGAGGGGCTGGCCGAGATGCAGGCCGGGCGCTGGCAGGGCTGGTCGCCCACCGCGCATCTGGGCGGGCGCGTCGGGGGGCGGCGCCTTGGCATCCTGGGCATGGGCCGGATCGGGCAGGCCGTCGCGCGCCGGGCCAATGTCTTCGGCATGCAGGTCCATTACCACAACCGAAAGCGCCTGCGCCCCGAGATCGAGGAGGCGCTGCAGGCCACCTGGTGGGAGAGCCTGGACCAGATGCTGGCGCGCATGGACATCGTCAGCGTGAACGCGCCGCACACGCCCTCGACCTTCCACCTGCTCAATGCGCGGCGGCTGAAGCTGATGAAGCCCTCGGCGGTGATCGTGAACACCTCGCGCGGGGAGGTCATCGACGAGAACGCCCTGACCCGGATGCTGCGCGCCGGAGAGATCGCGGGCGCGGGGCTGGACGTGTTCGAGCATGGGCACGAGATCAATCCCCGGCTGCGCGAACTGCCCAACGTGGTCCTGCTGCCGCATATGGGCAGCGCCACGGTCGAGGGCCGCGCCGAGATGGGCGAGAAGGTCATCATCAACATCAAGACCTTCGCGGATGGCCACCGGCCGCCCGATCTGGTCGTGCCGTCGATGCTGTAGGGATCCATGGACATGACGGACGGAAGGGCGCGGTGGGCGGTCTCGGCCCTGTTCTTCGCCAATGGGCTGCTGGTGGGCAGCTGGGCGCCCAAGATCCCGGTGCTGATGGCGCGGTTGGGAATCACCGAGGCGATGGCCGGGCTGATCGTGCTGGGTCTGGGCGCGGGGTCCTTGTGCGTGATGCCGCTCTTTGGCGCGATGGTGGCGCGGGCGGGATCGGCGCGGGCGGTGCGGGTCGCGGCCTGGGCCGCCTCTTCCTCGCTCGTCTGGATGTCGATGATGCCGGGATACTGGTCCGTCGCGGCGGCGGTGTTCCTGTTCGGGGGCGTGATCGGCGGGATGGATGTCGCGATGAACGCCAATGCCGTCGCGGTCGAGCGGCACCGGGGGCGGGCGATCATGTCCTCCTGCCACGGATTCTGGAGCCTCGGCGGCCTGGCCGGGGCCGGGGCGGGCGGGGCGCTGATCCTGGCATTTGGCGAGATATTTCATTCGGTTATGGTGACCGTCGCGGTGGTGGGGGTGCTGGTCTGGGCGCTGCCGCGCCTGCTGGAGGACCGCCCGGCGCCGGAGGCCGAGAAGGTGCCGCTGCGCCTGCCGCGCACGCCCTTGCCCTATCTGATCGGGCTGATGGCGCTGACCGCGATGATCCCGGAAGGGGCGATCCTCGATTGGGCGGCGGTCTATCTGCAGCGCGAGATGGGCGCATCCTTGGCCGTGGCGGGCTGGGGCTTCGCGGCCTGCGCGGGGACGATGGCGGTGATGCGGTTTCTGGGCGACGCGCTGCGGCGGCGCTTCGGCGCGGTGACCACGCTGCGTGCCAGTGCGGGCGTGGCGATGGCCGGGCTGGCGCTGGCGGGGCTGGCGGATACGCCGGGGCCAGCGATTGCAGGCTTTGCGCTGGCCGGGATCGGGATCGCCAACATGGTGCCGATCGCCTTTTCGGCGGCCGGGAACGTGCCGGGGCTGGCGGCCGGGATGGGCCTGTCGGTGGTCACGATGATGGGCTATTCCGGCATCCTTCTGGCGCCGGGCAGCATCGGCTTTCTGGCCGAGCATCTGAGCCTCGGGACGATCTATCTGGCGCTGGCGGTGCTGCTGGTCATTCCGCTGGCGCTGTCGCGTCTGGCGGGGACGGCGGATTTCGAAAAGAGGTAAGGTCCGGCGCAACGGCTGCGGGCGTTGCTTTGGCGGTGCGCGCAACGGCCGGGACGGGGGCGGCGCGGATCGGGCAGCGATTGCTGGGGATTCGGCCGCACCGGGGGTGCACGGGGGCGGCACCGGCTGTGCACAGGCTGTACACCGGTTGCGGGCGTTGCGCGGGGGACGCACCCTTTGGCGACCCCCTGCAGGATATGCCCGCGAAGAGGATGGGGCCGGCTCAGCGGTAGAGGTTGGCGGGCCCCGGAAAACTGCGGTCGCGGACGGCGGCAGCGTAGGCCGCGATCGCGTCCTCGGCGCGGGGGCCCAGATCGCCGAACTTCTGCACGAAGCGGGGCACGCGGCCCGAGAGGCCCAGCATGTCGTCCAGAACCAGGATCTGGCCGTCGCAGCGGGCGGAGGCGCCGATGCCGATGGTGGGGATGGACACGGCCTCGGTCAGGCGGTCGGCCAATGCCTCGGTCACGCCCTCGATGACGACCGAGAAGGCGCCGGCGTCGCTGACGGCCCGGGCATCGGCCAGATGGGCGGGCCAGCTGGCCTGATCGCGGCCTTGGGTCTTGAAGCCGCCCAGCGTGTGGGTCGATTGCGGGGTCAGGCCGATATGGGCCATGACCGGGATGCCGCGGTCGGTCAGGAAGCGGATGGTGGGGGCCATGCGGGCGCCGCCCTCCAGCTTGACGGCGCCTGCGCCCGTCTCGGCCATGATGCGGGCGGCGTTGCGGAAGGCGGCTTCCGGGCTTTCCTCGTAGCTGCCGAAGGGCATGTCGATGACGACCAGCGCCCGGGCGCTGCCGCGCATGACGGCCTGGCCATGCAGGATCATCATCTCCATCGTGACGCCGAGGGTCGAGGGCAGGCCGTGGACGACCATGCCAAGGCTGTCGCCCACCAGGATCACCTCGGCATGGGGATCGACGGCGGCGGCCATGGGCGCGCTGTAGGCGGTCAGCGCGACGATGGGCGTGTCGCCCTTGCGGGCGGCGATCTGGGGGGCGGTGATGCGGCGGACGGGGGCCGGATCGGAGGGGCGTGCGGACATGGGCTTTCCCTATGGATGGACGACGCGCTGGTCGATCAGCAGCACCTCGCCGAAGCGGACGGCCAGCAGGATCACCACGGGGCGGTCCAGCGTGGCGATGCGCGTGAGGTCGCCCGCGTCGCGGATGTCGATGGAGCGGATCTGGCCTCGGGGCTCTGCCGCCAGCAGGGCGCGGATCGCGCGGCGCAGGGCGGCGGGCGTGGTGCCTGGGGCGACCATCGCCTGGGCCCGGTCCAGCGCGCGGGCCAGGATCGGGGCGCTTGCGCGGTCCTCGGGCGTCAGGCGCTGGTTGCGCGACGACAGCGCCAGCCCGTCGGCATCGCGCACGGTGGGTCCGGCGAGGACCTGCACGGGGATGTCCAGATCCGCGACCATCTGCCGGATCAGGGTCAGCTGCTGATAGTCCTTTTCGCCAAAGACCGCCGCCTGCGGCTGGATGATGTTGAAGAGCTTGGTCACCACCGTCGCCACCCCGCGGAAATGGCCGGGCCGCAGCCGTCCCATCAGCATGCGCCCGAGGCCCGTGACCTCGACCTGGGTCTGCGCGCCGGGGCGGTAGATGTCGGCGACCTGCGGCAGGAAGACCGCGTCGCAGCCCGCGCCCGCCAGCAGGTCCAGATCCTGCGCCTCGGACCGGGGGTATTTGTCCAGATCCTCGCTGGGTGCGAACTGCGTGGGGTTGACGAAGATCGAGGTGACGACCCGGCCGCCGCCCTGCGCGTCCAGCCAGTCGCGGGCGCGGGTGACCAGCGACAGGTGCCCCGGATGCAGCGCGCCCATGGTGGGGACCAGCGCCACGCGGCCTGCACCCTCGCGCCAGTCGCGCATGGCCTGCGTGCTGCGGCAGATCTGCATGAGGGCCCCCCTGGAAACGTGGCGCAACCTAGCGGCGGGGCCGGGCATGGGCAAGGCCATGTCGTTTTTCGCCCGCATGTGTCGGGCGCCTTGGACGCCACGTCGCGGGGATGGGGCATCACAGGGAAAATCGGTCCAGATGAGGTCACGGGATGAAGTCGCAGGTGAAGGTTCTTGTCGTCGGAGGCGGCGCCGTGGGCTGCGGGATCGCGCTGCATCTGGCCCGCGCGGGCTGGGACACCCTGCTGGTCGAGCGCGACGAGCTGACCGCCGGGTCCACCTGGCATGCGGCGGGGCTGCTGCCCCTGTTCAACATGGGCTATGCGACCAGCCATATCCACGATTACTCGGTGCGCCTTTATGCGGGGCTGGAGGCCGAGACGGGGCTGAACGCGGGCTTCACCCGCTGCGGCAACCTGCGCATGGCGCAGACGGATGCGCGGATGGACGAATACATGCTGTATTCCGCCACCGCCGAGACGGTGGGGATCGAGCATCAGTTCCTGACCCCGGCCCAGATCAGGGACCGCTGGCCGCTGGTCCGGACCGAGGATCTGAAGGGCGCGCTGTTCCATCCGACCGATGGCTACATCAACCCCGCCGACGTGACGCAGGCCATGGCCAAGGGCGCGCGCATGGCGGGATGCGCCATCGAGCGCAAGATCCAGGTGAACGGCTATCGCTGGACCGGGTCCGACTGGGTCGTGACGGTCGAGCGGATGGTCGAGAAGGGCGGCAACCTGATCCCCTCAGGCGAGGTCTTCGAGATCCGGGCCGAGCATGTGGTGACCGCCACCGGCAACCATGCGCAGCGCACCGCGCGGCTGCTGGGCATCCGCATCCCCGCGATCCCGGTCGAGCACCAGTTCATCGTGACCGAGCCGGACCCCGCGCTGATGCGCTGGCGGGCCGAGGGCAATCCCGAGCATCCGGTGCTGCGCGACGCGGACGCCAAGTGGTACGTGCGCGAGGAGCGGGGCGGCTGGATCCTGGGCCCCTATGAGAAGGGGGCGCCGGCGCGCTTCCCCTATGGCGTGCCCGACAGCTTCCGCGCCGATCTGTTCCCCCTGGATCTGGAGCGGATCGAGGAGGAGTACATGGCGATGATCCACCGCATCCCGACCAGCGAGACGGTGGGGCTGAAGGACGATTTCAACGGGCCGATCTGCTACACCCCGGACGGCAACCCCTTGGTCGGGCCCGCGCCGGGCCTGCGCAACATGTGGCTGGCCGAGGGGTTCAGCTTTGGCATCACCGCCGCCGGGGGGGTGGGGCATTATCTGGCGCAGATGATGGTCGAGGGTGAGGCCGAGATCGACATGGCGTCTTTGGACCCGCGCCGGTTCGGCGACTGGATGACCACCGAATATGCCGTGAAGAAGAACGAGGAGGCGTATGAGAACGTCTTCGTGCTGCATCATCCGGATGAGGAGCGCGGCGCGGCGCGGCCGCTGCGGACCTCGCCCGCCTATGACCGGCAGGCGGCGCGAGGCGCGCAGTTCGGGCAGGTGAACGGCTGGGAGCGGCCGAACTACTACGCGCCGATGGGCTTCGACGACCATGACAGCCGCAGCTTCCGGCGCGGCGGCTGGTGGAAATATGCGAAGGCCGAGGCCGAGGCGGTGCGGAGCGCGGCGGGGCTGGTCGATGCGACAGCCTTCGCAAAGCATGTGGTGACCGGGCCGGGGGCGACGGCGTTCCTCGACTGGCTGACCACCAACAAGCTGCCCAAGGTGGGGCGGATCAACCTGACCTATGCGCTGACCGATGCCGGGACGGTGCGGACGGAATACACCATCGTGCGGCGGGGCGAGCAGGATTACTATCTGGTCTCGGCGGGGGCCTGGACGGATTACGACCGCGATCACCTGGTGAAATCGGCCGAGGATTTCATGGCCTCGGGCGGGGCCTTCGTGGCGGTGCAGGACGTGACGACGCAATGGGGCGTCTTCGCCATCGCCGGGCCGCAGTCGCGCGCGGTGCTGGCGCAGCTGGTCCGGGATGCCGAGCCTGCGACCGTGTTGTCCAACAAGCGCTTTCCCTGGCTGTCGATGCGGCGGATCGAGCTGGGCATGGTGCCGGTCATGGCCATCCGCGTCGCCTATACGGGCGAGCTGGGATGGGAGCTGCATCACCCGATCGAGATGCAGAACCACCTGTTCGACCGGCTGATGGAGGCGGGCGAGCCCCTGGGGCTGACGCTGGTCGGCGCGCGGGCGCAGAACTGGCTGCGCCAGGAGAAGTCCTATCGCGCCTTCGGCACCGAGCTGGGCCGCGATGCGACACCGCTGGAGGCCGGGCTGGACCGCTTCGTGGACCTGTCGAAGGACTTCCGCGGCAAGGCGGCGATGGAGGGCAAGGGGATCCGGTCGCTCTGCGTCACGCTGCGCATCGACGGGCCGGCGGATGCCGATCCCTGGGGGCGCGAGGGGCTGTTCCTGGACGGCGCGCGGATCGGGCGGCTGACCTCGGGCGGGTATTCGGTGGCCTTCGGGCAGCAGATCGGCATGGGCTATGTCCGGCCCGACCTGGCGGTGCCGGGGACGCGGCTGCAGGTGCGGATGTTCCGCGAACTGTTCGACGCGGTGGTGTGCGAGGACAGCCCGCATGATCCGCAGAATGCGCGGATCCGGGTCGATGGCTGAGGCCCTGGTCGGGCGGTGAGGGAGGCGGGGGGCCTTGCGCCCCCCGTCGCGTGCCGCGACTCCCCCCGCAGGATATTTATGCCAAGATGAATGGGGGGCGGTGTTTGCTGGGGAGGCGTCTGGGGGACATGCAAAAGGCCGGACCCTTGGGTCCGGCCTTTTTGTGTTGGAGCGGGCGAAGAGATTCGAACTCTCGACCCTAACCTTGGCAAGGTTATGCTCTACCCCTGAGCTACGCCCGCGCTCCGTACCTGTGGCGTTCCGGTTGGACCGTTCCGCCTTCGGTGAGCGGTGATCTAAGGGAGGGCGCGCGGGGCTGCAAGGGAAAAAACGACCCAGGGCGTCATTTTTTCCCCGGCAGGCGGGGTCATTCGGCGGCGCGGATGCGGACGGGTTTCAGCATCGGGCCGAGGTAGCGGCCCGTGTGGCTGGCTTCGACCAGCGCCACGTCCTCGGGGGTGCCGGTGGCCACGATCACGCCGCCGCCGTCGCCGCCCTCGGGGCCGATGTCGATGATCCAGTCGGCGGTCTTGATGACGTCGAGATTGTGTTCGATCACCACCACCGTGTTGCCTTGGTCGACCAGCTCGTGCAGCACCTCGAGGAGCTTGCGCACATCCTCGAAATGCAGGCCCGTGGTGGGCTCGTCGAGGATGTAGAGGGTGCGGCCGGTGGAGCGGCGGCTGAGTTCCTTGGACAGCTTGACGCGCTGCGCCTCGCCGCCCGACAGGGTCGTAGCCTGCTGACCGACCTTGATGTAGCCCAGCCCCACCTGCATCAGCGCGTCCATCTTTTCGCGGATGGGCGGGACGGCGGCGAAGAAGCCCTGCGCATCCTCGACCGTCATGTTCAGCACGTCGGCGATGGACTTGCCCTTGAACTGCACCTCGAGCGTCTCGCGGTTGTAGCGCTTGCCCTTGCAGGTCTCGCATTCGACATAGACGTCGGGCAGGAAATGCATCTCGATCTTGATGACGCCGTCGCCCTGGCAGGCCTCGCAGCGGCCGCCCTTGACGTTGAAGCTGAAGCGCCCGGGCTTGTAGCCGCGCGCCTTGGCCTCGGGCAGGCCCGCGAACCAGTCGCGGATGGGGGTGAAGGCGCCGGTATAGGTGGCGGGGTTCGACCGGGGCGTGCGCCCGATGGCGCGCTGGTCGATGTCGATGACCTTGTCGAGATGCTCGAGCCCGCGGATCGTCTCGCAGGGGGCCGGGGTCTGGCGGGCGCCGTTCAGGCGCAGGGAAGCGGTCTTGAACAGCGTCTCGATGGTCAGGGTCGACTTGCCGCCGCCCGAGACGCCGCTGACGCAGACGAACTTGCCCAAGGGAAACTCGGCGGTGACGTCCTTGAGGTTGTTGCCGGTGGCCTTGACCACGGTGACCTTCTTGCCATTGCCCTTGCGACGCTCTGCCGGCACCTCGATGGCGCGGGCGCCCGAGAGATACTGGCCGGTCAGGCTGTCCGGGTCGGCGGCGATCTGGTCGGGGGTGCCGTGGCTGACGACCGTGCCGCCATGGACGCCCGCGCCAGGGCCCATGTCGAAGACGTAGTCGGCGTGGCGGATCGCATCCTCGTCATGTTCCACGACCAGCACGGAATTGCCCTGATCGCGCAGGTTCATCAGCGTGGTCAGAAGCCGGTCGTTGTCGCGCTGGTGCAGCCCGATGGAGGGCTCGTCCAGCACGTAGAGAACGCCCGTCAGGCCCGAGCCGATCTGGCTGGCCAGGCGGATGCGCTGGCTTTCGCCGCCCGACAGCGTGCCCGCGGCGCGCGACAGGGTCAGGTAGTTCAGGCCGACATTGACGAGGAAGCCCAGACGCTCGCGAATCTCCTTGAGGATGGCGGCGGCGATCTCGGTCTTCTGCTTGGAGAGGTGGTTGGGGGCGTCCTGCACCCAGTCCAGCGCCTCCTGGATCGACAGCTGCACGACGCGGCCCACATGGTCGCCGGCGATCTTGACGGCCAGCGCCTCGGGTTTCAGGCGATAGCCGTTGCAGGCGCCGCAGGGGCGGTTGTTCTGGTAGCGTTCGAACTCCTCGCGGACCCAGTTCGAATCGGTCTCGCGCAACCGGCGCTCCATGTTGGGGATGACGCCCTCGAAGACGCGGGCGATCTCGTAGACGCGGCCGGCATCGTCGAAGCGGAACTTGATCTCCTCCTTGCCCGAGCCGCGCAGGAACATCTGCTGGATATTGTCGGGCAGGTCCTTCCACGGGGTCTCCTTGTCGAAGCCGTAATGCTTGGCCAGCGCGTTGATGGTCTGGGTCAGGTAGGCGGACTTGGTCTTGGCCCAAGGGACGATGGCGCCCTTGTCGACGGACAGGGCGGCGTCGGGGACGACCAGGCGGTCGTCGAAGAACAGCTCCATCCCCAGCCCGTCGCAGACCGGGCAGGCGCCGAAGGGGGCGTTGAAGCTGAAGAGGCGCGGCTCGATCTCGGGGATGGTGAAGCCCGAGACGGGGCAGGCGAACTTCTCGCTGAAGGTCAGGCGTTCGGGCTCTTCCTCGCCCTCGGTGGCCAGCTCCAGATGGGCGATGCCGTCGGCCAGGTTCAGGGCGGTGCGAAGCGAGTCGGCCAGCCGCGTCTCCAGCCCCTCGCGGACCACGATGCGGTCGACGACGATGTCGATGTTGTGGCGGAACTTCTTGTCGAGGGTGGGGGCCTCGTCCAGGTCGTGGAAGGTGCCGTTGATCTTGACGCGCTGGAAGCCCTGGCGCTTCAGCTCCATCAGCTCCTTCTTGTACTCGCCCTTGCGGTCGCGGACGATGGGGGCCAGCAGATAGGCGCGCGTGCCTTCGGGCAGGGCCATGACGCGGTCGACCATGTCCTGGACCTGCTGCGCCTCGATCGGCAGTCCGGTCGCGGGCGAATAGGGGGTGCCTGCGCGGGCAAACAGCAGGCGCATATAGTCATAGATCTCGGTCACCGTGCCGACGGTCGAGCGGGGGTTCTTCGAGGTCGTCTTCTGCTCGATGCTGATCGCGGGCGAGAGGCCCGAGATATGGTCCACATCGGGCTTGCCCATCATGTCGAGGAACTGGCGCGCATAGGCCGACAGGCTTTCGACATAGCGGCGCTGCCCCTCGGCATAGACCGTGTCGAAGGCGAGGCTGGACTTGCCGGATCCCGACAGGCCGGTGATCACCACCAGCTTGTCGCGCGGAATGTCCATGTCGACGTTCTTCAGATTGTGTTCGCGCGCGCCGCGCACTTCGATGAACTTCTGTTCCATGCGTGCCCCTTTGACCGCTGCCACAGATAGGGACGCTTGGGCGAAAAGCAAGTTCCATTTGTGAACATAAGTGGAACATGGCGAGTCTGCACCCAAGGTCGCGGCTGTTCACGGACACTTGCGCTGCACTGCGGCACGGATAGGATGCGGCAATCAGTCATAGGGGGCCCGCGCCATGTTCAAGAAAATTCTTATCGCGAACCGGGGCGAGATCGCCATCCGCGTCATGCGCGCGGCCAACGAGCTGGGCAAGAAGACGGTCGCCGTCTATGCCGAGGAAGACAAGCTGGGCCTGCACCGCTTCAAGGCCGACGAGGCCTATCGCATCGGCGAGGGGCTGGGCCCGGTCGCGGCCTATCTGTCCATCCCCGAGATCATCCGCGTGGCCAAGCTGGCGGGCGCCGATGCGATCCATCCGGGATACGGGCTGCTGTCCGAGAACCCCGATTTCGTGGATGCCTGCGTCGAGGCCGGAATCACCTTCATCGGCCCGCGCGCCGACACCATGCGCGCGTTGGGCGACAAGGCCAGCGCCCGGCGCGTGGCGATCAAGGCGGGCGTGCCGGTCATCCCCGCGACCGAGGTGCTGGGCGAGGATTTCGACGCCATCAAGGCTGAGGCCGCCGAGGTCGGCTATCCGCTGATGCTGAAGGCCAGCTGGGGCGGCGGCGGGCGCGGCATGCGGCCCATCAACAACCCCGAGGAGCTGATCGAGAAGGTCCGCGAGGGGCGCCGCGAGGCCGAGGCGGCCTTCGGCAATGGCGAGGGCTATCTGGAGAAGATGATCCTGCGCGCCCGCCATGTCGAGGTGCAGCTGCTGGGCGACACGCATGGCGGGCTCTATCATCTCTATGAACGCGACTGCACCGTGCAGCGCCGCAACCAGAAGGTCGTCGAGCGCGCCCCCGCCCCCTATCTGAGCGAAGACCAGCGGGCCGAGGTCTGCGCGCTGGCGCTGAAGATTGGCCAGGCGGTCGGATACCAGAATGCCGGGACCGTCGAGTTCCTGATGGATATGGACAACCAGCAGTTCTACTTCATCGAGGTGAACCCCCGCGTTCAGGTCGAGCATACCGTGACCGAGGAGGTCACCGGCATCGACATCGTGCAGTCCCAGATCAAGATCGCCGAGGGCGCGACCCTGGCCGAGGCCACGGGGCATGCCGCGCAGGCCGACATCACCCTGTCGGGCCATGCGCTGCAATGCCGGGTCACGACCGAGGATCCGCAGAACAACTTCATCCCCGATTACGGCCGCATCACCGCCTATCGCAGCGCCACCGGCATGGGCATCCGCCTGGACGGCGGCACGGCCTATTCGGGCGGCGTCATCACGCGCTACTATGATTCGCTGCTGGTCAAGGTGACAGCCTGGGCGCAGACGCCCGATCAGGCGATCAAGCGCATGGACCGGGCGCTGCGCGAGTTCCGCGTGCGGGGGGTCAGCACGAATATCGACTTCGTCATCAACCTGCTGAAGCATCCGGTCTTCCTGGACGACACCTATACGACGAAGTTCATCGACACGACGGACGACCTGTTCACCTTTGCCAAGCGGCAGGACCGGGCGACGCGCATCCTGACCTATCTGGCCGATATCAGCGTGAACGGTCACCCCGAGACGGCGGGGCGCCCGCTGCCGCCCGCGCAGGCGCGCGCGCCGATCCCTCCGGCCCCCAAGGGCGCGCCCGCGCCGGGCACGCGGCAGATGCTGGAGGACCAGGGCGCGCAGGCGGTGGCCGACTGGATGGCGGCGCAGACGCAGCTGCTGATCACCGACACGACCATGCGCGACGGCCACCAGTCGCTGCTGGCCACCCGGATGCGGTCCATCGACATGATCCGCGTGGCGCCCAGCTATGCCGCCAACCTGCCGCAGCTGTTCTCGGTGGAATGCTGGGGTGGCGCGACTTTTGATGTCGCCTATCGGTTCCTGCAGGAATGCCCGTGGCAGCGGCTGCGCGACATCCGCGCCAAGATGCCGAACCTGATGACGCAGATGCTGCTGCGCGCGTCGAACGGGGTCGGCTATACCAACTATCCCGACAACGTGGTGCAGTTCTTCGTGAAGCAGGCGGCCGAGACGGGGGTGGACGTGTTCCGCGTCTTCGACAGCCTGAACTGGGTCGAGAACATGCGCGTCGCCATGGATGCGGTGATCGAATCGGGCAAGATCTGCGAGGGCACGGTCTGCTATACCGGCAACATGCTGGACCCCGACCGGGCCAAGTACGACCTCAAATACTATGTGAAGACCGCGCAGGACCTGAAGGCCGCGGGTGCGCATGTGCTGGGGCTGAAGGACATGGCGGGGCTCTTGAAGCCGCCCGCCGCCCGTATCCTGATCAAGGCGCTGAAGGAGGAGGTGGGCCTGCCCATCCATTTCCACACCCATGACACCTCGGGCATGGGCGGGGCGACGATCCTGGCCGCGGCGGATGCGGGCGTCGATGCGGTCGATTGCGCGATGGATGCGCTGTCGGGCAACACCAGCCAGCCGACGCTGGGCAGCGTCGTCGAGGCGCTGGCGCAGACCGAGCGCGACACGGGGCTGGATATCGGCGCGGTGCGCGCGATCAGCAACTATTGGGAGCGGGTGCGCGAAAGCTATGCCGCCTTCGAATCGGGGCTGCAGTCGCCGGCCTCGGAGGTCTATCTGCACGAGATGCCGGGCGGGCAGTTCACCAACCTGAAATCGCAGGCGCGCAGCATGGGGCTGGAGGATCGCTGGCACGAGGTCGCGCAGGCCTATGCCGACGTGAACCGCATGTTCGGCGATATCGTCAAGGTCACGCCGTCGTCGAAGGTGGTGGGGGACATGGCGCTGATGATGGTGTCGCAGAACCTGACGCCCGAGGATGTCATGAACCCCGACCGCGACATGTCCTTCCCGGATTCGGTCGTGGACATGATGCGCGGCAATCTGGGCCAGCCTCCGGGCGGCTGGCCGCAGGCGATCCAGGACAAGGTGCTGAAGGGCGAGGCCCCGATCACCGACCGCCCCGGCGCGCATCTGGAGCCGGTGGATCTGGAGGAGGTCCGCGCCAAGCTGTCCGAGGAGCTGGACGGCAAGGCGATCGACGACGAGGATCTGAACGGATACCTGATGTATCCCAAGGTTTTCACCGACTACATGGCACGCCACGAGACCTATGGCCCGGTCCGCACCCTGCCCACCCGCAGCTTCTTCTATGGCATGGAGCCGGGCGACGAGATCAGCGTCGAGATCGACCCGGGCAAGACGCTGGAGATCCGGCTTCTGACCCTGGGCGAGACCGACGAGAAGGGCGAGATGAAGGTCTTCTTCGAGCTGAACGGCCAGCCGCGCCAGGTGCGGGTCCCCAACCGCAAGGCGACCGGCACCTCGGCGGCGCGGCCCAAGGCGGATCCGGCCAATGCGGGCCATGTCGGCGCGCCGATGCCGGGGGTCGTGGCCTCGGTGGGCGTGACGGCGGGGCAGGCGGTGGCGCAGGGCGACCTGCTGTTGACCATCGAGGCGATGAAGATGGAGACCGGCCTGCATGCCGACCGCGACGGCACCATCACCGCGCTGCATGTGAGCCCGGGCCAGCAGATCGACGCCAAGGACCTGCTGGTCGAGATCGGCTGACCCGAGGGCAGGGGGCAGGGGGGGACCCTCTGCCCCGGCCTGTGGCTTGCGGACAATCCGGCGCAATTCGCCGCGCCCCTGCGGCCCTGCGCCCGTTGACCCCGGCCCCCGCCGGGTCTAAACCCGCACTCAGCCAACCCGTCGCGGGGCAGCCATGATCCCGCGACCGACAAGGGGATCACCGCCCGTGGAACACCTCGCGCAGGACTATCTGCCCATCCTCGTCTTCGCGGGGATGGCTTCGGCACTTGCCCTGATCTTGCTGCTGTCGGCCATGATCATCGCCGTGCGCAACCCGGATCCGGAAAAGGTCAGTGCCTACGAATCCGGCTTCAACCCGTTCGACGACTCGCGGATGAAGTTCGACGTGCGGTTCTATCTGGTGGCGATCCTGTTCATCATCTTCGATCTCGAGGTGGCGTTCCTGTTCCCCTGGGCGGTGAGCTTCCAGTACATCAGCCCGACGGCCTTCTGGTCGATGATGGTGTTCCTGGGCGTGCTGACGGTGGGCTTTGCCTATGAATGGAAGAAGGGGGCGCTGGAATGGGCGTGATGACCGGCGCGAATACCGCAGGGCCCGACCGCGAGGTCGCGACCGGCGCGCTGAACCGCGAGCTGCAGGACAAGGGCTTCCTGCTGACCACGACCGAGGACATCATCAACTGGGCGCGCAACGGGTCCTTGCACTGGATGACCTTCGGGCTGGCCTGCTGCGCGGTCGAGATGATGCACACCTCGATGCCGCGCTACGACCTGGAGCGCTTCGGCACCGCGCCGCGCGCCTCTCCGCGCCAGTCGGACCTGATGATCATCGCGGGCACGCTGACCAACAAGATGGCCCCGGCGCTGCGCAAGGTCTATGACCAGATGCCCGAGCCGCGCTATGTCATCAGCATGGGATCCTGCGCCAATGGCGGCGGATACTATCACTACAGCTATTCCGTGGTGCGCGGCGCCGACCGGATCGTGCCGGTCGACATCTATGTCCCGGGCTGCCCGCCGACCGCCGAGGCGCTGCTCTACGGCATCCTGCAACTTCAGCGCCGCATCCGGCGCACCGGCACGCTGGTGAGGTGACCATGGCGCAGTATCAAGACATCGACGCGATGGACCAGCTGGGCGAGCACATCAGGCTGCGCCGCCCCAACGAGGTCGTGGGCACCTCGGTCTCGTTCGGAGAGCTGACGGTCACCGCCACGGCCAGCGGCGTGCTGGACCTGATCGACTTCCTGCGCAGCGACAGTTCCTGCCGCTTTTCCACGCTGGTCGACATCACCGCGGTCGATCACCCGTCGCGCCAGCAGCGCTTCGACGTGGTGTGGCATTTCCTGTCGATGTACCAGAACCACCGCATCCGCGTGAAGGTGGCCATCCGCGAGGACGAGATGCTGCCGACGCTGACCGGCATCCATCCCTGCGCCAACTGGTTCGAGCGCGAGATCTTCGACATGTTCGGGATCCTGTTCACCGGGCATCCCGACATGCGGCGCATCCTGACGGATTACGGCTTCTCGGGCCATCCGCTGCGCAAGGACTTCCCGACCACCGGCTATGTCGAGGTCCGCTATGACGAGGCCGAGAAGCGCGTGATCTACGAGCCGGTGCGGCTGACGCAGGAATACCGGCAGTTCGATTTCCTGTCCCCGTGGGAGGGCGTGCAATACGCCCTGCCGGGCGACGAAAAGGGGGCCGCGAAATGATGGACGGCGATATCCGGAACAACCAGTACGACGACGGCAGCGAGGATCTGCTGACCGGCGAGCAGCGCATCCGCAACTTCAACATCAACTTCGGTCCCCAGCACCCGGCCGCGCACGGCGTGCTGCGCCTGGTGCTGGAGCTGGACGGCGAGATCGTCGAACGCGCCGACCCGCATATCGGGCTGCTGCATCGCGGCACCGAGAAGCTGATGGAAAGCCGCACCTATCTGCAGAACCTGCCCTATTTCGACCGGCTGGACTACGTCTCGCCCATGAACCAGGAACATGCCTGGTGCCTGGCGATCGAGCGGCTGACCGGCACGCCCGTGCCGCGCCGCGCCAGCCTGATCCGGGTGCTGTTCTGCGAGGTGGGGCGGATCCTGAACCACCTGCTGGGCCTGACCACCGGCGCGCTGGACGTGGGCGCGCTGACCCCGCCGCTGTGGGGATTCGAGGCGCGCGAGGATCTGATGATCTTCTATGAACGCGCCTCGGGCGCGCGGCTGCACGCGGCCTATTTCCGGCCCGGCGGCGTCCATCAGGACCTGACCCCGGACCTGCTGGACGACATGGAGGAATGGTGCGGCCGCTTCCCCAAGGTGCTGGACGATCTGGACACGCTCTTGACCGAGAACCGCATCTTCAAGCAGCGGCTGGTCGATATCGGCATCGTCAGCGAACAGCAGGCGCTGGACTGGGGCTTCTCGGGCGTGATGGTGCGCGGATCGGGCATGGCCTGGGACCTGCGCCGCAGCCAGCCCTATGAATGCTATGACGAATTCGACTTCAAGATCCCGGTCGGCACGAATGGCGACTGCTATGACCGCTTCCTGTGCCGGATGCAGGAGATGCGCGAATCGACCAGCATCATGCTGCAGGCGATCGCCAAGCTGCGGGCCGAGGGGCCGGGCGACGTGATGGCCCGGGGCAAGATGACGCCGCCCAAGCGCGCCGACATGAAGCGCGACATGGAAAGCCTGATCCACCATTTCAAGCTGTATACCGAGGGCTTCCGCGTTCCGGCGGGCGAAGTCTATGCCGCCGTCGAGGCGCCCAAGGGCGAATTCGGCGTCTATCTGGTCAGCGACGGCACCAACAAGCCCTATCGCGCGAAACTCCGCGCGCCGGGCTATCTGCATCTGCAGGCGATGGACTGGATGGCCCGCGGCCATCTGCTGGCCGACGTGCCCGCGCTGATCGCCACCCAGGATATCGTTTTCGGAGAGGTCGACCGCTGATGCTGCGCCGCTTGCACCCCGTCCAGCCGGACAGCTTTGCCTTCACGCCCGCCAACCTGGACTGGGCGCGGGCGCAGATGACCAAGTATCCCGAGGGCCGCCAGCAATCGGCGATCATCCCGATCCTGTGGCGCGCGCAGGAGCAGGAGGGCTGGCTGTCCCGCCCCGCCATCGAATATTGCGCCAGCCTGCTGGGCATGGCCTATATCCGGGCGCTGGAGGTGGCGACCTTCTACTTCATGTTCCAGCTGCAGCCGGTGGGCCGCGTGGCGAACATCCAGATCTGCGGGACGACGACCTGCATGATCTGCGGAGCCGAGGATCTGGTCGCGGTCTGCAAGCGCAGGATCGCGCCGACCCCGCACACCCTGTCGGCGGACGGCAAGTTCAGCTGGGAAGAGGTCGAGTGCCTGGGCGCCTGCGCCAATGCGCCGATGGCCCAGATCGGCAAGGACTACTACGAGGACCTGACCGCCGAGACCCTGGAATCGCTGATCGACCGCATGTCGGCGGGCGAGGTTCCGGTGCCCGGCTCGCAGTCGGGACGCTTCGCCTCGGAGCCCGCGACCGGGCTGACCAGCCTGACGGAGGCCCAGGGGTTCGAGTCGGCGAATGCCAGCGTCGCGCTGGCCACCGAGATCGGCGAGACGCTCAAGCGCATCGACGGGACCGAGGTGCCGATCCTGACCAAGTGGCGGCGCAACCCGGAGGCGGCGATCGACGACCAGACCGGCATCGACAGCGCCCCCGAGATCGAGCCGCGCCCCGCCGAGGGTGCGCCGGCCGACGCGACCGGCGCGACCGAGCAGGAGGCGCAGGCCAGTTCCGCCGCGCGCCCCGTGTCCAAGCGCGAGCCCGCGAATGTGCGGGCGGACGAGACCGATGCCGTCAAGGGCTCGGGCAAGGACTGACCGAGACGACAGTGCTGATGCAGAAGGGGATCGCCGCGATGCAAGGCTTGTGCAGACCGACCGCAGCAGGCGCCGCGCGACCCCCGCGCCGGCAGCCCCGCCGCAGGTCCGCGTGATGGCCGCGCCCGACCGCGATGCCCGGCAGATGCGGCTGGTGGCGATCGTGATCGCCGTCGCCATGCTGGGCTGGCTTGCGGTGCAGGCGATCGGGCGGGAATATGGCTGGGCGGCGGAGTGGGCCTATCTGGCCGACCTTGCCGCCATCGGCGCTTTTGTCTGGTCGCTGATCGTGACCTGGCGTATCTGGCGGCGCAGGAATGCGTGACGCCGGGAATAGAGGATTTGACGGATGCTGAAAGACCAGGATCGCATTTTCACCAACCTGTACGGCATGGGCGACCGCAGCCTGAAGGGCGCGCAGTCGCGCGGCCATTGGGACGGCACCGCCGAGATCATCGGCCGCGGCCGGGACAAGATCGTCGAGCAGATGAAGGCCTCGGGCCTGCGCGGGCGGGGCGGTGCGGGCTTTCCGACGGGTCTGAAATGGTCCTTCATGCCCAAGGAATCGGACGGGCGCCCGTCCTATCTGGTCATCAATGCCGACGAATCCGAACCCGCGACCTGCAAGGACCGCGAGATCATGCGCCATGATCCGCATACCCTGATCGAGGGGGCGCTGATCGCCAGCTTCGCGATGAACGCGCATGCCTGCTACATCTACCTGCGCGGCGAATACATCCGCGAGAAGGAGGCCCTGCAGGCCGCCATCGACGAATGCTATGACGCGGGGATGCTGGGCGCGAATGCGGCGGGATCGGGCTGGGAGTTCGACCTGTACCTGCATCACGGCGCCGGCGCCTATATCTGCGGCGAGGAGACCGCCCTGCTGGAAAGCCTGGAGGGCAAGAAGGGCATGCCGCGCATGAAGCCGCCCTTCCCGGCGGGCGCGGGCCTGTACGGCTGCCCGACCACGGTGAACAACGTCGAATCCATCGCCGTGGTGCCGACGATCCTGCGGCGCGGGGCGGAATGGTTCGCGGGCTTCGGGCGTCCGAACAACGCGGGCGTCAAGCTGTTCGGCCTGACCGGGCATGTGAACACCCCCTGCGTGATCGAGGAGGCCATGTCGATCCCCGTGCGCGAGCTGATCGACCGGCATGGCGGCGGCATCCGCGGCGGCTGGTCGAACCTCAAGGCGATCATCCCCGGCGGCGCCTCCTGCCCGGTGCTGACGGCCGAGCAATGCGAGAGCGCGATCATGGATTACGACGGCATGCGCGAGGTGAAATCCAGCTTCGGCACCGGCTGCATGATCGTGATGGACCAGTCCACCGACGTCATCAAGGCGATCTGGCGGCTGTCGGCCTTCTTCAA
The DNA here is from genome assembly GCF_004683865.2 of Paracoccus liaowanqingii. Classification (NCBI taxonomy): domain Bacteria; kingdom Pseudomonadati; phylum Pseudomonadota; class Alphaproteobacteria; order Rhodobacterales; family Paracoccaceae; genus Paracoccus; species Paracoccus liaowanqingii. The sequence continues at coordinate 2,497,617 of NZ_CP038439.1, read as the reverse complement.
GCATGAAAGCTGCGGGCAGTGCACGCCCTGTCGCGAGGGCACCGGCTGGATGATGCGCGTCATGCACCGCCTGGTGACCGGCGAGGCCGAGGTCGAGGAGATCGACATGCTGCTGGACGTCACCAAGCAGGTCGAGGGGCACACGATCTGCGCCCTGGGCGACGCCGCCGCATGGCCGATCCAGGGCCTGATCCGCAACTTCCGCGGCGAGATCGAAGACCGGCTGAAGGCCAAGAAGACCGGGCGCATGGGCGCGCTGGCGGCGGAATGATCGCAGGGGCGGCATATCACGGGGCCCGCACGGGCTCGTGTCGGGCAAAGCGCCCGGCGGGTGCTTATGTGGAGACACGTCATCACCCGAAGGATCGTGCCATGTTTCGCCCCCTGATCGCCGCCCTTCTGCTGGCCGCCACGCCCGCCGCCGCGCTGGAGCCCCTGTCGTCCGAGCCTTACGTCAACGACCGCCTGGTGCAGGCCCGCGTGGCCGATCTGGTCCGTCGCGGCTGCCCCTCGATCGACGCGCGGTTGGTGCGGGCCTTCAGCGAGGCGCGGGCGCTGAAGCGCTATGCCCGCGACAAGGGCTATTCCGAGGCGCAGATCGACGCGTTTCTGGACAGCCGCCCCGATCGGCAGCGCATCTATGCGCAGGCCGACCGCTATATGGTCGAACGCGGCGTCGTGAACGGCGATCCGCAGACATTCTGCCGCCTCGGGCGGGACGAAATCGCACAGCAGACGGTCGCCGGATCGTTGCTGAGTGCCAGGTAAGGAACGGATCATGGCAGAGCTGCGGACAATCAAGATCGACGGGACCGAGATCGCGGTCGATCCCAACCTGACGCTGATCCAGGCCTGCGAGCAGGCCGGGATCGAGATCCCGCGCTTCTGCTATCACGAGCGTCTGTCCATCGCGGGCAACTGCCGGATGTGCCTGGTCGAGGTCGTGGGCGGCCCGCCCAAGCCCGCCGCCTCCTGCGCGATGCAGGTCAAGGACCTGCGCCCGGGGCCCGAGGGCGCGCCCTCCGAGATCCGCACCAACAGCCCGATGGTCAAGAAGGCCCGCGAGGGCGTGATGGAGTTCCTGCTGATCAACCATCCGCTGGATTGCCCGATCTGCGATCAGGGCGGCGAATGCGACCTGCAGGACCAGGCGATGGCGTATGGCGTCGATTTCAGCCGCTATCGCGAGCCCAAGCGCGCCTCGGAGGAGCTGAATCTGGGCCCGCTGGTCGCCACCCACATGACCCGCTGCATCAGCTGCACCCGCTGCGTGCGCTTCACTTCGGAAGTGGCCGGCATCAGCCAGATGGGCCAGACCGGCCGGGGCGAGGACAGCGAGATCACCAGCTATCTGAACGAGACGCTGGCCTCGAACCTGCAGGGCAACATCATCGACCTGTGCCCGGTGGGGGCGCTGGTCAGCAAGCCCTATTCCTTCAAGGCCCGCCCGTGGGAGCTGTCAAAGACCGAGACCATCGACGTCATGGACGCGCTGGGCAGCGCGATCCGCGTGGACACCAAGGGGCGCGAAGTCATGCGCATCCTGCCGCGCAACCATGACGGCGTGAACGAGGAGTGGATCAGCGACAAGACCCGCTTCGTCTGGGACGGGCTGCGCCGCCAGCGGCTGGACCAGCCCTATCTGCGCGAGGGGGGGCGGCTGCGCCCCTCCACCTGGCCCGAGGCGCTGGCCGCCGCCGCCCACGCGATGAGCGGCAAGAAGGTCGCGGGCCTCGTCGGCGATCTGGCCTCGGTCGAGGCGGCGTTCAGCCTGAAGACCCTGATCGAGGGTCTGGGCGGGTCGGTCGAATGCCGCACCGACGGCGTGAAGCTGCCCGAGGGCAACCGCAGCGCCTATCTGGGCAATGCGGCCATCGCCGATATCGACACGGCCTCGCGGATCATCCTGATCGGGACCAACCCGCGCGACGAGGCGCCGGTGCTGAACGCCCGCATCCGCCGCGCCTGGACGCAGGGCGCGCAGGTGTCGCTGATCGGCCCGGCGGTGGACCTGACCTTCGACTATGACCATCTGGGCACGGACCGCGCGGCGCTGACCACGCTTCTGGGCGGCATCGAGGCCAGCGACGAGCGGGGCCTGATCATCGTGGGGCAGGGCGCGCTGCGCGAGGCCGATGGCGCGGCGGTGCTGGGCCATGCGATGGCCTTGGCCGAGGCCGGGAACTGCGGTCTGCTGGTCCTGCACGGGGCGGCCGGGCGCGTGGGCGCCATGGACGTGGGCGCGGTGACCCGTGGCGGGCTGCCGGCGGCCATCGAGGGGGCGCAGGTGATCTTCAACCTGGGCGCCGACGAGGTCGACATCGCCGCCGGTCCGATCGTCATCTATCAGGGCAGCCACGGCGATCGCGGCGCCCACCGGGCCGACATCATCCTGCCCGCCGCCTGCTATACCGAGGAGATGGGCCTTTTCGTGAACACCGAGGGCCGTCCCCAGCTGGCACTGCGCGCGAACTTCGCGCCCGGCGAGGCCAAGGAGAACTGGGCCATCCTGCGCGCGCTGTCGGGCGAGCTGAACCGGACCCTGCCCTGGGACAGCATCGCGCAGCTGCGCCGCAAGCTGATCGAGGCGGTGCCGCATCTGGGCCGCCTGGACCAGATCGCGGAGACCGAGTGGCAGCCCCTGCCCAAGGGCGACCTGGGCCGCGCCAGCTTCGTCAACCCGGTCAAGGACTTCTACCTGACCAACCCGATCGCCCGTTGCTCGCCCCTGATGGGCGAGCTGTCCCGGATGGCTGCGGCGCGTCAGGCGCCTGCCCTGGCTGCGGAGTAAGCCGATGCCCACACCGATCCGATTTCGTTCCGCGGCCCTGCTAGGCACCGTCCTGGCCCTGTCGGGCTGCTTTGCCGGAACCTCGGGCGGTGATCGCCCCAGTGCCGCGCCCGTGGCGCAGATGCCGGGCACGGCGGGGGCGGGCGTCCTGAGCCGGGCGCGGATCTCGACCCAATCGGCCGAGATCCTGATTCTGGAAGAGGACGGATCGGTCACCACGCTGGATCTGGACAGCGCCGGCGGCCGTGACGCCTTCGAGGTCAGCGAGGCCGATCTGGCCGCGCTGAACGCCAACCTGGACATGGATTTCGGCGGGCTGGTCGCGCCGAACCTGCCGCGCCGCAAGACCGCGCAGGAAGAGGCGCTGGAGGCTTTCGCGGCCCGGACCCAGCCCGCGCTGCCCACGCTGCCCGAGGGGGTCGAGATCGACCCGCAGGTCTTCCTGGCGGTCAAGGTCGACGCGCTCAACCGCGGGGCCGGGGCCGATCTGGTCGAGGTGACGGCCAATCTGCGGCAGGGGGTGGACGCGGATATCGCGTTTTCGTATGCCACCTGCGCATTGGCCGGTTGGGCCAGGGACAATGGCAACCCCTATGGACGGCACATCCGGACGCTGCAGGCCGAGCGGAACGGCAAGCTGCTGATCGGCGCGGCCTTCCTTCTGTCGGACGACAAGCCGATGGGATTGCGGGTGATGGAAACGGAAGACACCTTGCGCGAATGCAGGGCACGCGGCATTCCCGCGGCGTAAGGCAAAGGGACGGGCAACATGGCTGATTTTTGGGCTTCCTCATGGGGCATCGCCATCATCCTGCTGGCGCAGGGTCTGGCGATCATCGTCTTCGTCATGCTGTCGCTGGTCTACATGGTCTATGGCGACCGCAAGGTCTGGGCGGCGGTGCAGATGCGCCGCGGCCCCAACGTGGTCGGCCCCTGGGGCATCCTGCAGACCTTTGCCGATGCGCTGAAATTCGTCGTCAAGGAGGTCGTGATCCCCGCCGGGGCGGACAAGTTCGTCTTCTTCCTGGCGCCCTTCCTGTCGATGATGCTGGCGCTGCTGGCCTTCGTGGCGATTCCCTTCGCGCCGGGCTGGGTGATGGCCGACATCAACGTGGGCATCCTGTTCATCTTCGCCGTCTCCTCGCTGGAGGTGTACGGCGTGATCATGGGCGGCTGGGCGTCGAACTCGAAATTCCCGTTCCTGGGCTCGCTGCGCTCGGCCGCGCAGATGATCAGCTACGAGGTCAGCCTGGGCCTGATCATCATCGGCATCGTGATCTCGGCCGGGTCGATGAACCTGACCGCCATCGTCGAGGCGCAGCGCGGGGCGGGGCTGCTGTCCTGGTTCTGGCTGGCGCATTTCCCGATGCTGGTGCTGTTCTTCATCTCGGCCCTGGCCGAGACGAACCGCGCGCCCTTCGACCTTCCGGAAGCGGAATCCGAACTGGTCGCGGGCTTCATGACCGAATATTCCTCGACCCCTTACCTTCTGTTCATGGCGGGCGAGTACATTGCCATGTGGCTGATGTGCGCGCTGATCAGCCTGCTGTTCTTCGGCGGCTGGCTGTCGCCCATCCCGGGCCTGCCGGACGGGGCGATCTGGATGTTCCTGAAGATGGTCTTCTGGTTCTTCATGTTCGCCATGGTGAAGGCGATCGTGCCGCGCTATCGCTACGACCAGCTGATGCGGATCGGGTGGAAGGTCTTCCTGCCGCTGTCCTTGGGCTGGGTCGTGCTGGTGGCCTTCCTTGCGAAATTCGAAGTCTTCGGGACCTTCTGGGCCCGCTGGGCAGGAGTGTAAAAGATGGCTTTCGACGTCGTCCGCGCCACCAAGTACTTCCTGATGGTGGATTTCATCAAAGGCTTCGGCCTGGGCATGCGCTATTTCTTCGCGCCCAAGGCCACCATCAACTATCCCCATGAGAAGGGACCGCTGAGCCCCCGCTTCCGGGGCGAGCACGCGCTGCGCCGCTATCCCAACGGCGAGGAACGCTGCATCGCCTGCAAGCTGTGCGAGGCGATCTGCCCCGCGCAGGCGATCACCATCGATGCCGAGCCCCGCGACGACGGCTCGCGCCGCACGACGCGCTATGACATCGACATGACCAAGTGCATCTATTGCGGCTTCTGCCAGGAGGCCTGCCCGGTCGATGCCATCGTCGAGGGGCCGAACTTCGAATTCGCCACCGAGACGCGCGAGGAGCTGTTCTACGACAAGGCCAAGCTTCTGGACAACGGCGCCCGGTGGGAATCCGAGATCGCCCGCAACCTCGCGATGGACGCGCCCTACAGATGACCGATCCCTTCACCAAGATGTTCCAGCAGATGCTGAGCCAGGGCCAGGAGATGGCCCGCACCTTCAATCCCGCGCTGGAGCATTTCGACCTGAAGGCGGTCGAGAAGATGTTCCCGACCATGCCCGCCGACATGCTGGAGATGTGGTTCGGCCGCACCTTCAACCGCGAGGGGCTGGATGCCAAGACCCGGCTTCTGGTGACGGTCGCGGCGATGACCGTGCAGGGCGCCCTGGCCGAGCCGCAGCTGCGCATGACCATCCGCCACGCGATGGAGGCGGGCGCCACGCCGCGCGAGATCGCCGAGGTGATCTATCAGATGGGGATGTTCGGCGGGCTTCCCGCGATGCAGAAGGCGCTGGAGATCGCGCAGGGCGTCTTCACCGAATCCGAAGGGAAAGCCCAGCCATGATGACCTTCGCCTTCTACCTCTTCGCCATCTCGGTCTGCACGGCGGGCTTCATGGTGGTGCTGTCGCGCAACCCGGTCCATTCGGTGCTGTGGCTGATCCTGGCCTTCCTGTCGGGGGCCGGGCTTTTCGTGCTGCTGGGCGCGGAATTCGTGGCCATGCTGCTGATCATCGTCTATGTGGGCGCGGTCGCGGTGCTGTTCCTGTTCGTGGTGATGATGCTGGATGTCGATTTCGGCAATCTCAAGGGCGAGTTCGCCCGCTACCTGCCGTTGGCGGGGCTGATCGCGCTGGTGCTGCTGGCGCAGCTGGCCATCGCCTTCGGGGCCTGGGAGAGCAGCGAGCAGTCGATCGCCCTGCGCTCGGTTCCGATCGTGTCGCAGGAGGTGAACACCAACGCCATCGGGCTGGTGCTTTATGACCGCTACATCCTGCCGTTCCAGTTCGCCGGGCTGATCCTGCTGGTTGCGATGATCGGGGCGATCACCCTGACGATGCGCCACCGCAAGGACGTCAAGCGCCAGGACGTGATCAAGCAGATGCACCGCGACCCGGCCAAGGCCATGCAGCTGCGCGACGTCAAGCCGGGGCAGGGGCTGTAAAGGCCCCCGCCCGCGCCAACAGAAGAGCAACGGGTACAAGAACCCGGAGGGACTGAGACGATGATCGGACTGACACATTACCTTGTCGTGGGGGCGATCCTCTTCGTCGCCGGGATCTTCGGCATCTTCGTGAACCGAAAGAACGTCATCGTCATCCTGATGTCGATCGAGCTGATGCTTCTGGCGGTCAACATCAACTTCGTCGCCTTCTCGGCCCATCTGGGCGATCTGGGCGGGCAGATCTTCACCCTGTTCATCCTGACCGTCGCCGCGGCCGAGGCCGCCATCGGCCTTGCCATCCTGGTCGTCTTCTTCCGCAACCGCGGCACGATCGCGGTGGAAGATGTCAACGTGATGAAGGGGTAAGGCCATGCTGCAATTCATCCTGTTCGCGCCCCTCCTGGGCGCGCTGATCGCGGGCTTCGGCTGGCGGATCATCGGCGAACGCGGCGCCCAGGTGCTGACGACCGCCATCCTCTTCGCCGCCGCCGCCCTGTCCTGGGTGGTGTTCCTGACCTTCGACGGGCAGCTGCTGCAGGTGCCGGTGCTGGACTGGATCGTCTCGGGCGACTTCACCAGCGAATGGGCGATCCGGCTGGACCGGCTGACGGCGATCATGCTGATCGTGATCAACTCGGTCTCGGCGCTCGTGCACCTCTACAGCTTCGGCTACATGGCGCATGACGAGAATTTCGGCGATGACGAGCCCTATCGCGCCCGGTTCTTCGCCTATCTGTCCTTCTTCACCTTCTCGATGCTGATGCTGGTGACAGCGGACAACCTGCTGCAGATGTTCTTCGGATGGGAGGGCGTGGGCGTCGCGTCCTATCTGCTGATCGGCTTCTACTTCAAGAAGCAGTCGGCCGGGGCGGCCGCCATGAAGGCCTTCATCGTCAACCGCGTCGGCGATTTCGGCTTCCTCTTGGGGATCTTCGGGCTGTGGTGGATGACCGGCACGATCCAGTTCGACAAGCTGTGGGCGCAGATCCCGATGCTGGCCGAGACGCAGATGACCTTCCTGTGGCGCGACTGGAACGCGGCCAACGTGCTGGCGATCCTGCTGTTCATCGGCGCGATGGGCAAGTCGGCGCAGCTGTTCCTGCACACCTGGCTGCCCGACGCGATGGAGGGGCCGACGCCCGTGTCGGCGCTGATCCACGCGGCCACCATGGTCACGGCAGGCGTCTTCCTGGTCTGCCGCATGTCGCCCCTGTACGAGTTCGCCCCCGAGGCGAAGATGTTCATCGTCTATGTCGGCGCGACCACGGCGTTCTTCGCCGCCACCGTGGGCCTGGTGCAGAACGACATCAAGCGCGTGATCGCCTATTCGACCTGCTCGCAGCTGGGCTACATGTTCGTCGCGGCGGGCGTGGGCGTCTATTCGGTCGCCATGTTCCACCTGCTGACCCATGCCTTCTTCAAGGCGATGCTGTTCCTGGGCGCCGGATCGGTGATCCATGCGATGCATCACGAGCAGGACATGCGCAATTACGGCGGGCTGCGGAAGAAGATCCCGCTGACCTTCTGGGCGATGATGATCGGCACCATGGCCATCACCGGCGTGGGCATCCCGCTGACCCATATCGGCTTCGCGGGCTTCCTGTCCAAGGATGCGGTCATCGAGAGCGCCTTCGTGGGCAGCAGCTATGCCTTCTGGATGCTGGTGATCTCGGCGCTGATGACCAGCTTCTACAGCTGGCGGCTGATGTTCCTGACCTTCTTCGGCACGCCGCGCGGCGATCACCATGCGCATGACCATGCCCATGAAAGCCCGCGCGTGATGACCGCGCCGCTGGTCGTGCTGGCCTTCGGCTCGATCTTCGCGGGCATGATCTGGTACAACAGCTTCTTCGAGGAGGAGGGCGTGCAGGGCTTCTTCGGCCTGCCCGTGGCCGAGGCCGAGCATGCCGCCGCCGAGGGGACCGAGCCGGCCCTCATCGACCCCCCCGCCGCCGAGGCGCCCGCGGATGCGGGCCACGCCGCCGCCGATGCCACGGACGGCATCCGGACCGAGGGCGTGGTCGTGGGCCAGGGCGCGATCTACATGCATCCCGACAACCACGTGATGCACGACGCCCACTATGTCCCGGCCTGGGTCAAGGTCTCGCCCTTCGTGGCGATGCTGATCGGTCTGGGGCTGGCCTGGCTGATGTACATCCGCCGCCCCGAGCTGCCCGGCCAGCTGGCCGCGCAGCAGCGCGGGCTGTACCAGTTCCTGCTGAACAAGTGGTATTTCGACCAGGCCTATGACGCCATCTTCGTGCGCCCGGCCCGCTGGATGGGCCGCAAGCTGTGGACGGGCGGTGACGGAGCCGTTATCGACGGCGCCATCAACGGGCTGGCCTTGGGAATCATCCCGCGCCTGACCCGCTTCGCCGGACGGGTGCAGTCGGGCTATCTGTTCCACTATGCCTTCGCCATGGTGCTGGGGATCGTGGGCTTGCTGATCTGGGTGATGATGCGGGGCACGTACTGATCATGACGAACCTTCTTTCGATCATCACCTTCCTGCCCATCGTGGCGGCGGGCATCCTGGCGCTGTTCCTGCGCGGCGACGATGCCGCCTCGCAGAAGAACGCCAAGTGGCTGGCCCTGATCGCGACCAGCGCGACCTTCCTGATCTCGATCTTCCTGCTGACCGGGTTCAACCCCGCCGACACGGGTTTCCAGTTCGTCGAGGATCACGCCTGGATCATGGGCCTGCGCTACAAGATGGGCGTGGACGGCATCTCGATCCTGTTCGTGATGCTGACGACCTTCCTGATGCCGCTGACCATCCTGTCCTGCTGGGACGTCAAGATCCGCGTCAAGGAATACATGATCGCCTTCCTGGTGCTGGAGGGGCTGATGATCGGCGTCTTCACGGCGCTGGACCTGATCCTGTTCTACCTGTTCTTCGAGGCGGGCCTGATCCCGATGTTCCTCATCATCGGCATCTGGGGCGGCAAGGACCGCATCTATGCCAGCTTCAAGTTCTTCCTCTATACCTTCATCGGCTCGGTGCTGATGCTGGTGGCGATGATCGCCATGGCGCGCACCGCGGGCACCACCGACATTCCCACGATGCTGGCCTTCGACTTTCCGTCGGTCACGATGCAGGTGCTGGGCTTCACCGTGATCGGCGGCATGCAGACGCTGCTGTTCCTGGCCTTCTTCGCCAGCTTCGCGGTCAAGATGCCGATGTGGCCGGTCCATACCTGGCTGCCCGACGCGCACGTGCAGGCCCCGACCGCCGGGTCGGTCGTGCTGGCCGCCGTGCTGCTGAAGATGGGAGGCTACGGCTTTCTGCGCTTCTCGCTGCCGATGTTCCCGGTCGCCTCCGACCTGCTGCAGCCGCTGGTGCTGTGGATGTCGGCCATCGCCATCGTCTACACCTCGCTGGTGGCGCTGGCGCAGTCCGACATGAAGAAGCTGATCGCCTATTCGTCGGTGGCCCATATGGGCTATGTCACCATGGGCATCTTTGCCGCCAACCAGCAGGGGCTGGACGGGGCGATCTTCCAGATGCTGTCGCACGGCTTCATCTCGGGCGCGCTGTTCCTCTGCGTTGGCGTCATCTACGACCGCATGCACACGCGCGAGATCGACGCCTATGGCGGGCTGGTCAACCGGATGCCGGTCTATGCGCTGGTCTTCATGTTCTTCACCATGGCCAATGTCGGCCTGCCCGGCACCTCGGGCTTCGTGGGCGAGTTCCTGACCCTGATGGGCGCCTTCCGCGCCAACACCTGGGTGGCGCTGGTCGCCACGACAGGCGTGATCCTGTCGGCGGGCTATGCGCTGTGGCTCTATCGCCGCGTCACCATGGGTGCGCTGATCAAGGAAAGCCTGCGCACGATCACCGACATGACCCCGCGCGAGCGCTGGATCTTCGCGCCGCTGATCGCCATGACCCTGATCCTGGGCGTCTATCCGCGCCTTGTCACCGACATCACCGGCCCCTCGGTCCAGGCGCTGCTGGTGGACTTCCACGACGCGCTGCCCGAAGAGGCCGCCGATGACGACCTGGCTGCGGCCGCCGTCAGCCATTGAGGAACGCAAGATGACCGGTTTGGATCTCTCCACCATTCTGCCAGAGCTGTGGCTTGCGATCTATGCGCTGGCGGCCCTGCTGGCGGGAGCCTATCTGGGCAAGGACCGGATCGCGATGCCGATCCTCTGGGCCAGCGTCCTGGCGCTGCTGGTGGCGGGGGCCTATGTGGGCCTGTCGGAGCGCCCGCAGCAGATCGCGTTCTTCGGGATGTTCGTCGACGACGCCTTCGGGCGCTTCGCCAAGGTGACGATCCTGCTGTCCGGCGCCGCCGTCCTGGCGATGAGCGCCGACTATCTGGACCGCCACGGGCTGATGCGCTTCGAATATCCGATCCTGATCGTGCTGGCGACGATCGGCATGATGATGATGGTCTCGGCCGGCGACCTGCTGTCGCTCTACATGGGGTTGGAGCTGCAGTCGCTGGCGCTCTATGTCGTGGCCGCGATGCGGCGCGAGAGCGTCAAGTCGTCCGAGGCCGGCCTGAAGTATTTCGTGCTGGGCGCGCTGAGTTCGGGCCTGCTGCTCTATGGCGCCTCGCTGGTCTACGGCTTTGCCGGAACGACGCAGTTCTCGGGCATCATGCAGGCGGTGCAGGCGGGCAGCCTGCCCCTGGGCCTTCTGTTCGGTCTGGTCTTCCTGCTGGTCGGTCTGGCCTTCAAGGTCTCGGCGGTGCCCTTCCACATGTGGACGCCCGACGTTTACGAGGGCTCGCCCTCGCCGGTGACGGCCTTCCTGGCCACCGCGCCCAAGGTGGCGGCCATGGCGCTGATCGCGCGGCTGATGTTCGACGCCTTCGGCAACGTCCCCGCCGACTGGACGCAGATCATCGCGGCGCTGGCGGTGATGTCGATGTTCCTCGGCTCGATCGCGGGCATCGGGCAGCGCAACATCAAGCGCCTGATGGCCTATTCCTCGATCGCGCATATGGGCTTCGCCCTGGTGGGTCTGGCGGCGGGCACGGCCTATGGCGTGCAGGCGATGCTGATCTACATGGCGATCTATGCGGTGATGAACGTGGGCACCTTCGCCTTCATCCTGTCGCTGGAACGCGAGGGACGCCCGATCACCGATCTGGAGAGCCTGAACCGCTTCGCCCAGGCCGAGCCGCTGAAAAGCTTTGCCGTGCTGTTCCTGATGTTCAGCCTGGCGGGCGTGCCGCCCTTCCTGGGCTTCTTCGCCAAATACGGCGTGCTGACGGCGGCGGTCGATGCCGGCATGTCCTGGCTGGCCATCGCGGGCGTCATCGCCTCGGTCATCGGCGCGTTCTACTACCTGCGCATCGTCTATTACATGTTCTTCGGCGGCGAGAGCGAGGGCGTGACCAGCCGGATGGGTGCGGTCCAATATGCGGCGCTGCTGGTCTCGGCCGGGGCGCTGCTTCTGGGCGCGGTCACGATGCTGGGCGTGGACGAGGCGGCGGCCACCGCCGCACTGTCGCTGGTCGAGCCCCTGGTGGTCGTCGACCCGGCCGTGGTCGTTGTCGAGTAATCCCGCGTCCTGGCCTGAGGGTGTCGCGCGGCATGTCCTGGACCGCGTGGACAGCACGAATGCCCATGGGCTGCGGCTGGCCCCGTCGCTGAGCGGCCCCGCCTGGATCATGGCGCGGCGGCAGGAGGCCGGTCGCGGCCGTCGCGGCCGGGCCTGGACCGACCCGCCGGGCAATTTCGCAGCCACCTTGGTGATGCGCCCCGAGGGCGGGCCGGGCGACGCCGTCCGCCTGTCCTTCGTCGCGGCGCTGGCGGTGCATGACGCGCTGCGCGCCCTTTGCGGCCCGGGGCTGGCCCTGTCGCTGAAATGGCCCAACGACGTGCTGCTGAACGGCGGCAAACTGTCGGGGATCCTGCTGGAAAGCAGCGGCGCGGGCGGGCAGGTCGCGGTGCTGGCCGTGGGCATCGGCATCAACCTGGTCGCGGCGCCCGAGCCCGAGCAGCTGGAACCCTGCGCCCTGCGCCCGGTCAGCCTGGCCGGAGAGACGGGTCTGCAGATCGCGCCCGAGGATCTGCTGGACGCGCTGGCCGCCAGCTTCGATCATTGGCAGCGGCAGATGCGGACCCAGGGCTTCGAGCCGATCCGCGCCGCCTGGATGGCCCGGGCCGCACGCTTGGGCGAGACGATCACCGCCCGCATGGGCACGACGGAGACGACCGGCCGCTTCGACGGCATCGACCCCACCGGCGCGCTGGTCCTGACGACGCCGCGCGGCCGGCAGGCGATCTCGGCCGCCGACATTCATTTCGGCGGATAGACCCATGCTTCTGTGCATCGACACCGGCAACACCAACACCGTCTTCTCGGTCTGGGACGGGACGCAGTTCCTGGCGCATTGGCGCATCCGCACCGATCACCGGCGCACGGCCGACGAATACTATGTCTGGCTGTCCACCCTGATCGCGGTGAAGAAGTTCGAGCTGCAGATCGACGCCTGCATCATCAGCGCCACCGCGCCGCGCGTGGTCTTCAACCTGCGCGTGCTGTGCAACCGCTATTTCGACACGCGGCCGCTGGTGGTGGGCAAGCCCGACTGCCTGCTGCCGGTCGAGCCGCGCGTCGACATGGGCACCACGGTCGGCCCCGACCGGCTGGTGAACACCGTGGGCGCCTATGACCGCCACGGCCCCGACCTGATCGTGGTCGATTTCGGCACCGCCACCACCTTCGACGTGGTCGACGTGGACGGCGCCTATATCGGCGGCGCCATCGCGCCCGGCGTCAACCTGTCGCTGGAGGCGCTGCACATGGGCGCGGCCTCGCTGCCTCATGTCGATGTGACGATGCCGGGACGGGTGATCGGTACGAATACGGTTGCATGTATCCAGTCCGGCGTGTTCTGGGGATATGTCGGTCTGGTCGACGGTATCGTGGACAAGATCCGCGCCGAGCGCGACCGTCCGATGAAAGTCATAGCCACTGGCGGGCTCGCGCCACTCTTCGATCAGGGATTCGACCTGTTCGATGCCATAGAAGACGATCTGACGATGCACGGGCTTCGGCTCATTCACGATTACAACAAGGAGATGGGAAATGGCTGAACGCCTGATCTATCTGCCGCTCGGCGGAGCGGGCGAAATTGGCATGAATGCCTATGTCTACGGTTACGGTCAGCCCGGCAAGGAACGTCTGATCCTTGTCGACCTGGGGGTGACCTTCGGAGACATGGAAGGCAGCCCGGGCATCGACCTGATCATGCCCGACATCACCTGGCTGGAGCAGAACCGCCACCGGCTGGAGGCGATCTTCGTCACCCACGGGCACGAGGACCATATCGGCGCCATCGGCCATCTCTGGGGCCGGCTGGACGCGCCGATCTATGCCCGCCGCTTCACCGGCACGCTGGTGCGGCTGAAGATGGAGGAATACGGCCTGCCCGCCGAGGCGGTCAACATCGTGGCCCCCCGCCCCGAGGTCACGCAGGTGGGACCCTTCTCGGTGCAATACGTGCCGATCAGCCACTCGATCCCCGAAAGCTCGGCGCTGATCATCGACACGCCGGCGGGCCGCATCGTGCATACGGGCGATTTCAAGACCGACGTGACGCCGGTCCTGGGCGATGCCTTCGATCCGGTCGGGCTGTCCGAGATCGCGGCCGAGGGCGACGGGGTGAAGGTCCTGGCCTGCGACAGCACCAACATCTTCTCGACCCATCCGGGCCGGTCCGAAGCCGTGCTGGCCACGCCGATCCTGGAATGGGTGATGGCGCAGCCGAACATGGTGGTGGCGACGACCTTCGCCAGCAACGTGGCGCGGCTGAAGACGCTGGCCGATGCGGCCCGTGCCTCGGGGCGCAAGGTCTGCCTGCTGGGCCGCGCGATGCGGCGCATGGTCGGCGTGGCCTTCGATTCGGGCGTGCTGAAGGACTTTCCGGACACGATCGGCCCGGAGGAGGCGGCCAAGCTGCCCCGCAACAAGGTCCTGCTGCTGGTCACCGGCAGTCAGGGCGAGCGCCGCGCCGCCAGCGCGCAGCTGTCGCGCGGCCGCTATCTGGGCCTGTCGCTGAAAGAGGGCGACAGCTTCCTCTTCAGCTCCAAGACCATCCCGGGCAACGAGAAGTCGGTCGGCCGCATCATGAATGCGCTGAGCGAGGCGGGGGTCGAGGTCTATGACGCCGATGACGGGCTCTACCACGTGTCGGGCCATGCCAACCGCCCCGACATCGAGGCGGTGCACGACCTGCTCAAGCCGCGGATCGTGATCCCCATGCATGGCGAGCATCTGCATCTGCGCGAGCACATGCTGCTGGCCCGTGCCAAGGGGATGACTTCGGAGATCGTGACCAACGGCAAGATGCTGGACCTGACGGGCGACCGCCCCAAGGTCGTGGATCATGTCGAGACGGGGCGCCTCTATCTGGACGGCAACCAGCTGATCGGGTCGATGGACGGTGTCGTGCGGGACCGCATCCGGCTGGCGCTGAACGGCCATGCCATGGTCAGCGTGATCGTGGACGAGGACGACAAGGTCCTGCCCGATGCCTGGGTTGAGCTGATGGGCCTGCCCGACAAGACCCGCGCCGGCGGCGATCTGGCCCGCCATGTCGAATCCGAGCTGTCCGAGTTCCTCGAGCGGGCCGATGCCCGCACGGTGCGCGACGATGGCAAGATGGACGAGGCGATCCGCAAGATCACCCGCCAGGTCGCCATGGAAGAGATCGGCAAGAAGCCCGAGGTGACGGTCATCATCAGCCGCCTGATGGCCGACTGACCGCCCGCTTGCGTCCCGCGACCGCCGGGGGGCTTCGCGCCCCCCGGACCCCCCGCGGGATATTTGGGCCAAGATGAAGGCAAGGGCCTCCGGGCCCTGCCGCGAGGCCTCTCTTTCTTCTTCATGAAAATATCCTGCAGGGGGTCCGGGGGACGCAAAGTCCCCCGGCCGTCGCGGGACGCACATGGCCGCGCGCCGGGGCTTGAAACCGGCCCCGGCTTGCGGCACTTCGGCGGCATGAGCGACTCAAGCCCCCCCGTCTTCGATCCGAACCCGCCGCGCCGCAACTTCTATGGTCGCCGGCATGGCAAGACCCTGCGCCAGAGCCAGAAGGGCTATCTGTCCGAGGATCTGGGCGAGCTGCGCCCGCGCGGCATCACCCTCGAGGACAATCCCGACCGTCACCCCATCGACCCCAAGACGTTCTTCGGGGACGACCGCCCGCTCTGGCTGGAGGTGGGCTTCGGCGGCGGCGAGCACATGGTGCACATGGCCGCGACCTATCCCGACATCGGGATCATCGGCTGCGAGCCCTATATCAACGGCGTCGCCATGCTCCTGGGCAAGATCCGGGCGGCGGGGGTCGAGAATGTCAGCGTGCATCCGGGCGATGCGCGCGACCTGATGGACGTGCTACCCGACGCCTCGATCGCGCGGGCCTTCCTCATGTATCCCGATCCCTGGCCCAAGCTGCGCCATCATCGCCGCCGCTTCGTCACGCCCGAGCATCTGCAGCCCCTGGCGCGGGTGATGGCCCCGGGCGGCATCTTCCGGGTGGCCAGCGACATTCCCGACTACATCCGCCAGACCCGCGAGGAGGTCCCTCCGGCGGGGTTCGAGATGATCGGCGATACCGACCAGGCCTGGGACGACTGGACGCGCACCCGCTACGAGCAGAAGGCGCTGCGCGAGGGGCGGGCGCCCCATTACGTCACCTTCCGCCGGCTGTAGGGACACGGCCCGCCGGATCGGCGGGCCGTGCTCTCATTCCACGGTGACGGATTTGGCCAGGTTCCGGGGCTGGTCCACGTCGGTGCCTTTCGCCACGGCGGTGAAATAGGCCAGGTACTGCATCGGCACCGCGTAGAGGATCGGCTGGAACACCCCGCCGCCCGAGGGCAGGGCCAGGCTGGCCGTCACCCCTTCGCCCGCCGCCGCGATCCCGCCGGCATCCGAGATCAGCAGGACGCGGCCGTGACGGGCCATCACCTCCTGCATGTTCGAGATGGTCTTGTCGAACAGCGCGTCATGCGGGGCCAGCACGACCACAGGCACGTCGCCGTCGATCAGCGCGATGGGCCCGTGCTTCAGCTCGCCCGAGGCATAGCCCTCGGCATGGATGTAGCTGAGCTCCTTGAGCTTCAGCGCGCCCTCCAGCGCCACAGGGTACAGCGCGCCGCGCCCCAGATAGAGGACGTCGCGGGCCTGGGCCAGCCAGTCGGCCTGCACCCGGCAGTCATCCGACAGGGCCAGGGCCTGGGCCAGCAGCGCGGGGATGCTGCGCAGGTCGCGCAGATGGGCGGCCAGCCCCGCATCGTCGATCCGGCCCCGCGCATGCGCGGCTTTCAGCGCCAGCACGGCCAGCACGGCCAGCTGGCAGGTGAAGGCCTTGGACGAGGCCACGCTGACCTCCATCCCCGCCAGGGTCGGCAGGGCCAGATCGGCGTCGCGGGCGATGGCCGAGGTGCCCACGTTCACCAGGCCCACGGTCTGCGCGACCTTGCCGCGCGCGTAATGCAGGGCGGCCAGGGTATCGGCGGTCTCGCCGGACTGGCTGACGGCCACGAAGAGGCTGCGGTCCGACAGCGGCGGCTCGCGATAGCGGAACTCGGAGGCCACGTCGATGTCGCAGGGCAGGCCCGCCAGGCTCTCGAACCAGTATTTCGCGACATGGCCCGCCAGATGCGCCGTGCCGCAGCCGACCAGGGTGATGCGGTCGATGGCGGCCAGGTCCAGCCCGTCGGGCAGCACGATGCGGTCGTCCTTGACGTAGTGGGTCAGCACGTCGCCGATGACCACCGGCTGCTCGGCGATCTCCTTGGCCATGAAATGGCGATGGCCGGCGCGGTCGATCACGCTGGCGCCCACGTCGATGCGGGCGATGGGGCGGTGGGTCTGCTGACCTTGGGCATCCGAGACCTGCATGCCGGCGCGGGTCAGCACGGCGTGATCGCCGTCCTCCAGATAGGTGATGCGGTCGGTGAAGGGCGCCAGGGCCACGGCGTCCGAGCCCAGATACATCTCTCCAGTGCCGTGGCCGATGGCCAGCGGGCTGCCCCTGCGGGCGGCGATCAGCAGGTCGCCCTCGCCCTGGAACAGGAAGGCCAGCGCGAAGGCGCCGTGCAGCTGCGCCAGCGTCGCGCGGGCGGCCTCCAGCGGGGTCAGGCCCCGACCCAGGTGATGGGCGCACCACAGCGCGACGGTCTCGGTGTCGGTCTGCGATTCGGGCTGGATGCCCAGATCGGCCAGGCCGGCGCGCAGCTCGCGGAAGTTCTCGATGATGCCGTTATGGACGACGGCGACGGAGCCCGACTGGTGGGGATGGGCGTTGACCTCGGTCGCGGCGCCATGGGTGGCCCACCTTGTATGGCCGATGCCCGCATGGCCGGGCAGGGGGTCGTGGACCAGCCGGTCGCTGAGGTTGACCAGCTTGCCCACCGCGCGGCGGCGGTCCAGCCGGCCCGAGGCGTCGACGGTGGCCACGCCCGCACTGTCATAGCCGCGATATTCCAGGCGCCGCAGCGCGTCGACCAGCTGAGGCGAGACCTCGTGGCTGCCCAGGATTCCAATGATGCCGCACATCAGCGCGCCTCCCGTGCGGCGCGCAGCGCCGTCATCAGTCGGACCGCAAGGCCCGGTTTCGTGGCCTGCCGCGCGCGGCTGATCGCCAGCGCGCCGTCAGGAATGTCCTGGGTGATGACGCTGCCCGATCCGGTCATCGCATCGGCGCCGACCGTCACCGGGGCGACCAGCATCGTGTCGCTGCCGATGAAGGCGCGCGGCCCGATCACCGTGCGGTGCTTGGAGACGCCGTCATAGTTGCAGGTGATGGTGCCCGCGCCGATATTGCTGTGCTCGCCCACATGCGCGTCGCCCAGATAGGTCAGGTGGCCGACCTTGACGCCCTCGTCCAGGACCGCGTTCTTGATCTCGACGAAGTTGCCGACATGCACGTCGCCGCCCAGTTCGGCGCCGGGACGCAGGCGGGCGAAGGGGCCGACGGTGGCGCCGGCGCTGACATGGCAGCCTTCCAGATGGCAGAAGGGCAGGATCTCGGCCCCCGATTCGATGGTGACGCCGGGGCCGAAGACCACGTTGGGGCCAATGATCGCGTCGCGCCCGATCACCGTGTCCAGCGCGAAGAAGGTGCTGGCCGGATCGGTCAGAGTGACGCCGTCCTCCATCGCGCGGGCGCGGGCGCGGGCCTGGAAGGCGGCCTCGGCCGCGGCCAGTTCGGCGCGGGTGTTGATGCCAAGCGTCTCGTCCTCGTCGCAGATGACGACATCGGCGCGGTGGCCTTCGGCGCGGGCCAGGGCGGGCAGGTCGGTCAGGTAGTATTCGCCCGAGGCGTTGTCATTGGTCAGCCGCACCAGCAGGCGCCGCAACAGGCCCGCATCCAGCGCCATGACGCCCGAATTGCACAGCGCGATGTCGCGGGTGGCGGCGTCGGCGTCCTTGTATTCCACGATCCGGTCCAGCCCCAGCGCGGTGACGATCAGGCGGCCGTAGCGGCCCGGATCCTCGGCCTCGAAGCCCAGCACCACCAGGTCGGAGGGATGGCTGGCCAAGGCCGCCAGCGTCTCGGGGCTGATGAAGGGGGTGTCGCCGTAAAGGACGATGACGCGCCCCTCGAACCCCTCCAGCGCGGGCAGGGCCTGGCGGACGGCATGGCCGGTGCCCAGCTGCTCGGGCTGCAGCACGGTCGCCGCCTCGGGGTCGAGGCGGGCGATGGCCTTGGCGACGGCGGGGGCCCCGTGGCCGGTGACCACGACGATCTGTTCGGGATCGAGGCTGTGGGCGGCGGCAAGCGCATGGCCCACCAGCGGCACGCCCCCCAGCCGGTGCAGCACCTTGGGCAGGTCCGATTGCATCCGGCTGCCCTGGCCTGCCGCCAGAATCACAACCGCCATCGCATTTTCCGACATGCCGACCCCATCGCCTGTTTGCTTTTCGTCCCCGGCGTTCTAATCGGGGCGGGACGCGCTGGCTAGGGTCGGCGCATCACCTTTGTTTTCCGATCGTTTCCGAAGGGGATGGCGCATGGCGGGCACGGTGGTCTTCGATCTGGACGGAACGCTGGCCGATACCTCGGGCGATCTGGTCGCCGCCGCCAATGCCTGCTTCCGGGCGCGGGGCCTGGGCGACCTGCTGGATCCGGCGGGCGACGCGCTGACGGCCTTCCACGGCGGGCGGGCGATGCTGCGGGCGGGATACGGGCGGATGGGCCCCGACCACCTGCTGCCGCCGGGCGCCGAGGACGAAGATTTCAACCTGCTGCTGAGCCATTACGGCGCGTCCATCGCGGTGCATACGAAACTGTATCCCGGCGTCATGGAGACGCTGGACCGGCTGGCCGGGGACGGGCACATCCTGTCCATCTGCACCAACAAGCCCGAGGCGCTGGCCCATCAGCTGCTGGGGGCCCTGGGCATCGCCGACCGCTTCGCCGCGATGATCGGGGCGGACACGCTGCCGGTGAAGAAGCCCGATCCGCGCCATTACCGCGCCGCGGTCGAGCAGGCGGGGGGCGAGGTCGCGCGGTCCTTCCTGGTGGGCGATACCGAGACCGACCGCAAGACGGCCGCGGCCGCCGGGGTGCGCTGCGTATTGGTGGGGTTCGGGCCGGAGGGCGAGGCGATCACCCGGCTGGCGCCGGACGCGCTGCTGGCGCATTTCGACGCATTGCCCGATCTGGCGCGGGACTGGCTGGGGTAGGAAGAAGGGGGGCGCTGCCCCCCATCGCCATAGGCGATTCCCCCCGGGATATTTTCATGAAGAAGAAGCCTATTCGGCGTCGTCGGCGGGGCTGGCGTTGAGCTGGCCGTAGTTCTGGGGGCCGATCGTCTCGAAGAGGTGCAACTGCGTCTCGAGGAAGTCGATATGGCCTTCCTCGTCCTGGATCAGCTCCTCGAACAGCATCTTGCTGGGATAATCGCGGACCTGGTCGCAATGGTCGCGCGCCTCGATATAGAGGCTGCGGGCCTCGTGTTCGGCGGCGAGATCGCTTTCCAGCGTCTCCTTGAGGGTCTGGCCGATGCGCAGCGGGTCCAGCTTCTGCAGGTTCGGATGGCCCTCGAGGAAGATGATCCGCTGGATCAGTCGGTCGGCGTGGTTCATCTCCTCGATGGATTCCTCGCGCGACTTCTTGGCGATCTTGCCGAAGCCCCAGTCCTCCTGCAGGCGGTAGTGCAGCCAGTACTGGCTGACCGCGGTCAGTTCAGACCGCAGCGCGGCGTTGAGATAGTCGATGACCTTGGCGTCGCCCTTCATCGGGGAGCTCCTTCTTGCTGTCTGCGCGCGTCCTCAGGATCGGCGGTGCGACGCCCAGCTTATCGCAGGCGCGCATGGTGTCCAGAAAGAGCGGCATGCAGCCGCCGCAATCGGCGCGTTTCCCCAAGGCGTGATAGATCTTGCCGGGCGTGATGATGGTCTGCGCGTCCGCGGTCCGCATCCAGTCGATGGCGGCGCGGATGTCGTGGTCCGAGATCTGGGTGCAATGGCAGACGATCATGGCGGGCTCCCTGTCGCGGTGAAACTGACGGATTTGCTCGGGCTTGTAAAGTCCGAGCGTTTCGCTTGGGCATCACGGCCGCTTGACCCCGGCGCGGGCGCGCCGCACAAGCCGGGGCCATGAAGCTGTCCGATTTCGATTTCGACCTGCCCGCCCATCTGATCGCCACGCGGCCCGCCCGGCCGCGCAGTTCCGCGCGGCTGCTGCGCGCCGAGGGCGGGCGGATCGAGGACCGGCATGTGGGCGATCTGCCCCGGATCCTGCGCCCGGGCGATCTGCTGGTGCTGAACGACACCAAGGTGATCCCCGCGCGCCTGTCGGGCACCCGCACGCGCCAGTCGGCGCAGGGCGAGGTCACCGCGCGGATCGAGATCACCCTGCTGGAGCCTGCCGCCGAGGGCTGGCAGGCACTGGCCAAGCCCCTGCGCAAGCTGCGTGCGGGCGAGGTGATCCGCTTTGGTGATGCCCTGTCGGCCGAGGTGGCCGAGATCGGCGAGGGCGGGCTGCGGCTGGTCTTTGACGCTGTGGGCGAGGCCTTCGACGCGGCGCTGAACCAGGTGGGGGCGATGCCCCTGCCGCCCTATATCGCCGCGCTGCGGGCGCCGGACGATCAGGACCGGCTGGATTACCAGACGGTCTGGGCCGCGCGGCGGGGGGCGGTCGCCGCGCCCACCGCCAGCCTGCATTTCGACGCGCCCCTGCTGGCAGCCCTGCGGGCTCGGGGGGTCGAGTTCGTGCATGTCACGCTGCATGTCGGCGCGGGCACCTTCCTGCCGGTCAAGGTCGAGGACGTGACGACGCATCGCATGCATGCCGAATGGGGCGAGGTGGATGCCGCCGCCGCCGCCGCCATCACCCGCGCGAAATCCGAGGGGCGGCGGGTGATCCCGGTGGGCACCACCGCGCTGCGGCTGATCGAATCGGCGGCGACCGGGCCGGGGCGGGTCGCGGCCTTCCGGGGGACCACCGACATCTTCATCTATCCCGGCCATCACTTCCGCGTCACGGACGGTCTGATGACGAACTTCCACCTGCCGAAATCGACGTTGATGATGCTGGTCTCGGCACTGATGGGGCCGGAAAAGATCAAGGAAATCTATGGACATGCGGTCCGGGACGGGTATCGTTTCTTCAGCTATGGCGATGGGTCGCTGCTGATCCCCTGAGGTCGCATTCCGGCTGGCATCGGCCGGTCGGCCCGACTAGGGCAGGGGGCTGACCCCTCCCCACCCCTGACGAGACGAGACCCGCGATGATTTCGGTGTTGCGCACCACTTGGCCGCTGCTTCTGGGCATCCTTCTGCTGATGGTCGGCAACGGCATGCAGGGCACGCTTCTGGGCATCCGGGGCGGGATCGAGGGCATCCCGACACTGCAGATGTCCATCGTCATGTCGGGATATTACGGCGGCTTCCTGCTGGGCAGCCTGACCGTGCCGGACCTGATCAAGAACGTGGGCCATGTGCGGGTCTTCGCGGCCTTGGGCTCGCTGGTCTCGGCGGCGCTGGTGCTGTTCGCGGTCGAGCCGCACTGGATCAGCTGGACGGCGCTGCGCTTTCTGATCGGGTTCTGCTTCTGCGGGGTCTATGTCACGGCGGAGAGCTGGCTGAACGCGGGATCGACGAACGAGAACCGGGGCCAGTCGCTGTCGGCCTATATGATCGTGCAGCTGCTGGGGATCGTGGTGGCGCAGGCGCTGCTGAACGTGGGCGATCCGGGGGGATACCTGCTGTTCATCATCCCCTCGGTGCTGGTGTCGCTGGCCTTCACGCCGATCCTGCTGTCGGCCCAGCCCGCCCCGCAGTTCGAGACGATCAAGCGGATGTCCTTCGGCGATCTCTACCGCGCCAGCCCCCTGGGCTGCGTGGGCATCTTCCTGATGGGCGGGGTGTTCTCGGCGCTGGCGGGCATGTCCTCGGTCTGGGGCGCGCAGGTGGGGCTGTCGGTGGCGCAGATCAGCCTCTTCGTGGCCGCGATCTATGCAGGCGGGCTGGTGCTGCAATATCCGATCGGCTGGATCTCGGACCGCTACGACCGCCGCAAGCTGGTGCTGATCCTGTCGGCCATCGGCGGGCTGGCCGCGCTGATCGTGATCGCGGCGCAGCCGGGCACGGTGGGGCTGATCGTCACGGGCGCGGTGATGGGGGGCGTGGCCAACCCGATCTATGCGCTGCTTCTGGCCTATACCAACGACTATCTGGAGCAGACGGACATGGCCTCGGCCTCGGCGGGGCTGCTGTTCATCTATGGGATCGGCAGCATGGGCGGGCCGATCATCACCGGCTGGCTGATGGGGGCGATCGGGCCGGACGGCTACTGGGTCTACATGGGCGTGCTGCTGGCGCTGCTGACGGCCTATGCGGGCTGGCGCGCGACGCAGCGCCGGGCGCTGACCCCCGACCAGCAGGGCAGCTTTGCCGTCATCACCCCGAACGCCACCCCCCTGGCGGTCGAGGCGGTGCTGGACGAGGCGCAGTCCGACAACCCGCCCAGCCAGCAGGCCGCCGCTCCCGGCTGAGGGGGCCGCGCGCCCGGCTTGCCGGTGTGGCGCGAATGGTTTAACGCTGAACTATATTGCATTTCAGCGGGGGACCCGATGGCCCAGAATTTCGACATGGTGGTGATCGGCGCCGGACCGGGCGGCTATGTCGCCGCGATCCGGGGCGCGCAGCTGGGCCTGAAGGTCGCATGCATCGAGCGCGAGCATCTGGGCGGCATCTGCCTGAACTGGGGCTGCATCCCCACCAAGGCCATGCTGCGCAGCGCGGAGGTCTATCACCTGATGCACCGCGCCAAGGAATTCGGCCTCAAGGCCGACGGCATCGGCTATGACCTGGACGCGGTGGTCAAGCGCTCGCGCGGGGTGGCCAAGCAGCTGTCGGGCGGCATCGGGCACCTGTTCAAGAAGAACAAGGTCACGACGATCATGGGCGCGGCCAAGCTGGCCGGCAAGGGCCGCGTGACGGTCACCACCGACAAGGGCACCGAGGAGATCACCGCCAAGGCGATCGTGCTGGCCACCGGCGCCCGCGCCCGCGAGCTGCCCGGGCTGGAGCCCGACGGCAAGCTGGTCTGGAACTACAAGCATGCGCTGGTGCCGCCGCACATGCCCAAGAAGCTGCTGGTCATCGGATCGGGCGCCATCGGGATCGAGTTCGCCAGCTTCTTCAACACTCTGGGGGCCGACACGACGGTGGTCGAGGTCATGGACCGCGTGCTGCCCGTCGAGGATGCCGAGATCGCGGCCTTCGCCAAGAAACAGTTCGTCAAGCAGGGCATGACGATCCTGGAGAAGGCGTCGGTCAAGAAGCTGGACCGCAAGGGCGACACCGTCACCGCCCATATCGAGAGCGGCGGCAAGACCGAGACGCGCGATTTCGACACCGTCATCTCGGCCGTGGGGATCGTGGGCAACACCGAAGGGCTGGGCCTGGAAGAGGCCGGGATCAAGGTCGACCGCGCCCATGTCGTGACCGACAGCTATTGCCGCACCGGCGTCGAGGGGGTCTATGCCATCGGCGATCTGGCCGGTGCCCCCTGGCTGGCGCACAAGGCCAGCCACGAGGGCGTCATGGTGGCCGAGCTGATCGCGGGCGGGCATCCCCATGCGGTCGATCCGGGATCCATCGCGGGCTGCACCTACTGCCATCCGCAAATCGCCAGCGTCGGTCTGACCGAGGCCAAGGCGAAGGAGATGGGGCTGGAGATCAAGGTCGGCCGCTTCCCCTTCATGGGCAATGGCAAGGCCATTGCCTTGGGCGAGCCCGAGGGCATGATCAAGACCATCTTCGACGCCAAGACCGGCGAGCTGCTGGGCGCGCATATGGTCGGGGCGGAAGTGACCGAGCTGATCCAGGGCTATGTCATCGGCCGCAAGCTGGAGACGACCGAGGCCGACCTGATGGAGACGGTCTTCCCGCATCCGACCCTGTCCGAGATGATGCACGAATCCGTGCTGGACGCCTATGGCCGCGCGATCCACTTCTGATCGCGCTCGATGACGGAGGGTGGCGGGGGGCCTTGCGCCCCCCGTCGCGTTCCGCGACTCCCCCCGCAGGATATGTGCGGACCGCCGCAGGAGCGGGGGGTCAGGGAAGGGGGGTCAGGGTGGTGACGCCCGCCGAGGCCGCCCGCGCCAGGTCGGGATCCAGCGACATGCCCACATATTCGCCCCGCCGCCAGAGGCCCGCCAGGTCGTCGTAATGGC
This sequence comes from Paracoccus liaowanqingii, assembly GCF_004683865.2. Lineage (NCBI taxonomy): Bacteria > Pseudomonadati > Pseudomonadota > Alphaproteobacteria > Rhodobacterales > Paracoccaceae > Paracoccus > Paracoccus liaowanqingii. The sequence goes on along the minus strand of NZ_CP038439.1, from coordinate 2,472,852 downwards.
GCGAGAGCGGGTGGCCGGATTGTCCCGTCGAGGTGATGAAGACCGAGCTGTCGGGATCGGCCAGGTCCATCACCGTGCGGAACCCCGCCCCCGTCTCTGCCTGGAAGGGCAGGGCGCCGGCGCCGTAGAGGCTGCTGCGGGCGACCGTGAACTCTCCGCCCGAGAGGGACTGGGTGATGTTCATGATCCAGCCGAGCGCGGGCAGGCCCCCCAGGCCCGGGTGGTGATGGCGGGCCTGGTGCGCGTCGCCCCATCGCCAGCTGGCCACGTCGGGCCCGTAGCGTGCCGTCAGGTCCAGGATCGCGCGGTCCAGCGCCTGGCGCGCGATGGTGGCGCAATCCTCGGTCGCGGCGCTTTGCACGACGTTGCACCAGCGCGCGGCGCCGCCCCGGTTGCGGAAGACCGCGTCGATGAAGGTGGGCTGCAGGCGGGCGATGTCGTCGGCCAGCGGTCCCAGCTCGTCGCGGATCAGCCGGTCCTGCAGGGCGGCCATCCAGGCGGCGTGGATCAGCGGCTCGGGCAGGTGCTCGTTCATGGCGCCGTCCCATTCGGCCAGCAGGGTCAGCGCGTCCTGGCGCTGGCGTTCGGGCGTGCCGGGGGCGGCGGGATCGCCGGTGAACCACAGGTTGGCGCCCACCAGCGGCAGCAGCGCCCGGGCCGCCGGGCTGACGATGTCCAGCTGCGCCGCGATGAAGCTGTCGCGGGAATGCACCTCGCGGTCGGCCAGGAGGCGGGTGAGGCGGCCGCGGCGCAGGTCGTCCGGGGCGGGCTCCTCGGTCGAGAGCGACAGGCCATCCGCGGCGCGATGCGCCTCGGAGGCCAGCGCGCGGGCCCGGGGCCAGGCGGTGGAGGCCAGCCAGCCCGGCGCGGGCAGGGCGCCCCCGGTCGGATGGTCTGCCGCGCGTTCGGGGGCGGCGCCGGCGGCCAGGCGGGTGACGCGGCCGCCCTCGGCCAGGGTCACGTTCAGCGCGGGCGCCACGACGCCGGCCAGCGCGCGCCCGGCCTGGTCCGTCCCTTGGGCGCGCATCAGGCCCATCAGCGCGGTCATGGTGGTGTCCTGGCGCGAGAGCCCCGTCCAGCGCAGGGCCGCGACATGGCCGATGGGCGTCACGTCGCGCAGGCCCGGGTCCAGCCCCGGCACGACCGGGCCGTTCAGCGTGTCGCGCAGCGTGATGGTGCGGGGCGGGGCGTCCAGCACGCGGATCACCTCGGTCCGGGTCTGGAAGGGCGTCCAGCCCTGCGGGCCGCGATAGCGGTCGGGATTGCCGGGCTGCACCTCTTCGATGGCGATGTCGGCATCGTCCAGATCCAGCGGCGTGATCCCCCAGGACAGGCGTGGGTTGCGCCCCGACAGGACCAGGGGCAGGCCGGGCACCGTCGCCCCGATCACGCCGCCGCCCTGCAGCTGCAACCGCGCCAGATAGAAGAGCGAGGGCACCGTCAGCCCGACATGCAGGTCGTTGGCCAAGAGGGGGCCATCGGCGGCGGTGCGCTGCGGCTCGGCCGCGAAGGCATTGCCGCCGAAGCCCGCGCCGGGCAGCAGGAAGCTGAAGGGATCGCGCGGCGCATCCGCGTCGCGGCGGCGTTCGGGCGTGCCGAGCCGGGCGCCGGGAAAGAGCGAGGCATAGGCGGGCAGGTCGGCGGCCACGCCCGCGCGCGACAGGATCTGCGGGCCGCCCTCGGGCCAAGCCAGCGACAGGCGGGCGCGCAGGATCTCGTCGGCGGCGGCATGGCTGCCGGCGGCGGCCAGCAGCTTCAGGATCGCCAGCGAATCCGCCGGCTGCCAGAAGGTGATCACGTCGGGCACCAGGAAGAATTCCGGCGCGCCGCGACCCATCGCACCCTCGTTGACGATGCCGATCCAGCGGTTCACCCCGGCCGCATAGGCCGACAGCGCCGCCCGGGTGGGGGCGTCCTGCACCTCGAGCGAGGCCTGCGCGTGGCGATAAAGCCCCATCCGGCGGATCAGGTCGTCGGCGGGCAGCGCGCGGGGGCCCTGGATCTCGGCCAGGCGGCCTTGGGCCGCGCGGCGCAGCATCGTCATCTGGAACAGGCGGTCCTGGGCATGGGCCAGGCCCAAGGCGAAGAACACGTCCTCGTCGGTGGCGCCGAAGATATGGGGCACGTTCTCGGTCGAGCGTACGATCTCGACCGGGGCCGAGATGCCCTCGACCGCGTGGCTGGCGGTGTAGTCGGGCAACGAGCGGATGGCGAAATACCAGATCAGCACCGCCGCCAGGACCATCAGGACGATCAGGCCGACGGTCAGCCGCAGAAGCCAGCGAAACAGGATCAGCATGGGGGGCGGGGTCCTTGCGGCGAAAGGCGGTGCGGTGGGACGGCGATGGGGCGGGTTGACCCGGCGGCGCTTGGGTGGTGGTGTGCTGCATAGGACAGGCGCGCGGCCATTTCAACGCGCCCGCGCGGTCCGCGGCACCCGACGGAGGACAGCATGGCCAAAACGGCATTTCTGGGACTGGGCGTGATGGGGTTTCCGATGGCCGGGCATCTGGCCGGGGCGGGGCATCAGGTCACGGTCTACAACCGCAGCCCCGCCAAGGCCGAGGCCTGGACCGCCCAGCATGGCGGCGCCTCGGCGCCCGTGCCGCGCGCCGCCGCCGAGGGGGCCGAGATGGTGCTGGCCTGCGTGGGCAATGACGACGACCTGCGCCAGGTCTGCCTCGGGCCCGACGGGGCCTTCGCGGGGATGCGGGCCGGGGCGGTCTTCGTCGACCACACCACCGTGTCGGCCGAGGTCACGCGCGAGCTGGCCGAGGTCGCGCAGGCGGCGGGCATCGCCTATGTCGACGCGCCCGTCTCGGGCGGCGAGGCGGGGGCCCGGAACGGCCAGCTGTCCATCATGTGCGGCGGCGCCGAGGCCGATGTGGCGCGCGCCGCGGCGGTGATCGGGGCCTATGCCAAGATCTGCCGCCGCATGGGGCCGGTCGGCGCGGGACAGATGACCAAGATGTGCAACCAGATCGCGATTGCGGGGTTGGTTCAGGCGCTGTCGGAATCGCTGGCATTCGCGCAGAAGGCGGGGCTGGACGTCGCGGATGTCGTCGAGGTGATCAGCCAGGGGGCGGCCAGCAGTTGGCAGATGGTCAACCGCCACGCCACGATGGCGTCGGGGTCGTTCGATCACGGCTTTGCCGTGGACTGGATGCGCAAGGATCTGGCGATCTGCCTGGCGGCGGGGGACGAGCTGGGCGCGGCCCTGCCGGTGACGGCGCTGGTGGATCAGTTCTACAAGGACATCCAGGTGATGGGCGGGGGACGGTGGGACACCTCGTCCCTGATCGCCCGTCTGGTGCGCTGACGTACATGCGGGACGGGTTGCAGGAGGGCGGAAATTTCGTCCTTTTGAGCCCGCCCGGGGTCCAAGCGATTCGCGCGGCGGGTCAGGGGCCATTGGGAAAGGACTGAACGCCATGGCTGAACGCATCTTTCGCGGACAGATGGAATTCGACATCGTCGGCGTCAACGAACACGAGGCGGTGGGCGAGATGGAGGTCACCGAGGCCATCCTCAACGGCTTTGGCACGATCCAGGCGGGCGCGCTGGTCTGGTTCGCGGATGTCGTCGCAATGAGTCTGGTCCTGGGAGACGAGCAGCCGCAGGAGGGGCGGGACAATTTTCCCGTGGCCGTCACCCTGAACGCGCAACTGCTGGGCAGCTGCCGCGACGGTCATCTGGTGGCCCGGGCGCGCTGGATGATGCAGGAGGGCGATGTCCTGGCGGTGCGCACGAAGGTGCGCGATGCCGAGGGGCGGGTGCTTCTGGATCTGACCTCGACGCTGGTCGGGGCGCATTGACGGGACTTGTGCCGTGACGGCAGGGGGGCTGCCCGCCCCCCTCTTGGCCTGCGGCCAATTCACCCCCCGGGGATATTTCCGCCAAGATGAAGGGCCAGGCGTTTCTCGGCCGCGTCGATCGCGTAGAGGCGCAGGGCGGTGGCCAGGCCCACCCCGGGCGGACGGGCATGATCGATCCGGCCGATCAGGGCGGCGCGGGTCAGATCAAGGGCTGCGGCCTCGCGCGCCAGCGCCTTCCAGAACGGATCCTCGAGCGAGACGGACGTGCGGTGGCCGTCGATGCTGACCGAGCGCTTGACCGGCGCGGTCATGGGGGGAAGGTCAATCATCGCCGGGGGCGGGGTCGTCCTGGCGATGCGCGTCCAGCCTGAGGGCGGCGCGGGTCGCCTCGGCCGTGCGGGCGTCGCGCAGATGGGCGGGTTCGCCGAAGCGGGCGGCGTTGGTGTCGCCCTCGGCGCGCTTGTCGCTGCGGGCGCGCTGCTTGCGGGCTTGGCGCAGGTTGATGATCCGGGTCATGGGCGGTCCCTTGGGGTGGCGTTCATTCTGCCGCGCGGGGCCGGGGGCTGGCAAGAGGGGGCCGCGCGACGACCGTTCCGACGCTGAAGACGGCGCGGCTGGCGCTGCGGGCGATGCGGTTCGCGGACTGGCCGGGCTATGCCGCGCTGATGGGGTCCGGGCGGGCAGGCTACATGGGCGGGCCGTTCGGGGTGCCGGCCGCCTGGGGCATGTTCTGCGCGGATCACGCGCAATGGGAGTTCTGCGGCTCGGGCGCGCTGATGATCGAGGATCGCGCGACGGGGGCCTGCCTGGGGCAGGTCGGGATCAATCGCGGGCCACTGTTTCCCGAGCCGGAGCTGGGCTGGATGGTCTGGCCCGATGCCGAGGGGCGGGGGATTGCCCATGAGGCGGCGGTGGCGCTGCGGGACTGGGCGCGGGACGTGGCGCGGCTGGACAGCCTGGTCAGCTATGTCGATCCGGCGAACGCCCGGTCCTGCGCGCTGGCGCGGCGATTGGGGGCATGGCGCGACGACCGGGCGGCGCGGCCCGATCCGGACGACCTGGTCTTTCGGCATTTCGGATGAGGCTGCGGCGCGCCGGGGTGGCCGGCGCGCCGCGCGGCGTCAGCCCTTGGGGCTGATCATGTCCTCGGGGCGGACGACGCGGTCGAAGGTCTCGCCATCGACGAAGCCCAAGGCGATGGCCTCTTCGCGCAGGGTCGTGCCGTTCTTGTGGGCGGTCTTGGCGACCTTGGTGGCGTTGTCATAGCCGATGGTGGGGGCCAGCGCCGTCACCAGCATCAGCGATTCGCGCATCAGCTGGTCGATGCGCTTGACGTTGGCCTGCGTGCCCACGACCATGTTGTCGGTGAAGCTGGAGGCCGCGTCGCCCAGAAGCTGCATGGATTGCAGCACGTTGTAGGACATCATCGGGTTGTAGACGTTCAGTTCGAAATGGCCCTGGCTTCCGGCAAAGCCCACCGCGGCGTCGTTGCCCATGACATGGGCGCAGACCATGGTCAGCGCCTCGGCCTGGGTGGGGTTCACCTTGCCGGGCATGATCGAGCTGCCGGGCTCGTTTTCGGGCAGGATCAGCTCGCCCAGACCCGAGCGGGGGCCGGAGCCCAGGAGGCGCATGTCGTTGGCGATCTTGAAGAGCGATCCGGCCACGGTCTTCAGCGCGCCCGAGAACATGACCATCGCGTCATGGGCGGCCAGCGCCTCGAACTTGTTGGGCGCGGTGACGAAGGGCAGGTCGGTGATCCTGGCGATCTCGGCCGCGATGGCCGTGTCCCAGCCCACCTTCGTGTTCAGGCCGGTGCCGACGGCGGTGCCGCCCTGGGCCAGTTCGTAGATGTCGGGCAGGCAGGCCTTCACCCGCTCAATCCCCTTGCGGACCTGATGGGCATAGCCGCCGAACTCCTGCCCCAGGGTCAGGGGCGTCGCGTCCTGCGTATGGGTGCGGCCGATCTTGATGATGTCCTTGAACTCGGCCGATTTGGCCTCGAGCGCCGCGGCCAGCTTGTCCAGACCGGGCAGCAGCACGTCGCGGGCCAGCATGGCGATGCCCACATGCATGGCGGTGGGGAAGGTGTCGTTGGACGACTGGCCCATGTTGCAATGGTCGTTGGGGTGAACGGGCTTCTTGCTGCCCATCTCGCCGCCCATGATCTCGATCGCGCGGTTCGAGATCACCTCGTTGGCGTTCATGTTCGACTGCGTGCCGGATCCGGTCTGCCAGACGACCAGCGGGAAGTTGTCGTCGAAGCGGCCCTCGAACACCTCGGTCGCGGCCTGTTCCATCGCATCGGCCAGATCGGCGGGCAGATCGCCCGTGGCGCGGTTCACGCGGGCGGCGGCCAGCTTGATGGCGCCCAACGCGCGGATGATCGGGACCGGCTGGCGTTCCCATCCGATGGGAAAGTTGATGATCGAGCGCTGCGTCTGCGCGCCCCAGTACTTGGAGGCGTCAACCTCCAGCGGGCCGAAGCTGTCGGTTTCGGTGCGGGTCATGGTCATCCGGGTCGCTCCCTCACGGTTTCGTGGGGGTTGTAGCGGGCGGGGCGGGGATAGGCAATTCGCATGCCATGGCATGCTGGCACAAACAGGCCCCCTCAGCCGTCCAGCGCCTGCATGGCGGCACGCAGGCTGGGGGTCAGCGCGTCGGGCAGGGGCAGGATCGGGCGGGGCGGCTGCGCGTCTGTCAGCTCCATCAGCCTGGCGCAGGCATGCACGACCCGCAGGCTGCCATGGGCCTGGAACAGGTCCCACATGGGGCGGAACCGCGCCTGCACGCGGTCGGTCTGTGCCCGGTCGCCCGAGCCCGCCGCGCAGGACAGGGTCAGCGTGTGGTCGGGCCACAGCCCCGCGGCGACGCTGAACCAGCCATCCGCGCGGTTGAGCAGCGCATCGGGGCAGCCCCAGTCCCCGCTGTAGCCGATGATGAACCCCTGGGGCAGGTCGGCCCGCAGGGCGGCGATCTGGCCCGCGATGTCGCCGTCGGCGGGCAGGGGCATCTTGACCGCCGTCACCGAGGGCAGCGCGGCCAGACGCGCCAGCAGCGCGGGCGGGAAGGTGAAATGCGTGGTCGAGGGGTTGTTGTAGATGCAGATGGGCAGGTCCGAGGCATCGGCCACGGTCTGGAAATGCGCGAAGACCTCGTCCTCGGTCAGCGGCGTGTAGGATATGGGGGCCAGCAGCAGGCCCGCCGCCCCCGCATCCGCCGCGTGCCGCGCCAGCGCGGCCGAGATGTCGCTGCGCAGCGCGCCCACGCCCGCGATGACCGGCACCTTGCGCCCGGCCGCGTCCAGCGCGGTTTCCAGCACCTCGCGCCGCTGGCCGGGGTCCAGATAGGCATAGCCGCCGGTCGAGCCCAGAACGCCGATGCCGTCCACCCCCGCGCGCGCCAGCCGCAGGATCAGGCGGCGCAGGTCGGGCACCAGCAGCCTGCCCTCGGCATCGGTGGGGGTGATGGGAAAGGCCGACAGCCCGCGCATCGCCTTCGGCCTACTTGCGCCAGCGGTCCAGGCGCACGACCTCTCCGCCGCCCGAGGGGGGCTTGTCGTCGCCGTCATCCTCGACATCCAGCTGGAATTCGGCGTCGGCCTCGGCATCCTCGTCGTCGTCCTCGTCGCCATCCTGCGTCTCGAAGCGCAGGCCGAACTCGACCGAGGGGTCCACGAAGGTGCGCAGCGCGTCGAAGGGGATCTTGAGCGGCTCGGGCTGGTTGCCGAAGTTCAGGGTGATGGTGAAGTGGTCGGGCTGGATGGTCAGGTTGTCGAACCAGTGCTGGATGACGATGGTCATCTCCTCGGGATAGCGGTCGCGCAGCCATGCGGCCATCTCGACGCCGTCGTCGCGGGTGTCGAAGGTGATGAAGAAATGATGTTCGCCCGGCAGACCCTCGGTGGCGATCTTGCGCAGCACCTCGGCGATCAGCCCCTGCATCGCGCGACGCATCATCCCGCCGTAATCCAGTCCCTGCCGCGCCATGCCATGCCCTTTCCTGTCCCGAACCCAAGCATAGGGATATGACCGGCGATGAAAAGGGGGGCAGGCAGGGTTTCGAGGCGGGGGGATTAGGTGCAGGATTCTGTTGCCAGGCTCCTGCGGGCCCCGCCTTACGCTGCTAGGCGCAAGGGCTTAGGTTTCGATCTCTCGAACTGCTTACGCAGCCAGAGCGACCGGAGCACGGTTGTCGTTGGCAACTGTACAATTTGCACCGATATCGGTGGTAGCTCACCGAGACAAAGCATAACCCCTTTAGACGTTCGTCGATCCTGTTTCGACCCCATTGTCCCCCAACGAGGGTGATCTGGTGGAGTCGCCGGGTACCGCCCCCGGGTCCGATCCGCTTATTACGAGCGCGTTTATGTCCATAGTCCGGATTGCTCCGGACAGGACCGATATAGGACATTCCCGGGCCTGCCGCAAGATGGCGGGCGCGGGGCGACGCAGCGGTCATTGCCATGCGTGGGGAACGGAACCGTCGGGCCGCAGCGGGTGTTGGCCCGGCGAATGTCTGACACCAAGGAAATCACCATGACCCTTCGCATCCTGACCGCCGCCGCCCTGATCCTGTCGCCCGCCGCCGCCCTGGCGCAGGTGACCCCCGGAGACATGCCCCCGGCCGGCGCCATGCCCCTGTCCGAGATCATCGCCAAGGTCGAGACCGACCTGGGCGCCGATCTGGGCTATATCGACGACATCCAATGGGACGACGACGGCTATTACGAGGTCGAATACCACACCGCCGACGACCGCGAGGTCGAGATGCGCATCGACCCGACCACGGGCGAGACCATCGCGCGCTGAGGCCGGGCACAGCATCGCGACGATTTGGGGCGGCCTTCGGGCTGCCCCTTTTTCGTGGCCGCGCCTGCCCTGCGGCACGCAAAAGGGGGAGCGTCTCCGCTCCCCCGATCGTCGTTCCTGACCCGAAGGCCGTCAGCTTTCGTCGGCGACCTGGCGGCGGGCCTCGCCGGTCAGTTCCGCCATCTTCGCGCGGATGGTCGCGGCGTCGGCATGGCCCGCCAGATCGGCCTCGACCTTGCGGAAGACGTCCTCTTCGCCGGGCTCGTCGAAATCGGCGCTGACGACGGTCATCGCATAGCTGCGCGCCTCGTCGCCGGTCTTGCCCAGCAGGCCGGCCGCCCATTCGCCCAGCAGGCGGTTGCGGCGCGCCTCGGCCTTGAAGCGCAGGTCGGCATCATGGGCGAACTTGCTTTCATAGGCGCGTTCGCGATCGTTGAAGGTGGACATGGATCACTCCTGACTGTCTTGTGTCCCAGATATGCCCCTCGGGGGCAGCTGTCGCAAGCCTCGTATTGCCCCCGGGTGGCATTCTGCGCTAAGCCGCATCTTCAGGGACATGCGAAAGGACGGTGGGCCCATGGCACCGCGGCGCAAGAAGGTTTACGAAGGCAAGGCGAAGATCCTGTACGAAGGGACCGAGCCGGGCACGCTGATCCAGTATTTCAAGGACGACGCCACCGCCTTCAACGCGCAGAAACGCGCCACGATCGAAGGCAAGGGCGTGCTGAACAACCGCCTGTCCGAGTTCTTCATGAACGGGCTGACGAATATCGGCGTCCCCAACCACTTCATCCGACGCATCAACATGCGCGAGCAGCTGATCCGCCAGGTCGAGATCATCCCGCTGGAGGTGATCGTGCGCAACTTCGCCGCAGGCTCGCTGTCCAAGCGGCTGGGGCTGGAGGAGGGCACGCTGCTGCCCCGTCCCATCGTCGAGTACAGCTACAAGAACGACGAGCTGGGCGACCCGATGGTGTCCGAGGAATACGTGATCGCCTTCGGTTGGGCGACGCAGCAGGATCTGGACGACATCATCAGCCTGGCGCTGCGCGTGAACGACTTCCTGTCGGGGGTCTTCTACGGCGCGGGGATCAAGCTGATCGACTTCAAGATCGAGATCGGCCGGGTCTGGGACAACGACTTCATGCGCCTGATCGTGGCCGACGAGATCAGCCCCGACAGCTGCCGGCTGTGGGACGTCAAGACCGGCCAGAAGCTGGACAAGGACGTCTTCCGCCGCGACTTGGGCAACCTGACCGACGCCTATACAGAGGTCGCGCGCCGTCTGGGCCTGATGCCCGCCAACACCACCAGCCTCAAGCCGACCGCGATCAACTGAACAGAAGGACTGCCGCCATGAAGGCACGTGTCACCATCATGCTGAAGGACGGCGTCCTCGACCCCCAGGGCGAGGCGATCCGCCATGCCCTGGGGGGCCTGGGCCACAAGGACGTCTCGGGCGTGCGCCAGGGCAAGCTGATCGAGCTGGACCTGACCGCCACCGATGCGGACGCGGCCCGCGCCGAGGTCGAGGCGATGTGCAAGGGCCTGCTGGCCAACACCGTGATCGAGAAATATTCGATCGAGATTGCGTAAGCTTTCACCTGACGCCGCGGCAACCTGCGCTTATCGCCGGGTTGCCCCACTGAACCCGTTGCAAAGCGGGGCCATTTCACGCCCAATGCGCGGATGACGAACCAGATCCCTTCCCCCGACGCCGCCGCCCCGGTCATCACGATTTCGGGGCTGCACAAGTCATATGGCCAGCTGGATGTGCTGAAGGGCGTGTCCATGACGGCGCCGCGCGGCCATGTGATCAGCCTGATCGGATCCTCGGGCTCGGGCAAGTCGACGCTGCTGCGTTGCTGCAACCTTCTGGAAAACAGCCAGGACGGCGAGATCCTGTTCGAGGGCGAGCCGGTGCGCTGGAAGGGCCGGGGCCAGGCCCGCGTGCCCGCCGACCGCGCGCAGGTCACGCGGTTTCGCACCAACCTGGCGATGGTCTTCCAGCAGTTCAACCTGTGGGCCCACATGACGATCCTGCAGAACGTGATGGAGGCCCCGGTGACCGTGCTGGGTGAGGATCGTGCGGTGGTCGAGGCCCGCGCCCGCGACCTGCTGGCCAAGGTCGGCATCGGCGACAAGGCGGACGCCTGGCCCGCGATGCTGTCGGGCGGCCAGCAGCAGCGCGCCGCCATCGCGCGGGCGCTGTGCATGGAACCCAAGGCGCTTCTGTTCGACGAACCCACCAGCGCGCTGGACCCCGAACTGCAGCAGGAGGTCGTGCGCGTCATCAAGGATCTGGCGGGCGAAAGCCGCACGATGATCCTCGTCACCCATGACATGCGGCTGGCCGCCGATGTCAGCGACCACGTCGTCTTCCTGCATCAGGGCGTGGTCTGCGAAGAAGGCCCGCCGGACCGGCTGTTCGGGAACCCGCAGACCGACCGTCTGCGCCAGTTCCTGTCCGCCTCGATGGCCCAATAAAAGACCCCAACAGGAGACTATGTTCATGAAATCGCTGACCCTTGCCGCCACCGCCCTGGCCCTGACCGCCGGTCTGGCGCCCGTGTCGTCCCTGGCCCAGACCGTCCGCATGGGGACCGAGGGCGCCTATGCCCCCTACAACTTCATCGACGACGCCACCGGCGAGGTCACCGGCTTCGAGATCGAGCTGGGCAATGCGCTGTGCGAGCGCGCCGGGCTGGACTGCACCTGGGTGCGCAACGACTGGGATTCGATCATCCCGAACCTAGTGTCGTCGAACTATGACACGATCATGGCAGGCATGAACATCAACGAGGAACGGCAGGCGGTCATCGCCTTCACCCAGCCCTATACGCCCGCGACGCCCTCGGCCTATGCGGCCCTGTCGGCGGATGTGGATGTCGAAAGCGCCATCATCGCCGCGCAGACCTCGACCATCCAGTCGGGCCATGTGGCCGAGACTGGCGCCGTGCTGCTGGAATTCCCCAATCCCGACCAGACCATCGCCGCCGTCCGCAACGGCGAGGCTGATGCCGTGCTGGCCGACCGCGATTTCCTGGCCCCCATCGTCGAGGAATCCGGCGGAGAGCTGGTCTGGGTCGAGGGCATGGATCAGGTCGTGCTGGGCGAGGGCATCGGCATGGGCCTGCGCCAGTCCGACACCGAACTGCTGGAGACCTTCGACGCGCAGATCACCGCGATGAAGGAAGACGGCAGCCTGAACGAGCTGATCCTCAAGTGGTTCGGCGAGGACGCGCTGGTCTTCGAATGATCTGACCCGCCGCCGCGGGCCCTTGTCCCGCGGCGGCCCTCGCGGGGCCTTCCATGTTCGCATATTGCGCCGATCCATCCCTGCTTGAAGGGCTTGCCTGGCTGTCGTGCTACCTGACCTCGGGCACGCATCTGCTGTTCTATGCCAGCTTCGGGACCGTGCTGCTGCTGCTGGCCGTGACGGCGCCCATCGCGCTGCTGTTCGGCTTCGGCGGCGCCATGGCCAGTCGGTCGCGGATCGCGCCGCTGCGCTGGTTCGGGGGGCTTTACACCTCGATGGTGCGCGGGATCCCGGACATCATCTTCTTCCTGTTCGTGCCGATCGCGCTGGACCAGGGCTTCGAATGGCTGCGCCATCAGGTCCTGTGCGAGACCGACGCCCCGGTCCGCCAAGGCAACGATTTCGTCGTCTGCGCGGCGGCCAAGCTGCCGCTGAACACCGCCGCCCCCTGGGTGCATGACGCCTATGGGCTGTTTTTGGCGGTCATCGCCTTCTCGGTCGTCTTCGGCGCCTTCGCCGCGAACGTGCTGTCTGGCGCCATGAACGCCGTGCCGCGCGCGCAGCTGGAGACGGCCGAGGCCTATGGCATGTCGTCCCGGCAGGTGAACCGGCGCGTCCTGATTCCGCAGATGTGGACCTATGCCCTGCCGGGCCTGTCGAACCTGTGGATGATCCTGATCAAGGCCACGCCCCTGCTGTTCCTGCTGGGGGTCGAGGATATCGTCTATTGGGCGCGCGAGCTGGGCGGGTCCAAGACCAGCGCCTTCAGCTATCCGCATCCCGACTGGCGGCTGTACTATTTCCTGGGGATCCTGGTCTTCTATCTGGGGATGACCTGGATCTCGGGCCGGGTGCTGGACCGGGTGACGCGGCGGCTGTCGCGGGGACAGGCGACCATGGGCGGTGACGCCGGACGCGCGGCGGTGCCCGCATGAGCTGCGTCCAGACGATCATGGATTACGGGCTGCGGTCGCTCGGCATCGGCGAACGCCTTCTGCCGCGCGCCGACTATACCCTGTGCCAGCAGGCGACGCTGATCGGCTCGGGACTGATCTGGAACCTCTATTTCGCCATCATCGCGCTGTCGGTGGGCTTCTTCATCGCCACCGCGCTGGCCCTGGCCAAGACCAGCCCCAACCCCTGGCTGCGCAAGCCTGCGGATGCCTTCATCTTCGTCTTCCGGGGCAGCCCGCTGTTCATCCAGTTCTTCATCGCCTACGAGATGCTGGTCCTGCTGCCGCGCGCGGGCCTCGACATCTTGGGGATGACCGTCCAGACCAGCTGGCTGACGCGGGCCTGGGCGGGGGCGCTGATCGTCCTTATCCTGAACACCGCCGCCTACAGCGCGCAGATCTTTCACGGCGCGCTGATGACCGTGCCGCGCGGCGAGGTCGAGGCGGCAGACGCCTATGGCCTGACCGGCTGGAAGCGCTTTCGCCGGGTGATCTGGCCCACCATGCTGCGGCTGGCCTGGCCCAGCTATACCAACGAGGCGATCTTCCTGTTCCACGCCACGACGCTGGTCTATTTCTCGGGCTTTCCGGCCTTCCAGCAGAAGGGCGACGCACTGTACTATGCCAGCTATTTCGCCGACCGGACCTTCAATCCCTTCGTCGCCTATCCCATTGCGGCGGCTTATTTTGTCGCCGCGACCTTGGCTTTGATCTGGATCTTCGGCAGGGTGAACCGGCGGCTGAACCGCCACCTTCCGGGCGCGGCCCGCCGCATCCGATACCGCCCCTTGTTGATGAGATGAACCGATATGGAATGGCTGCGCGAACATCCCGAGGTCAAGACGATCCGCATGGCGGCCGCCGACCTGAACGGCGTCGCGCGGGGCAAGCGCATGCCCGCGCGCTATGCCGGCAAGCTGCTGGAGGAGGGGACCAAGTTTCCCTATTCCGTCCTCAACCTCGACATCTGGGGCGAGGATGTGGAGGACAGCCCGCTGGTCTTCGAATCCGGCGACCCCGACGGGCTGCTGCTGCCCACCGAACGCGGGTTCCTGCCCATGCCCTGGCTGGACGCGCCCACGGGCCTGTTGCCCCTGTGGATGTTCCATCCCGACGGCACCCCCTATGACGGCGATCCGCGTCAGGCGCTGGCGCGGGTGGCCGAACGCTATGTCGCCGCCGGGCTGACGCCGGTGGTGGCCACGGAACTGGAGTTCTTCCTGATCGACGACAGCGGCAAGACCCTGCGCGTGCCCCCCAGCCCTCGGTCCGGCAAGCGCCGCACCGGGGGCGAGGTCCTGTCGCTGCGCGCGCTGGACGCGTTCGATCAGTTCTTCACCGCGCTCTATGACGCCTGCGAGACGATGGACATTCCCGCCGACACCGCCATTTCCGAGGCGGGGCCGGGCCAGTTCGAGATCAACCTGATGCACCAGGCCGATCCCTTGAAGGCCGCCGACGATACCTGGCTGTTCAAGATGCTGGTCAAGGGCATCGCGCGGTCCTACGGCTTTGCCGCCAGCTTCATGGCCAAGCCCTACGAGGTCTTCGCGGGCAACGGGATGCACATGCATTTCTCGATCCTCGACAAGGATGGGGTGAACATCTTCGACAATGGCGGGGAAGAGGGCACGCAGGCCCTGCGCCAGGCCGTGGCGGGCTGTCTGCGCGCCATGCCCGGATCGACGCTGCTGTTTGCCCCGCACGAGAACAGCTATGACCGGTTGGTGCCGAATGCCCATGCGCCGACCGGCATCGGGTGGGCCTATGAGAACCGGACGGCGGCGATCCGCATCCCGTCCTCGAACCCCAAGGCGCGGCGGATCGAGCATCGCGTGGCAGGGGGCGACGTGAACCCCTACCTGACCATCGCCGCGATCCTGGGCGCCGCCCTGATCGGGATCGAGGAGGGGCTGGAGGCGCCCGAGCCCTTCAAGGGCAACGCCTATGACAAGCAGTTGGACCAGCTTCCCGGCGATTGGGGTGCGGCGATCGAGGCGTTCGATCAATGCCCCGACATCCGCCGCATCCTGCCCGCCCATCTGGTCGACAACTACCTGATGACCAAGCGGCAGGAGCTGCATTACATGGCGGAACTGTCCGACGAGGAGACGGTCGAGCTGTATCTGGACACGGTCTGATCCCTAGCCCGCGTCCCGCGCGATGTGGTCGCGGGCGACCGACATGGATTTCAGGATGGCATGGGTCTGCTCGCCGGGCTGCAGGGCCAGCTGGTCGGCGGCGCGGCGGGTGATGCGGGCCAGCAGCTGGTCCGTGCCCACGGCCAGCCGGACCATCACCGCGGGGCCGTCCCCCTGTCGCTGATCGATCACCCGCACGGGCAGGATGTTCTGCGCCGACAGGCCCTCGGGCCGGGCGCGCGACAGGATCACGTCATGGGCCATGATCCGCACCTGCAGGCGCGTGCCCGGCGCCGCATCGACGCGGGGCAGCCAGATCGTGCCGGTGGCGGTGGTCAGTTCCGACATGCCGTCCGGGTGGTGACGCAGCACGGTGGCGCGCAGCATCGCCGCCGCCTCGCGCAGGCCCACCGCGCGCAGGGCGGCCGGGTCGGACAGGACGGCGGCGGTCGGACCTTCGGCCACCATCCGCCCGGCGGCGATCACCACCATCCGGTCGGCCAGTGCCTGCGCCTCGGTCATGTCATGAGTGACCAGCACGACGGGCATCGCCAGATACGCGCGCAGCGACTGGATCTGCGCATGCAGCCCCTCGCGCGTGGCGCGGTCGACGGCCGAGAAGGGCTCGTCCAGCAGCAGGGCCTTCGGACGCCGGGCCAGGGCGCGGGCGATGGCCACGCGCTGCTGCTGGCCCCCGACAGCTGCGCGGGGCGGCGGTCCGCCAGCCCGCCCAGATCGACCAGATCCAGCAGGCGCAGCGCCTCGGGCAGCCGATGGGCGCGGGGCAGGTCGCCCATCGCGCAGGCGACGTTCTGCACCGCCGTCAGATGCGGGAAGAGGGCATAGGACTGAAAGACCACGCCCACGCGGCGCCGGTCGGGGGGCAGGATCACCCCGGCCCGCGTGTCCAGCCAGACCGCGCCGCCCGCCACCACCCGCGCCTGCGCCGGGCGCCACAGCCCGGCGATGGTGCGCAGCAGCGTCGTCTTGCCGGACCCCGACGGCCCGACCAGCGCCAGCAATTCGCCCGGCTCGACCCGGAAGGACAGGTCCAGCGGGATCGGGCCGGTGTCGCGGACCGTGACCTCCAGCGCCATCAGCCCAGCCTCCGCCCGATGCGGGCCGAGAGCCACGTCGTCGCCATGATCGCCGCCAGCGAGATCCCCACCAGCACCGCCGACATGATCGCGGCGCCGCGGTCGTCGAAGCCCTGCACGCTGTCATAGATGGCGATGGCGACGGTCTTCGTCTCGCCGGGGATGGACCCGCCGACCATCAGCACGATGCCGAACTCGCCAAGCGTATGGGCGAAGGTCAGCACCAACGCGGTCAGCACGCCCGGCCAGGCCAAGGGCAGCTCGATCCGCCACAGCCGCCGCAGGGGGGACATGCCGCAGCAGGCGGCGGCCTCGCGCAGATCGACGGCGACGGCCTCGAACCCGCGCTGCGCGGGCTGGATGGCAAAGGGCAGGTTGAAGATGACCGAGGCCAGCACCAGCCCCGGAAAGCTGAAGACCAGCTGCCCGCCGAAGACCTGCGTCCACAGCTGCCCGAGGGGCGAGGCCCCCCCGAAGGCCGTCAGCAGGTAGAAGCCGAAGACCGTGGGCGGCAGCACCAGGGGCAGCATGATCAGCGCCTCGACCAGCCGCTTGCCGCGAAAGCGGCGATAGGCCAGCGCCCGTCCGGCCAGGATCGAGACCGGCAGCAGGATCGCCACGGTCCATCCCGCCAGGCGCAGCGACAGGGCGAGGGCGGTCCAGTCCACGGCCTAGCCCTCCGGCAATTCGAACCCGTGGCGGGTCATGACCGTGCGGGCCTCGGCGCCCTGCAGATAGGCATGGAAGGCCCGCGCAACCTCGCCCGCATCCTTCAGCAGCACCATGCGCTGGCGCAGGGGGGCGTGCAGGTCCTGCGGGATCAGCGCGAACTCTCCGCGTTCAGCCAGTTCGGGCGCCAGCGCCAGCGAGAGGGCGATGATCCCGCCCGCGGCATCGCCCGACAGCGCGAATTGCGCGGCCTGGCTGACATTCTCGCCCAGGACCAGCGCGGGGCGGATGTCGTCCCAGAGGCCGCGCGCCATCAGCGCCTCCCGCGCGCGCAGGCCGTAGGGGGCGTGGTCGGGATTGGCGATGGCAAAGCGGGTGATCCGCCCCTCGGCCAGCATCCGCGCCAGATCGTCCATGCGCGGATCGGGGGTCAGGGCCGAGCCTTTCGGCGCGATCAGCACGATGCGGCCCAGGGCGTACAGATCGCCCGCATCCTCGGTCAGCCCCTCGGTATCAAGATCGGCCACGAAACTCTCGTCGGCGGCCAGGAACAGCTCGAACGGCGCCCCCGCCCGGATCTGCCGGGCGAAATTGCCCGTCGAGCCGAAGGACAGCCGCACCGACTGCCCCGTGTCGCGGGTGAAGGCCGCCGCGATTTCGGTCAAGGCGAATTGCAGGTCCGAGGCCGCCGCCACGACCGGCGCGGTCTGCTGCGCGGCGGCAAGGCGGGGCGGGACGAGGCAGGCCAGCGCTGCGGCCAGCAGAAGGCGGCGTCGGGTGGGGGTCATGTCCGTCGGTCTCCGGCTGCGGCACGGGACGGTTATCGGACGGGCGGGGCGGTCTCTTCAAGCGTTATCTCCCGCCGGATATATCGCCTGTTTTCGTGGCGAAGGATGATCCGAATGCCACAGGCACGCATTTGACGTGTGCGATATGCCGGCGGCTCTTCCGAAAGTTGACGGAACTGCGCTAGACTGTTCATTCAACAACCTGCAGGGGTGGTGGAATGTCCAAGGCTCGTGGCCGTGTCGGCGCCGGATGGCGGCGGGTGCGCGCAATTCCTCTGCTGCTGGCCGGGCTGGCGCTGTCCGCCTGCACCGAGGGGCCGGCCAGCCTGCTGACCACGCCCGCGCAGCTGCAGGAACGCACGCCCTTCACCCAGGTCGCGCCCACGCAGAGCTGGATCAACGCCCCGGGAATCGTGCTGGTCATGCAGCGCGGCCTGCGCGGCGAATCCCAGCAGCGGGTGGCCTTGGCCAACCAGACCGGCGTGCCGGGCGACAATGTCGTCGTCATGCGCGCCCAGAGCCTCAGCGGCCGGCCCGGGCGATTCGGCTACGAGGACTTCATGTCCCGGATCGGCGGCGCCCCGGCGCCCTTCGAGGCGGTCACCTCGGGCGACCTGATCTCGGCCGAGGACGATGTCGGCCCCTATTTCTGGACCGAGCAGCGGTTCGGGGACAGCACGATCTGTGTGCTGGGCATCCGCCGCATCACCTCGTCGCAGCGGCTGCTGCCGGGAACGGCCACGGTGCTGGACATCATGCTGCGCAACTGCGTGCTGGGCGAGGCCGAGGAGGCGCTTGGCCCCCTGATGAGCGGCAGCGTCAGCGCGCCGCCCGTGACCGGCGCCGTCGTGGGCGAATCGCGCGTCATCTCTCCGCTGGCCGCCCCGGCGGTCCGCTGACACATCACCCTCCCCTTGCCGAAAAGGCCCTCTGCCGATGACCCGAGGCCGTTCCTTCCCGCGATGGTTCCTGCCCTTGTGGCTGGTGGCGATCGTCCCCGTCCTGATCCTGGCCTCGGTGCCGACCTCGAACGCGGCGCAGGCGATGCTGGGCGTGGCCTCGGTCACGCTGGTCGCGGGCCTCAAGCCCTTCGCCGCGCATATCGTGGCGCGGATCGCGCTGATGAGCATCGCCAGCGTCACGGTGATCCGCTACCTGGTCTGGCGTCTGACCTCGACCCTGCCGGATGTGGACCTGACCCTGTCCTTCGTGCTGGCGATGCTGCTTCTGCTGACCGAGTTCTATTCGATCCTCGTCTTCTTCCTCAACGCCTTCATCACCGCCGATCCGGTCATGCGCGACCTGCCGCCCCAGGTCCGGGCCGAGGATCTGCCCACCGTCGACATCTTGGTGCCGTCCTACAACGAGCCCATCGAGATGCTGTCGATCACCCTGTCGGCGGCCAAGAACATGATCTATCCGGCCCGCCTGCGCCGGGTGGTCCTGTGCGACGACGGCGGCACCGACCAGCGCTGCGAATCCAGCGATCCCGTCATGGCCAAGGCGGCCAAGCAGCGCCGCGCGCAACTGCAGCAGCTGTGCCTGGATCTGGGGGTGATCTATTCGACCCGGGCGCGCAACGAACACGCCAAGGCCGGCAACATGAGCGCCGCCCTGGCCCGGCTGGACGGCGAACTGGTCGTGGTCTTCGATGCCGATCACGTGCCCTCGCGCGATTTCCTGGCCCGCACGGTGGGGTACTTCACCCAGGACCCGCGCCTGTTCCTGGTCCAGACGCCGCACTTCTTCATCAACCGCGACCCGATCGAGCGGAACCTGGGCCTGAAATGCCCGCCCGAGAACGAGATGTTCTACGGCAAGATCCATCCCGGCCTGGACCGGTGGGGCGGCGCCTTCTTCTGCGGATCGGCGGCGGTCCTGCGCCGCAAGGCGCTGGACAGCGTCGGCGGGTTCGCGGGCGAGACGATCACCGAGGATGCCGAGACTGCGCTGGAGATCCATTCCAAGGGCTGGCGCAGCATGTATCTGGACCGCGCCATGATCGCGGGCCTGCAGCCCGAGACCTTCGCGTCCTTCATCCAGCAGCGCGGCCGGTGGGCGGCGGGCATGATGCAGATGCTGATCCTGAAGAACCCGCTGATGCGCAAGGGCCTGAACCCGCTGCAGCGGCTGTGCTACATCAACTCGATGTCCTTCTGGCTGTTTCCGCTGATCCGGATGGCCTATCTGCTGGCGCCGCTGTCCTACCTGTTCTTCGGGGTCGAGATCTTCGTGACCACCCTGAACGAGGCGGCGGCCTATGTCCTCAGCTACATGGCCATCGTGCTGCTGGTGCAGAACGCCGTCTTCGCGCGGCAGCGCTGGCCGCTGATTTCCGAGATCTACGAGATCGCGCAGGCGCCCTATCTGGCGGGCGCGATCATCCGCACCGTGCTGCGGCCCCGCGCGGCCAAGTTCAACGTGACCGCCAAGGACGAGACGCTGGCCGAGGACTACATCTCGCCCATCTACCGCCCGCTGCTGATCCTGTTCGGGCTGACCGCGGCCGGGGTGGTGGCGCTGATCGCGCGCTGGATCGCCTTTCCGGGCGACCGCAGCGTGCTGATGGTGGTGGGCATCTGGGCAGTCCTGAACATGCTGCTGGTCAGCATCTCGCTGCGCGCGGTGTCCGAAAAGCAGCAGCGCCGCGCCTCTCCGCGCGTCGCCATGCAGGAAAAGGGCAGCCTCAGGTGGGACGGCTCGGACGGGCAGGCGATCCCGGTGACGGTCTGCGACGCCTCGACCAGCGGCGTGGGTCTGGAGATGCGCGACCTGCCCGGCCCGGCGCGGTTGCGGGCGCCCGCGCTGCGCTCCGAGGTGATCTTTCGCCCCGACTTTCCCCATGCCCCGCATCTGGAGCGCGACGTGCGCGCGGTGCTGCTCAAGACCTCGACGGCGGGCAGCGGGGCGGTGGTCCTGAACCTGCAATTCGTGGCCGAACAGGATTTCGACGTGCGCGAGGCGGTGGCGCATCTGATCTTCGGATCCTCCGAACACTGGTTGGCGCAGCGCCGGGACACCCAGTCCGGCAAGGGGCTGGTCGCGGGGCTGTTCTATGTCCTCAAGCTGACGCTGACCTCTCTGCCGCTGACGGTGCGGGATTTCGCGCGCGAACCGGCCCGCCGCCGCCGCGCCGCGATGAAGGCCGGGCAGACGGCGATCCCGGCCCATCTGGTCGCCTTCGGGGCGGATTTCGACACGCCCGAACATCGCGAGGAACGTCCCATGACGCCCGAGGAACTGATCGGGGGGGTGCGCCTATGACCGCGCGATCCGTCTGCCCGACGCTGCGGTGGTTCGCCGCCGCCGCGCTTGGCCTGTCGGTGCTGGCGTCGGCGCCGGTCCGGGCGCAGGATACGGCCCCGCCGATCATCAGCCTGCCGGGCAGCTCGGGCACCGCGCCCGCAGCCCCGGCCACCTCTGCCGCGCCGGCCCCCACCGGTGCGCCCGCGACGGCGGCCGCGCCCGGGGCCGACAGCCCGATGATCCAGCTGCAATCCGTCCCCGGCCAGCCGGTCGAGCAGGCGCTGGTCGTGGCACCGGTCGAACGCGACCGCACGCTGGAGATGCAGCCCCAGGGCCAGGACTGGCTGCTGCCGCTGGTCGCGCCCACCGCGATCCTGCCGCAGGAGGTGCGGATCGGCGAAAGCCTGCCCGCGCCGGGCATCCTGCGCCTGACCGGCGAGACGGCCTCGACCCGGCTGCGGCTGGACCTGCCCGCCAGCGTCATCACGCCGTCCGAACTGCGGCTGGCGCTGCGCTCGGGCGTCGATGTGCTGACCGGGTCGGGGATGCTGCAGGCCTCGGTGAACGGCGCGGATCCCGTCGAGATCCCGCTGCCGGGCGCCTCGGACTTCACCACCGTCAGCCTGCCCAGCACGGCCTTGGTCGCCGGGGCCAACACCATCGCGCTGAGCGTGCGCCAGCCGCACCGCATCTTCTGCGGCCCCGAGGCCAGCTTCGACGTCTGGACCGAGATCGACCTGTCCTCCAGCGGCGCGGCGCTGACCGCCAACGCGCTGCGCCCGGATGCCGAGGGCTTCGCCCATGCCGTGCGCGCGCAGCTGGCCCGCAGCGGATCGCTGGACCTGCTGGTCGAACCCACGGTCGACAGCGCGGTGCTGCGCGAGGCGTCCGGCGTGATGATCGCCAGCCTGGCCGGGGTAGGGCGTCTGGCGGTCAGCTCGTTCTATGGGCTGCAGGCGCCCCAATACGCGGCCGTGGCGCTGGTCGCCTCGGAGCGCAGCGCGGTCAGCTATCGGCGCGGGGCCAGCGGCGCGATCGTGCTGCAGGTCGAATATCAGGGCGACGCGCTGCCCGACCTGACCGGCGCGCTGCCGATGCTGGACGCCGTCCGCCCGCCCACCGCGCGGATCCAGCCGGGGCAGGCGACGCCCCTGTCTGATCTGGGCGTGGCCGACATCCTGGGCAACACGCATTACTTCCGGCGCGACATCCCCTTCTCTCTGCCCGACGACTGGCTGCTGCTGGCCAACCAGAAGGCGCGGCTGACCCTGCGCTACGGCTTCTCGCGGTCGCTGGCCGACGGGGCGATCCTGCTGGTCAAGGTCAACGAGCGGACCGTGCGCCTGCTGCCCCTAGACCGCGACGGCGGAGAGATCCTGCCGCCGCTGGCGGTGGGCTTCAATGCCAGCCTGCTCAATCCGGGCCGCAACATCCTCAGCTTCGAGATGATGGTCCCGGGCGCGCCGCCCGACCAGGCCTGCCCGATCCGCACGACCGACATGCTGGTGGTGCTGGCCGACAGCACGCTGCAGATCCCGCCCTCGCCCTCGATGACCCTGCCGGGGCTGGCGGCGCCGTTTTCCGGGCTGACGCCCGCCCGGGTCACCGTCCCCGCCGAGGTGGCGTCCGACGTGGAGCTGCAGGCGCAGGCGCTGCGGCTGGCCTCGGGCCTGTCCGAGCCGCTGGTGCCGAACCCGGCCGTGTCGCTCAGCGTGATCCGCTTGGGCAACCTGAGGCTGGTGCCGCTGGACGACGCCGGGGTCACGCAGCGCCAGGTGCAGGACCTGCTGCTGGCGGCGCGGCCCGCGGGCGCGGGCAGTGCCGAACCGCTGACGCCCGCCCCCGAGGCGGAGGCCGAGGCCAGCGCCCCCGCCGCCCCCGCCTTCCGGCTGGACGAGACGCGCGAGGCGGGCGCGGTCGACGGCCCCGGCATCCTGGGCCGCTTCGGGGCCTGGATCGGCAGCGCCTTCACCGCGCAGGGGCGGCTCTGGCGCGATGCCAACGAGTTCCGCCAGACCGCGTTCCTTGGCTCGCAGCTCAGCTTGCCCGAATGGATGGAGGGACGCCGGGGCGACGCGCTGCTGTGGCGCCCCGATCCCGCCCAGCCCGAGGCGCTGTGGCTGATCCTGTCGCCGCAGGTCGCGGTCGACACGGTGGCCGACCGGCTGGAGGGGCTGATCGCGAACCGCACCGCGATCGGCGAGGCGGCGGTGCTGCGCGCCGACGGCACCTGGGACATCTGGACGCCGATCCGCCCACCGATGCTGCGCGAACGTCTGGCCGGCGCCGACCTGCGCGCGATCCTGGGCAACTATGCCTCGTGGTCGCCGCTGATCTTCACGCTGGCCCTTTTGGGGCTGGCGCTGCTCTCGGCGCTTCCGGCGCTGATCTACATCCTCGCCACGCGCGAACGGAGGAACTGACCATGAACCGACGGGCGTGTCTGTCGCTGATGATGGCCGGGCCGGCCCTGGCCGCCACATGGCGCCCGGCCCTCGGGCAGGACGGGGTGCGGCCCCTGACCGACCCGGCGCATCCGCTGCGCCCGGCCTGGGAATCATGGAAGGCGCTGTGCCTGACGCCCGAGGGGCGGATCGTCGACGGCTTCCAGAGCGGCGCCAGCCATTCCGAGGGGCAGGGCTATGGGCTGGTGCTGGCCGCGACCTTCGGCGACGTGCCGGCCTGCCAGGCCATCGTGACCTGGACCGAACGGCATCTGGCGGTGCGCGAGGACGCGCTGCTGGCCTGGCGCTGGCGGCAGGAGGCGACGCCGCAGGTCACCGACCGCAACAATGCCAGCGACGGCGACCTGTTCTATGCCTGGGGCCTGATCCTGGCCGAGGCGCAGGGCGCCAGCGCCGAATTCCGGCCCCGCGCGCTGGCCATCGCGCAGGATCTGGCGCGGCTGTGCCTGGTCGATCACCCCGACGGGGGCGGGCGCGTGCTGCTGCTGCCCGCCGCGATGGGCTTCGTGCGCGAGACGGGGGTGGTGGTGAACCCCTCCTATTACATGCCGCTGGCGATGACGCAGCTGGCCGAGGCGGCGGGCACGCCGCGTCTGGCAGAGGCCGCGCGCGACGGGGTGGCGCTGATCGACGATCTGGCGCAGGGCGGACCGGTCCCGGACTGGGTGATGATCGACGCTGCCGGCGTGCAGCCCGCACCGCCGGAGTTCTCGGGCCTGTCGGGATACGAGGCGGTGCGCGCGCCCCTGTTCGCGCTGTGGTCGGGGCAGGGCCAGGGGCAGGCCGTGCGCGCCCATGTCGCCGCGACCGCGGACGACGAGGGTGCCGCGACGGGGCAGGGCACGCCCACCCGGATCGACCCCCGCACCGGCGAGGTCAGCGAACGCAGCCCGCATCCCGGCTATGCCGCCGTGGCGCGCCTGGCCGAATGCGTCCAGCGCGGCGGCACCGGGTCGCTGATGCCGCGCTTCGACGCCAACCAGCCCTATTACCCCGCGACCCTGCATCTGATGTCGCTTGTCGTGCAGATCACGACCTATCCGAGGTGTGTTCCCCTATGATCCGCAACGCCGCCCTTGCCGCCCTTCTCGCCCTTGCCGCCGGGATGGCGCAGGCCCAGACCGACGCCGCCCCCGACCCCGAGGAGCTGCTGGCGCTGACCTTCTACTATCAGCAGCAGGACGAGGCCTCGATCCGGTCCGAACTGCAGCGGTTGCAGGTCAGGTATCCCGACTGGCAGCCCCCCGAGGATCTGTCGCGCCTGACCCAGAACGGCCCGAGCGCCGAGATCGACACGATCTTCCGCCAGATTGGCGCCGGCCAGTTCGACGAGGCCCGCGCCACCATCGACCAGACGCTGATCGCCTTTCCCGACTGGCAGCCCCCGAGGACATGCTGGCGCTGCTGCAGACGAACGAGGGGCAGACGCTGCTGGACGCGGCCCTGACCGAGGGCGATCTGGACCGCGCTCTGTCGCTGGCGGGCGAGAGGCCGGGCCTTCTGCGCTGCGACCGGATCAACAATGCCTGGCGCATCGCCGAGGCGCAGCAGGCGGCTGGGCTGGCCCCGGACGCGCTTGGCACCTATCGCGCGGTGCTGGGCGCCTGCGTGAACCCGGCCGACATCGTGGCGACGCTGGAAAAGGCCAGCGCCGTGGCCTCGACCGAAGAGATGCAGGGACTGTTCGGTCAGGCCCTGGCGCGGTTTCCCGAGATGACGCAGACCCTGCAGCCGGTGCAGCAGCGCCTGCTGGGCAGCGGGGCGCCCGGGGCTACCACCGGCGCCGCCGCCCCCGCCGCCGCGACGACCACGACGACGACCGCCGCGACGACGCCCGCGCCCGCAGCGGCCCCGGCGCAGACCGCCGCCGCCGCGCCCGCTGCCACCCCGACCCCGGCACCTGCCGCAACCCCGAGCCCGGCGCCCGCGCCCGCGGCGACCCCGGCCCCAGCTCCCGCAACTTCGGCTCCGGCGCGGCTGGCGGCGGCGGCCCCCTCGGGCGGCGGCAGCTATCAGCAGGCTTGGCAGACCTACAACATGGACCGGCCGATGGAGGCGATCGCCCAGTTCGAGGCGGCGCTGCGCGGGCGGCTGGACGCCACGCAGCGGCGCGACGCGCAATACGGCATGGCGCTGTCCTATCTGAAGATGGGCATGGCCGACAACGCCGCGCGCATCGCGGCGGGCGTCGATCTGACCCGCACGCAGCGCGTCGATGTCGAACGCCAGATCCTGGATCAGCGCGGGGTGGCGGCCTACAACCGCCGCGACTATCGCCGCGCGGTCGAGTTCTTCGACGCCATCGAGGGGCTGACCGGCAGCCTGCGCCGCGATCTGGCCGTGCTGCGCGCCTATGCCTATCTCAACAGCAACCGCCAGGATCGCGCGCGCCAGGAATTCATGCGCCTGCACAGCGAACTGGCCACCGCCGAGACGCGGCGCGGGCTGGCCGCGCTGGAGTGACCCTTCAGCGCAGCTGGTCCAGCCGCAGATCCAGCGTGACCTGCCGGTAATTGGCGATCCCCGCCGTCGAGCGGCTGTCGATCACCCCCACCCGCAGGGAGGCGCCGGGCCGCAGGCGGGTGGACAGCGACAGGCCCCAGACCCGGTCGCGGCGCGGCACGCCCAGGAACGCGCCGCCCTCCAGCACCTGGGTCTGCAGGTCCAGGCTGACGGGGCGGTCGCCCATCAGCCAGGTCACGCCGCCGTCCAGGCGGTGATGCAGCAGGGTGGCGCCGTCGCGGGGGTGGCCCAGGGTCAGCTCGGCCCGGCTGGCCAGGCGGTTCCAGACCGACTCGGCCGATAGCGCCAGGCGCGTCTGGTCCTGGCCCGATCCCGAGACGCGGCTGGCCCGGACCTCCAGCTGGTGGGCCGCATTTTCGGCAGCCAGGACCTGCACGATCCCGGCCGAGCGCTGATAGGCCGTCCCCCGGTCCAGCTCGCGCCAATAGCGCGCCGCCGTGCCGCACAGATCCAGAAAGCTCCAGCCGCGCAGGTGATTTTGCAGGCAGACCGAGGCCATCGCGTCCGCCCGCCCGATCCGGTGCCGGGGCGACCAGCCGATCTCGGCAGCACCCCGGATCTCGATCAGGCGGCCGGTCTGCCAGGCATGGCGCATGACACCCGCCGCCGAGGCGCCCGCGACCAGCCCGGACTTGGCCCGCACGTCGGGCGCCGCCTCGAAGGTCAGCCCGTTGAAGACGAAGCGGTCCTGCAGCACGCCGCCGTTGATGTTGCCGTCCCATGCCAGCATCGGCGCGACCGAGGTGTCGCGCGCCACCAGCGCCGGCGGGCCGCCGTCGAAGTAATGGCCCTGCCGCACCATGTCGGCCCGCATCCGCGCCACGCCGCGCGGGGGCAGGGCACCCGCCGCCAGGGCCTGGGCATGGACGCGCAGCCGCAGCCGCTCGGGCGCCGCCGCCTCGGCCAGCCGCAGCCGGTCTGCGATGTCGGCAGCGACCGGCGGGGCGATCAGGCAGGCAAGGCCAAGGACCAGTCCGAAAAGCCGGTTAGCGCCGCGCATTCGGATCGGCGCCGGTATAGGCGCCGTCCACCGTCACCGCATGTCCCTTGTCCCCGCCCGTCGCCGTGTAGAGGCCCGAGGTGGTCATGCCGTGCCGGTCGTTGCGATAGGTCGGGCTGCCGCCGACATTGCCGCGCAACTGCCCGTCGATGCGGAAGGTCTCGGCCGCATCGGGGTTGCGCACGCGGATCACCGTGTCGCCGCCATAGGCGCCGGTCACCACGTTGAAGGGCAGGTTGCGGGCGCGCAGCCCGATCTCGACCTGCGAGCGGGGCGAGACCTCGGTGCGGATGTCGATATTCGCGGTGCCGCGGTCGAAATCCAGGATCAGGTTCTCCAGCCCGTCGCTGTGGCGTCCCGACAGCAGTGGGCCGTCGTCGATCGTCACCCAGGCAAAGCTCTGGCCCTTGAAGAAATACTGCCCGCTGGCCGCGACTAGCTCGCCGTCGCGCAGGTTCTCGAACGGGGCCTGGTCGGCGGTCAGGCGCAGAAGCCGCGTGGCCCGGTTCCCGCCCTGCGGGTCGACCTCGGCGATGACCTCGATCGTCATCCGCCCGGCCCGGTCCGCCTCGCTGCGCGCGATCAGGTCGCGATAGCCGGCGGGATCGGCGGGATCTGCGTCGTCGAAGGCCGCCAGCACGCGGGCATCGCCGGGTTGCGAGGTGCTTGATCGCACGCGGCTGAAGCCGTTGTGCTGGGTCGTGTAGGTCTCGAACGGGCCCGAGGCCACGGGGCGCCCCTCGGGCGGCGGGGCCGGGGGCGGGGCGTCATCCGCCCCCCCTCCGCCACCGCCGCCACAGGCGGCAAGCACGACCAGCGACAGCGCGGCAAGATGGCGGGGCAGGGACATGGGACGATCCGTTCACACAAGGACAAATCAATCATAGCGTGTGGACGGATCCGCTCAAGGATTCTGAACCGATTTTCCGGCAGTGTGGGGAAATAACCCCGGCCCCCTGGTGGGGGCTGGGGCGGGGCGCCTCAGGCGGCCTGCAGATAGGGGGTGATGGTGGCGCGGTTGCGCCCCTCGGCCTTGGATTGGTACAGCGCCAGATCGGCCAGCTTGTAGCCGTCGAGATAGCTGAAGGGCTTGCGGTTGAACGAGAAGCCGCCGACGCTGATGGTCGAGATGCGGCGTTCGGACGGGGGGCCATAGGGCACCTGCACGGCCTGGCGGAACCGCTCGGCCACCTGCTGGCCGGTCGAGATGTCGTTGGTGCGCACGACGACCGCGAACTCCTCGCCGCCGATGCGGGCGGCGAAATCGCCCTCGCGGATGGTGCCCTTGATGGCGGCGGCGATGCCCTGCAGGACGCGGTCGCCCTCGTCATGGCCGTAGTCGTCGTTGATGCGCTTGAAATGGTCGACATCCAGCAGCAGCAGCGTCACGTCCTGGGCGCCGGCCTCCTCCAGTTCGCGGGTATAGTTCTCAAGCGCGCGGCGGTTGGGCAGGCCGGTCAGCGCGTCGGTGGCGGCGGCCCGGGCCAGTTCGCGTTCGCGGCGGCCGCGGCGCTGCTCGGTCTCCAGCATCTTGCCGAAGCAGATCATCAGCGCGCCGATCAGCACCGCCAGGAAGACCTTCAGCTGCTCGCCGGTGTCGGCGTATCGGTGCAGCGCCAGATAGGTCGGCAGGCTGGAGGCCACGCTGAGCAGGATCCATGCCTGCCAGTTGCGCTTGCGCGCGGACCTGTAGACCGCGAACCACAGCCCCGCGCAGGCCGCGGTGGCCAGGATCACCACCACGCCGGTCAGGGCGCCCTGGCCGCCGATCAGCAGCCGGGTCAGGATGGCCAGCGTGACGGTCACGGCGGCGGCCAGCGGTCCGCCGAAGGCCATGGCCATGCCGACGAAGGCGCCGCGCGTGTCGGCCTGGATCCCCGGGGCCAGATAGATGGGTTGCACCATCACGACCATGGCCGCGGCGCCGAAGGACAGGCCCACAAACAGCGCACGCAGCACGCGGTCGGGGACCTGTCGTTGAAGCAGGCTGTAGACGACCGTACAGATCGACATGACGCCCAGAGTGTTCACAAGAATTAAAAACTGCTGCATGGTACTATCCACTATAACACAACCAGACGTTTTGCACATTATGGTCGTCAAATGAACCTGACTTATAGTTAGGTATTCGGTTTAGTTCGGAGGATGATCGTGCCTTCTCCGCCACCAAAGCCAAACTATTCTTGGCGTTGCCTTCTCGGGGGCGTCGTGCAGGTGTTACGAGGACAGGATGCCGGGTCGCGGGGATAAACCCTTTTTGCACGCCCCTGCGGCAGGAATGAGGGAACGACTCGGATGACCGACATGGGCGACGGCAATCTGCGCGGGATCTGCGTGCTTGGCCTGAACTATACCGACCAGCTTCTGATTGCCGGGGGCGACGGGCCGCTGCTGGCCCTGCGCACGGCCGTCAGGGACCTGCTGACCGACAGCTTCGGGGCCGCGCAGGTCACGCAGATGGCGCCCTGCGGGGCGATCGTCATCCGCCTGCAGGACGCGCCCCGCGACCAGCTGGTCGAACAGGTTCGCGCGGCGCTGGCCCGCGTGCCCGACTGCCGCCTGCCGGCCGGGCAGATCCACTACGCGACCACCGCCCATGCCGGGATCGTCTGGACCGAGGGCGGAACCGAGGTGGCGGAACTGATCCGCATCGCCTCGGCCGCCTGCGCCGCCGCCAATATCCGCGGCCTCGATCTGGTCGAATACGATTCGGTCGATCATCCGCATCTGCAGGCCGACATCCTCAGCGCGCGGCTGCTGGCCGATGCGATGTCGGCGATGCAGGACCGCCGCCTGGTCCTCTATGCCCAGCAGATCGTCGATATCGACCAGACCAGCCGCGTCCGGCAATACGAGGTGCTGGTCAAGATGCGCGACCGCGAGGGGCGCGAACATTCGCCCTCGGCCTTCCTGCCCCTGGCCGAGCGGACCGGGATGATCTGCCTGATGGACGGCTGGATCATCCGCGAGGCGATCCTGGGCCATGCCGAGGCGCTGGTGCGGATGGAGCATATCCACATCTCGCTGAACATGTCGGGCCGGACCCTGTCCAGCCCCGGCTTCTGGCGCGGCATCGAGGAGATCCTGACCCAGACCGGCATCGCCCCCGCCCGTATCCAGTTCGAGATCACCGAGACCTCGGCCATCTACGACCTGGCCCGCGCCAAGGAGAACGTGCAGGCCTTCCGGCGCATGGGCTGTTCGGTCGCGCTGGACGATTTCGGCGCGGGGCTGTCGGGGTTTTCCTACCTGACCGATCTGGACGTGAACTGCGTCAAGATCGACGGCGGGCTGGTCGCCAATGTGGTCTATCCGCAACGCCGCGAGCTGAAGATCGTCGAGGCGCTGGTGTCGCTGTGTTCGGAACTGGGCCTGGACGTGGTGGGCGAGCATGTCAGCTCGCCGCAGATCTTCGACATCCTGCGCGATCTGGGCGTGACCAAGATGCAGGGCTATGCGATGGGCGAATCGGTGCCCTACGAGACGATCTTCACCGCGCCCCCCGGCGGGGTCCGCCCGGCCATGATGGCGCCCGCCTGACGGGCCCGCGCCCGGGTCAGACGCGCTGCCCGCGCACCCAGACCCCGCGCAGCGCGCCCGCAGCCCCGAGCCGCGTCACGCGGATCACGTCGGCCCGCGCGCCGGGCGCCAGCCGCCCGCGATCGGCCAGATCGACCGCCGCCGCGGGCGCCGCCGTGACGGTCGCCACCGCCCGCGCCATGTTCCCCCACAGATCGCCCAGCATCAGGGCCGCCGACAAGAGCCCCGAGGGCACGTAGTCCGAGGACAGGATGTCCAGCAGATCGGCCCGCGCCAGATCGGCGGCGGCGACGTTGCCGCTGTGCGAGCCGCCCCGGATCAGGTTCGGCGCGCCCATCATCACCTTGATGCCGTGGTCGCGGCAGGCCTGTGCCGCCTCGACCGTCGTCGGGAACTCGGCGAAATGGCAGCCATGGCCCGCGCTGACCGCGACCTGCGGGGCGGTGGTGTCGTCATGGCTGGCCAGCACCGCGCCATAGCGGCGCGCGTGGGCCACCGCCGCCGCCTCGTGCGCCACGCCCACGCGCGCGCGCAGGGCCTGCTGGTCGGCGACATGGGACTGGAACTCGGCCTCGGACAGGCCCTTCTTGCCGATGACATAGTCGCGCAGCTTGGTGATGTCGCGGAACTGCCGCTCGCCCGGCGTGTGGTCCATCAGGCTGACGATGCCCACGCGGTCATGGGGGCCGAACTTGGCCATCTCCTCGGGCAGGGTCTGGGAACAGATCTCGGCCCGCAGGTGCAGGAAATGGCTGATC
This sequence comes from Paracoccus liaowanqingii, assembly GCF_004683865.2. Taxonomy (NCBI): domain Bacteria; kingdom Pseudomonadati; phylum Pseudomonadota; class Alphaproteobacteria; order Rhodobacterales; family Paracoccaceae; genus Paracoccus; species Paracoccus liaowanqingii. Next base: position 2,441,787 of record NZ_CP038439.1, on the reverse strand, counting down.
CGCAGGGCGCCCTTGGCGCGCAGGTCCAGGATCTCGTCGGCCAGCGCGCGGGCATATTCGCCGTAGCCCGCATTGTTCTCGGTCACGACCGAGCCCACCCGCAGCGCGTCGAAGACGGTGGTGATGCCCACGCTGGCCAGTTCGGCGTCATGGGCGATGATGGCGCTGGCATGGGGCCAGTCGACGCCGGGCCGCGGCTCCATGTGGCGTTCCAGATTGTCGGTATGCAGCTCGACCAGCCCCGGCATGACCAGATCGCCGTCGCAATCCAGCGCGCCGGGCGGGATGGCCGCGCCCTGACCGATCTCGGCGATGCGGCCGTCGCGCAGGACCAGATGGCCGTGGATGACCTCGTCAGGCAGAACAAGGCGGGCATTGGCAAGGATCGTGTCGGTCATTCGGAAAGGTCCAGTCTTGAAGCGAGGGGGCAAAGCGGGTGATCTGGCAGACAAGCGTCACATGGGTGTGACAGTTTCGGCGTAGGGGCGGGGACATGCAGGACTTCACCAGATACGCGGTCTATTACGCGCCGCAACCCGGACCCTTCGCGGAGGCGATGGCCGCGTGGCTGGGCTGGGACGTGGCGGCGGGCCGGGCGGTCGCGCAGCCCCGGCTGCCCGGTCTGCCCGGCGAGGTGGCCGAGCTAACGCGCAGCCCGCGCAAGTACGGCTTTCACGGCACCATCCGCGCGCCCTTCCGCCCCGTGGTGGCCGAGGCTGACCTGATCGCCGCGCTGGACGATCTGGCCGCCGCTCGGCCGCCGGTGCGCTGCGAGGGGCTGCAGATCCACGACCTGCACGGCTTTCTGGCGCTGCTGCCGCAGGGCTGCGACAGGGCGCTGGCGGATCTGGCCGAGGCGGTGATGCGCGCCACCGATCCGCTGCGCGCGCCCCTGACGCAGGCCGAGATCGCGCGGCGCCGCCCCGAGACCCTGACCCCGCGCCAGCGCGCGCTGCTGGACCGGTGGGGCTATCCCTTCGTGATGGAGGAGTTCCGCTTTCACCTGACGCTCACCGACCAGCTGCCCCCCGCGCCGGCGCAGGCAGTGGCGCAGGTGCTGCGGGCGCATCTGGACCCGGTGCTGCCGCGCCCCTTCGTGATCGCGGATCTGTGCCTGATGGCCGAGGATGCGCAGGGCCGCTTCCATCTGCGTCACCGCAGCACCCTGTCGGGCTGAAGGGCGGCCAGCAGGCGCGCGATCCCCTGTTCGGGGCTGGCGTCATTCACGACCGTGACATGGGCGATGCCGGGCGGCAGGGCAAAGCCCGCGCGGTCCAGCCGGGCGGCGATGTCATCTTCGGTCTCGCGGCCGCGCGCGGCCAGACGGCGGGCCAGAAGGGCGGTGGGCGCGGTGACCAGCACCACGCGCAGCCCTGGCAGCCGCGCCACCGCCTGCGGCAGGGCCGCGCGGCTGCCGTTGAAGATCACCGGGCCGTCGCCCGTCAGCTGATCGCGGGGGATGCCGTAGCAGAGGCCGTGCGCCTGCCAGTCCAGCGCGAACAGACCGTCCCGCTGCATCCGGGCAAATGCGTCCGGTGTCACGCCGTCGAAATCCTCGCCGCCCGCCTCGGTCGGTCGGGTGATGACCCGCCGCGCGAGGCGCAGCGACGGCCAAGCGGCCAGCGCGCCCTCGATCAGCGTGTCCTTGCCCGCGCCCGAGGGGCCGACGACGGCGGCGATCATGCGGCCTGCCCGCCCGCGGGCCGGGCGGGGGTGAAGCCCGTCACGTCGACCAGCCGGTCGCAGACGCGGGCGCGCGCCTCCTCGTCATGGAAGATCCCCAGGATCGCGGCGCCGCGGGCCTTGGCCTCCAGGATCAGGGCCAGCACGACCTCGCGGTTCTGGGCGTCCAGGCTGGCGGTGGGCTCGTCCAGCAGCAGGACCGGGAAGGGATGGACGAAGCCCCGCGCGATGTTCACGCGCTGCTGCTCGCCGCCCGAGAAGGTGGTGGGCGACAGCGACCACAGCCGGCGCGGGATGTTCAGCCGCCACAGCAGGCATTCGGCCCGGGCCTGCGCCTCGGACTGCGCCACGCCAAGGGCGCGCAGGGGTTCGGCCACGACTTCTACCGTGGGCACGCGGGGCAGGAGGCGCAGGAACTGGCTGACATAGCCCAACGTGTCGCGGCGCAGGGCGATGACGCGGCGCGGCTCGGCCCCCGCCATCTGCACCCCCGCGATGCGGATCGAGCCGCCCGCGGGCAGGTAGTTGCCGTGGATCATCCGCATCAGCGTGGATTTTCCCGACCCCGACCGGCCCACCAGCCCGACGCATTCGCCGGGATCGACATGCAGGTTGGCGCCCGCCATGACCGGGATCACCGTGCCGCCCTGATTGTGCAGCGTGAAGGTCTTGGAGAGATTTTCGACATGGATCATGGCTTACACCTGCAGGACGGAAGAGACGAGAAGCTGCGTATAGGCATGCTGCGGATCGTCCAGCACCTGATCGGTCAGGCCCTGTTCGACCACCCGGCCCGATTTCATCACCATCAGCCGGTCGGCCAGCAGCCGCACGACGGCCAGATCATGGGTCACGATGATCACCGACAGCCCCATGTCGCGCACCAGCCCGCGCAGCAGGTCCAGCAGCCGGGCCTGCACGCTGACATCCAGACCCCCGGTGGGTTCGTCCATGAAGACCAGACGCGGCCCGGTGACCAGATTGCGGGCGATCTGCAGCCGCTGCTGCATGCCGCCCGAGAACGCCGTGGGGCGGTCGTCGACGCGGTCCTCGGCGATCTCGACCCGGCCCAGCCAGTCCACCGCCGCCGCACGGATGTCGCCGTAATGGCGGTGGCCGGTGGCCATCAGGCGCTCGCCCACATTGGCGCCCGCGCTGACGCCCATGCGCAACCCGTCGCGGGCGTGCTGATGGACATAGGCCCATTCGGTGCGCGCCAGACGGCGGCGCTCGGTCTCGGCCATCGCCAGCACGTCGCGCCCGTCATAGGTGACCGAGCCCGCATCGACGCCCTGATGCCCCGCCAGGCACGACAGCAGCGTCGACTTGCCCGAGCCGCTTTCGCCGACGATGCCCAGCACCTCGCCGGGATAGAGATCGAAGCTGACATCGGTGCAGCCGATGCGGGCGCCATAGCGGCGCTCCAGCCCCGTGACCGACAGGATGGGTTGGGTCATGTCCCTCATGCCGTGACCCCCGCCAACCGGCCCCGATGCCCCGCGCCCGTGCGGGTGGTGCAGTAATCGGTGTCCGAACAGACGAACATCCGCCCGCCGTGGTCGTCGGTGATCACCTCGTCCAGATAGCTGGCGCTGGCACCGCAGAGGTCGCAGTCGTGATCGGCCTTGCTGGGATCGAAGGGGTGATCGTCGAAATCCAGACTGACCACCTGCGTATAGGGGGGCAGCGCATAGATGCGCTGTTCGCGGCCTGCACCGAACAGCTGGATGGCCGGGCTGTCCGACAGCTTGGGATTGTCGAATTTCGGGATGGGCGAGGGGTCCATGACATAGCGCCCCTCGACCTTGACGGGATAGTCATAGGAGGTCGCGATCTGGCCGTGCCGGGCGATGTCCTCGTAGAGCTTGACGTGCATCAGCCCGTATTCCTCCAGCTCGTGCATCTTGCGGGTCTCGGTCTCGCGCGGCTCCAGAAAGCGCAGGGGCTCGGGGATGGGCACCTGATAGACGAGGATCTGGCCGTCGGTCAGGGGTGTCTCGGGGATGCGGTGGCGGGTCTGGATCAGCGTGGCCTCGGTCGTGTCGGTCGTGACCTCCACGCCTGCGGTGCGCTGGAAGAACTTGCGGATGCTGACGGCATTGGTGGTGTCGTCGGCGCCTTGGTCGATGACCTTCAGCCGGTCCTCGGGCACCAGGCAGGCGGCGGTCAGCTGCACGCCCCCGGTGCCCCAGCCATAGGGCATGGGCATCTCGCGGCTGGCGAAGGGCACCTGATAGCCGGGGATCGCCAGCGCCTTCAGGATCGCGCGGCGGATCATCCGCTTGGTCTGTTCGTCCAGATAGGCGAAGTTGTAATCGCTCACAGCAGCCCCCGTGCGGTCAGGTCGCGCTCCAGCGTCTCGGGATCGGTGAAGCGGTGCGCCGCCATCCCCGAGGCGAGCGCGCCCGCGATGTTGTAGGCGCTGTCGTCGATGAACAGGCAGTCCTCGGGTGCGACCCCCGCGCGATCGCAGAGCAGCGCGAAGATGCGGGGGTCGGGCTTGATGACGCCCTCGATCCCCGAAACGATGGTGGTGCCGAAGGCGGTGGCCAGCCGGGGATGGGTGGCCAGACCGAGGGGCCAGGTCTGGGCCGACCAGTTGGTGATCGCGTGGATGGCGTGCCCCCGCGCCCGCAGCCGGTCCATCAGCGCCCAGGTCCCCTCGATGGGGTCCGTGATCGAGGCCGCATAGCCCGGCAGATAGGCCGCGAAAAGGGCGCGGTCGTCAGGGTCCGCGATCTCGGTCGCCAGATCCGCGAAGCTTTCGCCCCCGTCGGCGCGCAGGTTCAGGGCCCGGAACCAGACCCGGTCGAGGAAGGCCTGCACGCTGTCCCGGTCGCCCAGATGCGGCAGGAAGGGGGCCACGGGGTCCCACCGGATCAGCACGTTGCCGATGTCGAAGACGAGGGTGGTGATCATTCGGCAGCCTCCTGAAGGGCGGTCCGGGCATCGGCGCGCAAGCGGCGGACCAGCTCGAGCTCGGCCTGGAAATCGACGTAATGGGGCAGCTTGATATGTTCCAGAAACCCGGTCGCCTGGATGTTGTCGCAATGGGACAGCACGAATTCGGCGTCCTGTGCGGGCGCGCCGGTGAAATCCTCGCCCAGCTCCTGCCAGCGCAGCGCGCGGTCCACCAGACTGACGGCGATGGCCTTGCGTTCGGACTGGCCGAAGCTCAGCCCGTAGCCGCGCGTGAACTGCGCGGGCTCGGTACGGCTGCCCTTGAACTGGTTGACCGTCTCGCATTCGGTCAGCTCGATCTCTCCGATCTCGATGGCGAAGCCCAGTTCGGGGACCTCCATCTCGACCGCCACGCGGCCGATGCGCAATTCGCCCACGAAGGCATGGGTGCGCCCGTATCCGCGCTGCGTGGAATAGGCCAGCGACAGCAGGAACCCCTCGTCGCCCCGCGCCAGGGCCTGCAGGCGCAGGGCGCGGCAGGCGGGCAGTTCCAGCGGTTCGCGGGTCAGGTCGGGGGCCGGGCTGTCGTCGGGGGCTATGGGTTCGATCAGCCCGTCGCGGTCCAGGATCTGCGTGACATGGGGCAGGGGCGCGGGGTCGGGCTGGCCCAAAGGCGCGGGATCCACGGCGGCGGCCTCGGCAAAGTCCAGCAGGCGGTGGGTGTAGTCGAAGGTCGGGCCCAGCACCTGCCCGCCGGGCAGGTCCTTGAACGTGGCCGAGACGCGCCGGTTCACCGCCATCGCGCCCGTGTCCAGCGGCACCGAGGCACCCAAGCGCGGCAGGGTCGTGCGATAGGCGCGGATCAGGAACACCGCCTCGATCAGATCGCCCCGCGCCTGCCGGATCGCCAGCGCGGCCAGATCGGGATCATAGAGCGAGCCCTCGGCCATCACCCGGTTCACTGCCAGCGTCATCTGCGCCCGGATCTGGGCCACCGACATCAGCGGCAGGTCCGGATCGCCGCGCCGCTCCTCGGCCAGCCAGGCATGGGCATTGTCGATGGCGCGCTCGCCCCCCTTGACGGCGACATACATCAGCAGTCCTCCACGATGGTGCTGCGCGGCAGGCAGGCCAGCCGGTCGCCGCAGGTCAGGATGACATCAAGGCCCCTCGGGAACAGCGCCCGGTTCGCGCGAAAGGCCGCCGTTTCGGGCAGGGACAGGCGGGCGTGGCCCTTGATCCCGGGTCCGGTCAGGCGGGGGCCGTCATTCTCCAGCCGGTCCAGCTCCACGATCAGCGTGGCCGAGCGGTCGGGGTAATCCGGCAGGCCCACCGGGAAGCGGTCCAGCGGCTGCAGGTCGGACCAGCGGCCCAAGGCCAGCGCGGCGGTTTCGGGGCCGCTCAGTGGGCAGCCCGCGTGAAAGCGCAGCCACTCGGCCAGGTCGGGCGCGGGGGCGGCCAGATGGACCGGACACGTCGGATCGGCCAAGAGCAGCAGGACCGTGCCCGCCGCCCGCCCCAGGGGCGCCGGAGGGGCGGCCAGCGTCAGGTCGTGGATCGTGCCGGGATGGGCCATGGCCTGCATCAGGATGCGGAAGCCTTGGGCCGACTGGATGGCGGGGTCGGTGAACCCCCCGGTCAGGGCGCTCATGCGTCTTCTCCGCGCTGCAGGGTGAAGAACTCGACCCGGGTGGCGGCGGCCTTGGCGGCGCGCAGGTCGCGGGCAGCCTGCGCCGTGGTCCGCAAGCCCTCCAGCAGGGGGGTCAGGCGCGGGGCCTCCTCGGTTTGCATCAGCGCATCCACCACCGCCGCGCGGCGGGCATGGGCGTGGCTGCGGCCCTGCACATGGCCGTGCCCCACCGTTCCGCAGTCCAGCCGGACGGCGCAGCGGGTCACCGTCATCTCGCCCAGGTTGAAGGGCGCGCCGGTCGCGCTGACGCGGCCCTGCACCATGACGGTCCCGGTCTCGGGCGCGCGCAGCATGGCGTGGGCGGGCAGGTCGGGCAGCACCTCGGCCAGCCGCTCGGGGGCCGAGCGCGCCAAGAGGGACAGCCAGTCGCGGCGGGGATCGGGGGGTGCAGACATCTTGCGAACCTGTCCAGTCTTCTATACAACTAGACAAGTGATAGCGCGATCCCCGCGCGAAGGCCCGTGAATTTTCCATGACAGACGCCAAGCCGACCCTGTGGCAATCCATCGCCGACAGCCTGCGGGCCGAGATTACCGGCGGCCATTACCCGCCCGGCGCGCGCCTGCCCTCCGAGGCGCAGCTGTCGGCCCGCTTCGGCGTGAACCGCCATACGGTGCGCCACGCCCTGTCCCATCTGATCGAGGCCGGTCTGGTCCGCCCCCGGCGCGGGGCGGGGGTCTTCGTCACCGGGCAGCCCACGGATTATGCGCTCGGCCCCCGCGTGCGGTTCTCGCAGAACCTGGCGGCGCAGGGGCGCACGGGCGCGCATCGCTTCACCCGGCTGGAGACGCGGCCCTGCGACGCGACCGAGGCGCAGGCGCTGGACCTGGCCCCCGGCGATCCGGTCCATGTGATCGAGGGGATCTCGCTGGCCGACGACCAGCCGCTGGCGCTGTTCCGGTCGGTCCTGCCCGGCTGGCTGGAGGGGTTTCCCGACCATGCCGCGCGGCTGCGCTCGATCACGGCGGCGCTGGCGGCCTGCGGTGTGGCCGACTACACCCGCGCCAGCACCCGCCTGACCGCCAAGCTGGCCAGCCCGACGCAGGCCGCGACCCTGCGGATCGCGCGGGGCGCGCCGATCCTGCGATCCGACGCGCTGAACCGCGACCTGCAGGGCCGACCCGTCGAGATGGGCCGGACCTGGTTCGCGGGCGACCGGGTGACGCTGGTGCTGGCGGAGTGAAGCGCCCCCGGCGTCACTCCCCCCGGATCAGCTTGCGGCGCAGCCAGCCCGACAGGCTGTCCATGGCGATGACCATGATCACCACCAGCAGGATGTAATAGGTCACCTTCTCCCAGTCCTGCGTGGTCTGGATGGCCTGGGTCAGCAGCAACCCGATGCCGCCGCCGGTGATCGCGCCGATGATCGTGGCGCTGCGGGTGTTGGATTCCAGGAAATACAGCATCTGCGACAGCAGGACCGGCATGACCTGCGGGATGACCCCGAAGCGGTATCGCTGGATGGCGCTGGCGCCTGTGGACCGGATGCCCTCGATCGGCTTGTCGTCGACGTTTTCCAGCGCCTCGGAAAACAGCTTGCCGAAGCTGCCGGTGTCGGTCAGCAGGATCGCCAGCGCGCCGGTCAGCGGGCCGGGGCCGAAGGCACGCGACAGGATGATGGTGAAGATCAGCGCATCCACGCCGCGCACGAAGTCGAAGACCCGCCGCACCGCAAAGCGCAGCCAGCGCGAGGGGGTGAAGTTCTGCGCCGCCAGGAAGGCCAGCGGCAGGGCCACGAAGGCCGCCCCGAAGGTGCCCAGAAAGGCCATCAGGATCGTCTCGAAGATCGCCCAGGCCACGGCGCCATGCTGCCAGATGTCGTTGGTCCAGAACTCGGACAAGGCGAGGGACAGGTTGCTCTGGTCCGCCACCAGCCGCTCGCCGCCGACGATCGTGCCCAGCACGGCGCCCGCCGACTGGCCAGAAAAGGGGCTGGAGAGGTCGAAGAAGAACATCTCCCACCCCCAGAAATAGCGCAGGGTTTCCGTGCGCGACCGGGTGGCGGTGACGCGGCCCTGATCGGTGGTGATCGTCACGCGGGCGGGGGAGGCGTTGATGAAATCGGGGACCGTTCCACCGGGCGCATCCAGCGCGATCTCCTCGCCCACCACCATCGTGACGGGGCCGTAGCCCGGGATGTCATAGGTCGTGCGCGGCCCGTCATAGGTCACCACATGGCCCGCGCCCAGGTCGATGCGGGTCACGTCGCCCTGCGTCTCGATCCAGTCGGGCACGCGGTCCTGCGGATAGACCGCGCGGTTCGATCCCTCGACGGCGACCTGCACGGTCTCGCGGCGGTTGTCGCGGGCCACATGGACCTTGTGCGTGACCATGTCCGACAACAGCACGGCGGCATTGTCCAGCCGCGCCCGCTGCGCCAGCCCCGACAGATCGAACGAGATGGCGGCATAGACCAGATAGGCCAAAATCATCGCGGGCACGGCCAGCGCCATGCGCCGCCTGCGGTCCATCATGCGGATCGTGCTGTCGCGCAGGTCGGACTGGCGCAGGTCGTTGGCGGTCAGGTCGTTTGCGGACAGGGTGGGGGCGGTCATACGCGCGCTCCGTGCGTCAGGCGGTTGCGGGCCACGCCCGAGATCTGGTCGACCACCACGATGGTCGCGAACAGCATCAGGAAGATCGCCGCCGCCTGATCGAACTTGCCCTGCCCGAAGGTCATGGCGTTGCGCAGCTCGTAGCCGATGCCGCCCGCGCCCACGAAACCCAGGATGGCCGAGGCGCGGATGTTCACCTCCAGCCGCAGCAGGCCATAGGACAGGTAGTTCGGCGCCACCTGCGGGATCACTCCCAGCCAGATGCGCTGCGACCAGTTCGCACCGACCGAGGCCAGCCCCTCGACGGGCTTCAGGTCGACGTTCTCGTTCACCTCCGAGAACAGCTTGCCCATCGCGCCCGCGGTGTGGATGGCGATGGCAATGACGGCGGGGACCGGGCCGCCGCCCAGGATGAAGATCAGGATCAGCGCGATGACGATCTCGGGGATCGCCCGGAACAGGTCCGACACGCGCCGCGCCACCGGCACCAGGCGCGGCCAGCGCGCCAGCCCGCGGGTCGCGGCCATGGCCAGCGCGCCGCCCGCCATGCAGCCCAGCAGCGTGGCGACGATGGCGATGTTCAGCGTCTCGATCATCGCGGGGATGGCATTGACCATGTGTCCGGGCAGGTTGCCGGCCTTCTCGATGGCCTCGCCGATCAGGGCGGCGGGAAAGTCGCCGACCTGATGCAGCCCCTGCCAGAAGCCCCCGGCATTGCGCCCGTCGGCCACCCGGAAGCCCGACACCATCATGGCCACGAAGATCACGACCAGCAGCCCGCCATAGATGCGGCGGCGGCGTGTCAGCGCCAGATAGTCGTGCTGGATATCGGCCAATGCCATCGCGGGTCCCCCGGAAATGCAAAAGGCCGGACCCGCGCGGGGTCCGGCCGGATTGGGCAAAAGGATCAGTTCATCTCGGCGCGGCGGATGTCGATGATGGTCTGGTATTCCTCGTGCGTGACGGGGGTGAAGCCCGCCGTCTCGCCGGCGGCCACGCCATAGGCGCAGTCGGGATCGGCCTCGTGCAGACCGGCGACCAGGTCGATCATGGTCTGCTTGACGTCGTCGGGCAGGGCCTGGCGCAGCACGACCGGGCCTTCCGGGATCGGCGAGGACTTCCAGATCTCGACGATGTCGTTCATGTCGACGATGCCACTGTCGGCGGCCTTGCGCAGCGCGCCCGAGTTGTAGCCGTCTTCCCATGCGCCCTGGCCGTCGGCCCAGGTGACGCCCGCGTCATAGTCGCCGTTGACGACCGCGATGATCGACTGCTCGTGACCGCCCGAGAAGCCGATGCGGCTGAAATACTCGCCCTCGGCCATCGAATAGCCCTCGGCGGGCAGTTCGACATTGGGGATCAGGAAGCCCGAGGTCGAGTTCGGGTCGGCGAAGGCGAAGGACTTGCCCTCCATGTCGGCGACCGAGGTGATGCCGCTGTCGGCGCGCGCGAAGCCGATGGAGTGATAGGTGTAGCTGCCGTCCAGGTTGGTCTTGACCAGCACCGGCTCGATGGCGTTCTCATCGGCCACGTAGACGGCGGCATAGGCCGAGGCGCCCAGCCAGGCCATGTCCAGCGACCCGCCCAACAGGCCCTGGATGACGCCGTTGTAATCGGCAGGGGTGAACAGGCGGACCGGCACGCCAAGCGCCTCTTCGGCATAGCCGCGCAGGCATTCGTTCGACGCCATGCGGTCCTGGGCGTTCTCGCCGCCCAGAAGGCCGATGCGGAACTCGGTGATCTCCTGCGCGTGCAGGGGGGTGGCGAAGGCGGCGGCGGTGGCCAGCAGGGTCATCAGTCGGGTCATCGGGATCGTCCTTGGTGAGGGTGGGTCAGGCCAGCATCTGCGCCGCGTATTCGGCGTCCTTGTCGGATTTCGGGCTGGAATCGGGGGTGATGGCGGTCGAGGTGGCGGATTCGTTGAAATCCGCATCGGCGCCATAGATGTCGCGCGCCACGTTGGTGGTCAGCTGTTCGGGCAGGCCGTCGAAGACCACGCGCCCGTCGCGCATGCCGATCACCCGGTCGCAATAGCGGCGCGCGGTGTCCAGCGTGTGCAGGTTGGCGATGACCATGCGGCCATCCTCGATGTTGATGCGCTTGAGCGTGTCCATCACGATCTGCGCGTTCATCGGGTCGAGGCTGGCGATGGGCTCGTCGGCCAGGATGATGCGGGGGTCCTGCATCAGCGCGCGGGCGATGGCCACGCGCTGCTGCTGGCCGCCCGACAGGGCCTCGGCCCGCTTTGGGGCCTGTTCGGCGATGCCGAGGCGATCCAGGATCTCCAGCGCGCGGACGATGTCGGCGCGGGGCCACAGGTTCAGCACGGTGGACCAGGTGGACCGGCGGTTCAGGATGCCGTGCAGCACGTTCGACACCACGTCCATGCGCGGGACCAGGTTGAACTGCTGGAAGATCATCGCGCAGTCGCTTTGCCAGGCCCGCGCCTCGGCGCCGCGCAGCGCCAGCACGTCGCGCCCCTCGACCAGGATCCGGCCCGAGGTGGCGGGGGTCAGCCCGTTCATCATCCGCAACAGCGTGGACTTGCCCGCGCCCGAGCGGCCGATGATGCCGACGAAGGCCGGTCCGTCGATGCGAAAGGACACGCGATCGACGGCAGCCTTCTGGCCGAAGAAGCGGGTCGCGTCGTGAATGTCCAGCATGAAGCCTCCGGGTGTCCTGCGTGCCGTCTAGCGGCCCTTCATGACCGTTGGCCGACGGGCGGGTGACATTGCGGTGACGAAACCGATGGGCCGGCGTCAGTGAAAATCCCGGCTGGGAAACAGCTTGCCCGCCTGCGCGCGCGGATGCTGCGCGGCGCTGCCCGCCCGGGCCGGGCGGCCGGGCCTGCCCCCGGTTCCGGGCCCGGTCGGCACCGGCTGGCCCAGGGTCGAGAGCCAGGGCGACAGGTCCTCGATCGCCTCGGCGATGACATGGACCACCGGCCCGTCGCGCTCGATCCGGCCCCGGACGCGCAGCAGGCGTCCCGCGACGACGGCGCTGCGGAAGGCCTCGTAGATGCGGGACCAGACGACGACGTTCGAGGTGCCCGTCTCGTCCTCCAGCGTCAGGAAGATCACCCCCGAGGCGGTGCCGGGGCGCTGGCGGGTGATGACGAGGCCGGTGACGGTGACCCGGCCCCGGGCCGCGTCCAGCCGGGCATGGGGCAGGCTTTCGGGCAGGCGCGGGCGCAGGACCGCCAGCGGATGGGCGCGCAGGCTGAGGCGCAGCGACAGGTAGTCCTCGATCACCGACTGGCCCAGGGTCATCGGCGGCAGCGTCACGGCGGGCTCGATCCCGCCCTCGCCATCGGCGCCGAACAGCGGCAGAGGCTTGGGCGCGCGCAGCGCCCGCGCCGCCCACAGGGCGTCGCGCCGCGTCAGGCCAAGGGCGGTGAAGGCGTCGCCCTCGGCCAGCCGCTCCAGCGCGTCGGGACGCACGCCCGCGCGGCGCCAGACGCTTTCCACATCGGGATAGCCGTTCGCGCGGGCGGCCACGATCCAGTCCGCATCCTCGTGCCGCAGCCCCTTGATCTGGCGGAACCCAAGCCGCAGGGCCAGCGCGCCGTCCCCGCGCCGTTGCAGGATATTGTCCCACAGGCTGTCGTTCACGCACACGGGCCGTACCTCGACGCCCCGGTCGCGGGCATCGCGGACCAGCTGCGCGGGGGCATAGAACCCCATCGGCTGCGAATTCAGCAGCGCGCAGGTGAAGGCCGCCTGATGGTGCCGCTTGAGCCAGGCCGAGACATAGACCAGCCGCGCGAAGCTGGCCGCATGGCTTTCGGGAAACCCGTAGGATCCGAAGCCCTCGATCTGCGCGAAGCAGCGCTGCGCGAAATCCGCGTCATAGCCGCGATCGCGCATGCCGGTGACGAAGCGGTCGCGAAACCCGCCGATGGTGCCCATGCGCTTGAAGGTGGCCAGGCTGCGGCGCAGCAGGTCGGCCTCGGCGGGGGTGAAGCCCGCGCCGACGACGGCGATCTGCATGGCCTGTTCCTGGAACAGCGGCACCCCGTAGGTGCGCGACAGGACCTTGTTCAGCGCCGGCCCCAGATCCTCGACCGGCTGCAGCCCGCGCCGGCGCGACAGGAAGGGATGGACCATGCCGCCCTGGATCGGGCCGGGGCGCACGATGGCCACCTCGCAGACCAGATCATAGAGGTTGCGGGGCCGCATCCGGGGCAGGAAGTTCAGCTGCGCCCGGCTTTCGACCTGGAACACCCCCACCGCATCGGCCCGGCACAGCATGTCATAGACCGAGGCATCGGCCTGCGGGACGTTCGCCAGATCGTGCGACAGCCCCTCGTGGTCCTTCAGCAGGCCGAAGGCCTTGCGGATCGCGGTCAGCATGCCAAGCGCCAGCACGTCGACCTTCATCAGGCCAAGCGCGTCGATGTCGTCCTTGTCCCATTCGATGATGGTCCGGTCGGCCATCGCCGCATTCTCGATCGGGCACAGCTCGTCCAGGCGGCCATGGGTGATGACGAAGCCGCCGACATGCTGGCTGAGATGGCGGGGAAAGCCGATGATCTCGCCGATCAGCCGCATGGTCAGCGCCAGATGCGGGTCGGTCGGGTCCAGCCCTGCGGCGCGCAGCCGGTCGTCCTTGGGCGCGTCCGAGGAAAAGCCCCAGATCTGCCCCGACATGGCCGCCAGCACGTCGGGCGACAGGCCCATGACCTTGCCCACCTCGCGGATCGCGGCCCGCGAGCGGAAATGGATCACCGTCGCGGTCAGCCCGGCCCGCTCGCGGCCATAGCGGTCATAGATGTACTGGATCACCTCCTCGCGCCGCTCGTGTTCGAAATCGACGTCGATGTCGGGCGGCTCGCCGCGCTCGCGGCTGATGAAGCGCTCGAAGATCAGGGTGATCGATTCGGGCGGCACCTCGGTGATGCCCAGCAGGTAGCAGATCACCGAATTGGCCGCCGAGCCGCGCCCCTGGCACAGGATGCCGCGCGAGCGCGCGAAATCCACGATGTCGTGCACGGTCAGGAAATAGGGCGCGTATCCCATGACGGCGATCAGCCCCAGCTCCTTGTCGACCCGCGCGGTGATGTCCCTTGGCGGTCCGCCCGGATAGCGCCAGCGCAGCCCCTTGGCGGCCAGCCGGGCCAGCCGGTCCTGCGCGGGCTCTCCGTCGCGCGCCTCGTCGGGATAGTGATAGGTCAGGTCGTCCAGCCGGAAGGTGCAGCGCGCGGCGATGTCCAGCGTCAGGTCCAGCGCCTGCGGGTGGCGGTGGAACAGCCGGATCATGTCGGTGCCCGATTTCAGCCGCCGCTCGGCATTGGGCAGGCGGCGCAGGCCCAGATCGTGGATCGTGCAGCCGACCCGCAGGCAGGTCAGCACATCGGCCAGGGGCCGCCGGCTGGCGCGGTGCATCAGCACCTCGCCCACCGCCACCATCGGCGCGCCCGTCGCCTGCGCCAGATCCGCCATCCGGTCCAGTCGCATCCGGTCCTGCCCGTCATAGCCAGGCGCCGCCCCCAGAAAGACGCAGCCCGGGAAGGCCCGCACCATGTGGGCGATCTCCGTGGCGACCTGCGGGGCGGCATCGGCGGGCAGGGACGAGGCCAGCGGATCGGGGGGGCGGGCGATCAGGATCAGGCCCTCGCCCCAGTCCAGAAGATCGGCGGCCGAGATCAGGCAGTCGCCCTTCTCCGCCCGCCGCTTGCCCAGAGACAGCAGCCGCGTCAGCCGCGACCAGGCGGGCAGGTCGGTGGGCAGGGCCAGCCAGTCGACCGGGCTGTCGACCAGCACCAGCCGCGCCCCCGCGATCAGGCGCGGCAGCGGCAGGTCCGAGGGGGCGGGCGCCGGGGTCTGGCCGGTGAAATGCGGCACGGTCTGGCGGCTGGAATGATCCGTGACCCGCTGCGAGCGGATCACCGGCCCCTGCGCCGCGCGGTCCGCGGGCGGGGCGTCGCCGGGCGGGGTGGCCTCGGCCGCCATCGCCTCGTCGCGTAGCCGGGTCAGTTCCTTCAGCGCCGAGAAGGCCCGGACGACGCCCGCGACCGAGTTGCGGTCGGTGATGGCGATGGCCGGCAGGCCCAGCTCGGCTGCGCGGGTCATCAGCTCCTCGGGATGCGAGGCGCCGGTGAGGAAGGTGAAGTTCGTGGTCACGCAGAGTTCGGCATAGGCCGGGGCGGAACCGGGATGCCCGGGGGCGGGACCTGCCAAGGCCGCCGGGACCTGCCTTGGGGCCGCCTGCGCCCCCGCGTCCCTGACGCACAGGGCTGCCCCGGGTGGGCCGGTCCGCGGGGGTGCGGCCTGCAGGCATGCGGCTTGCAAAGATGCCGGAGGGGCGAAACCCTCAGCCTCCTCAGCCTCCTCAGCCTCCTCAGCCTCCTCAGCCTCCTCAGCCTCCTCAGCCTCCTCAGCCTCCTCAGCCTCCTCAGCCTCCTCAGCCTCCTCAGCCTCCTCAGCCTCCTCAGCCTCCTCAGCCTCCTCAGCCTCCTCAGCCTCCTCAGCCTCCTCAGCCTCCTCAGCCTCCTCCCGCGTGCCTGTCGGGGGAGTCATGCGAATTCGCCCTGCACGGACCAGTGGTCGCGGCGGGGGGTGTGGAACATCCACAGGCGTGGGCCCTCGGCCGTCTCGATGCGCCAGTAGTTGCGCAGCCCCCCCTGCCAGGCGGGATCTTCCAGCCACCATTCCGGGGCGATCCGCTCGGGCCCGGTGGCGCGCAGGGTGGTGTATCGGGTGCGGCGCCAGCGGAAGCTGGCCGGGGGATGGCCGAAGGCGCCCAAGACCGGCTCGGGCGGGAAGATGGCGATGGGGCGCGGCGGAACCGGGCGGGGCGGTACGGGGCAGGGGTCCGGGTCCGGCGCCCCGGCGGCGGGGGCCAGGCGAAAGGTGCGCTCGGGCGTCAGGCTGGGGGCGGGATGCAGGCGCTGCACCCCCTCGAACCCGATGCGGTTGCCCAACCGTGAGATCAGGTCGGCCATGTCGTCGCGCGCCGGGCTGCCGCCCTGCGTGGTGATCTGCTCGGGGGCCAGGGGCTCGGTCACCGGGGCGCTCAGCCGCAGGGCCTCGATCCCGAAGCCCGCATCCACCTCTGCGACCTTGGCCGAGAAGAGCGCGGCGATGCGGGCGGGGTCGCGCATGGGGCGGGCCAGCCCGATCTGCACGTGAAGGGTGGAGTGGTCCACCCGGTGCAGGTCCAGCTGCAACCGCCGCGCGCCCATCCCCCGGGCGACCAGCTGCGCGCAGAGGGGGTCCAGCAGCCGTGCCAGCCCCGCCATGACATCGGCATGCCGCCCGATGGGCTCGGGCAGGGACATGCGGACACTGAACCGGACCTGCCGGGGCGGGGCGCCCACCGGCTCGGGCAGGTGGCCCGATCTGGTCCAGCCGGCGGACCAGATCGGGCCCGAAGCGCCGCGCCAGGGGCGCCCGGGGCAGGGCGATCAAATCGCCGATGCGCGACAGGCCGCTGCGGGCCAGGGCCTGCGCCATCTCGGCCTCGATGCGCAGCGCCGCCACCGGCAGCGCCGACATCCTGGGCACCAGCGCCCGGGGCGCGATGATCCCGCCGCCATGGCGGGCCTGCGCATGGGCCGCGCCCCGCGTGCAGGCGATGGCGCTGCGGGCCGCGATCCCGCCCCGGTCCAGCCGCGCCTGCAGGTCGTCCCGCAGCTCAGCCTCGCCGCCGAAGAGATGCGCGACCCCGGTGATGTCGGCGATCAGCCCGTCCGGCCCGTCCGGCGCCACCAGCGGCGCATAGCGCCCCGCCCATCGGCAGAGCGCGGCCAGCGCCGCCGCCTCGGCCTCGGGCGCGGCGGGGCGTGTCTCCAGCGCCGTGCAGATCGCCCGCGCATCCGCCAGGGCCATGCCGCGATGCAGGCCCCGCGCCTCGGCGGCGGGGTTCAGGCAGTGCAGCCGGTCGCCCCGCCCGGACCGCAGGACCAGCGCGAAGGGCCCCGGGACGGGGCGGTGCCGCAGGGCATGGTCGCTGGCCAGCCGCGGGAACCAGAGGGACAGCAGGCGACGTGCCATTCCGGATGGACCTCCGATGAAATATGTTCCTGTTTCGTTCTTTTGGCACAGCCTGCGGCATCCTGTCGAGTCCCTGCCTGCAACCTTGACCTTTTGTCCTGCCCGACAGGGTGTCGCTGCCCCGTGACCGGGCAGGCGCGGCCGTTGCGCGCAAGCGCCGGCGAGGGGCTGGCCCCGGATGCCGTTGCAGGCCATCCTGCCCGCGATCCGCGCCGCGCGGAGCGGAGGCCGCCATGACCCGACCGATCCTTGTCTTCGACGTGAACGAGACGCTGCTGGACCTGGACCACCTGTCCCCGCTGTTCGCCGACCTGTTCGGGGACGGCGCCGTGATGCGGGACTGGTTCGCGCAGCTGATCCTCTATTCCCAGACCGTCACCCTGTCCGGGCTGCACAGCGATTTCGCGACGCTGGCGGGCGGGGTGCTGCGGATGATCGGAACGATCCGGGGGGTGCGGATCACGGAGGACGACATCGCGCGGCTGCGCGCTGCCCTGGGGTCGATGCCCGCCCATCCCGATGCGGCGGACGCGCTGGCCCTGCTGCGCGACCACGGCTTTCGCATGGTGACGCTGACGAACTCGCCGCCCTCCGACGGCCCCTCGGCGCTGCAGCGTTCGGGCCTGGGGCCGTACTTCGAACGGGCGTTCAGCGTCCAGCCCTCGGGGGCTTCAAGCCTGCGCCGCAGACCTACGGGCTGGTGTCCGAGGCGCTGAAGGTGCCGCCATCGGCGCTGTGCCTGGTGGCCTGCCATGTCTGGGACACGATCGGGCTGCAGGCCCTGGGCGGCAAGGGGGCGCTGGTCACGCATGGGGTGAACGCGCCGCTGGTCGTGCCGGGCCTGCCGCAGCCCGACCTGACCGCCCCGGACCTGACCGCGCTGGCCCGGCTGATCGTGCGGAACTGGGGCACATGACCCGCCCCGGCCCGGCGCGACGGCCCCCCGGGGCGTCCCTTCGGGGACCTTGCGGATGACACGGCCGCTGCTGCTGATCGGGCTTCTGGCCGGGGCCGCCGCGCTGGCCTGGCTGCTGCAGGGCCAGCTGACCGGCCCCGAGACCCTGCGCGCGCAGCTGGCCGCCATCGGGGACCTGCGCCGCGATCACCCGCGGGCGGTCGCCCTGGGCTTCTGTCTGGCCTATGTGGCCGTCACCGCCCTGTCGCTGCCCGTCGCGGTCTGGCTGACGCTGGCCGGGGGGGCGCTGTTCGGCTTCTGGCAGGGGCTGGCGATCGTGTCCGTCGCCTCGGCCCTGGGGGCCACGCTGGCCTTTCTGGCGGCGCGCTATCTGCTGCGGGACTGGGTACGGGTGCGGTTGGGCGCGCGGGTGCAGGCGGTCGAGGCGGGGCTGCGCCGCGACGGGGCCTTCTATCTGTTCTCGTTGCGGCTGATCCCGGTGGTGCCGTTCTTCGCCGTGAACCTGCTGATGGGGCTTGGCCCGATGCGGGTGCGGACCTTCTATGCCGTCAGCCAGCTGGGGATGCTGCCGGCGACGGCGGTCTACGTGAACGCGGGCACGCAGCTGGCCGCGCTGGACAGCCTGTCGGACATCGCCTCGCCCGCCCTGCTGGCCTCGTTCGCGGCGCTGGCGCTGTTTCCCTGGATCGCGCGGGCCGGGCTGGCGCTGTGGCGGCAGCGCGCGATCACCGCCCGCTGGACGCGGCCCAAGCGCTTCGACCGCAACCTGGTGGTGATCGGCGCGGGCGCGGCGGGGCTGGTCTCGGCCTATGTGGCGGCCGCCGCGCGGGCGCGGGTCACCCTAGTCGAGGCGAAGGCGATGGGCGGCGACTGCCTGAACACCGGCTGCGTGCCCTCGAAGGCGCTGATCCGCAGCGCGAGGCTGGCCCATCAGATGCGCCATGCGGGGGACTGGGGCCTGACGGACACGCCCCCCGCCATCCCCTTTGCCCGGGTGATCGCCCGCGTGGATCGCATCATCGCCGACATCGCCCACCATGACGGCATCGCCCGCTATCGGGGGCTGGGGGTCGAGGTGCTGCAGGGCCAGGCGCGGCTGGTCGATCCCTGGACGGTGCAGGTCACCGCCCCCGAGGGCGGCGTGCAGCGGCTGACCACCCGGGCGGTGATCCTCGCCACCGGCGCCCGGCCCGTCCTGCCGCCGCTGCCGGGGCTGGATCTGGTCGATCCGCTGACCTCCGAGACGCTGTGGGACCTGCTGCGCGACCGGGCCGAGGCGCCGCGGCGGCTGGTCGTGCTGGGCGGCGGCGCGATCGGCTGCGAGATGGCGCAGGCCTTCGCCCGGCTCGGGTCCCGCGTGACCCAGATCGAGGCCGCGCCCCGGCTGCTGGCGCGCGAGGATCCCGAGGTCTCGGCCCTGGTGCGGGACGCGCTGCAGGGCGACGGGGTGCGGGTGCTGACCGGCAATGGGGCCGTCCGCTGCGGCCGAGACGACGAAAAGTGGATCGAGGTCGAGGGCACCGGCCGCATCCCCTTCGACGAGATCCTCGTCGCGGTCGGCCGCCGCGCCCGGCTGACCGGCCTGGGGCTGGAGGATCTGGGCATCCCGACCGAGTCCAGCCTCGACACGAACGCCTACCTGCAGACCCGCTTTCCGCATATCCTGGCAGCGGGCGACGTGGCGGGGCCGTGGCAGTTGACCCATGCCGCCGCCCATCAGGCCGGGATCGCCACCGCCAATGCCCTGCTGGGCGGGCTGTGGCGCCTGAAGGCCACCGGCCAGGCGATGCCGCAGGTGATCTTCACCGACCCCGAGCTGGCCCGCATCGGCCTGTCCGAAACCGAGGCGCGCGACCAGGGCGTCCCGCACGAGGTCACCCGTTTCGATCTGGCGGGGCTGGACCGCGCCCGGACCGAGGGCGCCGCGCGCGGCATGGTCAAGGTGCTGACCCCGCCGGGCAAGGATCGCATCCTGGGCGTGACCATCGTGGCCGAGAATGCGGGCGAGATGATCGCCCCCTTCGTGCTGGCCATGCGCCACGGGCTGGGCCTGTCCAAGATCCTGGGCACGATCCACGCCTATCCCACCTGGTCCGAGGCCGCCAAGGCCACCGCCGGCGCCTGGCGCCGTGCCCATGTCAGCCCGCGCGCCCTGGACCTGGCCGCGCGGGTCCACCGCTGGAGGCGCGGATGATCGATGCCCGACTGCAACCTTTGCTGCGCGCCGCGATGCACCCGCCCGCGCGCTGGCTGGCCCGGCGCGGCGTCCGGGCCGATACGCTCAGCATCGCGGGCTTTGCCTTGGGCCTTCTGGCGGTGGGGGCGCTGGCCTTCGGCTGGTGGCTGGCGGCGGCGGCGCTGATCGCGGCCAACCGGCTGATGGACGGGCTGGACGGCGCGGTGGCGCGCATCGCGGGGCCGACCGATCGCGGGGCGTTCCTGGACATCGCGCTGGATTTCGTCTTCTACGCGCTGGTGCCCCTGGGCTTCGCGCTGCAGGATCCGGCGGCGAACGCGCTGCCCGCGGCGGTGCTGATCGCGGCCTTCGTGGGCACCGGATCGTCCTTCCTGGCCTTCGCCGCCATCGCGGCCAAGCGTGGGCGCCAGGCCGAGGCCTTTCCGTCCAAGGGCATCTACTATCTGGGCGGGCTGACCGAGGGGTTCGAGACGATCGTCCTGTTCCTCGCCATGTGCGCCTTTCCCGGCAGCTTCCCGCTGCTGGCGGGGATCTTCGCCGCCGCCTGCGCGGTCACGACACTGCTGCGCTGGCACCAGGGCTGGACGGCCTTCGACTGAAAGCGCCGGCAGGGCGCCGTCACCCCCCGCGCAGACCGGCGATGAAGCGTCGGTCGATGCGGTCCTTCCAGCGCCACAGCCACGGCCCGTGCAGGGTCATCCCGCGCCATTCCGCCAGCGCCGTCCGCCCGCCAAGCGAGACGATCTTCAGGGCATGGCGCTGCGGATCGTGGCGTTCCGGCGCCCTGCCGCGATGCAGGGCGATCACGTTGCGCGCCAGCACCGGCGCCTGCCGGACCGCGAAGACCCCGGCCTTGGGGCGCGGGGCGTGCATCATCGCGGCGCAATCCCCGGCGGCGAACAGCATAGGATACCCCTCGACCTGCAAGCTGGGGGTGACGCGCACGAAGCCCGCGCCGTCCACCGGCAGATCGCGTGCCCACCAGCCCTGCGCCCGCGCGCCGGCCACGCCCATCGTGAAGGCGCTGTCGATCCGCGCCCCGTCCTGCAGGATCACCTGCCGGTCCGTGACCTCCGCGACCTGCACCCGCACCCGCACCCGCACCCCGGCGCGGTCCAGCGCGCGGCGCAGAAGCGCCTGCGCCCGGGGCCCCAGGCTGGCCACGAGGGTGGGCCCGGCCTCGATCAGCGTGACCGCCCCGGCCCGGCGGTGGGCCAGCGCCAGGGCCAGCTCGACCCCCGCCACCCCGCCGCCGATGATCGCGGCGGGCGCGCCCGGCGGCAGTCGCGCCAGCCGGGCCAGCGCGCCGTCCAGAGGCTTGACCGGGACCGCATGTCGCTCGAAGCCCGCGATCTCGGGCATGGCGGCCTGGCTGCCCAGATCTAGCACGGCCAGATCATAGGCAAGGCGCCGATCTTCGCTCAGCCGGACCTCGCGCGCGGCGGGATCCAGCCCGGCCACCCGCGCCTGCAGGAAGGCGATGCCGTGCCGGACCGCGACGGCAGCCAGATCGACGCTCAGGTCGGCGGGCGCGTAATGCCCCGCCACATGGCCCGGAAACATCCCCGAATAGATCGCATGGCTTCCCGCATCGACCAGCGTGATGCGCGCCCGGGGCAGGCCCGCGCGCAGCAGGGGGACCGCCAGCAGGTTCGCATGTCCCGCCCCCAGCAGCAGGATCCGCGGGGCATCGCCGCCGGGCATGGGCACCTCTTCTCCGTGTCGCGGGCCAGACTGCGGGGCTTTGGCCGCGCGATCAAGCGGCACGAACAGCGCATCGCATCGGCCGCGCCCTCGGGGCGGCGACCCCGGCCCGCACCTGCGCCGCGATCAGGCCGAGGCGCGGATGCGGCAGGGCCTCCGGACCGGTCGCCGCCCCGGCAGTCCGGAACGGCGAGGCCCCTTCGCAGCCCGACCCCGTCAGGCCTCAAAATAGCCCAGGATCCGCTGGACCTCGTCGCGGTCGCCCATGGTCACGCCGACCCGCTGGTGCAGGGCCTGCGGCTGGATGTCCAGGATCGTGTGGTTCTCCTCGTAGGCCAGGCCGCCGGCCTGCTCGATCAGGAAACCCATCGGATTGGCCTCGTAGAGAAGCCGCAGCTTGCCCGCCGCATTGGGGTTGCGGCTGTCCCAGGGGTACATGAAGACCCCGCCGCGCTTGAGGATGCGGTGGATGTCGGCCACCATCGACCCGGTCCAGCGCATCCCGTAGTCATGGCCCAGGGGGCCGTCCTTGCCCGCCATGCAGTCGTCGATATAGCTGCGCACCGGCTGGGACCAGTGGCGGCGGTTGGACATGTTGATCGCGAATTCGCGCTTGCCCTTGGGGATGCGCAGGTTTTCTCCGGTCAGCTCCCACGCGCCCATCGTCCGGTCCAGCGAGAACTCGTAGACGCCGGTGCCGACCGACAGGACCAGCAGCGTCTGCGGACCGTAGAGCGCATAGCCCGCCGCGACCTGCCGCCGCCCGGGCATCAGGAAATCCGCTTCCGTGGGGGTGCGGCCCGAGATGTCGGCTGGCGCCTCGACCACCGAGAAGATCGTGCCCACGGACAGCGCCACGTCGACATTGCTGGATCCGTCGATCGGATCGAACATCATCAGGTATTCGCCCATCGGATAGCGGTTGGGCACCGGATGGATCGTGTCCATCTCCTCCGAGGCCATGGCGGCCAGGTGCCCGCCCCATTCGTTGGCCTCCAGCAGCATCTCGTTGGCCATCACGTCCAGCCGCTTCTGCGCCTCGCCCTGCACGTTGATCGCGCCCTCGTCGCCCAGAAGCCCGTCGGTCCCCGCCTGGTTGACGGTATAGCCGATGCGCTTGCAGGCCCGCGCCACGACCTCCAGCAGCAGCCGCAGCTGCCCGGGCAGGGATTCGTGCTCGCGCTGCTGCTCGACCAGAAACTGTGTCAGGCTTTTCCGACGCATGGATGTCTCCTGTAATCTTGGTGCCGCAGGACGCCCTGCGCGGATCGGGCGATCCCGGGCACATCCTTGTCGCGTCCCGCCGGGACTGGCAAGCCGGCGCGGGGCCGAGGGGCGGCGGCTGTCACCGATTTGCAGGAATGGCCTCCGGGGCGCGCGCGCCACCTGACGTTTGCGAAAGGAAGGGGAACTTCGGGGCCGGCATCCGGCTTCCCCGCCTCTGGCCGAACGACCGGCCCAGACATCCAGACGAGAGATTTCACGACATGAACGACATGGCCCGCCGCGCTGACGGTGCACCCGATGCAGCCTCCTCGATCGAGGAGGCCGACAAGGACGTCGCCGGCAAGGCCGCCCGCCATCGCGATCACCCCGCGGTCAGGGCCCTGGGGGCCGTCAGCGAGATCGCCGACCAGACTCCGCTGGCGCTGGTCTGCGCGGGTGTGACGGTTGCGGGCGTGCTGACGGGCCGACCCCGCCTTGCGCGGACGGGGCTGGACATGATGGCCGCCCATGTGCTGGCCAACCTGATCAAGAGGGCCATCAAGAACCGGGTGCGCCGCACGCGGCCGAACAAGATGATCGAGAAGCGGACCTATCGCTTCGAGCCGGACGAGGGGCAGGGGGGCGATGAATCCTCCTTCCCGTCCGGCCATACGGCCGGCGCCGTCGCCGTGGCGACAGCCATGGCCTGCAATCTGCCCCGGACGTCGGTTCCCGTGCTGCTTGCCGCGGCGGTCGTCGCGGGCATCCAGGTGCCGCGGGCCAAGCATTACCCGATGGACGTGGCCGCAGGGGCGGTGCTGGGCCTCGCCTCGGCGCTGGTCGTCCGCGCCGTGTCGTCCAAGGCGTGGCGCATGGTGGAGTCGTCCCAGGGGACGATGCGATCCTTGAAGGACCGGTAGGGTGGCAGGCGGGGAAGCTTCAGCTTCCCCGCCCGATTGCTGGACCCTGCCCGCGGACGCCGAATGTCACCTGGGCTCGGGCGCTGCCGCCGGTCAGGCAGGCGCGGCGGTCGGGCTGACGTTTCGCCCTGCCCATTGCACGGACCACTTCGGTCAAGGGCTAGCTGACCCGATATCGAACGTGGACAGGGATTTGCGTCTGCCGCGATCATGTGGGGGAGGTTGCAGGGGAGAAAGAGGCAGACATCACCCTGGAAAGTCGCATCGACGACTTGGGAAGGATGTCTGGTGGAGCCAAGGGGAATCGAACCCCTGACCTCTTGAATGCCATTCAAGCGCTCTACCAACTGAGCTATGGCCCCACCGTGAAGTCCGCGAGGCGCCTCAGCGCCGCCGCGTGTGGGGTCTATAGGGGGGGGCGCCGAGGGGTGCAAGCGGAAAACTTCGCCCTTTGCGGTGCAGACCGGAAAATCCGGTCCGGGGCCGGTTCAGGGCCAGGTGCGAGGGCTTTGAAGTCCTTGGGGCAGGGGCAATGGCCGGGCTCGGCTCTTGGCCGGTTGGCATCGGCACCGGATCATCGCCCCCGTCCCGGACCCGCCTCCGGCAACGACAAAGGCCGCGCCTTGGGGGCGCGGCCTTCGGGGTCATTCCTCTTCGTCGCCGGCGACATCGGCGATGTCGTCCAGCGACACGTCGCCGTCGTCATCATCCTCTTCCAGCAGGTCGTCGTCGATCTCGCCGGCATCGTCGGCGACATCCTCCTCGTCGTCGACCAGTTCGTCGTCATCGGTGGGGGCCACGGTCTTCTCGGTCACCAGCGTCTTGCCGCGGCCGTCTGTCAGGCTGTCCACGGTAAAGCGGTTGCTGCAGGCCGGGCAGGTCATCGGATCCGCCTTCAGGTCGTAGAAGCGGGTGGCGCAATGCGGGCACAGGCGTTTGGTGCCCCATTCTTCTTTGGGCATGGTATTCTCCTTCAGCCGCGATTAGGGGAAATCGGGCGATCCCCTGCCACAGCGGCCGGAGGGTGTCAAAGGCTTTATCTGGCAGGCCGGGGCGGGCATGGCAAGCGGCGATCAGCGGATCATCCTCGAAGACGGGCTGGAGCTGCGGCTGCGCCGCTCGGCCCGGGCGCGGCGCATGACGCTGCGCGTGCCCCGCGACGGATCGGGCGCGGTGCTGACGCTGCCCCCGGGCGTGCCGCTGGCCCAGGGGCGCGATTTCGCCCTGTCGCGCCAGGACTGGCTGCGCCGGGCGATGGGGCGGCTGCCGGGTCTGCGGCTGGCCCGCCCGGGGGCGGTCCTGCCGGTCGAGGGACGGGCGCTGGTCCTGACCCCTGCCGCCGTCCGCCGCCCCGAGCCGCAGGGCGATGCACTGCTGATCCCCGAAGGCCGCCCGGCGGGGCCGGTGGTCGCCGCCTGGCTGAAGCAGCTGGCGCTGATCCGGCTTCGGGCGGCCTGCGACGGATTCTCGGCCCGTCTGGGGCGACCCTATCGCGCCATCGTGCTGCGCGACACGCGCTCGCGTTGGGGCAGCTGCACCCAGGACGGGCGGCTGATGTTCTCGTGGCGGCTGGCGATGGCGCCGCCCCTGGTGCTGGACTATGTCGCCGCCCACGAGGTCGCGCATCTGGCGCATATGGACCACTCGGCCCGATTCTGGGCGCAGACCGAGGCGCTGATGCCGGGCCACGCGCCCCATCGCGCCTGGCTGAAGGCAGAGGGCGGCGATCTGATGCTGTGGCGCTTCCGCGATTGACGGCACCGCGATTCGTGATCACATCAGGATCATGAGCCCGACCGACCCCACCGCCCATGAACGCCTGTATCGCAGCCTGCGCAGCCAGATCATGCTGGGCGAGCTGCCGCCGGGCAAGGCGCTGACCCTGCGTGGCATCGCCCGCGACCATCACCTGTCGATGACGCCCGCGCGCGAGGCGGTGCGCCGGCTGGTGGCCGAGGGGGCGCTGACGCTGTCGGGCTCGGGCCGGGTGGCCACGCCCGCGCTGTCCGACGACCGGATCGAGGAAC
Source organism: Paracoccus liaowanqingii (assembly GCF_004683865.2). Taxonomy (NCBI): domain Bacteria; kingdom Pseudomonadati; phylum Pseudomonadota; class Alphaproteobacteria; order Rhodobacterales; family Paracoccaceae; genus Paracoccus; species Paracoccus liaowanqingii. The sequence goes on along the minus strand of NZ_CP038439.1, from coordinate 2,415,994 downwards.
TGGCCGCGCTGCGTGCCCTCATCGAGCCCGAGCTGGCCGCGCGCGCATTGCCGCGCGCGCATTTCGCGCTGATCGACCGGCTGGCCACGATGAACGGCCGCATCGCCGACGCGGTCGAGCGGCATGACGCGGTGGGCTATATCCGCTGCAATCTGGATTTCCACCGGATGCTGTACCTGCGCGCCCAGGCCCCGGCCATGCTGGCGATGCTGGAGACGATCTGGCTGCAGCTGGGGCCGACGATGCGCGCCCTCTACGGCCGGGTGAAGCGCAACGAGCCGCCCCGCCATCACCGCATGATCCTGGCCGCGCTGCGGGCGGGCGACGAGCCGGCGCTGCGCCTGGCCGTGCGCGCCGACGTGACCCACGGGCTGAGGCACTTGACCTCGGCCTGAGCGGACAAGATCCACGAAAGAGAAAGGGGGGCGCTGCCCCCCGTCCTTCGGACTCCCCCCGGGATATTTCTGCCAAGATGAAATCGTCCTTTCATCTTGGCAGAAGTATCCCACGGGGGGTCGCCGGACGGGGCGCCACCGGTTCGAGAGCCGTTCGGCGACGGGTGTGAAACCCCCGGCTTTGGACCGGCCTGTCAGCCGGCCGGACTCGCGGGCGGCGCGCCCATCGTGCCGAAGCGCAGGTTGGGCAGGGTCGAGGGGATGATGCGGGTGTATTTCGTGCCCTCGATCGAGGCGCCGGCGATCAGGCCGGATTGGCCGAAGATCATCGCGACCACCGGGAATTGGGCCGAGAAGGTGTCGGCGCCCACCGCCATGCCGCCCGAGGGGATGGCATAGAAGGCACCCGCGCCGGCGGTCCAGCCGGGGGCGGCGCGGAAGGCGGCCAGCGACTGGTCGGTCTGGAAGATCAGCACATGCGCGTATTGCTGCGCGCCCGCCTGCAGGCCTACGGTGGCGCGCGACGAGGAATAGTAATCGACCGTCTGACCGCCGATCCTGAGCGCGCCTTGCCCGTAGGCGCCGCCGAAGCCGAGCGCGGCCTCGGTCATCAACGGCATGTAGAGGACGCCGCGCGCACCCTCCAGCAGGGGCTGGGCGGCGGGATAGGTGCCGATCAGATACTGATGCGTCTGATCGACGCGCGCGTCCAGCTGCGCCGCGCCGTCGGTGCCCACCGCGTTGGTGCAGCCGGCCGCCAGCAAAGCGGCGCCGCCCGCCAGCAGCAGGTTGCGGCGGGACAGGTGATGGGGATTGCTCATGTGTCGCCTCGTGTCGGGGTGCGGGGCTCGTCGCGGCCCGTTGCGCGGCAGGATACGCGAGGGTGCCGCGTCACGCCAGCATCTCGGCGACGGTGGGCGCGAAATAGCTCAGCACCCCATCGCAGCCTGCCCGCCGGAAGCTCAGAAGGCTTTCCACCATCGCATCGCGCGACAGCCAGCCGTTGCGGATCGCGCCTTCGATCATCGCGTATTCGCCGCTGACCTGATAGGCGAAGGTGGGGGCGCCGAACTCGTCCTTGACCGCGCGGCAGATGTCCAGATAGGGCATGCCGGGCTTCACCATGACCATGTCGGCGCCCTCGGCCAGATCGCGGGCGACGCAGCGGATCGCCTCGCCCCGGTTGGCGGGGTTGATCTGATAGGTCTTCTTGTCGCCTACCAGCCGCCCCGAGGCACCGACCGCATCGCGGAACGGGCCATAGAAGGCCGATGCGAACTTGGCGGCATAGGACAGAATCGCCACGTGCTGATGCCCCTCGCGTTCCAGCGCGGCGCGCAGGGCGGCGATACGACCGTCCATCATGTCGCTTGGCCCCAGGATGTCGGCGCCGCATTCGGCCTGGATCAAGGCCATGCGGACCAGCGCCTCGACGGTCTCGTCGTTCAGGATCTCACCATCGACGACCAGCCCGTCATGGCCGTTGGCGTTATAGGGGTCCAGTGCGATATCGGTCATCACCACCAGATCGGGGACGGTCTCCTTGATAGCGCGGATGGCGAGGTTGCCGATATTGTCGGGGTCCCAGGCACGGGCGCAATCCTCGGTCCGGCTGGACTGGTCGGAATGGGGAAAAATGCAGATGGCGGGGATGTTCAGCCGCGCCGCGCGTTCGGCGGCCCGCTTGGCCCCGTCCAGCGTCAGCCGTTCCACGCCGGGCATCGAGGCGATCTCGCCTTCCGCCCCCGCGACCTCGGTCACGAAGATCGGCCAGATCAGGTTGGCGGGGGTCAGGTTTCGCTCGGACACCATGGCGCGGATATTGGCGGTGCGGCGCAACCGGCGCAGGCGCGTGGCGGGGAAGGGGGCGATGATCGGACTGGCCATGCGGGCCTCCTGTGACAGCGGTGGGACAACCGGGGCGCTTTTCCTTGGTCGAAACCCGTTCTAAGGTCGCCGGCAGCCAAGGACAAGGAACTGCCCGTGCCGCAATTCGACAGCCTGATCGGGCTTCTGGACAGCAGGTCCTTCACGACGATCTGGTACTGGCTGGCCCTGATCGGCATGTGGTCGGCCGCGGGCCGCACCGTGCTGGGCGTGCCCTCCGAAGTGCTGGCCCGCGCCAGATCCGCCCAAGGCGAGGGCGAGGGGCAGGGCCCGGCGGTCATCACCCTGCTGGACTGGCTGTCGCTGGTGCTGCCCCGCTGGCGGCTGGGCCCGCGCGAGGGGGCGGTGTTCCTGGGCGTGACCAGCTTCCTGATGACCTCGCTGATCGTGCTGGGATTCGTCTTCTGGCTGGAGCTGGCGCAGGCGCTGGTCCTGCTGCTGGTGCCCTTCTGGATGCTGTTCTGGATGCGCGTGCGGCTGGCGCGGCGCCTGTTCCCGCTGATCGCGGCCGCGCAGGACGGCGGCGCCCCGGTGGCCGAGGCGGCGCTTGGGGTGTCGAGGGCGATGACCTGGCACCGGCGGTGGGTCACGGTGCTGTCGATGGTCTCTGTCGCGCTGGCGGCCCTGTGGGGGGCGCTCTGGTCGGTCATTCACCCGGTGGGGTTCTGAGGTGCGCTTGACTTCCCCGCCCACCGCCTTAGGTCAGCAGCCATGTCCGACCAGCTGATCCTTTCCGGCGCGCCCGAGGGCTATGACGCCGCCCTGATCGCGCGCGAGGCGCTGCGCCCCGAGAACCGGGGTGCGCCCGTCATCCATATCGCCCGCGATGATCGGCGTCTGGCCGCCACCCGCGCGGCGCTGGCCTTTCTGGCGCCGCAGCTGCCGGCGCTGGATTTCCCGGCATGGGACACGACGCCCTATGACCGCGTCTCGCCCGCGCCCGAGATCCAGGCGGCGCGCATGGCCACGCTGGCCGGGCTGGCGCAGGGCCGCGTCAAGGGGCCGTTCGTGCTGCTGACCACGCTGAACGCGGTGCTGCAGCGCGTGCCCGCCCGCAAGCTGGTCACCGGCACCGCCTTTGCCGCCCGCGTGGGCGACCGCATCGACGAGGCCGCCTTGCGCGATTTCCTGGTCCGGATGAGCTTTGCGCAAAGCCCCACCGTGACCGAGCCGGGCGATTACGCCGTGCGCGGCGGCATCATCGACATCTTCCCCCCCGGCGCCAGCGGGCCGATCCGGCTGGATCTGTTCGGCGACGTGCTGGACGGCGCGCGGCGTTTCGACGCGGTCACGCAGCGCACCACCGAGAAACTGGACCGGATCGAGCTGGCGCCCATGTCCGAGGTGATCCTGGACGAGCCCTCGATCACCCGGTTCCGGCAGGCCTATCGCACCGAATATGGCGGCGGCAGCAGCGATCCCCTGTACGAAAGCGTCAGCGCGGGCCGCAAGACCGCCGGGATGGAACATTGGCTGCCCTGGTTCCATGACCGGATGGAGAGCCTGTTCGACTACCTGCCCGGCGCCTCGGTGGTGCTGGACGACCATGTGGGCCAGGTGATCGACGCGCGGCGCAAGACCATCGCCGAACAGTTCGACGCCCGCCGCGCGGCCATGTCCGCCAAGGGCCGTGCCGACACGGTCTACAAGCCCGTGCCGCCCGACGCGATGTTTCCGACCGAGGCCGAATGGGCGGCTTGGCTGGCCCCGCACCGGGTGCTGCGCCTTTCGGTGCTGCAGCAGCCGCCCGGGCCGGGCGTGCTGGATGCGGGCGGGCGCCCGGGCCGCAACTTCGCGCCCGAGCGGCAGGCCGAGCAGATCAACCTGTTCGGCGCGCTTGCCACCCATATCAAGACGCTGTCCAAGACCCACCGCGTGGTCATCGCCAGCTTCTCGGACGGCGCCCGCGACCGGTTGTCGGGCCTTCTGACGGACGAGGGGCTGGCGGGCGCGACCCCCATCGCCGATCTGCGCGACCTGCCCCAGACCCCCGGGTCCATCGGGCTGACCGTCTGGCCGCTGGACGAAGGCTTCGTGGCCGACGGTGCGGCGCTTGGCAGGATCGCGGTCATCTCGGAACAGGACGTGCTGGGCGACCGGCTGATCCGGGGCGCCAAGAAGCGCCGCAAGGCCGAGAATTTCCTCAAGGACACCCAGACCCTCAGCCCCGGCGATCTGGTCGTGCATGTCGAACACGGCATCGGCCGCTATACCGGCATCGAGACGATCATGGCGATGAAGGTGCCGCATGACTGCGTGGCGCTGGAATATGCGGGCGGCGACCGGCTGTACCTGCCGGTCGAGAACATCGAGCTGCTGACCCGCTATGGCCACGAGGAGGGCATGCTGGACCGCCTTGGCGGCGGCGCATGGCAGGCCCGCAAGGCGCGCCTCAAGGAACGCATCAAGCTGATCGCCGACAAGCTGATGCGGGTGGCCGCCGAACGCCTGCTGCGTCCCGCCCCGGTGCTGATCCCCGAGGATCACGACTGGCAGGCCTTCGCCGCGCGCTTCCCCTACAGCGAAACCGACGACCAGCTGTCGGCCATCGAGGACGTCTCGGACGATCTGGGCGCGGGCCGCCCGATGGACCGTCTGGTCGTGGGCGACGTGGGCTTCGGCAAGACCGAGGTCGCCATGCGCGCAGCCTTCATCGCCGCGAGCCAAGGCATGCAGGTGGCCGTGGTGGCGCCGACGACCCTGCTGGCGCGCCAGCATTATCGCAGCTTCGTGGACCGCTTCCGCGGCACGGCGATCACCGTGCGCCCGCTGTCGCGCTTCGTCAGCGCCAAGGATGCGGCCCTGACCCGCACCGGCCTGTCCGATGGCAGCGTCGACATCGTCGTGGGCACCCATGCCGTGCTGGCCAAGGCCATCCGCTTCAAGAACCTCGGCCTGCTGATCATCGACGAGGAGCAGCATTTCGGCGTGGGCCACAAGGAACGGCTGAAGGAGCTGCGCTCCGACATCCACGTCCTGACCCTGACCGCCACGCCCATCCCCCGCACGTTGCAGCTGTCGCTGACCGGCGTGCGCGACCTGTCGGTGATCGGCACGCCCCCGGTCGACCGTCTGGCGATCCGCACCTATGTCAGCGAGTTCGACAGCATCACCATCCGCGAGGCGCTGCTGCGCGAGAAATATCGCGGCGGGCAGTCATTCTTTGTCGTCCCGCGCCTGACTGACCTGCCCGATGTGGAACACTGGCTGGCCGAGAACGTCCCCGAGATCAGCTATATCGTGGCCCATGGCCAGCTGGCGGCGGGCGATCTGGACGGGCGCATGAACGCCTTCTACGACGGCAGCCATGACGTGCTGCTGGCCACGACCATCGTCGAATCAGGGCTGGACATCCCGACCGCCAACACAATGGTCGTCTGGCGCGCCGACATGTTCGGGCTGTCGCAGCTCTATCAGATCCGGGGCCGGGTGGGGCGGTCCAAGGCGCGCGCCTATGCCTATCTGACCACCAAGCCGCGCGTGCCCCTGACCCCGCAGGCGATGCGGCGGCTGAAGTTCCTGGGCAGCATCGACGGACTGGGGGCGGGGTTCAATCTGGCATCCCAGGATCTGGATCTGCGCGGCGCGGGCAACCTGCTGGGCGATGAGCAGTCCGGCCATATCAAAGAGGTCGGGTTCGAACTGTACCAGCAGATGCTGGAGGAAACGATCGCCAAGCTGAAATCCGGAGAGCTGGAGGGCACGCCCGAGGATGAATGGGCGCCCCAGCTGAACCTGGGCGTGCCGGTGACCATTCCCGACAGCTACATCCCCGATCTGGACGTGCGGCTTGGCCTCTATCGTCGTCTGGCCGAGCTGACCAGCAAGGTCGAGCTGGAAGGCTTTGCCGCCGAGCTGATCGACCGCTTCGGCCCGCTGCCGCGCGAGGTGAACACTCTGCTGCTGGTCATGCGCATCAAGGCGATGGCCAAGCGGGCCAACATCTCGCGCCTCGATGCCGGGCCCAAGGGCGTCACGGTGCAGTTCCACATGGACAAGTTCCCCAACCCCGCCGGGCTGGTCGATTTCCTGTCCGACGAGCGCGGCTCGGCCAAGGTCACCGACAACAAGGTGGTCCTCAAGCGCGAGTTCACCACGGACGCGGAACGGATCAAGGGCGCCTTCGCGGTGGCCCGCGACCTGGCCGCCAAGGTGCGCGAGGGCGCGGCCCGGCATGCCGCGAAGAAGGCCGCCGACAAGGCCGGACCCAAGGCCGTCACCCGGGCATGATCCGCTTCGACCATGGCCCCTTGGGCGGGGGCACGCAGTTCACCGCGCCGCAGACGGTGATCCGCGCCGACACGGCGGCGGGGGTCGGTCCCGCGCTGGCCGCGATGCAGGCGGCCACCGCACGGGGCTGCTGGCTGGCGGGCTATCTGTCCTATGAGCTGGGCCATGCGCTGACCCCGCGCCTCGCCGACCTGATGCCCGACGACCGGCAGATGCCGCTGATCCTCATGGGCGTCTTCGACGCCCCGCGCCCCGCGCCGCCTTTGCCGCCGGCCGAGGCTGTGAGCATCGGCGCCCCGCGCCCGCTGTGGGACCGGGCGCGCTACGACGCGGCCATCGCGGCGGTGCAGGACTACATCGCGGCGGGCGACACCTATCAGATCAACCTGACCTTCCCGATGGAGGCCCGCGTGACGGGCGATCCGCTGGCGATCTATGCCGCGCTGGCGGCGCGCCAGCCGGTGGGCGAGGGGGCCTTTGTCGATTTGGGCGGCCCGGTGATCCTGTCGCGCAGCCCCGAGCTGTTCTTCGCCGTGGACGCCGACGGCACGATCCGCACGCGCCCCATGAAGGGCACCGCCCCGCGCGGCGCGACGCCCGCCACCGACCGCGCCGCCGCCCTGGCCCTGCAGGGGTCCGAGAAGAACCGCGCCGAGAACCTGATGATCGTCGATCTGCTGCGCAACGACATCAGCCGCATCTGCCATCCCGGAAGCGTCCGCGTCCCGCAGCTGTTCCATATCGAGCAGTATGCGACGCTGCACCAGATGGTCTCGACCGTCGAGGGGCGGATGCTGCCCGGCACCGGGCTGGCGCAGATCCTAGGCGCGCTGTTTCCCTGCGGCTCGATCACCGGGGCGCCCAAGATCCGGTCCATGCAGATCATCGCCGAACTGGAACAGGCCCCGCGCGAGGTCTATTGCGGGGCCATCGGATGGGTCGATCCGGCGGGGCCGATGCGCTTCGGCGTGGCGATCCGCTCTCCCTGGATGGTCGAACCCAGCCTCTTGCGGCTGAACGTGGGGGGCGGCATCGTCCATGACAGCGACGCCGCATCCGAATGGCAGGAGGCTTTGTGCAAATCCGCATTCCTGGCCCCATTCCCGACGGCCTGACCGTCTTCGAGACGATGCGCCGCGAGGCGGACGGGCGCATCGTCCTGTGGCCCCTGCATCTGGCACGGCTGCGGCGCGGCTGCGCGGCGGTGGGCTTTCCCTTGGACGAGGCGCGGCTGGCCCCTGCGCTGGCCGCCCTGCCGCAGGGCGCGGTGCTGCGGACCCGGCTGGCGGTGGACGGGGCCGGCGAGGTGGCCGTGACCCATGCGCCGCTGCCCGCCAACCCGCCCCTCTGGCGCGTGATCCTGTCGGACCTGCGCCTCGACCGGGACGACCCCTGGCTGCGCCTCAAGAGCAGCCGACGCCCGGTCTATGACGTCGCCCGCGCCGCCCTGCCGCCCGGGATGGACGAGGCGCTGCTGATGAATACCCAAGGCGAACTGTGCGAGGGCACGATCACCTCGCTGTTCCTGCGCCAAGGCGACCGTCTGCTGACCCCGCCGCTGGATTGCGGCCTTCTGCCGGGCGTCCTGCGCGAGAGCCTGCTGGCCACGGGCGCAGCCATCGAGGCCGTCCTGCATCCTGAGGACTTGCCAAGGGGAGAGCTATTCTGCGGCAACGCCCTGCGCGGCCTGATCCCTGCGCGGCTGGCCTGACGGCCGATCCTTGGCTGGAAAGGGGGGATGTGTCTGCCAGATCAAAACCTAAGGGGATTGATTGGCTCCGGCGGTAGGGATCGAACCTACGACCAATTGATTAACAGTCAACTGCTCTACCGCTGAGCTACGCCGGAACACGGGGCGGATATAACAACCCCGCCCGGGGGCGTCCAGAGCCGTTTGGCGCTTTTGTGTCATGCGGCCGAAAAAATCGTTCTTTCGGAAATTTCCTCCGGAAAATCAACGGCCCCCAGCTGTGCCAGCGCGATCAGGTGGGCCAGCACGTTGCGCGCGGCGGCGGGCAGCAGCGGATCGGGCACCGCATAGATGCGCCGGGCCAGCCCTTGGGCGGAATCGCTGGACTGGCGCAGGGCCGCCAGGATCTGCGTGGTGCGGGCGCGGCGATGATGGGCCAGTTCGGCCAGGCGGAGCAGGGGGGCCTCGATCGCCGCGCCATGCGTGGGACGCAGGCGGCGCGGCGCCAAGGCGACCAGCCGGTCCAGCGAGCGCAGGTAATCCCCCAGATCCCCGTCGGGGGGTGAGATCAGCGTCGAGGACCAGCCCATCACCAGATCGCCGCAGAAGATCTGCGCGCCCCACTGGAAACTCAGATGGCCTGCGGCATGGCCGGGCGTGTGCAGCGCGGTCAGCTGCCAGTCGGGGGTGGCGATCACCTCCCCGTCGGCCAGCAGGCGGTCGGGCGCGAAATCGTGATCCAGCCCCTCGCCCCCCGCGACCAGCCCGCCCGCCGCCAGCCGGGCCATCAGGGGGGCGCGTCCCGCCTGCGCATCGCCATAGGCCAGCACCGGCGCCCCGGTCAGCCGCGACAGGCGGGCCGCGCCGGCGCTGTGGTCGCGATGCGCATGGGTGACCAGGATATGGCCGATGCGGTCGCGGCCCGCCCGGGCGACGGCGTCCAGGTGGTCTGCGTCGTCGGGGCCGGGGTCGATCACCGCGACATGGTCCTGGCCGATCAGGAAGGTCGTCGTGCCCGGCCCGGTCAAGGCCGAGGGATTCGGGGCCAGGATCTGCAGCGGCTCTTTCGCGGGGTCGCACATGGCGCTAGCCTAGCGCGCGACGGAGGGGGTTTCCATGTCCAACCAGTCTGACGGACCGATCGCCCGGACCCTGGTGCCGCGCGGCCTCTATGCCCGCGCCGCGCTGATCCTGTTCCTGCCGGTGGTGGTGGTCACGCTGGTGGTCAGCGTCATGTTCCTGCAGCGCCATTTCGAGGGCGTCACCCGGCAGATGACCGCCAGCATGTCGCACGAGCTGGCCTTCGTCGCACGCCTGATCGACAGCGCCTCCAGCCCCGAGGCGGCGCGCCGGGCGGGCGTCTCGGTCGCCCGGCCGCTGGAGCTGACGCTGGAACTGCCCGCCAATCCGGTGGCCCAGGACCAGCGGCTGTTCTACGACTTTTCCGGCCGCGTGGTGACGCAGGTGCTGCGCGAGGCGCTGCCCCGGGTCCTGTCGATCGATCTGGCCAGCGACGACAAGCGGGTGGTCGTCGCGCTGGAGGGGCCGACCGGCCCCTATGCGCTCAGCTTCGAGCGGCGGCGGGTCAGCGCCTCGAACCCGCATCAGCTGCTGGTGCTTATGGTGGCGACCTCGCTTCTGATGACCGGGATCGCCACGATCTTCCTGCGCAACCAGCTGCGCCCGATCCGGCGCCTGGCCTCGGCCGCCGAGGATTACGGCAAGGGCCGCATGGTGCCCTATCGCCCGCAGGGCGCGGCCGAGATCCGCAGCGCCGGCACCGCGTTCCTGGACATGCGCAACCGGCTGGAACGCCAGAACGAACAGCGCAAGCTGATGATGTCGGGGATCAGCCACGATCTGCGCACGCCCCTGACGCGGCTCAGGCTCAGCCTGTCGATGGTCTCGCCCGACATGCCCCCCGATGCCGAGGAGATCGCCGCGATGGAGGCCGACATCGCCGAGATGAGCCGCATGGTCGACGGCTTTCTGGACTATGCCCGCGACGAGGCGCAGGACCGGCCGCCCGAGCAGGTCTCGGCGGTGGGGTTTCTGGAGACCATCGTGGCCGATGCGCAGCGCGCCGGCCAGCCCGCGGCCCTGGTCCAGTTCGAGGGCGACCGCGCGGGGATGGCCACCTGCCGCCCCGACATGCTGCGCCGCGCGCTGGAGAACCTGATCGGCAATGCCGTGCGCTATGGAAGCCGGGCCGAGATGGACGCCGCGCTCGGTCCCCGCAGCCTGCGCATCGGAATCGAGGATGACGGCCCCGGCATCCCCGAGGACAGCCTGGACGCGGCCATGCGCCCCTTCACCCGGCTGGACCCGTCGCGGCGCAGGAACAGCGCGCAGGGGGCCGGGCTGGGGCTGGCCATCGCCGCCGACGTGGCCCGCGCGCATGGCGGGCAGCTGCGCCTTGGCCGGGGCCCGCGCTTGGGCGGGTTGCGGGCCGAGATCGTCATTCCCCGCTGAGGGCGGCCTCGGCCCGGGGTCGGGCGGACCCGAACGCACATCAACTGCATTTATACTGTCATATTGAACGCGGACGATGCTGGCCCTAGATTGAACGCATGCAGGGGCCGCGTGTCGCCATGACGGGGCCGCGGCTTCGGGCGGAAAGGACAAGACCATGACGGAATTCACCACCCAGACCTACCCGGTGCTGCCCTTGCGGGATATCGTCGTCTTCCCGCACATGATCGTGCCCCTCTTCGTGGGACGCGAGAAATCCGTGCGCGCGCTGGAGGCGGTGATGGAATCGGACAGCCCGATCCTTCTGGCCGCGCAGATGGATGCGGCGGTGGACGAACCCACCGAGGAAGGCATCTATCGCGGCGGCGTGCTGGCCAATGTGCTGCAGCTGCTCAAGCTGCCCGACGGCACCGTCAAGGTGTTGGTCGAGGGCCGCGAGCGGGTGCACATCACCGAATTCGTGCCCCATGACGATCACTTCATGGCGACCGCCATCGCGCTGGAGGAGACCACCGGCGACGAGGCGACCGTGACCGCGCTGGTCCACACCGTGTCCGAGGAATTCGAGCGCTACGTCAAGGTGCGCAAGAACATCCCCGACGAGGTCGTGACCGCCGTGTCCGAGGCGACCGAGCCCGGCAAGCTGGCCGATCTGGTCGCGGGCCACATGGGCATCGATCTGGACCGCAAGCAGGACCTGCTGGACACGCTGGAGATCTCGGCGCGTCTGGAGAAGATCTACGGCCACATGCAGGGCGAGATGTCGGTCCTGCAGGTCGAGAAGAAGATCAAGTCGCGCGTCAAGACCCAGATGGAGAAGACGCAGCGCGAATACTATCTGAACGAACAGATGAAGGCGATCCAGAAGGAACTGGGCGACGGCGAGGACGGCCAGAACGAACTGGCCGAACTGGAAGAGAAGATCTCGGCCACCAAGTTCAGCAAGGAGGCCCGCGAAAAGGCCGACAGCGAGCTGAAGAAGCTGAAATCCATGTCGCCCATGTCCGCCGAGGCGACGGTCAGCCGCAACTACCTCGACTGGCTGCTGGCGCTGCCGTGGGGCGTGAAGTCGCGCACCCGCAAGGATCTGGGCCGGGCCGAGGCGATCCTCGACGAGGATCACTACGGTCTGGACAAGGTCAAGGAACGCATCGTCGAATACCTGGCCGTGCAGGCCCGCAGCACCAAGCTGAGGGGCCCGATCCTGACGCTGGTCGGTCCTCCGGGCGTGGGCAAGACCTCGCTCGGCCGGTCCATCGCCAAGGCGACGGGGCGCGAGTTCATCCGCATCTCGCTTGGCGGCGTGCGTGACGAATCCGAGATCCGGGGCCACCGCCGGACCTATATCGGCTCCATGCCCGGCAAGATCATCCAGGCGCTGAAGAAGGCCAAGACCACCAACCCGCTGATCCTGCTGGACGAGATCGACAAGATGGGTCAGGACTTCCGGGGCGACCCGGCCAGCGCCATGCTGGAGGTGCTGGACCCGGAGCAGAACTCGACCTTCGTCGACCACTATCTGGAGGTCGAGTACGACCTGTCCAACGTCATGTTCGTGACCACGGCCAACAGCTACAACATGCCCGGCCCGCTTCTGGACCGGATGGAGATCATCCCGCTCTCGGGCTATACCGAGGACGAGAAGCGCGAGATCGCGCGCGGTCACCTTCTGGACAAGCAGACCAAGGCCAACGGCCTGCGCAAGGGAGAGTTCAGCGTCACCGACGCGGCGCTGACCCACATGATCCGCTACTACACCCGCGAGGCCGGTGTCCGCTCGCTGGAGCGCGAGATCGCGAAGCTGGCCCGCAAGGCCGTGACCGAGATCCTCAAGGGCAAGGTCACCTCGGTCGAGGTGACCCCCGAGAAGGCCGAGGAGTACCTGGGCGTGCGCCGCCACCGCTACGGCCTTGCCGAGAAGGAGGATCAGGTCGGCGTCGTGACCGGCCTGGCCTGGACCTCGGTCGGCGGCGATCTGCTGCAGATCGAGGCGCTGCGCCTGCCGGGCAAGGGCCGGATGAAGACCACCGGCACGCTTGGCGACGTGATGAAGGAATCGATCGACGCGGCGAACAGCTTCGTGCGCTCGGTCGCGCCGGAGATCGGGGTCAGGCCCCCGGAATTCGACAAGCGCGACATCCATGTCCACGTCCCCGAGGGCGCCACGCCCAAGGACGGCCCCTCGGCGGGCGTCGCCATGGTGACCTCGGTCGTCTCGGTGATGACCGGCATCCCGGTCCGCAAGGACGTCGCCATGACCGGCGAGGTCACGCTGCGCGGCCATGTGCTGGCCATCGGGGGCCTGAAGGAAAAGCTGCTCGCCGCGCTGCGCGGCGGCATCAAGACGGTGCTGATCCCGCAGGACAATGAAAAGGACCTCGTCGAGATCCCGGACAACGTCAAGGAAGGGCTGACCATCATTCCGGTCAGCAATGTCCGCGAGGTGCTGCGCCACGCCTTGGTCCGCCAGCCGGTGGCGGTGGAATGGGACGAGGCCGCCGAGGAGGCGGCCGAGGCCGCCCGCATCTCGGGGCAGCGCCCGAATGACGGGGCCGGCAGCGCCGTCGCGCACTGACCGACCGCAAACCGATCGGTCAAATCCGATCCCAAGCCGGGGGCGTCATGCGCCCCCGGCCTTTTTTTGATCGCGGCGAAAGAGTTGACGCAAGGTCATTTTGCGATAAACTGTTCGGACAAGTGTGCAGAGTAACAGGTGCGCGGACATGTCAGTCGAAACCACCGATGCCGAAGGCGGGGCAGGGATGCCGCCCCCGCTGTCGGCGCTGCCCGATCCCCATGCCGCCACCGTGGTGCCCAAGCGCGACTTCATCGACCGCGTCGTCGCCGCCACCGGCACGCGCCGCGCCGAGGCCCGCCCGATCATCGAGGCGACGCTGGACCAGCTGGGCCAGATCCTCTCCTCGGGCCAGACGCTGGCCGTCCCGCCCCTGGGCCGGGCGCGAATCAATCTGGAACGCGACGCCCGGGGCGGCGACGTGATCACCCTGCGCCTGCGCCGCCGCGCCAGCCCCGCCGCCCCTATCGTCGTCGAAAAGCCCTGAGCCCTCTTGCAACGCCCGCCGCCTGGCGCTAGAAGCCAGCCCGACGGGTGATTAGCTCAGTGGTAGAGCGCTTCGTTCACATCGAAGATGTCAGGGGTTCAAATCCCTTATCACCCACCATCCCCTTTCCGGCTGCGGGGGATTCCCGTTGCCCCAGCAGGCCCGGACCATTCCCATGACCGACCCGATCACCCGCGCCGCGCGCCTCTCCGTCGCGCCGATGATGGACTGGACCGACCGCAACTGCCGCCGCTTCCACCGGCTGATGTCGCGCCGCGCGCTGCTCTATACCGAAATGGTCACCGCCCCCGCGATCCTGCATGGTGACCGGGCCCGGCTTCTGGACCATGACGCCGCCGAACAGCCGCTGGCGCTGCAATTGGGCGGCTCGGACCCGGCCGAGCTGCGCGAGGCCACCCGCATCGCCGCCGACTGGGGCTATGCCGAGATCAACCTGAACTGCGGCTGCCCCAGTGACCGCGTGCAGTCGGGCGCCTTCGGGGCGGTCCTGATGACCATGCCCGAGCGCGTGGCCGATTGCGTGGCGGCCATGCAGGCCGTCAGCCCGGTCGAGGTCACGGTGAAATGCCGCATCGGCGTCGACGACCAGGATCCCGAAACGGCGCTGCCCGCCTTCCTGACCGCGATGCGGGGCGCCGGCATCCGCCGCCTGACGATCCACGCGCGCAAGGCCTGGCTCAAGGGCCTCAGCCCGCGCGAGAACCGCGAGATCCCGCCGCTGGACCATCCGCTGGTCGGGCGGATGAAGGCGCAGTTCCCCGACCTGCACCTGTCGATCAACGGCGGCATCGCCAGCCTCGATCAGGTGCGCGACCACCTCCGGGTGATGGACGGCGTCATGGTGGGCCGCGCCGCCTATCACGACCCCTGGACGATCCTCGGCGCCGCCGACCGCCTCTGGGACGACGCACCGCCCTTCGATGACCCCATCGAGGTCGCCCGCGCCATGCGCCCGCTGATCCTCGGCCACCTGGCGCAGGGCGGCCGCCTGCACCAGTTCACCCGCCACATGCTGGGCCTCTTCCACGGCCGCCCCGGCGCCCGCGCCTGGAAGCGCACCCTCTCCGAAGGCGCCTCCAAGGGCGGCATCGAGGTCTATGACGCCGCCCTCGCGCAGGTCACCGCCGTACCTTCTTCTTCATGAAAATATCCCGGGGGAGTCCCGGAACGGGACGGGGGCAGCGCCCCCTTACCCCGTCGTCGTCTTCTCGGCGACCTTGGCGGCATCCCACAGCCGGTCCATCTCGGCCAGGTCGCTGTCCTCGGGCCGCCGCCCTTGGGCCGCCAGCGCCGCCTCGATCGCGCCGAAGCGCCGGGTGAACTTGGCATTCGCGCGCCGCAGCGCCTGCTCAGGGTCGATCTTCAGATGCCGGCCCAGATTGGCCATCACGAACAGCAGATCGCCGAACTCCTCCTCCATCGCCTCGGGGCCCAGGCCGTCGCGGGCCTCGACCAGCTCGGCGGTCTCCTCGGTGATCTTGGCCAGCACGTCGCCGGGGCCGGGCCAGTCGAAGCCCACACGCGCGGCGCGGTTCTGCAGCTTCAGCGCGCGGGTCAGGGCGGGCAGGCCCAGGGCCACGCCGTCCAGCGTCCCGCGCTCGGCCTTGCCGGCGCGCTCGACCGCCTTGATCGCCTCCCAGTCCTTCACCTGCTGTTCGGCGGACTTGTCGCGGCTTTCGGATCCGAAGACATGGGGATGGCGGAAGACCAGCTTGTCGCTGATCGCCGCCGCGCAATCGGCAAAGTCGAACATGCCGGCCTCGCGCGCGATCTGCGCCTGAAAGACCACCTGCAGCAGCAGGTCACCCAGCTCGCCCGGCAGCTCGTCCCAGGCCTTGCGCTGGATCGCGTCCTCGACCTCGTGCGCCTCCTCGATCGTGTAGGGCGCGATCGAGGCGAAGTCCTGCTCGACATCCCACGGACAGCCCGTGTCGGGATCGCGCAGCGCCGCCATGATGTCCAGAAGGCGGGTCAGTTCGGCAGCGGGGTCGCGTCGCTCGGCCATGGCAGGTTCCTTCGGATGGCAGGGTGGGGCGCCCCCTCGACTGCCACAGCGCCAGCGCCAAGTCCACAGGCGCCCCCGCCACACGGCCCCGACCACACGGCCGCATCAACAGGGGCCGCCCTTCGATCACGAAGCCGTTTCGCGTCTTGCGGCCCGGGCCTCGGGGGCTTTCTTGCCAAGGGCGGGCGGCGCGGCTAGGTTGCGCGCCAATCCTGATGCGGCCCGTGGCCGTGCCCCTGACCGAAAGGACCCCCGATGTTCGTGACCCCCGCTTATGCCCAGGCCGCCGGCGCCGCAGGTGGCGGCGCAGCGCTTGCGCAGTTCATTCCGCTGATCCTGATCTTCGCGATCATGTATTTCCTGATGATCCGCCCGCAGCAGAAGCGCGTGAAGCAGCATCGCGCCATGGTCGAGGCCGTCAAGAAGGGCGACCAGGTCGTCACCCAGGGCGGCATCCTGGGCAAGGTCGTCTCCGTCCGCGACGAGGAGCTGGAGGTCGAGATCGCGACCGGCGTGCGCGTCCGCGTCATCCGCTCGACCCTGGCCCAGGTCGTCAACAAGACCGAACCGGTCGCCGCAAACAGCTGAGAAGGCGTTCGCCCACATGCTTCAGATCGACCGATGGAAGCGCATCCTGATTTTCGGGATCTGCCTTCTGGGCCTCTTCTACGCGCTGCCCAACGCCTTCTACGCCCGCGTCGAGGCGCATAACGATGCCGTTGCCCGGATCGAGGCCACCGGCGTCGAGACGCCCGAACTGGTGGCGGCGCGCGACGGCTGGCCCTCGTGGATGCCCTCCAATCTGGTCAATCTGGGGCTCGACCTGCGCGGCGGCGCCCACCTCCTGGGCGAGGTGCAGGTGACGCAGGTCTACAAGACCCGCGTCGACGCGCTCTGGCCCGAACTGCGCACGGCGCTCGCCGCCGAACGCGACACGGTCGGCGCGATCCGCCGCGTCGAGGCGCCCGAGGGCGTGCTGTCGGTCGAGATCGGCAATGCCGACCAGATGCCCCGCGCCATCGAGATCGCGCGCGGCTTCTCCGACCCCGTCACCACCCTGACCGGCGCGGGCCAGCAGTCGCTGGCCATCGCCACCCAAGGCTCCACGCTGACCATCCAGCTGTCGGATGCCGAGAAGGCCGTGACCGACGACCGCACCATCCAGCAGTCGCTGGAGATCGTGCGCCGCCGCGTTGACGAGGTCGGCACCCGCGAACCCACCATCATGCGCCAGGGCGAGGATCGCATCCTGATCCAGGTGCCGGGCATCGGCTCGGCCACCGAGCTGAAGGAGCTGATCGGCACCACCGCTCAGCTGACCTTCAACCCGGTCCTGGGCACCACCGGCGACGCCGAGGCGCAGCCGGGCCTGGGGCAGTTCATCGCCCCCTCGATCGACCAGGAGGGGGTCTACTACATCCTCGAGGACAGCCCCGTCGTCACCGGCGAGGATCTGGTCGATGCCATGCCCGGCAGCGACGAGAACGGCCAGCCCTCGGTCAACTTCCGCTTCAACCCGACGGGGGCGCGGGCCTTCGGCAGCTACACCTCGCAGAACATCGGCCAGCCCTTCGCCATCGTGCTGGACGACGAGGTGATCTCGGCCCCGGTCATCCGCTCGGCCATCACCACCGGCTCGGGGCAGATCTCGGGCTCGATGAACTTCGACCAGGCCAACCAGCTGTCGGTGCTGCTGCGCGCCGGCGCCCTGCCGGCCGAGATGACCTTCCTGGAGGAGCGCACCGTCGGCCCCGAACTGGGGCAGGACAGCGTGGACGCGGGCAAGGTCGCGGCGGGCGTGGGCTTCGTCGCCGTCGTGATGCTGATGATCCTGTCCTATGGCCGCTTCGGCGTCTTCGCGGCGGTCGCGCTGACCTTCAACATGGTGCTGCTGTTCGCGGTCCTGTCGCTGATCGGGGCCACGCTGACGCTGCCCGGCATCGCTGGCATCGTGCTGACCATCGGCATGGCGGTCGATGCCAACGTGCTGGTCTTCGAACGCATCCGCGAGGAATTGCGGACCGCCCGCGGCCCCGCCCGCGCGATCGAGCTGGGCTACGAGAAGGCCATGTCGGCCATCGTGGACGCCAACATCACGACGCTGATCGTGGCGGCCATCCTCTTCGTGCTGGGCTCGGGGCCGGTCAAGGGCTTTGCGGTGACGCTGACCATCGGGATCGTGACCTCGGTCTTCACGGCGCTGTTCGTGACGCGCCTGATCACCATCATGTGGTTCGAGCGCGCGCGCCCCAAGCAGATCGAGGTGTGAGATGGCTTTCCGTCTGAAACTGATTCCCGACCAGACCAGCTTCGACTTCTTCCGCTGGCAGAAGCTGACCTTCGGCATCTCGGCCTTCTTCATGGTCGCCTCGGTCGTGGTGCTGTTCCTCAACGGGCTGAACTTCGGCATCGATTTCCGGGGCGGCACGACGATCCGCACCGAATCGGCCCAGCCCGTCGATGTCGCGGCTTATCGCGACGCGCTGTCGGGGCTGGACCTGGGCGACGTGGCCATCACCGAGGTCTTCGATCCGGGCTTCGCGGCCGACCAGAACGTCTCGCAGGTCCGCATCAGCGCCCAGGACGGGACCGAGGCCGTGACCCCCCAGACCATCGCCACGGTCGAGGAGGCGCTGCGCGGGATCGACCCGGAGATGACCTTCCCCTCGGTCGAATCGGTCGGTCCCAAGGTCTCGGGAGAGCTGGTGCAGACCGCGATCTACGCGGTGCTGGCCTCGCTGGTGGCGATCTCGATCTACATCTGGCTGCGCTTCGAATGGCAGTTCGCGGTGGGCGCCATCGTGTCGCTGTTCCATGACGTGCTGATCACGATGGGCATCTTCGCGCTGTTCCAGATCCGCTTCGACCTGACCACCATCGCGGCGCTGCTGACCATCGTGGGCTATTCGATCAACGACACGGTGGTGGTCTTCGACCGCCTGCGCGAGAACCTGGTCAAGTACAAGACGCGGGCCCTGCGCGAGGTGATGAACCTGTCCGTGAACGAGACCCTGTCGCGGACCACCATGACCTCGGTCACCACGCTTCTGGCGCTGATCGCGCTTCTGGTGCTGGGCGGCGACGTCATCCGGGGCTTCGTCTTCGCGATCACCTTCGGCATCTTCATCGGCACCTATTCCTCGGTCTACGTGGCCAAGAATTTCGTGCTGTGGCTGGGCGTGCGCCGCGACAAGCCCGACCCCAAGGATCCCAAGGCCCGCAAGAACCTGTCGCCCTTCGAGGGCGCCGAGGAGGTCTGATGCCCGCCCTGACGCCGATCGAGTTCACCGGGCAGCATGCCGTCGAAGGCTATGGCCCGGGCTTCTTCCGGGTCGCGGGCCGGGTCTTCCACCACGCGCTGGTGATCGAGGCCGACCGCGTCACCCCGTGGGACGGCCTGGACCAGATCGCCCCGCTGGAGGCGCTGGCGGGCCGCGTCGACGTGCTGTTCCTGGGCATGGGTGCCGCCGTCGACATTCCCCCGCGCGACCTGATCGCGCATCTGGACGCGCTCGGCCTGCGGGTCGAGGCGATGGCCTCGGCCACCGCCGCGCGCACCTACAACGTGACCCTGTCCGAGGGTCGCCGCGTGGCCTGCGCGCTTCTGCCCCTGTGACCCTGCTGGCCGTCCAGGACCTGGCCGTCGCGCGCGGCGGTCTGCGGACGGTCGAGGGGGTGACGTTCGATCTGGAGGCCGGGCAGGCGCTGATCCTGCGCGGCCCGAACGGGGTCGGCAAGACGACCCTTCTGCGCACGGTCGCCGGATTGCAGGCCCCCGTCGCGGGCCGGATCCGGATGCCCGAGGATTGCCTGGCCTATGCTGCCCATGCCGACGGGCTGAAGCCCGCGCTGACCGCGGCCGAGAACCTGACCTTCTGGGCGCAGGTCTTCGGCGGCGGTGGGACGGATGCCGCGCTGGCGGCGATGGACCTGACCGCGCTGGCCCATCGCCCCGCCGTCGCCCTCTCGGCGGGGCAGAAGCGCCGCCTCGGGCTGGCGCGGCTGCTGGTCACCGGGCGCCCGCTCTGGGTGCTGGACGAGCCCACCGTGTCGCTGGACGCGGCCTCGGTCGCGCGTTTCGCCCAGGTGCTTGTCGCCCATCTGGGGCAGGGGGGGGCCGCGCTGATCGCCACCCATATCGATCTGGGCCTGCCACAGGCCCGCGTCCTGGACCTGACCCCCTTCCGCGCCCGCCCCGGATCGGCCCCCGCCACCCGTGCCTCGGGCTTCAACGAGGCCTTCGCGTGATCGCGCTTCTGATCCGCGACCTCAGGCTGGCCACGCGGGCCGGGGGCGGCTTCGGGCTGGGCGTGGCCTTCTTCCTGATCCTCTCGGCCTTGGTGCCCTTCGGCGTCGGCCCCGACCGCGCCACGCTGGCCCCGGTGGCGCCCGGTGTCCTCTGGGTCGGCGCGCTGCTGGCCTGCCTTCTGTCACTGGACCGCATCTTCGCGCTGGACCACGAGGATGGCAGCCTGGACCTCTTGGCCACCGCCCCCCTGCCGCTGGAGGCGGCGGTGGCGATCAAGGCGCTGGCCCACTGGATCACCACCGGCCTGCCGCTGGTCGTCTCGGCGCCCCTGTTCGGCGTCCTGCTGCAGCTGCCCGTGCAGGCGATGCCCTGGCTGGTGGCCTCGCTGGCGCTCGGCACGCCCGCGCTGTCGATGCTGGGGGCCTTCGGCGCGGCGATCACCGTAGGGCTGCGGCGCGGTGGGCTGCTGCTGTCGCTGCTGGTCCTGCCGCTCTACATCCCGACGCTGATCTTCGGGGCCGAGATCACGCGGCGCGGGGCCGAGGGCATGGCCACCGCCACGCCCCTGATGTTCCTGGCGGGCATCACCCTGGGGGTGCTGGCGCTGATCCCCTTCGCGGCGGCGGCGGCGCTTCGGGTCAATCTGCGGTGAGTGCGGCGGCCTGCCCCTTGAGGGGCGCGGGGAAACAGGGATAGAGGGGGGGCATCATGTCGATCTGGGAATACGCAAATCCGACCAAGTTCATGCGCACGACCGAGGGGCTTCTGCCCTGGCTGGTCGGCAGCGCGGTCATCTGCTGCGTGGGCGGCGTGGTCTGGGGGTTCCTGACCCCCGAGGATTTCCGGCAGGGCTCGACCGTCAAGATCGTCTTCCTGCATGTCCCGGCGGCGATGATGGCCATCAACATCTGGGTGATGATGCTGGTCGCCTCGCTGATCTGGATCGTGCGCCGCCACCATGTCAGCGCGCTGGCCGCCAAGGCCGCCGCCCCCATCGGCGCGGTCATGACCCTGATCGCGCTGGCCACCGGCGCCATCTGGGGCCAGCCCATGTGGGGCACCTGGTGGGAATGGGACCCGCGCCTGACCTCGTTCCTGATCCTGTTCCTGTTCTACGTGGGCTATATCGCGCTCTGGGCGGCGGTCGAGGATCCCGACAGCGCCGCCGACCTCACGGGCGTGCTGTGCCTCGTGGGCTCGGTCTTCGCGCTTCTGTCGCGCTATGCCGTCCTCTTCTGGAACCAGGGCCTGCATCAGGGCGCCAGCCTGTCGGTGCAGTCGGGCGAGCGGATGTCGTCCGTCTATCGCTATCCGCTCTATCTGGCGATGCTGGGCTTCTTCCTGCTGTTCCTGGCCCTGCTGCTGATCCGCACCCGAACCGAAATCCGCAGGCGGCGCCTGGCCGCCCTGCAGGCCAGAGAGATGCGCGCATGATCGACCTTGGACAATATGCTGGCACGGTGCTGGCGGCCTATGCGGTCAGCACCGTGCTGATCGCCGGGCTGGTCTGGCACACCGTGGCCGCCAACGCCCGCGCCCGCCGCGCCCTGCAGGAGCATGAGCGCAATGGCTAGGGTCCCCGTCCTGATGATCCTGCCGCCGGTGGTCTTCGCCGCGCTCGCCGCCACCTTCCTCTGGGGCATGAACCGCGAGGATCCGGGCAACCTGCCCTCGGCCATGATCGGACGGCAGGCGCCCGCGGTGCCCGACACGACGCTGCCTGGCAAGGTGCAGCTGACCGACGAGATGCTGCGCCAGCCGGGCGTCAAGCTGGTCAACTTCTGGGCCAGCTGGTGCCCGCCCTGCCGCGCCGAACACCCGACCCTGACGGACCTGTCGACCCGCCTGCCGGTCTACGGGATCGACCTGAAGGACCCCGAGCCCAACGCCCTGTCCTTCCTGACCGAGGATGGCGACCCCTTTGCGGCCATCGCCACCGATCCGCGCGGGCGCGGCGCCATCGACTGGGGCGTCACCGCCCCGCCCGAGACCTTCATCGTCGATGGCGAGGGGCAGATCCTCTTCCGCTTCGCGGGCCCCCTGATCCGCGACGATTACACCCAACGCTTCCTGCCCGAGCTGGAACGCGCCTTGGCCGCCGAGGACTGAACCGGCCGGGACGGTTGCGCGCCCGCGCATCCGGCGTCATGCTGACCCCATCATTCCGGGACAGGGAGGGACGGCGATGACGCGGACAGGATGGGCCTTGGCACTGCTGCTGGGCAGCGCGGCGATGGCGGGCGCGCAGCAGGCGGCCGATGCGGTGGCGCCCGAGGGCGCCTCGGGCGAGGCGATCGCCACCGATGTCTTCGGCGACCTGGACGCGCCCGCCCGCGACGCCCTGGCCGCCAAGGCCGAGGGGCGCCCGGTCACCGCCGCCGACTGGATGGTCACCGCCGCCCACCCGCTGGCCGTGCAGGCCGGCGCCCGCGTGCTGGAACGCGGCGGCAGTGCCGCCGACGCGATGGTCGCCGTGCAGGCGGTGCTGGGCCTGGTCGAGCCGCAAAGCTCGGGTCTGGGCGGCGGCGCCTTCCTCGTCTGGTACGATGCCGAGTCCGGCGAGGTGACCACGCTGGACGGGCGCGAGACCGCCCCCATGGCCGCCACCCCCACGCTGTTCCAGGACGAGGAGGGCGAGCCCCTGGCCTTCATGGAGGCCGTGATCGGCGGCCTCTCGGTCGGCACGCCCGGCACGCCGCGCCTGATGGAGGTCGCGCATCGCAACTGGGGCCAGGCGAACTGGTCCGGCCTCTTCGACGATGCCATCGCGCTGGCCCGGGACGGCTTTACCGTCTCGCCCCGCCTGGCCACGCTGGTCGCGGGCGAGGGCGACGCCCTGACGGGCGATCCCGCCACCGCCGCCTATTTCTTCCCCGACGGCCAGCCCGTGGCCGAGGGCAGCCTGCTGACCAACCCCGCCTATGCCGAGACCCTGCGCCTGCTGGCGCGCGAGGGGGCGGACGGCTTCTATACCGGCCCGGTGGCCGAACAGATCACCGCCGCCGTGCGCGGGGCCGAGGGCAATCCCGGCCTGCTGGCGATGGGCGATCTGTCCGCCTATCGCGTGGTCGAACGCCCCGCCGTCTGCGTCGACTATCGCGACCACGATGTCTGCGGCATGGGCCCGCCCTCGTCGGGCGGGCTGACGGTGGGCCAGATCCTGGGGATGCTTGGCGGCTACGACCTGGCCACCTTGGGCGCCGACAGCCCCGAGGCTTGGCGCCTGATCGGCGACGCCTCGCGGCTGGCCTTCGCCGACCGGGGCCGCTTCATGGCCGACAGCGACTTCGTGGCCATGCCGACCGAGGGGCTGATCGACCAGGCCTACCTGGACGAGCGTGCCCATCTGCTGCAGGGCGACGACAGCCTGCCCGAGGTCAGCGCCGGCAGCCCGGGCTGGAGCCATGCCCGCCTCTGGGGCCAGGATTCGGCGCTGGAGCTGCCCTCGACCTCGCATATTTCGATCGTGGATGCGGAGGGCAACGCCCTGTCGATGACCACCACCATCGAGAACGGCTTCGGCTCGCGGGTGATGGCGGCCGGCTTCCTGCTGAACAACGAGCTGACCGATTTCAGCTTCGAGACGCATGACGACGCCGGCTGGCCCATCGCCAATGCGCTGGCCCCGGGCAAGCGGCCCCGCTCGTCCATGGCGCCGACCATCGTGCTGCAGGACGGCGCGCCGACCATGGTGATCGGATCGCCCGGCGGCAGCCGCATCATCGGCTATGTCGCCCGCGCCATCGTGGCGCATCTGGACTGGGGGATGGACATCCAGGCCGCCGTCGCCGCGCCGAACCTGGTCAACCGCTTCGGCCCGATGGACATCGAGGCGGGCCTGCCCGCCGCCCTGACCGAGGGCCTGGCGGCCATGGGCTTCGAGCTGAACGAGACCGAGCTGACCTCGGGCCTGCAAGGCATCGTGGTCACCCCCGACGGGCTGGAAGGCGGCGCCGACCCGCGCCGCGAGGGCATCGCCATCGGCGGCTGAGCCATATGCCCAAACGGGGCAGGGGGCTGCCGCCCCCATCGCGTTCCGCGATCCCCCCGCGGATATTTTCATGAAGAAGAAAGGGGAGGCGCGCCGCTGTTTCTTCTTCACTCAAATATCCATCTTGTCTGGTCGTAGCAAAAAGCCCCCGGCATGGTGCCGGGGGCTTTCGCCGTCACAGGTCCTGATCAGGCGGCGGCGAGGTTGCGCAGCACGTAATGCAGCACGCCGCCGTTCTTGAGATAGTCGATCTCGACCTCGGTATCGACGCGGGCCTTCAGCTGGATCGTCTTCTCCGTGCCGTCGGCATAGGTGATCGTGCAGGGCACCTGCGACAGCGGCTTGAAGGCGCCCGACAGGCCCTGGATGCTGACCGTCTCGTCGCCGGTCAGGTTCAGCGTCGCGCGGGTGTCGCCGCCGGTGAACTCGAACGGGATGACGCCCATGCCGACCAGGTTCGAGCGGTGGATGCGCTCGAAGCTTTCGGCGATGACCGCCTTGACGCCCAGAAGGTTGGTGCCCTTGGCCGCCCAGTCCCGCGACGATCCGGCGCCGTATTCCTTGCCGCCGAAGATCACCAGGGGCGTGTCCTGTTCCACATAGGACATCGCGGCGTCATAGATCGCGGCCTGGTTGCCGTCGGCATCCTTGGAATAGCCGCCCTCGACCCCGTCCAGCATCTCGTTCTTGATGCGGATGTTGGCGAAGGTGCCGCGCATCATGATCTCGTGGTTGCCGCGGCGCGAGCCGTAGCTGTTGAAATCCTTGGGCGCGACCTGGCGTTCGGTCAGGTACTTCCCCGCGGGCGTCGCGGGCTTGAAGGATCCGGCCGGGCTGATGTGGTCGGTGGTGATCATGTCGCCCAGCAGCGCCAGCACGCGCGCGCCGCCGATGTCGCTGATCGTGCCCGGTTCCTTGTCCATCCCCTGGAAGTAGGGCGGGTTCTGGATGTAGGTCGAGGAGGCCGGCCAGTCATAGGTCTCGCTGTCGGTGATCTCGACGCCCTGCCAGCGCTCGTCGCCCTTGAAGACGTCGGCATACTTGGCCTGGAACATCTCGCGCGTGACGATGGTGTCGACCAGTTCGGCGACCTCCTTCGAGGTGGGCCAGATGTCCTTGAGATAGACCGGCTTGCCCTCGGCGGTATGGGCCAGGGGTTCGGTCGTCAGGTCGATGTTCATGTCGCCCGCGATGGCATAGGCCACCACCAGCGGCGGGCTGGCCAGATAGTTCGCGCGCACGTCGGGGCTGATGCGGCCCTCGAAGTTGCGGTTGCCCGACAGCACCGACACGGCCACCAGGTCGTTCTCGTTGATCGCCTTCGAGATCTCGGGCTGCAGCGGGCCCGAATTGCCGATGCAGGTGGTGCAGCCGAAGCCCACCAGGTTGAAGCCCAGGGCGTCCAGGTCCTCCTGCAGGTTCGCGGCCTTCAGGTATTCCTCGACCACCTGCGATCCGGGCGCCAGTGAGGTCTTGACCCAGGGCTTGCGGGTCAGGCCAAGCGCCCGCGCCTTGCGGGCGACCAGGCCCGCGGCCATCAGCACATAGGGGTTCGAGGTGTTGGTGCAGGAGGTGATCGAGGCGATCACCACCGATCCGTCGCGCAGGCGGTACTCCTCGCCGTCGACGGCGGCCTCGGTCATGTGCTGGTCGCGGCCGGGGATCTGCTCGGGCTTGGGATCGGGCGATCCGGCCTCGGCCGTCATCTTTTCCTTCTCGTCCAGCGGCACCGAGGCCGCGGGACGCAACCCGCGGATGTAGTCGCTGAAGGCCTGGGCCGAGTCGGTCAGCGGCACGTGGTCCTGCGGGCGCTTGGGGCCCGAGATCGCGGGGACGACGCTGCTCTGGTCCAGTTCCAGCACCGAGGAATAGACCGGCGCATAGTCCGGCGTGCGCCAGAAGCCGTTGGCCTTGGCATAGGCCTCGACCAGCGCGATGCGGTCCTCCTCGCGGCCCGTCTGGCGCAGATAGCGCAGGGTCTCGTCGTCGATGGGGAAGAAGCCGCAGGTGGCGCCGTATTCGGGGGCCATGTTGGCGATGGTCGCGCGGTCGGCCAGCGGCATGTGGTCAAGACCCGGGCCGTAGAACTCGACGAACTTGCCCACGACGCCGTGCTGGCGCAGCATCTGCACGACCTTCAGCACCAGGTCGGTGGCAGTCACGCCCTCGCGCAGCGCGCCGGTCATCTTGAAGCCCACGACCTCGGGGATCAGCATCGAGATCGGCTGGCCCAGCATCGCGGCCTCGGCCTCGATCCCGCCCACGCCCCAGCCCAGGACGGCCAGGCCGTTGACCATGGTGGTGTGGCTGTCGGTGCCGACCAGCGTGTCGGGGTATGCCACGGTCGCACCGGTCTGGTCCGTGTCGGTCCAGACGGTCTGCGACAGGTATTCCAGGTTCACCTGGTGGCAGATGCCGGTGCCGGGCGGGACCACGCGGAAGTTGTTGAACGCCTTCTGGCCCCATTTCAGGAAGGTGTAGCGCTCCATGTTGCGCTCGTATTCCAGTTCCACGTTGCGCTGGAAGGCGCGGGGCGTGCCGAACTCGTCGATCATGACCGAATGGTCGATGACCAGGTCGACCGGGTTCAGCGGGTTGATCTGCTGGGGGTCTCCGCCAAGCGCCTTGATGCCGTCGCGCATCGCGGCCAGGTCCACCACGGCGGGAACGCCGGTGAAGTCCTGCATCAGCACGCGGGCGGGGCGATAGGCGATCTCGCGGCTGCTCGTGCCGCCGTCGGCCGCCCATTGGGCGAAGGCCTTGACGTCATCGGTGCTGACGGTGCGGCCGCCATCCTCGAAGCGCAGCATGTTCTCCAGCACGACCTTCAGCGCGGCTGGCAGTTTCGAGAAATCGCCTAGCCCCGCCTCGGTGGCGGCGTCGATCGAGTAATAGTCGACCTGCTGGCCGCCCGCACTCAGCGTGCGGCGGGTCTTGGCGGTGTCGGTTCCGGTCTGGATGGGCATCAAGGCCTCCCTGTCTGCAAGAATGGATGGGTTCGGCGTCTGCCTTGTGTTGCCCCATCGCGGGGGTTCATGCAAGATGGCGCCGCATCATTGTATGCGATTGCATACCATACCCGCCGCTGTTGCTCAAGGGGCACGGGGCCGGGATGGCGCCGTGGTGACGAAGCCTTGATTTGGTCTTTCGGACCGTCAGCCGCTATCACCGCCGATGTGAAGCGGAACGGGAATCACCAGATGGCCACGGCGCCGCGACCGGAGATGCAGGGGGGCGGACCCCTGCGCGCCCTGCAGGCATGGGCTGCGGCGGGGCTGACGGCGCTGATCCTGCTGGGCGGCCCGGCCTTCGCGCAGACCCCCCCGGAGCAGCGGTCGGGCATGGCCCCCCAGGGCATGGCCTCGCAAGACGCGGTCCCTCAAGACTTGGCTCCCCAGGGCGAGGCGCCGCTGATCCTGGCGCCGCTGGATGCCGGACGCCAGCCGCCCACGGCGCTGTCGCTGATGGAATCGGGCGGCGGCGGCAGCTTCTCGGCCATGGATGTGGCACCCCCCCTGACCGCCCGGCTGCCCTCGGCGCCGCTGCCGGTGGTGGTCGAGCTGTTCACCTCGCAGGGCTGCTCCTCCTGCCCGCCGGCGGATGCGATGCTGACCCTGCTGGCCGGCAAGCCCGACGTGCTGGCCCTGTCCTTCCATGTCGACTACTGGGATTACCTGGGCTGGGCCGACAGCTTCGCCACGCCCGAGTTCACCGAGCGCCAGGCCGCCTATGCCCGCGCGGCGGGGGAACGCTCGGTCTATACCCCGCAGATGATCGTGGCGGGGCAGGACACGGCGGTGGCGCCCGGTCCCGCGCAGCTGATGGGGCTGATCGACGCCCATCTGCTGGCCCCGGCCTTTCTCAGCGTCCAGCGCGAGCCGACCGAGCAGGGCGAGGCGATCGAGCTGATGCCCCTGTCCGACCTGGGCGGCAGCGTCGACATCCTGCTGGTCCGCTATGCGCCGCACCGCCAGGTCGACGTGCGGGCGGGCGAGAATCGCGGCAAGTCGGTGGTTTACAGCAATGTCGTGCTCGAGGTGCAGCACCTGTCGCGGTGGGATGGCGTGAAGCCTTTGCACATGACCGTGCGCGCCCAGCAGGTCGAGGACGACCGCTTTCCTCCCGACACCCGCCACGCCCTGCTGGTCCAGGAGATGCTGCCGCCCGAGCATCTGCCCGGCGCCATCCTGGCCGCCATCCGTCTGGACTGAGGCGAAGACACCTCCTGCGGACTTGCACATCCTGCAAGCCTGCGCCATGGGACGGCGATGGGCGATCTGATCATCCAGCTGTCGGGAACCGCGGAGGGCGCGCGTCTGGCGTCGATCCTGGCGCTGTCGGCGGCTTTCCTGCATGCGGTCTTCGGCGCCCTGCAGAAGGGGCGGCACGACCCCTGGATCAGCCGCGCCGCCATCGATCTCAGCTACGGGCTGATGGCGCTGCCGGTGGCGCTGTTCCTGGTCCCTTGGCCCGACCCGGCGCTCTGGCCGGTGCTGCTGGGCGCCATGATCATCCACATCGCCTACAAGGTCGCGCAGGCGCTGACCTATCAGCGCGGCGCCTACACCGTCGTCTACCCGGTGGTCCGCGGCACGGCGCCGCTCTTCGCGGTGCTGGCCGCGATGCTGGTCTTCGACGAGCGGTTCAACACGGTCCAGTGGCTGGGGCTGGGCCTGCTGGTCGGCAGCATCTTCGGCCTGGCGGTCAACAGCCTGCGCAAGCTGCAGGTCGGGCGCGACACGCTGGTCCCGGCGCTGGCCTGGGCGGTGGCGACGGGCGCGATGGTGGCGCTCTACACCACCTATGACGCCTGGGGCATCCGGCAGGCCGCCGATCCCTTCACCTTCCTAGCGTGGTTCTTCGTGCTGGACGCGATCTTCATGCCGCTCTGGATGGCGCGCAGCCTGATCCGCCTGCCGCGCGACCAGATCGGCCCCCTGGCGCTGCGCGGGGGGATCGGCGCGCTGGTGGCTTTCGCCAGCTTCGGATCGATCATGCTGGCCACCCGCCTGGACGAGGTCGGCCGCGCCGCCGTGCTGCGCGAGACCTCGACCGTCTTCGCGGCCCTTGTGGGCTGGGTCATCCTGGGCGAAAAGGTGGGCGCGCGCCGCGCGGTGCTGATGACGCTGATCGCGGCAGGCGCGGTGATCGTGGAATTCGCCGCCTGACCAAGGCGGCCGGACGGGAAGGCAGACGAATGGAGACCACCAAACCCTGGGTCAAGCCGGCGCTGGAATTCGGCCCGCTGATCGTGTTCTTCGCGGTCTTCATGCTGTATCGCGACGACACGGTGGTGATGTGGGGCCGCGATTACGGCGGCTTCATCCTGGCCACGCTGGCCTTCATCCCGGCGCTGTTCCTGGCCACCGCGGTGCAATGGCGACTGACCGGCAAGCTGTCGCCCATGCAGGTGGCGACGCTGGTGCTGGTCACAGTCTTCGGCGGGCTGTCGATCTGGCTGAACGACCCGCGCTTCTTCAAGCTCAAGCCCACCATCATCTACGTGCTCTTCGCGGCCATCCTGGGCGCCAGCCTGGCCCTGCGCCGCAACTGGCTGGGCGCGGTGCTGGGCGAGGCCCTGCCCATGGACGCGCATGGCTGGCGCAAGCTGACCGCGCGCATGGCGGTGTTCTTCCTGGTGCTGGCGCTTGCCAACGAGGTGATCTGGCGCACCATGTCCGACGGCACCTGGGTCTGGTTCAAGACCTTCGGCCTGCCGGTCCTGCTGTTCGCCTTCCTTCTGGGCAATGCGCGGCTCTACCGCGACCACGCCCTGCCCGAGGCCGCCGCCAAGGACGACGACGCGCCCCTCTAGGGCGTCAGGCCCGCAGCCCCGGCATCGCCGCGGGCAGGGCCCGCAGCCCCGACCAGCGCGGCTGCGGGCGCACCGGCAGGTGGTGGCGCAGCAGACCCAGGGGCAGGGCCCAGGGGTGGCACAGCGCGGCGCGATAGACCTCGAACAGCCCCTCGCGCAGATAGGGGGTCCAGTGCGACATCAGCCGCCGCCCCCGCGCGGTCGGAAAGCCCAGATCCGCCAGCGCGTCCAGCGTGGCGGCATCGTCGATCTGCAGATCCACCCAATTGGCCCGCGGCTGCGCCAGCCCGGCCCCCAGGGCACGCCGCCGCCCCCCCGTCAGCAGCATCTCCAGCCCGAAGTCGAAGGGGTCGTTCTCGCGCGCGGTGACGTTGAGGATCTCGGCCGCCTGCCCGGCGGGACGCTCCAGCGCGGCCTGCGCCACGTCCTGGAACTCGGCGGCGTTCAGCGCGACGATGCGGTTGATGCTGCCCGCAGGGGCCACGGCCAGCGCCTGCAACGCCACCCGCGCGCCCAGGGAATGCCCGATCAGCCCGACCGGACGGCCCGCCAGCGCCGACAGATCGCCGATCAGCGCGCCCAGGCCCGCGCCCGCGCCCTGCGCCCGGTCATAGGCGGCGCGCAGGCGGCCCCGCGCCTCCCATCCGAAGGCCACGGCCAGCCCCTCGGAGGGATCGCCGGTGAAGCCCAGGGCCGTGGGCCACGAGATGCCGCCCGGCCCGGGCTGGGGCGACAGGATGTGGCGGTGCGGATCATGGGCGGGCAGGCGGGGGGAATAGCGATAGCCGTGCAGCATGACGACGATGGGGGCGCCCTGCGGCAGGTCTCGGGCGGCCCGGCGCAGCGCCCCGGGCAGGGCATCCTCGGCATTGACCGCCATCACCGGCATCCCGCATCCTCCGCGCCGCCCCGTCCCTTCGGGAGATAGCGGCAGGCTGCGACAGGGCCGTGAAGAAAGCGTTACCCCTGCGTGACGTTGCGCGCGCAACGGGCCTGCGGGGCTAGAACAATGCCCCCTGCGCCGGGGCGTCGTCGTCCGGCGCGGCATCGTCCGGCCCATGTTCCTTCGGCCCATGCTCCCCTGGCCCGTCGTCACCCGGATCCGATTTCAGCCCCACGCCCTGTTGGTGGATCACCATCTCCTCGGCGGGATAGGGCTCGATCAGGGCGAAGGCCTCGTCGGGATCGCCCGCAAGCCAGGTCTGGTAATCGCCGGGCCGCAGGATCGCGGGCATCCGGTCGGGATGCACGGTCGCCACCAGCGCGTTGGGCCGCGTGGTGATCATCGAGCTGACCAGCAGCCGCTCACCCTCCTCGCCCCCGTGATCCTGCCAGATCCCCGCCAGCGCGAAGGGCGGGCGCGCGCCCTCGCCGGTGACGCCGAACCAGACATGGGTGGCCGGGCTGCGGCCCTTGGCCTCGCAGAAGCTGCTGGCGGGGATCAGGCAGCGCCGGGCCCGGAAGGCCGACCGCCAGAAGGCCGATGTCCGCAGCTTGTCGTCGCGGGCGTTGTTCACGGCGCGGGGCTGGATCGGCTGGCCCGTGCGCTTGGAGACCTGCGGCAGCAGGAACCCCCAATGGCTGACATCCAGCCGCCGCGCGCCGTCGCCGTCCAGCCGCAGGATGGGGGCCGCGCCCTTGGGAAAGATCGCCGGGCGGGGTTCGGCATTGCCCAGATGGTCGCGATCGGGCGTCACCTTGAACAGCCGGCGCATCGCCTCGGCCGCGGTGGTATTGGCATACAGGTTGCACATCGTGCCACCCTAGCACCTCCGGACCGGGCCGGAAATTGCCCTCGGGCGGGCAGGGGACGTTTTGGGCATTGAATTTTCCCCAAGCCCCCCTCTATGCTGGCCCCATGCGCAAGGCCGCTCCGCAATCGGGGGTTGCCGCGCGCCGACAGTTTCGCAGCGCGACGTCCTCGACCCCGATCCGGGCCAGCGGGGGCGTCTCGCGGAAAACACGCCCCCATGCCGCGCCACCGTTTTCGGGACCGTGCCGGGGGCGAGACCGACAGCGGCCCGGCCGGACCTCCGGCACCGGGTCATTCGAAGGAACAGACGCGATGACGCGCGCTTTGGACGGCAGACTTCAGGACGGGCGGGCCACGGGCACCGCCGGTCCGAACGTCGTCGCCGGTCGCGCGCCCGTGTCCCCATCACACCGCAGACCGGTCCGGGGGGCGTCACTGGCGCCGCCCGGCATCCGGCTGCGCGAAAGACAAGAACATGGCAATGAAAATGCTGATCGACGCCACCCATGCCGAGGAAACTCGGGTGGTCGTGGTCGACGGAACCAAGGTCGAGGAATTTGACTTCGAGACGGCCAACCGCCGCCAGATCGCGGGGAACATCTATCTCGCGAAGGTGACGCGGGTCGAGCCCTCGCTGCAGGCGGCCTTCATCGATTACGGCGGAAACCGCCACGGATTCCTGGCCTTCGCCGAGATCCACCCCGACTATTACCAGATCCCCGCCGCCGACCGCGAGGCCCTCAAGGCCGAGGAACGCGCCCATGCCGACGCCCAGGAGGCCG
Source organism: Paracoccus liaowanqingii (assembly GCF_004683865.2). Classification (NCBI taxonomy): domain Bacteria; kingdom Pseudomonadati; phylum Pseudomonadota; class Alphaproteobacteria; order Rhodobacterales; family Paracoccaceae; genus Paracoccus; species Paracoccus liaowanqingii. The sequence continues at coordinate 2,383,642 of NZ_CP038439.1, read as the reverse complement.
AGGAAGAGCGCGGCCGCTCGCGTCGCAGCTCGCGCTCCGAGCGCGCCGAACGTGCCGAGCAGGATGACGAGACGACCTCGGACGGCGACGAGGCCCAGGGCCAGGACGCTTCCGACAAGGACGACGAGATCGAATCGGTGGCCGACGAGGACCTGACCGAAGAGGTCCGCGCCCCCAGGAAGCCCCGCGCCCGCCGCTACAAGATCCAAGAGGTCGTGAAGGTCCGCCAGATCATGCTGGTGCAGGTCGTCAAGGAAGAGCGCGGCAACAAGGGCGCCGCGCTGACCACCTACCTGTCGCTGCCGGGCCGCTACTGCGTCCTGATGCCCAACACCGCGCGCGGCGGCGGGATCTCCCGCAAGATCACCAATGCCGCCGACCGCAAGAAGCTCAAGGACATCGCCGGAGAGCTGGACGTGCCGAAGGGCGCGGGCCTGATCATCCGCACCGCCGGCAGCGAGCGCACCCGGACCGAGATCCGCCGCGACTACGAATACCTGCTGCGCCTGTGGGAACAGATCCGCGAACTGACCTTCCGCTCGATCGCGCCCGCGCCGATCTACGAGGAAGGCGACCTGATCAAGCGCAACATCCGCGATCTCTATTCCAAGGACATCGACGAGGTGCTGGTCGAGGGCGAGCGCGGCTATCAGGCGGCGCGCGACTTCATGCAGATGATCATGCCGACCCACACGGACAGCGTGAAGCATTACCAGGACCAGATGCCGCTCTTCGCGCGCTTCCAGGTCGAAAGCTATCTGGCCGGCATGTTCAATCCCACCGTCCAGCTGAAGTCGGGCGGCTACATCGTCATCGGCATCACCGAGGCGCTGGTCGCCATCGACGTGAACTCGGGCCGCGCCACCAAGGAAGGCTCGATCGAGGAGACCGCGCTCAAGACCAACCTGGAGGCGGCCGACGAGGTCGCCCGCCAGCTGCGCCTGCGCGACCTGGCCGGCCTGATCGTCATCGACTTCATCGACATGGACGAACGCCGCAACAACGCGGCGGTGGAAAAGCGCATCAAGGACAAGCTCAAGTCCGACCGCGCCCGCATCCAGATCGGCCGCATCTCGGGCTTCGGCCTGATGGAGATGTCGCGCCAGCGCCTGCGCCCCGGCATGCTGGAATCCACCACCCAGCCCTGCGCGCATTGCCATGGCACCGGCCTCATTCGCAGCGATGACAGCCTGGCGCTGACCATCCTGCGCGCCATCGAGGACGAGGGCACGCGCAAGCGCTCGCGCGAGGTCCTGGTCAAGGCGCCGATCGCGGTGGCCAACTTCCTGATGAACGGCAAGCGCGAGCATGTGGCGAACATCGAGGCACGCTACGGCATGTCCGTGCGCGTCGAGGCCGATCCGGCCCTCGTCTCGCCCGACTACGCGATCGAGAAGTTCAAGACCGCCACCCGGGTCCTGCCCGAGCCCTCCAAGGTGCCCCTGGGCGTCAATGCCGACCTGATGGCCAGCATCGACGACGAGGAGGACCTGGACGACATCGACCAGCCGATCGAGGCCATGGCCGAGGAACCCGAGGCCGAGGCCGCGCCGGCCCCCGCCCGGTCCGACGCCGAGCCCGAGGCCCGCGGATCCGAGGGGGATGCCGATGCCGATGGCGAGGGCCGCTCGCGCCGCCGCCGCCGTCGTCGCCGCCGCAAGTCCGGCGACCGGTCCGAGACCGAGGGCCAGGACATGCGTTCGGGCGACGACCAGGACGATGACGAGGACGAGGAGGGCGCCGACGACGCGACCTCCGAGGCCGAGGTCGAGACCGAGACCGAGGACAGCCCCGCGCCGACCCGCTCGGGCCGCAGCCGCCGTCGCGGCGGACGCCAGGATCGCGACGACCGCGACGACGAGCGTCAGGCGACCGAGGCCGCTGAACCCGCGATGGCCGATGCCGCATCCGACGAGCCCGCAGCCGACGCCCCGGCGGAAGCCGAGGCCGAGCCCGCCGGGAACGGCCGCCGCACCCGCTCGCGCGGTCGTGGCCGGTCGCGCAGGCCGGTCGATGCCGAGGCGCTGCCCGAGGTGATGGATCTGGATGACGGCCGCGATGGCCGGGCCGAGGCGCTGCCCGATCAGGCCGCCCCCGTCTCGGACCCCGAGGCCAGCCAGATGCGCAGCGCGGCCCAGGCCGACGGCGCCACGCCCTTCGGAAGCCCGGTCGCTGCCCTGACGCCCGACGCGATCCCCGAGGCCGAGGCCATCGCCGAAGCCATGGTCGAAAGCGCCGCCGCCCCGGTGGAGCCCGAGGCCGAGGCACCCGAGGAGGACGACGACACCCGCTATGCCGTCGCCCCCGCCCCGATCCCGGCGCCCGCTCCGGCCCCGGCACCGGCAGCCCCTCCGGCCCCGGCCAACCAGCCCCAGCCCGCCACGCAGGACAGCGCCCCGCAGTCCAAGCGCCGCGGCTGGTGGTCGGGCAGCTGAGGCCAGTCCCATGACCCGGGCCCCGGCGGCCCGGTGACGAAAGGGCGCGGTGGCAACACCGCGCCCTTTGCGCTGCGCCGCGGCCCTCCCTTCGCGGAGGGGCCCGCGGTCCCGCGCCGGCACCGCCCTGTCCCCCATCGGACGTGACGCCGCGCCGCCCCCTCCCACGAAGGCGTGACGCCATGACCCCTGTCCTTCACGGCGCCAGCGGCTAAGGTGCCCCCCATGTTGGGAATCGAGCTTGCCACCGCCGCCTTTCTGCCCGCCGCCTTCGTGGCGCTGCTGGCGGGGCTTCTGTCCTTCCTCTCGCCCTGCGTGCTGCCGATCGTGCCGCCCTATCTGGCCTACATGACCGGGGTGGGCGTGAACGGGCTCAAGACCGGCGAACGCAGCGCGGTCCTGCCGGCGCTGTTCTTCGTCATGGGCCTCTCGACGGTGTTCCTGGTCATGGGGGTCGCGGCCTCGGCCTTCGGGCGGGCCTTCCTGCAATACCAGGACATCCTGGCCCGGGTCGCGGGGGGCATGGTGATCATCATGGGCCTGCATTTCCTGCATGTCATCCGCATCCCCTTCCTCGATCACGAGGCGCGGCTGGAGGCGGGGCAGCAGGGCGGCGGGGCCTTCGGCGCCTATGTGCTGGGCCTGGCCTTCGCCTTCGGCTGGACGCCCTGCATCGGCCCGCAGCTGGGCATGATCCTGTCGCTGGCCGCCACCGGCGGAGAGCTGTCGCGCGGCACCGCGCTGCTGGCCGTCTATGCCCTTGGCCTCGGCATCCCCTTCCTGCTGGCGGCGATCTTCATCAACCGCGCCATCGGCTTCATGAACCGCATCAAGCCCTGGCTGAAGACGATCGAGCGGGTGATGGGCGCGCTTCTGGTGATCGTGGGGCTGATGCTGCTGACCGGCGCCTTCTCGGCGCTCAGCTTCTGGCTGCTCGAGACCTTCCCGGCGCTGGCCGCCCTGGGGTAGGGCAGGGGCCTCCGAAGCGGCCCGCGCGCCCCGGGTTCCCGAAAATCACGATGCCGCTGCCGGATCCGGATTAGGCGTAGCGCCAAGGCCACAATCGCGCTATTCTTGACGGCAGATCCGGGAAAACCGGACAGGTAGAGGCAGTGACGGCGGTATTCCCATGACCGAGATGGTGTTCGGCGCCGCGCCCGTGCGCGCAGGCGACCCGATTCTTCCCCGCTGGTGGCGGACCCTGGACAAATGGGCCCTGGCCTGCGTGCTGGGGCTGTTCGCCATCGGGCTTCTGCTGGGGCTGGCCGCCTCGGTGCCCCTGGCGGAAAAGAACAACCTGCCGCGATTCTACTACGTGCAGCGGCAGGCGGTGTTCGGGGCCCTGGGTCTTCTGGTCATGCTGATCGTCTCGATGCTGCCGCCGCGCCAGATCCGCCGCATCGGCGTGCTGGGATTCGCGATCTCGTTCCTGCTGATCCTGGCCCTGCCGTTCGTCGGCACCGATTTCGGCAAGGGGGCCACGCGCTGGCTGTCCCTGGGCTTCGTCTCGATCCAGCCCTCCGAGTTCCTCAAGCCCGGCTTCGTGGCGCTCTGCGCGTGGTTCATGGCCTCGGCGCAAGAGGTGGGCGGGCCGCCGGGCAAGCTCTATTCCTTCATCGCGGCGATGGTCATCGTGGTGCTTCTGGCGCTGCAGCCCGATTTCGGGCAGGCCTCGCTGGTCCTCTTCTCCTGGCTGGTGATGTATTTCGTCGCCGGATCGCCGGTGATCCTGATGGTCGCCGTGGCCGGCATGGCGGGCCTGGGCGGCCTCTTCGCCTATAACGCCTCGGAACATTTCGCCCGCCGCATCAACAGCTTCCTGTCGTCCGAGATCGACGCCAACACCCAGATCTACTTCGCCACCAACGCCATTCAGGAGGGCCGCTTCTTCGGCGTCGGCGTGGGCGAGGGGCAGGTGAAATGGTCGCTGCCCGACGCGCATACCGACTTCATCATCGCCGTCGCGGCCGAGGAATACGGCTTCGTCATGGTGCTGACGATCATCCTTCTCTACATGACCATCGTCCTGCGCTCGCTGCTGCGGCTGGTGCGCGAACGCGATCCCTTCGCGCGGATCGCGGGCACGGGCCTGGCCTGCGCCTTCGGCGTGCAGGCGCTGATCAACATGGGCGTCGCGGTGCGGCTGCTGCCGGCCAAGGGCATGACGCTGCCCTTCGTCAGCTATGGCGGCTCATCGGTCATCGCCTCGGGCATCGCGGTGGGGATGCTGCTGGCGCTGACCCGCACGCGGCCGCGGGGCGAGTTCGCCGAAATCCTGCGCCGGGGCCGCTGATGTCGGTCCCTGCGCGCGCGCCGCTGGCGCTGATCGCCGCCGGAGGCACCGGCGGGCACATGTTCCCCGCGCAGGCGCTGGCCGAGCTGTTGCTGGACCGCGGCTGGCGGGTCAAGCTGTCCACCGACGACCGGGGCGCGCGCTATGCGGGCGGCTTCCCCGAGGCCGTGGCGCGGCAGGTGGTCAGCTCGGCCACCACCGCGCGGGGCGGGCTGGCGGGCAAGCTGGCCGCGCCCTTCCGCATTGCCGCCGGGGTCCTGGCCGCCCGCGCCGCCTTCCGCCGCGACCGCCCCTCGGTGGTGATCGGCTTCGGCGGCTATCCCACCATTCCGGCGCTGTCGGCGGCGCGGCTGATGGGACTGCCGCGCCTGATCCACGAACAGAACGGCGTGATGGGGCGGGTGAACCGCCTCTTCGCGCCCCGCGTCCACCGCATCGCCTGCGGCACATGGCCCACCGACCTGCCGCCGGGCATCACCGGCACCCATGTCGGCAACCCGGTCCGCGGCACCGTGCTGGACCGTGCCGCCGCCCCCTATGCCGCACCCACCCCGGACGGGCCGCTGAACCTGCTGGTCATCGGCGGCAGCCAGGGCGCGCGGGTGCTCTCGGACATCGTGCCCACAGCCGTCGCGGCGCTGCCCGACGACCTGCGCCCCCGCCTGCGCGTCAGCCATCAGGCCCGGGCCGAGGATGCCGACCGCGTCACCGCCGCCTATGCCCAGGCCGGCATCACCGCCGAGGTGCAGCCCTTCTTCACCGACGTGCCCGACCGCCTGGCCCAGGCCCATCTGGTCGTCAGCCGCTCGGGCGCCTCGTCGCTGGCCGACATCACCGTGATCGGCCGCCCCGCCATCCTGATCCCCTTCGCCGCCGCCACCGGCGATCACCAGACCGCCAACGCGCAGGCCCTGGCCGAGGCGGGGGCGGCCCATGTCCATCCCGAATCCGTCCTTGACGCGGAAAGCCTCACGCGCGACATCCGCGCGATCCTGACCGACCCCGCGCAGGCCACGGCCATGGCGCAGGCGGCCCTGTCCCTGGCGCGCCCCGATGCGGCGCAGCGCCTCTATGACCTCGTCGAGGAGATTTCACGATGAACGCCGCCACCAAACTGCCCGGAGAGCTGGGCCCCATCCATTTCGTGGGAATCGGCGGCATCGGCATGTCGGGCATCGCCGAGGTGCTGCTGACCCTGGGCTATCGCGTGCAGGGCAGCGATTCCAAGAAATCCAAGATCACCGACCGGCTGGAAACCCTGGGCGCCACCGTCTTCGAGGGCCAGCGCCCCGAGAACGTGGCGGGCGCGGGCGTCATCGTCATCTCGACCGCCATCAAGAAGGGCAATCCCGAACTGGAAGAGGCCCGCCTGCGCGGCCTGCCCATCGTGCGCCGGGCCGAGATGCTGGCCGAGCTGATGCGCCTGAAATCGAACATCGCCATCGCGGGCACCCATGGCAAGACGACGACCACCACGATGGTCGCGACCCTGCTGGATGCGGGCGGACTGGATCCGACCGTCATCAATGGCGGCGTCATCCATGCCTATGGCTCGAACGCCCGGGCGGGCGCGGGCGAATGGATGGTTGTCGAGGCCGACGAATCCGACGGCAGCTTCAACCGCCTGCCCGCCGACATCGCCATCGTCACCAACATCGACCCCGAGCACATGGAGCATTGGGGCAGCTTTGATGCGCTGCGCCAGGCCTTCACCAACTTCGCCTCGTCGATCCCCTTCTACGGCCTCGCCGTCTGCTGCACCGACCACCCCGAGGTGCAGGCGCTGGTGGGGCGCCTGACCGACCGCCGCGTGGTGACCTTCGGCTTCAACGCCCAGGCCGACGTGCGCGCGGTGAACCTGCGCTATGCCGACGGGATCGCGCATTTCGACATCGCCCTGCAGGGCGAGGCGACGGGCGCCGAGACCCCGATGATCGAGGGCTGCACCCTGCCCATGCCCGGCGATCACAACGTCTCGAACGCGCTGGCCGCCGTGGCCGTGGCCCGCCATCTGGGCATCAAGAAATCCGAGATCCGCGAGGCGCTGGCTCGATTCGCGGGCGTGGGCCGCCGCTTCACCCGCGTGGGCACCATCGACGGCGTGACCATCATCGACGATTACGGCCATCACCCGGTGGAGATCGCCGCCGTCCTCAAGGCCGCGCGCCAGGCCAGCACGGGCCGCGTGATCGCGGTCCACCAGCCGCACCGCTATTCGCGTCTCTCCTCGCTTTTCGAGGATTTCTGCACCTGCTTCAACGAGGCGGACGTGGTCGCCATCTCCGAGGTCTATTCGGCCGGAGAGGATCCCATCCCCGGCGCCTCGCGCGACGATCTGGTGGCGGGGCTGATCGCCCATGGCCACCGCCACGCCCGCGCCATCCTGTCCGAGGATGATCTGGAACGCCTCGTGCGCGAACAGGCCCGCCCCGGCGACATGGTGGTCTGTCTGGGCGCGGGCACCATCTCGGCCTGGGCCAACAGCCTGCCGGGCCGCCTGCAGGGCAAGGCCGCGTGACCGGGCTGCCCGACCTGACCTTCCTGGCGACGCAGCCGCGCCATGCGGGGCTCGCCTTGGCGCTGGTGGCGCTGTGGCTGGTGCTGGCCTGCCTGGTGGCGCAGCTGCCCGCGCGCTGGCAGCTGCGCGCGACCTGGGCGCTGATCCTGGCCGGGGTTCCGGCCCTGGGCTGGCTCACGCTGCTCTGGGGGCCAGGCGTCGGCGTGGGCGGGCTGGGGCTGGGGCTGCTGATCCTGCTGGGCCGCCCCACCGCCCGCCGCCGCCGCCGCACCCCCGAGGCCCGCGAGACCGCCGGGCCCCCGGACTCGGCACCCTTCGCGGGCGGTCCCGAGGGGCGTCCGTGACTCCCTGGATCATCGCCGGGTCCTGCGGTGCGGGCGCGGCTCTCATCTCCTGGGGCAGCGCGCGACTGCAGATGCGCTGGCCCTTGGCGATCCTGTCGGTGCTGCTGGCCGCGATCGCGCTGCAACTCTATCTGGCGGCGCGGGGGCAGGGGGGCTTTCACGACCTGGCCGCGATCACCGCGCAGACCTTCACGGTCATCCCGGCGCTTCTGGGCTGCCTCGCCGGTCTGGCCCTGGCCGCGCTGCGCCGCCACCCCGTCGTCTGGCGCCGCCCCACCGGGATCCTCACCGCGCTGGCATTGCTGGCCGCCGCCGGACTGGCCACGGCGACCCTGCTGATCTGATCTGGTCCGGGCCGGTCCTTCGGATGCGCCGGATCCTGCCCATTCCTTAACCCACCGCCCGCGACCTGTGTACACCCTGTGCCCGGCCTGTGCCGCCCCGGTGCACGCCCGGTGAGGCCCTTTTCCCAGCAATCGCTGGCCTTTGGGGCCCCGCCCCCCACCCCGGCACCACCCCCACCGCGCGCTGCCGTTGCGCGCCCTCGGTTGACGGGCGCGGCCCGGCTGGCTACCACCCGCCCTCATGAGCAGCGACCTTCCCCGCCCGCGCGGCAGCCTGACCCCCGACCGTCCCTTGGACACCCTCACCTGGCTTCGGGTCGGAGGCCCCGCCGACTGGCTCTTCCAGCCCGCCGACACCGCCGATCTGGCCGATTTCCTAGCGGCGCTGGACCCGGGCGTGCCGGTCTTTCCGATGGGCGTGGGCAGCAACCTGATCGTGCGCGACGGCGGCATCCGGGGCGTGGTGATCCGCCTTGGCCGCGCCTTCAACACCGTTGAGATCGAAAGGGAAATCGTCACCGCAGGCGCCGCCGCGCTGGACGCGCAGGTGGCCCGTCGCGCCGCCGAGGCCGGGCTGGACCTGACCTTCCTTCGCACGATCCCCGGCAGCATCGGCGGCGCCGTGCGCATGAACGCGGGCTGCTACGGCAGCTATCTGGCCGACCACCTGATCGACGCCGAGGCCGTCACCCGCGACGGCCGCATCGTCGTCCTGACGCCGGACGATCTGTCCTTCGCCTATCGCCAGACGCTGCTGCCCGCGGACTGGGTCATCACCCGCGCCCGGCTGCGCGCCGCCCCCGGCGATCCCGACGCCCTGCACGCCCGCATGGCCGACCAGCTGGTCCGGCGCGACGCCAGCCAGCCCACCCGCGACCGCAGCGCCGGCTCGACCTTCCGCAACCCGGCGGGCTTCAGCTCGACCGGCCTTCCCGACGACAGCCACGACCTCAAGGCCTGGTCGCTGATCGACCGCGCGGGCCTGCGCGGCCACAGCTGGGGGGGCGCGCAAATGTCTGAAAAGCATCCCAATTTCCTGCTGAATACCGGCGGCGCCACCGCCGCCGAGCTGGAGGCCCTGGGCGAGCTGGTCCGCCGCCGCGTGCTGGAGGACAGCGGCCACGACCTGGAATGGGAGGTCATCCGCATCGGCGATCCGGCCCCCGACGAGGGCTGAGCCGCCGGGCCTGCGCAAGACGGCGGCAACCCGCCAACATTCTGCCCCACACGTCTAAATTGCGCTTTTGCGGTCAGGGCTTTGCCTGTATCCTTTGTCGCAGATGACGCCCCCGTCCAAGGGGGCGCGCAACAGATGAAGCCCGGATCAACCGGGCGCGAAAGGCGAAAACGTGGCGGGCAGGTCGAGCAGGACAGCCCACTCTGTCGCCGTTCTGATGGGCGGACCCTCGGCTGAACGCGAGGTGTCGATGTCCTCGGGACGCGAATGCGCGGATGCGCTGAGGGTGGCGGGATATCAGGTGACCGAGATCGTTCTCGGCGCCGAGCGCGGGGACGAGATCGTCCGCCGTCTCACGGATGTGTCCCCCGACGTCGTCTTCAACGCGCTGCATGGCCGCTTGGGTGAGGATGGCTGCGTGCAGGGCCTGCTGCACTGGCTGGACCTGCCCTATACCCATTCCGGCGTGCTGGCCTCGGCCCTGGCGATGGACAAGACCCGCGCCAAGCAGACCTTCCGCGGCGCCGGGCTGCCGGTCGTGGAAAGCGTGATCGCCGATGCCGACGAGGTGCGCCGCCGCCACGTGATCCCGCCCCCCTATGTGGTCAAGCCCAATGACGAGGGATCCTCGGTCGGCGTCTACATCGTCCATGACGGCGCCAACCAGCCGCCGCAGCTGGCAGATGACATGCCCGCCCGGGTGATGGTGGAAACCTACGCCCCCGGGCGCGAGCTGACCACCACCGTGATGGGCGACCGCGCGCTGGACGTGACCGAGATCCTGACCGAGGGCTGGTACGACTACGCCGCCAAGTACACGGTCGGCGGCTCGCGCCACGTGATCCCCGCCGACATCCCCGACGCCATCCGCGACGCCTGCCTGGACATGGCCCTGCGCGCGCATCGGGCGCTTGGCTGCACCGGCCTGACGCGCACCGATTTCCGGTGGGACGAGGCGCGCGGCCTGGCCGGGCTGATCATCCTCGAGGTGAACACCCAGCCCGGCATGACCCCCACCAGTCTCGCGCCCGAACAGGCCGCCCATGCGGGGATCGACTTCCCGGCTCTGATGTCGTGGATGGTGGAGGACGCGCTGTGCCGATCGTGATCGACCACCGCCCCGGCAAGCAGGTGACCCCGCCCGGCCCCCGACAGAAGCGCGACCCCGCCCCCTCGCGGCTGAAGTACCGGCTGGAACGGATGTGGCTGACGCCCCTCTACCGCCGGGTGCTGCGGGTGGGCGTGCCCGCCTTCCTGCTGGCGATGGTGGGCGGGCTGTGGCTGGCCGACGAGGATCGCCGCGCGATGCTGACCGACAATGTCAGCTCGGTCGTGACCAATGTGCAGAGCCGCGACGAATTCCAGGTCCGGGTGATGACGATCGAGGGCGCCTCGCCGGTCGTGGACCGCGCGCTGCGGGCCATGCTGCCGGTGGACCTGCCGGCCTCCAGCTTCGACATCGACCTGGCGGCGCTGCGGCTTCAGGTGATGCAGCTGGACGCGATCGAGACGATCGACCTGCGCGTCAAGCCCGGCGGCATCCTGTCGGCGGTGGTCAAGGAACGCGAACCCGCGATCCTGTGGCGCCATGCGCGCGGCATCGACATGCTGGATGCGGGCGGCCATCGCGTGGCCTCCGTCACCTCGCGCGAGGTGCGCCCGGAACTGCCGATGATCTCGGGCGAGGGGGCGGAACTGGCCACCGTCGAGGCGCTGGCGCTGTTCGACGCGGCGGGGCCGATCCTGCCCCGCGTGCGCGGGCTGGTGCGGCGCGGCGAGCGGCGGTGGGATCTGGTGCTGGATCACGGACAGCGCATCCTGCTGCCCGAGACCGGCGCGGTCATCGCGCTCGAGGCCGCCATCGCCATGGACCGGGCCGAGGACATGCTGGGCCGCGACATCGTCACGGTCGACCTGCGCGACCCGCAGCGCCCGGTGCTGCGCCTCGGCGTGGATGCCCGCAACACGATCCGCACCGCCCGGGGCCTGCCGCTGCTGGCGCCGGACGGGACCGTCCTGCCCGAAGAGACCGAAGGCTGATCAGATGAGGGACCGGCGAATGGCAGACCTGTACCAGACCCAACGCGCCATGCGGAACATGCGGGGCGCCGCCCTGCAGCGCGGCGTGATCGGCATCCTGGACATCGGCACCTCGAAGATCGCCTGCCTCGTGCTGCGCTTCGACGGGACCGGCACCTTCCGCGAGACCGACGGCGTGGGTCCGATGGCGGGGCAGGTGAACTTCCGCGTGATCGGCGCCGCCTCGACCCGCTCGCGCGGCATGCGGCGCGGCGAGATCGAGACCATGGCCGAGACCGAGCGCGCGATCCGCACCGTCGTCGCCGCCGCGCAGAAGGTCGCGGGCGTGCGCGTCGATCACGTCATCGCCTGCCTGTCGGGCGGGCGCCCGGCCTCCTACGGGCTGGCCGGAGAGATCACCTTGGCCTCGGGCAAGGTCGGCGATCAGGACGTGGCGCAGGCGCTGGCCGCCTGCGATCCGCCCGATTTCGGCCGCGGGCGCGAGGTGCTGCACGCGCAGCCGGTGAACTTTGCCGTCGACAACCGCAGCAACCTAGCCGATCCGCGCGACCATCTGGGCAACAAGCTGTTCTGCGACATGCATGTGCTGACCGTGGACGGAGACGTGATCGGCAACCTGGTGCAATGCATCCGCCGCTGCGACCTGGAGCTGGCGGGCATCGCCTCGGCCCCCTATGCCTCGGCCCGCGCCTCTCTGGTCGAGGACGAGCAGGAGCTGGGCTCGGCCTGCATCGATTTCGGCGGCGGCGGCACGGGCGTGTCGATCTTCATCAAGAAGCACATGATCTTTTCCGACCATGTCCCCATCGGCGGCAACCTGATCACCCAGGACATCGCGCAGGGGCTGCGGGTGAACCTGCCCCTGGCCGAGCGGCTGAAGACGCTGAACGGCGGCGTCGAGGCGACGGGCCGCGACGACCGCGACATGATCGACGTGGGCGGCGAGACCGGCGATTGGGAGGCCGACCGTCGCCAGGTCAGCCGCGCCGACGTGATCGGCGTCATGCGCCCCCGCGTCGAGGAGATCCTGGAGCATGTCCGCGAGGTGCTGGACGCGGCGGGCTTCGACTGCATGCCCAGCCAGCAGATCGTGCTGACCGGCGGCGGCAGCCAGATCCCCGGTCTGGACGGTCTGGCGACCCGCATCCTGGGGCCGAACGTCCGCTGCGGGCGACCCCTGCGCATCGACGGTCTGGCCCATCAGCTGACCGATCCCAGCTTCTCCAGCGCGGTGGGACTGGCGCTGTTCGCCGCACATCCGCAGGACGAGTGGTGGGACTTCGAGATGCTGGCCGACCGCTATCCGGCACGCAGCCTGCGCAGGGCCTATCGCTGGTTCAAGAACAACTGGTAGGCGATGCACCACGCGGAATAGGGGTCCTTGGGGCGGTCGCCACCATATTCAGCGCGGTTGGCAAGATACCGCCGACCGCGCCGGGCAGACGGGCCAGATTTTGCGGCAGTTCCACGTTTTTCGGGTGACGCAACTGGCCCGAATGGATACGATCACGGTTAAACAAAAGGGATTCGAGCGGAAAACTCGCGCCCGACAGCCAGGCAGCGAAAAACAGGCGGACAAGATGAACCTCAATCTGATGATGAACGACGAAGAAGAGCTGAAGCCGCGCATCACCGTGTTCGGTGTCGGGGGCGCGGGCGGCAACGCCGTCAACAACATGATTCAGAAACAGCTTGATGGTGTCGAGTTCGTCGTCGCCAACACGGACGCGCAGGCGCTGCAGCAGAGCCGCGCGACCAGCCGCATCCAGATGGGCCCCAAGGTCACCGAGGGACTGGGCGCCGGCGCCAAGCCGACCATCGGCGCCAAGGCCGCCGAAGAGACGATCGAGGACATCGTCGACCACCTGATGGGCGCACATATGTGCTTCATCACCGCCGGCATGGGCGGCGGCACCGGCACCGGTGCGGCCCCGATCATCGCCCAGGCCGCCCGCGAGATGGGCATCCTGACCGTCGGCGTCGTGACCAAGCCCTTCCAGTTCGAGGGCACCAAGCGGATGCGCCAGGCCGAGGAGGGCGTCGAGGCGCTCCAGAAGGTCGTGGACACGCTGATCATCATTCCGAACCAGAACCTCTTCCGTCTGGCGAACGAAAAGACCACCTTCACCGACGCCTTCGCGATGGCCGACGACGTGCTGTACCAAGGCGTCAAGGGCGTGACCGACCTGATGGTCCGCCCGGGCCTGATCAACCTCGACTTCGCCGACGTGCGCGCGGTCATGGACGAGATGGGCAAGGCGATGATGGGCACCGGCGAGGCCTCGGGCGAGAACCGCGCCCAGGAAGCCGCCGAACGCGCCATCGCCAACCCGCTGCTGGACGAGATCAGCCTGAACGGCGCCCGCGGCGTGCTGATCAACATCACCGGCGGCTATGACATGACCCTGTTCGAGCTGGACGAGGCCGCCAACGTCATCCGCGACAAGGTCGACAGCGACGCCAACATCATCGTCGGCTCCACGCTGGACCCGGACATGGACGGCGCGATCCGCGTCTCGGTCGTCGCCACCGGCATCGATGCCGCCGTGGCCGTCGCCGAAACGCCCTCGCCCCGCCGCAGCATGGCCGCGCCGCTGACGCAGAACCCCTCGGTCGGTCAGGCCGCCCAGGACGAGCCGCAGATCCCGCCGCGCCGCGTCGTCGCGCCCTCGGCCCAGGCCGATGCGCCCGCCCTGCGTGCCGACACGACCCGCGCCGAAGAGGACATGCCGCAGCCGGCCTACCAGCCGCGCGACAATGCCCGCCAGACGGCCGCCGTGCGGATCGACGACGACGCCTCGGCCTTCGTGGCGCCCCGGGCGCCCGCCGGTGCCCGCGCCGGTCAGCCCGCGCCCGAGGTGATGGACCGCCTGCGCCGCGCGGTGGACAACCATGGCCGCGCCGCAGCCCAGCCCGCGCCCGCCCCGCAGCCCGCCCCCGGTGCCAACAGCCGCATGAGCGGTCTGGGCCGCATGCTGGAGCGGATGGCCGGTCACGGATCGGACCAGGGCGGCCAGAAGCCCGCCGCCTCATCGATCGCCGAGCGCGTGAACGAGCGCGTGGCCGTCCGCGCCCGCCAGCAGGACACCGACTTCGACGATCTGGCCAGCCCCGACAGCCCCCAGGACAATGTCGAGATCCCGGCCTTCCTGCGCCGTCAGGCGAACTGATCCGCTTCACGAAGCCGGCACATCCCCAGACCCGAAGGGCCGCATCACGCGGCCCTTTTGCTGTTTGAACGCAACCGTTTAGGGGAAAAACCCCCACAGGTTGCGGCCGGAACGGGGGGGAATGTTTCACCCCGTCACAAAACGTTAATTGAACGCGCGCCGGAGCACGCCTAGCTGGAATGCAGACAGGCACCGTGCCTGACGATGACGGATCCGGAAGGCAGGCAGATCATGCAGGCGACGCTGAAAGACAAGGTGACATTCTCGGGCGTGGGGCTGCATTCCGGTGCCGCCGCGCGGCTGACCATGCATCCCGCCCGTCCCGGCCATGGCATCGTCTTCCGCCGCACCGACCTGACCCCCGCCGTCGAGATCCCCGCCCTGTGGGACCATGTCACGCCGTCCCGGCTGTGCACGCTGCTGGACGACGGGCAGGGCGTCACCCTGTCGACCGTCGAGCATGTGATGGCCGCTCTGGCCGGCACCGGCATCCACAATGCGCTGGTCACCGTCAACGGCCCCGAGATCCCGATCCTGGACGGCTCGGCCGCGCCCTTCGTGCAAGGCATCCTGGAGGTGGGCATCCGCCGTCAGGCCGCCGCGCTCTGCGCCATCCGCGTGCTGCGCCCCGTGGAAATCCGGGAGGGCGAGGCCTTCGCCCGCCTGTCGCCCGCCGACCACCTCGAGATCGACTTCCAGATCGACTTCACCGATGCCGCGATCGGGCATCAGGAAAAGCGGCTGGACATGGCCAATGGCGCCTTCCTGCGCGAGCTGGCCGACAGCCGCACCTTCTGCCGCGCCTCGGACGTCGAGACGATGCGCCGCAACGGCCTGGCCTTGGGCGGCACCTATCTGAACGCGGTCGTGGTCGATGGCGGTCGGATCCTGACCCCCGGCGGCCTGCGCCATGCGGACGAGGCCGTGCGCCACAAGATGCTGGACGCCACCGGCGATCTGGCGCTGGCCGGGGCGCCGTTGCTGGCGCGCTACACCGGCCACCGCGCCGGACATGCGATGACCAACCGCCTGCTGCGGGCGCTGTTCGCCGATCCCACGGCCTGGGCCTGGGAGCTGTGCAGCCCCGAGCTGGAGGATCGCCTGCCCGGTGCCGGCGTCGCGGGCTATGCCCTGCACAACCCCGCGGCCGCCATTGCCGCCGAGTGACGGGCCCCGCCCGTCCGGTCGCGGCCTGCCGCGGGGACGGGCCCGCGCCCACGCGGAATTCAACGGATTGCCATTTTGCGCCCCCTGATGTTCTGTGCTAGAGGATGCCGGCAGCGCGGCCCCGAGGGGATGCGGGGCGGCAGAAATTGCAGGGCAGGGTGAAGATGGCGGGCTCGAAATTGTCGGCTTCGGTGATGGCTGCGGCGCTGGCGGGTCTGGTCCTGACGGGCTGCGCCGGCGACCGCGACGCGGCGCTGCGGCAGAACCTGGACCAGTTCACCGCCGAGGACATCTACAAGCGCGGCGAGTTCGAGCTGGAGAACAGCGGCAAGCCCGCCGATGCCGTCTTCTATTTCAGCGAGATCGAGCGGCTCTATCCCTATTCCGAATGGGCGCGGCGCGCGCTGATCATGCAGGCCTATGGCAACCACCGCGCCGGCAACTACGAAGAGGCGCGCGGCGCCGCGCAGCGCTTTCTGGACAGCTATCCCGGCGACGAGGATGCGGCCTATGCGCAATATCTGCTGGCGCTGTCCTATTACGACCAGATCGACGACGTGGGCCGCGACCAGGGTCTGACCTTCCAGGCCCTGCAGGGCCTGCGCACGGTGATCGAGCAGTATCCCGACAGCGAATATGCCCGCAGCGCGATCCTCAAGTTCGACCTGGCCTTCGACCACCTCGCCGCGAAAGAGATGGAGATCGGGCGCTACTACCTCAAGCAGGGGCATTACGCGGCCTCGGTGAACCGCTTCCGCGTCGTGGTCGAGGAGTTCCAGACCACCACCCAGACCCCCGAGGCGCTGCTGCGTCTGGTCGAGGCCTATCTGGCGCTTGGCCTGCCCGACGAGGCGCAGACGGCGGGCGCGATCCTGGGCCACAACTTCCAGTCCTCGCCCTTCTACGACGACGCCTTCCGCCAGCTGCGCGGGCGCGGGCTGTCGCCCGAGGTGCGCGGCGACAACTGGCTGAGCAACGTCTATCGTCAGACCATCCAGGGGCGCTGGCTGTAATGCAGATCCGGCCGCGCGCCGTCCCATGCTGAGATCGCTCGACATCCGCGACATGCTGCTGATCGACCGGCTGGACCTGGCCTTCGGTCCGGGCTTGAACGTGCTGACCGGCGAGACGGGGGCGGGCAAGTCGATCCTGCTGGACTGCCTGGGCTTCGTGCTGGGCTGGCGCTCGCGCGCCGAGCTGGTGCGCCAGGGCGCGGTGCAGGGCGAGGTGCAGGCGGTGTTCGATCTGCCGGACATCCATCCCGCGCGCGAGATCCTGGCCGGGGCGGGCATCACCGTCGAGGAGGGCGAGCTGATCCTGCGCCGCACCAACGGGCTGGACGGGCGCAAGACGGGCTGGGTGAACGACCGCCGCGTCTCGGGCGAGGTGCTGCGGCAGCTGTCCGAGGTGCTGGTGGAACTGCACGGCCAGCATGACGACCGGGGCCTGCTGAACCCGCGCGGCCACCGGGCGCTGCTGGATGCCTTCGGGGCCATGGACCTGACGCCCGTGCGCGCCGCCTGGACCGCGCGGCGCGAGACGGCGCGGGCGCTGGCCGAGGCCGAGGCAGCGCTTGCCGCGGCCCGACAGGAAGAGGACTATCTGCGCCACGCCGTGGCCGAGCTGGACAAGCTGTCCCCCGAACCCGGCGAGGAGCAGCGTCTGGACATCGCCCGCCGCGCCATGCAGGGGGCCGAGCGCATCCGCGACGACGTGGCCCGTGCGCTGCAGATGCTGGGCGGCAACGGCGCCGAGACCGCGATGGTCGATGCCGCCCGCTGGCTGGAGGGCGCCGCGGCCCAGGCCGAGGGTCGTCTGGACGCGCCGCTGGCCGCCCTGTCGCGCGCATTGATCGAGCTGGGCGAGGCGACGCAGGGCATCGAGGACGCGCTGTCGGCGCTGGATTTCGACCCCTCGGCGCTGGAAAGCACCGAGGAGCGGCTGTTCGCCCTGCGCGCGCTGGCCCGCAAGCACGACATCCTGCCCGACGACCTGGCCGGTCTGGCCGG
Organism: Paracoccus liaowanqingii; assembly: GCF_004683865.2. Classification (NCBI taxonomy): domain Bacteria; kingdom Pseudomonadati; phylum Pseudomonadota; class Alphaproteobacteria; order Rhodobacterales; family Paracoccaceae; genus Paracoccus; species Paracoccus liaowanqingii. The sequence goes on along the minus strand of NZ_CP038439.1, from coordinate 2,366,145 downwards.
GCAGCTGCGCGACCGGCTGGAGCGGATCGATGCCGGCGAGGCGCAGATGGCCGCGCTGAAGGCCGCCGCCCGCGAGGCCGAGGCCGCCTATGACGCCGCCGCCGCCGCGCTGACCACCGCCCGGACCGAGGCCGCGACCCGGCTGGACGCCGCCGTGACCGGCGAGCTGATCCCGCTGAAGATGGAGCGCGCGGTCTTCCTGACCGTCGTCTCGCCCGGAGATCCCGGCCCCGAGGGGCGCGACACGGTCGCCTTCACGGTCGCCACGAACCCCGGCGCGCCGTCGGGGCCCTTGGACAAGATCGCCTCGGGCGGGGAGCTGTCGCGCTTTCTTCTGGCGCTGAAGGTCTGCCTGGCGCGCGGCAACGATGCACTGGTGATGATCTTCGACGAGATCGACCGCGGCGTGGGCGGGGCGACCGCCGATGCGGTGGGCCGCCGCCTGCAGGCGCTGGCCCAAGGTGCCCAGGTGCTGGTCATCACCCACTCGCCGCAGGTCGCGGCCCTGGGGGCGGTGCATTTCCGGGTGTCGAAGTCGGTCTCCGAGGGGATGACGACCTCGACCGTGGTGGCGCTGTCCGCGCCCGAGCGTGTGGCCGAGATCGGGCGGATGCTGTCCGGCGACCGCGTCACCGAGGCCGCGACCGAGGCCGCGCGCGCCCTGCTGGACGGCTGACGACGCTCAGTCGAGGATGACAGTGATCGGCCGCAGGACCGAGCGTACCTTGAGCGTCTCGGCATGGATCCGCACCAGACGCCCGTCCAGCACGGCAAAATGCTCGCCCTTGGGGGGGTCGGACAGGCCGTAGCGGCCGGGATGGGTGATGATGTGCAGCCGCGCCATGGTGACAACATCGCCGACCTCGGGGCTGGCGGTCGCGGCGGCCGTCACGCAGGCCTCGGGGCAGGGCGGCCAGTCGGCCGCGCCGGGTTGGGTCACGGAGAAGGGTGCTGTCAGCGCGGCAAGACCCATCATGGCCCCTGCCGCCACGGCAGCAAAGGGGTGCAGCGGCGTCATCTTGTCCTCGAGATTGCTCTGGGTCCAACACGACATGGGGTCAACTGTTCCGCATGTCGATGCATGGCGGCCATGCATATGGCAGGAATGCCTCAGTCGGGCAGGTGGGGCAGGGGCCGGAGGATGGACTGGATTCGGCCCGTGACCGCATCGATGCGGACCAGATGGCCCGCGACGATGGCAAAGCGGCTGCCGGGATGGCCCGGGCCCAGCCCGACCCTGCCGGGATTGTCGATCAGGCGGATCTGGTCGGGCGAGGGGGTTTCGCCCACGACGGGATAGACGGCGGGTTCCTGCGCCTTGGCCTGGCAGGCGTCGGTTCCCGACAGCGCATAGCCACCGGCGGCCCCCAGAAGGCCGAGGACGCAGATCAGCCTGCCCCGCCGCGTCGTGAAGATCCGTCGTATCGCCATCGCCCGGCATCAAAAGTCAAATGCCCGGGCCCGACAAGTCCCGCGTCAGGATGGTACGGTCTGGAACCGTGTCAACATGGCGGAAAAGTCGCGTCCGGCCCCCCCCTGATGCTGCACGAAATCCTCGTAGAGCTGCCGGGCCATCGCGCCCATCGGCGTCTCGGCTCCCGACGATTCGGCGGCCTGCCGCGCCAGCGTCAGGTCCTTCAGCATCAGCTCGGCCGCGAAGCCGGGTTTGTAGCCGTTGTCGGCGGGCGAGGTCGGGCCGACGCCCGGCGCCGGGCAATAGGCGTTCATGGACCAGCTGTAGCCCGAGCTGGTCGAGACGACGTCGAACATCTTCTGCCGGTCCAGCCCCAGCCTGTCGGCCAGGCCGAAGGCCTCGCAGGTGGCGATCATGGTCACGCCCAAAATCATGTTGTTGCAGATCTTGGCCGCCTGGCCCGCCCCGCTGTCGCCGCAATGCACGGATTTCTGGCCCATGATCCCGAACAGCGGCTCCATGCGCGTGAAATCCTCGGGCCGGCCTCCGACCATGAAGGTCAGCGTCCCGGCCTGCGCCCCGCCAATCCCGCCCGAGACCGGCGCGTCCAGCGCCCCGAGGCCCGCCGCTCGCGCGAGGTCCGCCACGGCCCGGGCGCTGTCCACGTCGACCGTCGAGCAGTCGCACAGAAGCGCGCCCGGCGTCATGGCCGGGATGATCTGGTCGGCCACCGCCCGCAGGATGGCGCCGTTCGGCAGCATCGTCACGACGACCTCGGCCTCGCCCACGGCCTCGGCGGCGCTGGCGGCGGCACTCACGCCCGGCGGCATGGGGGCCGCGGTGTCGAAGCCTTTGACCGCGTGCCCGGCGGCGGCCAGATTGGCGGCCATGGGCGCGCCCATGTTGCCCAGTCCGATGACGGTGATCCTCATTCCGCGTCCTCCCACAGCAAGTCGTCCTGATCCAGCGGCGCCAGCAGGGCGCGCACCTTGTCCTCGTCCGCGCCCGCCTGCCAGCGCGGGCTGCGGTCCTTGTCGATGATCTGCGCGCGCACGCCTTCCAGGAAGTCGCTCTCGGCGGTGGCGCGGGCGGTGAAGCGGTATTCGCGGGTCAGCGACTGCTGCATCCGGTGGTCGGCCCGCGCGGCCCGGACCAGCGCCAGCCCCGCCGCCATCGACAGCGGAGAGTTCCGCCGCAGGGCCGCCAGCGCCTCGTCGTCGCCTGCCGCCTCCAGCGCGGCGACGATGTCGGGCAGGTGCCGCCCGCCGAAGGCCGACAGGTCGCGCCGGTCCAGCACCGCCGCCGGGACGGGCTGGCCGGTCAGGGCGAAGACGTCGCCGTCCCGCTCCAGCCGGGCAATCAGGTCGGGCCAGTCCGCCTCGGGGATGTAGAGATCGGCAAAGCCCGCATGGATCGCATCGCCCGGGCCCATCCGCGCGCCGGTCAGTGCCAGGTATTCGCCGATCCGGCCCGGCGCGCGGCCCAGCAGCCAGCTGCCGCCCACGTCGGGGATCAGGCCGATGCCGCTTTCGGGCATGGCGATCCGGGTCGTGTCACCGACGATCCGGTGGCTGGCATGGCCGCCGACCCCCACGCCACCGCCCATGACGAAGCCCTGCATGAAGGCCACGATGGGCTTGGGGAAGGTCGCGATGGCCGCGTTCATGCGGTATTCGTCGCGAAAGAAGTCGCGGCCCAGCTGATGATCGCCCGCCATGCCCGCATGAAAGACCGCCGCGATGTCGCCGCCCGCGCAGAAGGCCCGGTCGCCTGCCGCGTCGATGACGACCAGCGCCACGGCGGGATCGTCGCGCCAGCCGTCCAGCGCCCGATGAAGGGCCTGCGCCATATCATGGGTCAGCGCGTTCAGCGCCCGTTCGCGGGTCAGGGTGATGCGGCCCGCCCGGCCCGCGATGCGGATGTCCAGATCGTCCATGCCCTACCCCCGGTCCGCGATCATGGCGCGGCTGATGATCAGGCGCATGATCTCGTTCGTGCCCTCCAGGATCTGGTGGACGCGCAGGTCGCGCACGATCTTCTCGATCCCGTAATCGGCCAGATAGCCATAGCCCCCATGCAGCTGCAGGCACTGGTTGGCCACCTCGAAGGCGCGGTCGGTGACATGCAGCTTGGCCATGGCGCAGAATTTCGAGGCGTCGGGCGCGCCTTGGTCCAGCTTCCACGCCGCCTGCCGCAGGAAGATGCGGCTGGACTGCAGCGCGGTCTCCATCTCGGCCAGGCGGAACTGCAGGGCCTGGAAGCGGTCCAGCGCCTGCCCGAAGGCCTGCCGGTCGCCCATATAGGTCAGTGTCGCGTCCAGCGCCGCCTGCGCGCCCCCCAAGGCGGCGGCGGCGATGTTCAGGCGCCCGCCGTCCAGGCCCGCCATCGCATAGGCGAAGCCCCGGCCCTCGTCGCCCAGCAGGTTGGCGGCGGGGACGGTGCAGTCGTCGAACTGCACCTGCGTCGTGGGCTGGGCGCGCCACCCCATCTTGTCCTCGGGCGCGCCGAAGGACAGGCCCGGGGCATCGGTGGGCACGATCACCGTGCTGATCCCGCGCGGCCCCTCGGCCCCGGTGCGCAGCATGGTGACATAGGCATCCGAATAGCCGCCGCCCGAGATGAAGGCCTTGGTGCCGTTGATGCGCCAGCCCTCGTCCGTCCGGTCGGCCCGCGTGCGCAGCGCCGCCGCGTCCGAGCCGCTGCCCGGTTCGGTCAAGCAATAGCTGAACACCGTCGTCATCGCACAAAGGCCGGGCAGCCAGGCCTGGCGGTCCTCGGCCGATCCGAAGCGGTCGATCATCCCGCCGCACATGTTGTGGATCGACAGGAACGCGGCGACCGAGGGGCAGGCCATCGCCAGCGCCTCGAAGATCAGCGTCCCGTCCAGCCGCGACAGGCCCGCGCCGCCCTGCTCCTCGGAGACGAAGATGCCGCCCAGACCCAGGGCCGCCACGTCGGGCCACAGGTCGCGCGGGATGGTGCCCTGCCGTTCCCAGTCCCGCGCATGCGGTGCGATGCGGGTCTGGCCGAAGTCGCGGGCCATGTCGAAGATGGCCTGCTGTTCCTCGGTCATTGCGAAATCCATGCGGTCTCCCTCCCCGGCGGCCGTGAATTGGTCAGTGTGTAGGTGGCAGATGTTGCAGGATTGTTGCAACCCCGCATGTCACAGGTCGCGGCGGAACGCCTCGGTCAGGTGGCGGGCAACGGCCTGCAGTGACTCGTCCTCGCTGGCCCCGGCGGCGCGGGCGCGGGCGGCCACGTCGCGCTGCGCCTGCGCCGAGGTGCCGCCCGCCACCATCCCGCGCAGCCGCGCGACGAAGGGCTGGCTGTCTAGGGCATCGGCATCCTCGGCGATCAGCTCCAGCCAGTCCTCGGCGATGCGGTCGAAGGGCAGGATGGCGCCCGCGCCGAAGTCGATCAACCCCTCGGTCGTGCCGTAGCGGGCGGCGCGCCAGCGGTTCTCGTTCAAGAGGAAGGGCTCGTATTGCTGCCAGCGCTGGTTTCTGCGCGACAGGCGCCACAGCATGCGCAGGGTCGCCTGGGTCAGCGCCGCCAAGGTCAGCGCATCCTCGACATGCGGGCAGGCGTCGCAGATTCGGGTCTCCAGCGTCGGATACTTGCTGCTGGGGCGCAGGTCCCACCAGATCTTGGAGCTGTCCTCGAGGATGCCCAGATCGGTGAGCGCCGCGACCGAGCGCTCGAATTCGGCCCAAGAGCCGAAGGCCGGGGGCAGGCCGGTGCGGGGCATGTCGCCGAAGACCGTGGTGCGGTAGGACGCGAGCCCCGTGTCCTGCCCCAACCAGAAGGGGCTGGAGGCCGACAGCGCCAGCAGATGCGGCAGGAAATAGGCCATCTGTCCCATCAGGTCGATCCGCTGCGCCGGATCGGGAATGCCCACATGGACATGCATGCCGCAGATCAGCATGCGCCGCGCCACCCCGCCCATGTCGCGCGACAGCTGGTTGTAGCGGTCCTTGTCGGTATGGTCCTGCTGGCGCCAGTCGGCGAAGGGGTGGCACGAGGCCGAGATCGGCGCCAGACCGTGTTCCGCCGCGCGGGTGGCGACCGTCGCGCGCAGATGGCGCAGCAGGTCGCCCGCCTGGCGGATGTCAGGGGCGACGGGGGTGCCGATCTCGATCTGGCAGCGCAGGAATTCCGGGCTGACCTGATCGCCCAGATCGTCGGCCAAAGCTGCCATGAGCGCCGGGGGCGCGGCAGCCAGCTGGAAGCTGGTGGCATCGACGAGCAGGTATTCTTCCTCGATGCCGAGGGTGAAGTCGGGGTCTTGTGTCATTCGGGGCCCTGTCGGTGGGAGCCGTGGTCGCGTGGTGCCTTGGGGGGTTTTGCGTCCCGCGAGTGCCGGGGGGCTTGCGCGCCCCCCGGACCCCCTGCGGGATATTTCTGCCAAGATGAAGAGGTCAGTCCATTGCCTTGAAGTTGAACTCTCCGCCTTCCTTGATCCCCGAGGGCCAGCGCGCGGTCACGGTCTTGGTGCGCGTGTAGAAGCGGAACGCGTCCGGGCCGTGCTGGTTCAGGTCGCCGAAGCCGGATTTCTTCCAGCCGCCGAAAGTGTGATAGGCCAGCGGCACCGGGATGGGGACGTTGATGCCGACCATGCCGATGTTGATGCGGCTGGCGAAGTCGCGCGCGGTGTCGCCGTCGCGGGTGTAGATGGCCGTGCCGTTGCCGTATTCGTGGTCCATGGCCAGGCCGATCGCCTCCTCGTAGCTGGCGGCGCGGACGGTGGTCAGGACGGGGCCGAAGATCTCGGTCCGGTAGATGTCCATGTCGGGCGTCACGCGGTCGAAGAGATGCGGGCCCACGAAGAAGCCGTCCTCGTAGCCCTGCAGGTTGAAGTCGCGGCCGTCGACGACCAGATCGGCGCCCTGGTCGATGCCGGTCTGCACGAGGCGCAGGATGTTCTCCTTGGCGGCCTTGGTCACGACCGGGCCGTAGTCGATGTCGGTCCCGGCGGTCCAGGGGCCGACCTTCAGCTTCTCGATGCGCGGGATCAGCTTCTCGATCAGCGCGTCGGCGGTGGCCTCGCCCACCGGCACCGCGACCGAGATCGCCATGCAGCGTTCGCCCGCCGCCCCGTAGCCCGCCCCGATCAGCGCATCCGCCGCCTGGTCCAGGTCGGCATCGGGCATGATGATCATGTGGTTCTTGGCGCCGCCGAAGCATTGCGCGCGCTTGCCGTTCTGGGCGGCGCGTTCGTAGATGTACTGCGCAATGGGCGTCGAGCCCACGAAGCCCACCGCCTGCACCGTCTCGTTGTCGAGGATCGCGTCGACGCTGTCCTTGTCGCCGTTGACCACCTGCAGCACGCCGTCGGGCAGGCCCGCCTCTTGCAGCAGTTTGGCCAGCATCAGCGGCACCGAGGGGTCGCGCTCGGACGGCTTGAGGATCATCGCGTTGCCGCAGGCGAGCGCCGGGCCCATCTTCCACAGCGGGATCATGGCGGGGAAGTTGAAGGGCGTGATGCCCGCCACCACGCCCAAGGGCTGGCGCATGGAATACATGTCGATGCCGGGACCGGCGCTGTCGGTGAAGTCGCCCTTGAGCAGGTGGGGGGCGCCGATGCAGAACTCGATCACCTCCAGCCCGCGCTGGATGTCGCCCTTGGCGTCGGCGAAGGTCTTGCCATGTTCCGAGGACAGGACCTCGGCCATCTTGTCCATGTCGCGGTTGATCAGCCCCACGAAGGCCATCATCACCCGGGCGCGGCGCTGCGGGTTGGTGGCGCCCCATGCGACCTGGGCCTTGGCGGCCTGCGCCACGGCATGGTTCAGCTCGGCCTTGGTGGCCAGCGACAGGCGGGCCTGCACCTCGCCAGTGGCGGGGTTGAAGACATCGGCGAAGCGGCCCGACGTGCCCTTGTACTCCTGACCGTCGATCCAGTGATGTATCTCGCGCATGGCATCCTCCTGTGGTTTGGCCGAACCCTAGCCTTGCGGAAATGCGGTGCAAAGGGGAATGGTGGCAAAAGGGTTTTGCGGTTCTGCAAAGGGGGCGCGATGGACTGGGACGACCTGCGCATCTTTCTGGCGGTGGCGCGGACGGAGAGCCTGTCGGGGGCGGGGCGGCGGCTGGCCATGGACGCCTCGACCGTGGGGCGGCGCATCGCGCGGCTGGAGGCGGCGGTGGGGGCGGCGCTGTTCCTCAAGACGCCGCAGGGCTATGCCCTGACCGCCGAGGGCGCGCGGCTGGTGGCCCCGTCCGAGGCCGCCGAACTGGCCGCGACCGCCGCGTCCGAGGCGGTGCGGGCCGAGGCGGGGATCACCGGGCAGCTGCGCATCGGGGCGCCGGACGGCTGCGCGAACTACCTGCTGCCGCAGGTGGCGCGCGACCTGTGCGACGCCCATCCGGGGCTGGAGGTGCAGATCGTCGCCCTGCCGCGGGTGGTGAACCTGACGCGGCGCGAGGCCGACATGGCGATTGCGGTGTCGCCGCCGGATACCGGGCGGCTGATGGTGCAGCGGCTGGTGGATTACCAGCTGCATCTGGCCGGGCATCGGGACTATCTGGCGCGCCATCCGCCGCTGCGCGATCTGGCCGATCTGAAGGGGCACCGGATGATCAGCTATATCCCCGACATGATCTTCGACCGCGAGCTGGACTATCTGTCCGCGACCGGGATGGAGGTGGCGCAGATCAGCTCGAATTCCGTGGCGGTGCAGATGCAGGCGGTGCGGGCCGGGGCGGGGTTGGGGATCGTGCACGACTTTGCCATCCCCTTCGCGCCGGGGCTGCAGCGGATCCTGACCGACCGCATCGCGCTGCGGCGCAGCTTCTGGCTGATCCGGCATGCCGACGACCGGGCCTCGCGCCGCCTCAGCCTTCTGGCCGACGCCTTGGCGCAGGGCATCCGTGCCGAAGTGCTGCGCCTCGAGGGGCTGCTGGGACCGTGCCCCGTTCGTGGGACTTGACGCGGGACGATTCGGCGAAAATGATGTTGGGATCCAAGCCGAAGGGGCCCATCATGCTGGTCAAGCATCTGTTGTCGATGAAATCGGATACCGCCAAGCCGTGGATCGATTCCGGGTCGATCGTGACGATCACCCCGGACATCACGCTTGGCGAGGCGGCCCGGATCCTGGCGGAAAAGCGCATCGGCGCGGTGGTCGTGTCGCAGGACGGGCGGCGTCCCGACGGCATCCTGTCGGAGCGCGACATCGTGCGGCAGCTGGGCAAGCACGGCGTCGATGTGCTGTCCAAGCCCATCGGCGGGGTGATGACGACCCAAGTGCAGACCTGCACCACCGGAGAGGACGCGCTGACCATCTTGGAGCGGATGACCGAGGGCCGGTTCCGCCACATGCCGGTGGTGGACGAGCAGGGCGACATGCTGGGCGTGATCTCGATCGGGGATGCGGTCAGCGGGCGCCTGAAGGAACTGGCGGCCGAACGCGAGGCGCTGACGGGCATGATCATGGGCGCGTGACGCGGGGTCGCGGTCGGTCACAACCTTGCAATCGCGGCGAAAATGCGCTTTGCCTGTGGCAACAGGACCCTGACCCAAGGACGCGATCTTCATGCGCATCGGCCTTTATCCCGGCACGTTCGATCCGATCACGCTTGGCCATATCGACATCATCCAGCGCGCCATGGCGCTGGTCGACCGGCTGGTCATCGGGGTGGCGATCAACCGCGACAAGGGCCCTCTGTTCGATCTGGAGGCCCGCGTGGCGATGGTGCAGGCGGAATGCGATGCCATCGTCGCCACGACCGGCGGCGAGATCGTCGTCCATCCGTTCGAGAACCTGCTGATCGACTGCGCCCGCGACGTGGGGGCCAGCATCATCGTGCGCGGGCTGCGCGCGGTGGCCGATTTCGAATACGAGTTCCAGATGGTCGGCATGAACCGCGCGCTGGACAGCAGCATCGAGACGGTATTCATGATGGCCGATGCCCGGCGGCAGGCCATCGCCTCCAAGCTGGTCAAGGAGATCGCGCGGCTTGGCGGCGACGTGTCGAAGTTCGTGACACCCCCCATCGCCGAGGCGCTGCGCCGCAGCTACGGCTGACGCGCGCGCATGAAAAAGGCCCGCCGGGGCGGACCTGATCAGCGCGAGGGTGGGGCCGGTCAGTCGACCATCGGCGGGGCCAGCTTCTTGGTACCGCCATTGCTGAGCGGGTCTTCCTGACGCTGGACCGAACCCTCGAAATGGGCGCCCGATTCGATGGCGATGGTCTTGTGGATGATGTCGCCCTCGACCCGGGCCGAGGCGGTCAGGCGGACCTTGAGGCCGCGCACGCGGCCCACGACGCGGCCATGCACGATCACGTCGTCGCCGACGATCTCGCCCTTGATGGTGGCCGTCTCGCCGATGGTCAGCTGATGGGCGCGGATGTCGCCCTCGACCGTGCCTTCGATGGTGATGTCGCCCTGCGTCTTGATGTTGCCCGTCACCGTCAGGTCCGGGGACAGGACCGAGGGAGAGACGCGGGCGCGGGGCGCGGCCGCGGCGGGCGCGGGCTGCATCTCGGCGCTGCGGTCTGGCGCGGCTGCGGGGGCGTCGGCGGGCGCGGCGGGGGTCTGGGCGGGTCGGGTCTCGGTCACGCGGGTCTTACTGAACATTGTCTGCTGCCTTGATGAAGCTCATCGGGTCCACGGCCCGACCGTTCATGCGCACCTCGTAATGCAGGTGCGGTCCGGTCGAACGTCCGGTATTCCCCATATCACCGATCCGCTCTCCTTGCGACACCCGATCGCCAACTTTCACATGGATGCGGTTCAGGTGGGCATAGCGGGTCTCGGTGCCCAGTTCGTGGCTGATCTTTATGAGGTTGCCATAGGCGCCGCTGCGGCCCGCGAAGGTCACGACGCCGTCGCCCGTGGTGTGGATCGGCGTGCCCACGGGACCGGCCATGTCGATGCCCTGGTGCATGCGGCCCCACCGGCGCCCGAAGCCCGAGGTATAGCGGAAGTTCTGCGTGACGGGCATCGCCAGCGGCAGCTTCTCGATGGCGATGCGGTAGGTGTTCATCTGGTCCAGCGTCACGATGATCTGCCGGGCCTTCGTCTCGCCCTCGCTCAGCGCGGCATTGCCGCGGGTCGAATAGGACATCGGAGTCAGCGGACCGCCCTGGCCCGAATAGCCGCTGCGGATGGTGCGCAGCACGTCGTCGGGGTTCATGCCGACATTGCGGAAGACCTCGTCCAGGGGCGCCACGGAGACGGTCACGGCGCTTTCCAGCTGCGACAGGATCTCGTCGTTGCGGGCCAGGATCTGGTCGCGCTCGACGGTCAGCTCCTGCGCGGTCAGGCGGGCGGATTCGGCGTCATGTTCGGCCTCCACACGCTGGTCGGCGGCGCTGCGCAATTCGCCCGACAGGATGTCCAGCGCGACCGAAAACTCCTCGGCCCGGTCGGGGGCATCGGGGGCGGCCGTGGCCAGGACCGGGTCGCGATCGGCCAGTGTGTCGCGCAGGGTCGACTGGACGGCGGCCAGGCCCGTCTCCATCTCGCGGCGGCTTTCCTCCGAGGACAGAAGCTGGGTCTGCATCTGCGACACCTGCTCCAGCGCGACGGCGAAGCGGGACTGCGCGGCCAGCGCCTCGGCCGCGCGGGCGTCGCGTTCGGCCTGCAGCAGCTCCAGGCGCTCCTCGAAGGCGGCTTGGCTGCGCTGGATCTGGTCGCGGGACTGGCCGGAACCCACCGCATCGATCACCAAGAACGAGCTGGCGACCAGCGTCCAGCCGAAGATCAGGGTGATGCCGCTGATGCCGACGGCCTGGGTGAGGGGGCGCAGGCGGACAAAGCGCGTGGTGTCGTCGGACCGAAGGAAAAGCCGTTGCTCGGGCAGCCACTTTTCAAGCGACGCGTTCAGTCGATCCATCACCGTCATTGTCCGATATTGTCCCCCGAAAGCACGCCTGTTTCTGGGTCGGTGGCGCGTTGGTTCCGTACGCCCATCGGTAAACAGCAGCCGTGCCCAGTTGGCAACATGCCCGCGGGCCCGGTTCCGCGCGTTGGCGGAACCCTGCCTTTCTCGGCAAGGAACCGCCGAATTAAATGAACCGTTTGTAATTAGTTACGCAATTTCATAGGGGAGCGGCCCGTTGCGATCCTGCGGAATCCGCAGCGCGCGGTCGATCGGCGGCACGGATCGCTGGTGGCAGTCGCGGCGCGGGCAGATCCGGCACGAGATTCCGATCGGCTCGAAGGCCCGGGGGCGGGTCAGGTCCAGCCCGTCGGCATAGACCATGCCGGTCGCATGGGTCACCTCGACCCCCAGACCGATCGCGAAACGGCGCACCGGGGCATTGAAGGCGCCCGCATGTTTCGACACGTCGCGCGCCAGCAGCAGATAGCGCACCCCGTCGGGCGTCTCGGCCAGCTGGCGCAGGAAGCGGCCCGGCTGCTCGAAGGCCTGGTGCACGTTCCACAGCGGGCAGGCGCCGCCGAAGCGCGCGAATTGCAGCCGGGTGGCGGAATGGCGCTTGGTGATGGTGCCCGCCTGATCGACGCGCACGAAGAACAGCGGCACCCCCTTGGCGCCGGGACGCTGCAGGGTCGACAGCCGGTGCGCCACCTGTTCCAGCGAGGCGCCGAACAGATGGGCCAGCCGTTCCAGGTCGTGACGCTCGGCCAAGGCGGCGGCCAGGAAGGGGCGATAGGGCATGAGCGCGGCCCCGGCGAAATAGTTGGCCAGCCCGAGCCGGGCGATCTGCCGGGCGGTGGGGCTGCGGAAGCGGGCCAGATCCAGCGTCGCCTCCAGCAGGTCGCCCTGATGCTCCAGCGCCACCAGATGCAGCAGCTGGAAGGCCCGCGTGGGCGCCTCGGCGGTGTCGTTGACCAGCAGGCGGTCGCCGTCGCGGCGAAAGACCGAGGCCGCGGGCAGTTCGGTCAGTTGCACGCGGATGCCGCGTTCGGCCAGCGCGGCGGTGGCCAGCTGCCAGGGATCGCCGCGCCGCCCGTCGGGGCAGGCGAAGCGTTCGGCGGCGCGGTCCACCGCGTCGATGTAGTTGTCGCAATAGTGGAAGAAGTCGCGCACCTCCTCCCACGGGGTGGACAGGCTGTTCTGGCTGGCCGCGCCGATGGCCTCGTCCAGCGCGGCCAGACGCTCCTGCCCCTCGCGATGGGCGCGGTAGAGGTCCAGGAAGGCGCGGGCCAACACCGGGGCATTGGTGGCGGCCAGCCGCAGGTCGGCCAGCGGCGGGGTGCCGTCGAAGAGTGGATCGGCCAGCGCCTCCTGCATGTCGATGACCATGCGTTCGGCGTCGCCCGCCGCCAGCGTGGTCAGGTCGGTGCCGAATTCCTGCGCCAGGCGCAACAGCACGCCCGCGCTGATGGGGCGGTGGTTGTTCTCCATCTGCGAGAGATAGGGCAGGGACACGCCCAGCTTCTCGGCGAAGCGGCGCTGCGTCAGGACGGCGCGGGACCGGGTCTCGCGCAGCGCGCTGCCGGCATAGATCTTCTGCGTGGCCATGGTGCCCCCCGTTCTTTGCAAACCAAGTCCTAGCCGTTGCAAAGCCTGTCGGGCAAGAGGGTCAGGCCGCGCCGACCAGATGCGATTCGCGGCGGTAGACCCATCCGATCGCCACCAGCGAGCCCAGGGCCGAGGCCGCCATGATCGCCAGAAGCGGCGTGGCCCCGCTGCCCGGCTGCAGCAGCGTGCCGGCCAGCGCCGACAGCGCCGCCCCGCCGCCCACCGCCAGCGCGCCGCCCAGGCCCGAGGCTGTGCCCGCCAGTTCGGGCCGCACGCTCATCATCCCGGCATTGGCATTGGGCAGGACCATGCCGTTGCCCAGGCCCATGACCGCGATGGCGCCGAAGAAGGCCAGCGGGCGGATATGGCCCGCCAGATCGACGGCCAGCGCCAGCGTCAGCGCGGCGGTGCAGATGACCGCGCCCATCAGGATCATCAGGTTCAGCCCCAGCCTGGGCGAGAAGCGTGCCGACAGGAAATTGCCGGTGATGTAGCCGATCGAGGGGGCGGCGAACCAGTAGCCCACCTGCGCGGGCGTCAGGCCGAAGATCTGCTCGCCCACGAAGGGCGCGCCGCCCAGATAGGCGAAGAACGCCCCCGAGGAGAGCGTGGCCGCCAGGCAATAGCCCCAGAAGCGGTGCGAGCGCGCGAGGATTGGATAGTTCGCCCATTGCAGGTGCAGCGCCAGCCCGCCGCCGCGCACGGTCTCGCCCATGTCGCGCCAGGCCAGTACCAGCACCGCCAGACCCAGCAGGCCCATGACCGCGAAATTGGCCTGCCAGCCGAAGGCCTCGTCCAGCACGCCGCCGAAGACCGGGGCCATCATCGGCACCACCGCCATGCCCATGGTGACATAGCCCAGCATCGAGGCCGCCTGGTCGCCCTCGTAGAGGTCGCGCACCACGGCGCGGGGCACCAGCATACAGACGGTGATGACCGATTGCAGCAGGCGGAAGATCAGGAAGGTGGTCGCGGTCGTGGCCAGAAGCGTGCCGATGGTGGCGAAGAGGAAGCCGATCAGCCCCCAGATGACCACGGGCCTGCGCCCGAACCGGTCGCTGAGCGGGCCGCCCAGAAGCTGCAGCACCGCGCTGGCGCCGATATAGGCCGAGACCGAAAGCTGCATCACCCCGTACTCGACGTCGAAATCCCGGGCCATGCCGGGCAGCGAGGGCAGGAACACGTTCATCGACAGGGCCGAGACGCCGGAAAGGGCCACCAGTGTCAGCATGTGGGGCGGGGTGCGCAGCATCAGACCTCCTGTCGGCGGGAGGTTTGCATGATCTGCAGAATGGCCCGCGATCCGTGCTTAGCGCGCGGCCGGGCGGGGCGCCAGAGCGGGCCGAGGATTTGCGTCCCGCGACGGCGGGGGGCCGGCCCCCCGCGCCCCCCCGCGGCCGGGAACGGGTGTTGGCCTGAGGTGTCGAAGGAAGGGCCTCCGGCGGGGATATTTGGGCCAAGATGAAAGGGGCGGGCTGCGGGCGGTCAGCCGAAGTCGTGGAAGATGAACCAGGCGCCGAGGCAGATCAGCGAGAAGCCGACGCCATGCTGCCAGCCGAGTTTTTCGCCCAGATAGATCCAGGAGAAGATCGCGAAGACCGAGAGGCTGATGACCTCCTGGATCGTCTTCAGCTGGGCGGCGCTGAAATACCCGTAGCCCATGCGGTTGGCGGGGACCTGCATCAGGTATTCAAAGAAGGCGATGCCCCAGCTGATGAAGATCACCGTGACCAGCGGCGCCGTCTTGAACTTGAGATGACCGTACCACGCGATGGTCATGAAGACGTTCGAGGCCAGCAGGAGCCCGATCGTAGCGACCGGGACGGGCAGGCTCAGTCCCACTGGGTCTGGCGGTCGCGGGCGAGGTTGCCGAAGCGGGTGAACTGGCCCTCGAAGGCCAGTTCCACCGTGCCGATGGGGCCGTGGCGCTGCTTGCCCAGGATCACCTCGGCCTTGCCATGGACATTCTCCATCACCTGCTGCCAGCGGGCCATGGCGTCCAGGTCGCTGTCCGAGGGCTTCTCGCGTTCCTTGTAGTATTCCTCGCGGAAGACGAACATCACGATGTCGGCGTCCTGCTCGATCGAGCCGGATTCGCGCAGGTCGCTGAGCTGCGGGCGCTTGTCCTCGCGGTTCTCGACCTGGCGCGACAGCTGCGACAGGGCGATGACGGGGATGTTCAGCTCCTTGGCGACGGCCTTGAGCCCCTGGGTGATCTCGCTGACCTCGTTCACGCGGCTGTCCTTGGCGGTGGCGGCCTTCAGCAGCTGCAGGTAGTCGACGATCAGCACATCCAGACCGTGGGTCCGCTTGAGTTTGCGCGCCCGGGCGGCCAGCTGGTTGATCGGCAGGGCCGGCGTGTCGTCGATGAAGAGCGGGCAGTTCTGCAGCGCATGCGCGGCCTCGACGAAGCGGCGGAACTCGCCCTCGTCCATATTGCCCGAACGGATGCGTTCGCTTGGCACTTCGGCGGCCTCGGACAGGATGCGGGCGGCCAGCTGTTCGGCCGACATCTCGAGGCTGAAGAAGCCCACGACGCCGCCTTCGACCGACCCTTGCGTGCCGTCGGGCTTTTCGCCCAGCTTGTGGCATTTGGCGATGTTGAAGGCGATGTTGGTGGCCAGCGCCGTCTTGCCCATCGAGGGGCGCCCGGCCAGGATGATCAGGTCGGAATTGTTCAACCCGCCCATCTTGCCGTCCAGGTCGATGAGGCCGGTCGAGATGCCCGACAGCTTGCCATCGCGCTGATAGGCGGCATTGGCGACCTGCACGGCGCCGGTGACGGCCTTGAGGAAGCTCTGGAAGCCGCGCTCCGCCGTGCCGGCCTCGCCCAGCTTGTAGAGCGTCTGTTCGGCAGCCTTGATCTGTTCCTCGGCATCGTCGCCGACCTCGACCGACGAGGCGCGGGCCGAGATGTCCTGACCCAGCATCATCAACTCGCGCCGCAGGGCGAATTCGCGGATCATCTGGGCATAGTCGCGCGCGGCATAGGCGCTGATCGCCGAGGCCGCCATGCGGGCCAGATAGGCGGGGCCGCCCAGCTCTTTCAGGCCGTCATCATTGTCCAGAAAGGCCTTGATCGTGACCGGGCTGGCCAGCGCGTTGCGGCGGATGCGTTCGGCGCAGATGTCGAAGATGCGGGCATGGACCGGGTGATAGAAATGATCGGCCTTGATGATCTGGCTGACCCGGTCGAAGACGTCGTTATTGGTCAGCAAAGCGCCCAGAAGCTGCTGTTCGGCCTCCAGCGAGAAGGGGATGGCCTGCTTGTCCTCGGCGCCCTCGGCCTGGCCGGGGATGATCACGCGCAATCCGCTCATGTCGCTGCCTGTCTTTCTTGTGGTTCGGGCCAGTCTAGCGCAAAGGCCCGGGCGGTGAAATCGTCGGGGTCCGGTTTTCGGTGCATGGATCTGTGGACAGGCTGTGGATAAGCGGGCCTCAGCCGTTTGCCGCCTGCCATGCCCGGGGATCGGTCAGGAAGGCTTCGACTTCGGCCAGGGTCGCGGCGTCGAAGCTGCCCTGCGCGCGGGCCTCGGCCAGCACGTCCCACCAGGTGCAGAGATGATGCAGCGCCACGCCGTGATCGGCCAGCCGCTGCACGGTCTCGGGGAAGATCCCGTAGTAGAAGATGACCGCCGTATGGGCGCAGGTCGCCCCAGTCTCGCGGATCGCATCGACGAAGGACAGCTTGCTGCCGCCATCGGTGGTCAGATCCTCGACCAGCAGAACCCGCTGGCCCTCGGTCATCACGCCCTCGATCCGGGCGTTGCGGCCATAGCCCTTGGGCTTCTTGCGCACATAGGTCATCGGCAGGCCGAGCCGTTCGGCCATCAGCGCGCCGAAGGGGATGCCCGCCGTCTCGCCGCCCGCCACGTTGTCGAAGGCCTCGAAGCCCGCGTCGCGCATGACGGTCGCGGCCATGAAGTCCATCAGGGTCGCCCGGACCCGGGGAAAGCTGATGATGCGGCGGCAATCCACATAGGTCGGACCCTTGAGGCCCGAGGCATAGGTGAAGGGCTGGGCGGCGTTGAAGTCGACCGCCTTGATCTCCAGCAGCGTCCGGGCGGTCAGGCGGGCGATCTCGTCGCGCGCGGGGAAGGTCAGGCTCATGCGTCCTCCGGATGCCAGTGCAGGGGGAAACCGGGGTCGAAGACGGTGACCGTCTCGTCGCCCGCGGTGATCTGGGTGGGATAGGCGACGGGCGTGTCGCGGCGGGTCAGGGTGACTCGGTCCTCGTTCGGAGGCAGGCGATAGAAGGCGGCGCCGTTCAGGCTGGCGAAGGCCTCTAGCCGGTCCAGCGCGCCGTCATCCTGGAACACCTGCGCCAGGATCGACAGGGTGTTGGGCGCGGTGAAGCAGCCGGCGCAGCCGCAGGGCTGCAGTTTCGCGGCATCGGTATGGGGGGCGCTGTCGGTGCCCAGGAAGAACGTCGCCTCGCCCGAGGTCGCGGCCGCGCGCAGGGCCAGCCGGTGGGATTCGCGCTTGGCGACGGGCAGGCAGTAGTAATGGGGCCGGATGCCGCCCGCCAGGATCGCATTGCGGTTGATGACCAGGTGATGCGTCGTGATCGTCGCGGCCAGATCCTCGCCGCCCGCGCGGGCATAGGCCACGCCTTCGGCGGTGGTGATATGTTCCATCACCACCCGCAGGCCCGGCACCTTGCGGCGCAGCGGGTCCAGGACGGTGTCGATGAACACGGCCTCTCGGTCGAAGATGTCGATGGCCGGGTCGGTCACCTCGCCATGCACGCAGAGCGTCACGCCCGAATGCGCCATCGCCTCCAGCACCGGGCGGACGCGGTCGACATCGGTCACGCCCGAGGCGCTGTTCGTGGTGGCGCCCGCCGGGTACAGCTTGACCGCCCGGATGATGCCGGCATCGAAGGCCGCGATCACGTCCGCCGCCTCCGTCGTGTCGGTCAGGTACAGCGTCATCTGCGGGTCCAGCGCGGCCCCCGGCGGCAGGGCGGCGCGGATGCGGTCGCGATAGGCCGCGGCCTGCGCGCCGGTCGTGACCGGAGGCACCAGGTTCGGCATGATGATCGCGCGGCCGAAGCCTGCGGACTGCGGGGCGACGGCCGCCAGCATCGCGCCGTCGCGCAGGTGCAGGTGCCAGTCGTCCGGGCGGCGGAGGGTCAGGGTCTGGGTCATGAGCCTGCCTCTATACATGGCAGGGGCGAATTGCCAAGTTGCCTCGGGCCGATTTCCGGAACTCTGCTGCAACGTTTTTGTTGTCAGAAGACAGCTGCAGCGGCATGCTGGATACATCGCGCGATAAACGTGTATGCGCCAGAAAGTAGGCTTTCCGATGAACCCCATGATTCTTCCTGCTTCACAGATTCGTCTGGTGACCCAGTTCTCGCGCATGGCGATCGAGGCGCAGATGGTCATCGGCATGCGGATGGCCGGCATGATGGGCCTGATCACCCAGTCCCCCGGAGAGCCGTTCCGCATGATCGCGGAAAAACAGGCTGCCGCGTCCGAGGCGATGTTCGCGATGGCCAGCGCGGGCATGCGTGGCCACAGCACCGAACGGATGCTGTCCGCGGGCATGCGCCCCTATGGCCGCCGCACCCGGGCCAATTCGCGCCGCCTGACGCTGGTCAAGTGATCCCCGCCGCCCCTGTCCGGGGGCGGCCCTGCCAAGGTATTCCCTCCATGAAAACCGCCCTCGTCACCGGCGGTGCCCAAGGCATCGGCCGTGGCATCGTCTTGCGCCTGCGAGGCGACGGTTGGCGGGTCGCTGTCCTTGATCTGGACCGCGAGGCGCTGGACGAGATGCAGGCCGGCGATGCCGACCTTCTGTGCCACGCGGTCGATGTCGGGGACGAGGGGCAGGTGGCCAAGGCCGCCCGTGCCGTCGCGGACTGGATCGGGCCGCAGGGTCTGGATCTGCTGGTGTCCAATGCCGGGATCTCGGATCCGGTCAGTGGACCGCTGGAGGATCTGTCGCTGGCCGACTGGCGCCGTTGGCAGGACAGCCACGTGACGGGCGCCTTCCTGACCATCCGCGCCCTGCTGCCGCTGCTGCGGCAGGCCAGGGGCAGCATCGTCACCATGGCCTCGACCCGCGCGTTGCAATCGGAACCCGATTGCGAGGCCTATGCCGCCGCCAAGGGCGCGCTGGTCGCGATGACCCATGCGCTGGCGGTCAGTCTGGGCCCCGAGGTGCGCGCGAACTGCATCCTGCCCGGCTGGATCGAGACCGGACCGTGGCAGAAATCTGCAAACCGCAGCGCGTCGGCGCATTCCGACCGCGACCGGGACCAGCACCCGGTGGGCCGTGTCGGCCGGGTCGAGGATATCGCCGGGCTGGTGGCTTGGCTCGCCTCGGACGAGGCGGGGTTCGTCACCGGGCAGCGCTTCGTCGTCGATGGCGGGATGAGCGTCCGGATGATCTACGAGGACTGACCCCGGGATGTGAAAAGGGCCCCCGCGCGGATGCACGGGGGCCCTTTGGTCGGGATGATCGCGGGATCAGATCAGCTTGCCCATCGCCACGGCGGTGTCGGACATGCGGTTCGAGAACCCCCATTCGTTGTCGTACCAAGTCAGGATGCGGACCATGCGGCCCTCCATGACCTTGGTCTGGTCCATGTGGAAGATCGAGGAATGCGGATCGTGGTTGAAGTCCGACGAGACCAGCGATTCCTCGGTATAGCCCAGCACACCCTTTAGCGGGCCGTCGGCCGCGGCCTTGATGGCGGCGTTGATCTCGGCCACCGAGGTGTCGCGGCTGGCCTCGAACACCAGGTCCACGACCGAGACGTTGGGCGTCGGAACGCGGATGGCCACGCCGTCCAGCTTGCCCTTGAGTTCCGGCAGTACCAGACCCACGGCCTTGGCGGCGCCGGTCGAGGTCGGGATCATCGACAGGCCTGCTGCGCGGGCGCGGTACAGGTCCTTGTGCATCGTGTCCAGCGTCGGCTGGTCGCCGGTATAGCTGTGGATCGTGGTCATGAAGCCGCGATCGATGCCGATCGTGTCGTTCAGGACCTTGGCCACCGGCGACAGGCAGTTCGTCGTGCAGCTGGCATTCGAGACGACCAGATCGTCCTTGGTCAGCGTGTCGTGGTTCACGCCATAGACGATGGTCTTGTCGGCATCCTCGCCGGGGGCCGAGATCAGCACGCGCTTGGCGCCCGTGGACAGATGCGCCTGAACCTTCTCCTTGGAGGTGAAGAGGCCCGTGCATTCCATGACGACATCGACATCGCCCCAAGGCAGCTCGGCCGGGTTGCGGATCGCGGTCACCTTGATCGGGCCGCGGCCCACGTCGATCGAGGATCCGTCGACGGTCACCGTGGCCGGAAAGCGGCCATGCACGCTGTCATAGCGCAGCAGGTGGGCGTTGGTCTCGACCGGGCCCAGATCGTTGATGGCAATGACCTCGATATCGGTGCGGCCCGATTCGATGATTGCGCGCAGGACGTTGCGACCGATCCGGCCGAAGCCGTTGATGGCGACCTTGACTGCCATGAAAATTCCCCTTGATCCGGTGATGGTTGCCCGTTGTCTAGCGTGGCGAAAGACGTGATGCAAATGCCGAACGCCTGTCCGACGCTAACGGGCGAGGCCCCGGATCACCGCCAGAAGCTGAGATATTCGATGAACTGCGCCAGCGTCTTGGCCGCAACCAGCGGCAGCGTGCCACCCAGCCAGATCTGGTCCGCGACAAAGGTCGCAGCGATCAGGAGCAGCAGAGCAATGGCGATCTTGTTGGTCATCGGGGCCTCCGGTCGCCGCTGTATCGCGCGGCGGATCGTCCGGGGCAAGCCCGTCCATCGAGGGGGGCGGATCCGTCGTCATCCCTCGTCCTGCGGCAGCTTCAGGATCAGCTGCCCGGCCTCCTGCAGGCGGCGCACTGCCGAGACGACCTCGGTCATCGCCTCCTCGACATCCTTGGGCCGCGGCTTGCCCAGGGCCTCGCGTTCCTCGCGCAGGCCGTCGGCCATGCGCTGCGACAGGTTCGACAGGATGAATTCCGCCGCCGCCGCATCCGCCTCGGTCGGGGAGGACAGCGCGCGCACCAGCGTCGTCTGGTCCAGTTCGCGCACCAGACGGGGAACGTCGCGGGGTTCGACGCGCGCGGGGATATGGGTGAAGATGAAGATCGCCTTGCGGACCCCCGCGGCGAAATCGGCGTCGCGTTCGTCCAGCGCGCCCAGCACGTCGTCGCGCAGATCGGCGGTGGCGAAGTTCAGGATCGCGCCCATCCGGTCGCAGGCGGGCGTGGCGATGGCGGGCTTGGGCAGGGTGGCCGCCGCCTGCAGCAGCACCAGCCCCACGCGCTTCAGGGCAGGCGGGGTCACCCCCGAGGTCATCGACATCGCCTGCGCCACCACCCGCGCCCGTTCGCGCGGCAGGGCGAGGAAGGTGGCCGAGGCCGCCTCGACCGGCAGCTTGGACAGCATCAGGGCCACCAGTTCCACCGATTCGGACTGCGCCAGCGTGATCAGCGCTTCGTTCGGCAGCTTGCAGAGCCGCGCCCAGGGGTCGGACTGGCCCGACATCGCGGCGCGCTGGCGCAGCTGGTCGGTGCTGTCGTCCGACAGCCGCGTTCCCAGCATTTCCAGCGTGCCGTCCAGATTGCCGGGAAAGGTGACGCCCACGGCGTCCAGACGGTCGCAGAATTCGGTGATGACGGCGTCGCGGGTCTGGCGGTCGATCACCTCCATCCCCGCCATTTCCTGCGCCAGCAGCGTCTGGCTGTCGCTGTCCAGCCGGTCCAGCCCCGCGACCTCGTCATCGTCCAGCAGAAGCCGCACGATCACGGCCGCCTTCTGCCGCTGGTTCAGCCCTGTCTGGGTGGTCATGCCCCGCCTCCGTCACCGTCGATGACGTCAGCTTGGCATGACAATCCTAACGCCCGGTTGACGCGGGCGCCTAAAGCGGCGCGCTGTCGAAAACGCGGGCAAAGATCGTGTCGACATGCTTGGTGTGATAACCCAGATCGAACTTCTCCTCGATCTCGGCGGGGGACAGGGCGGCGGTGACCTCGGCGTCGGCCAGCAGCTCGGTCTTGAAGTCGGCGCCCTTCTCCCAGACCTTCATGGCGTTGCGCTGGACCAGACGATAGCTGTCCTCGCGCGACACGCCCGCCTGCGTCAGGGCCAGCAGCACGCGCTGCGACATGACCAGACCCTTGAACTTGTTCATGTTGGCCAGCATCGTCTCGGGATAGATCACCAGCTTTTCGACCACGCCCGCCAGGCGGTGCAGCGCGAAGTCCAGCGTGATGGTGGTATCGGGCGCGATCGCGCGCTCGACCGAGGAATGGCTGATGTCGCGCTCGTGCCACAGCGCCACGTTCTCCATCGCGGGGATGACGGACATGCGCACCAGACGCGCCAGCCCGGTCAGGTTCTCGGTCAGGACCGGGTTGCGCTTGTGGGGCATAGCCGAGCTGCCCTTCTGGCCGGGGCTGAAGAACTCCTCGGCCTCCAGTACCTCGGTGCGCTGCATGTGGCGGATCTCGATGGCGATGTTCTCGATGCTGGAGGCGATGACGCCCAGCACGGCAAAGAACATGGCATGGCGGTCGCGCGGGATGACCTGCGTGCTGACCGGTTCCGGTCGCAGGCCCAGTTTTGCGCAGACATGTTCCTCGACCGCCGGGTCGATATTGGCGAAGGTGCCGACCGCGCCGCTGATCGCGCCGGTGGCGATCTCGTCGCGGGCGCGTTCCAGACGGACGCGACCGCGCGCCATTTCCGCATAGAAGCGGGCGAAGGTCAGGCCCATCGTGGTGGGTTCGGCATGGATGCCATGGCTGCGGCCGATGCGGACGGTGTCCTTGTGTTCGAACGCCCGGGTCTTCAGCGCGGCCAGAACGCGGTCCATGCCGGCCAGCAAAAGGTCCGAGGCGCGGACCAGCTGCACATTCAGCGTCGTGTCCAGAACGTCGCTGCTGGTCATGCCCTGATGGACGAAGCGCGCCTGATCGGCGCCCACATGTTCGGCCAGATGGGTCAGGAAGGCGATGACGTCATGCTTGGTGACGGCCTCGATCTCGTCGATGCGGGCCACGTCGAACTGCACGTCCTTCGCGCGCCAGACGGCCTCGGCATTCGCGCGCGGGATCACGCCCAGATCGGCCTGGGCGTCGCAGGCATGGGCCTCGATCTCGTACCAGATGCGGAACTTGGTCTCGGGCGACCAGATGGCGACCATGTCGGGGCGGCTGTAACGCGGGATCATCGGGGGCTCCTTTGCGGTTGGCGCGGGCATAGCGGGGCAGGGGACCGGGGGCAAGTTTTCATCGAGATGCGGGGGGATTGGGCGGAACATTCGGCGCGACCGGCGGGTTTGGGTCGCAACGAGACCTGATAACCGACCGGAGAATGCCATGCGTCCCCCCAATGATGCCCATCCCGAAATGACCGAGGCCGATCGTACCAGCCAGACCCGCTTCGGTCCGCGCCCCGTCCCCAAGGGCCACAAGACGGCCAGCCCCTATGCGCATCGCAAGATGGTCTCCAGCCGCATCCCGCCCTCGGGCAAGGTGTCGCCGGACGGCACGCGCAGCTGGCCCGAGCCCTCGACGACCGCCAAGGTCGTGGTCTGGGGCGGCGTCGCCTTGGGCATGGCCGGGATCGCCGCCGCGATCTCTCTGGCGGTCCAGTCGCTCAGCGGCGATGACGATGCCCCGGCCCCGCGCCGCCGCGTCGACGGTCCCCGCCCCGCCGCGCCGCGCTTTGCCGAGTTGGACGAGGACGACCGCGAGGCCGTGCGCCGCCGCGTCCGCGCGCAGGCGCTGGAGGACAACCGCCGGACCGCGCAGGTCCGCGCCAAGGCTGGTCGCGGCCGCGCTAATATCGCCAAGGATCTGACGCAGACCGCCACGGACCTGTCACAGGGCCTGAACGGCGTCGCGCAATCGCTGCTGGCGGCATTTCAGTCGTTCCGCGGCGTCTCGCATCAGGCGACCGGCATCGTGGGCGAGTTCGTCACCGCCGCCGACCAGCTGCGCGCGATCCTGAACGGCGGCGCCGGCCCGCGCCCCGGCGCGACCGACACCAATCCCGCCCGCCCCCTGCGGGACGAGCCACCCCGGACCTGAGGCAGAAGGAAGACGGGATGCAGCAGGACACCGGCGTTCTGGGGGCCCTTCTGGGCCCCCTCGACCCAGAGACGCGCCAGAAATACGGGCTGGAGGCGCCTGACGCGACCAAGGCGCCGCCGCCCGAGCCTGCTGCCACCGGCCCCAAGCCCGGCCTGCGCGATCTGACGCGCAGCGATCTGCTGGCGGTCGGCAAGTCCGTCTTCAACCAGATCGGCGAGGACCGGGTGACCTCGGTCGCCGGCGGCGTCACCTTCTTCGGGCTCCTGTCCCTGTTTCCGGCGATCACGGCCTTCGTGTCGCTCTATGGTCTGATGGCCGATCCCTCGACCATCCAGTCGCATCTGCAGATGCTGCGGACCCTGCTGCCCGAGGGGTCGTTCCAGATCATCAACGATCAGGTGACGGCCATCGCCTCAGCTTCGACCGGCGCGCTGTCGCTGGCCGGGATCGTGGCGCTGCTGACCGCCTTCTGGTCGGCCAATGGCGGGATGAAGGCACTGCTGTCGGCACTGAACGTGGCCTTCTTCCAGCGCGAGACGCGCAGCTTCCTGCGCCTGAACGTCGTGGCCATGTGCTTCACGCTTGGTGGGCTGGTGATGATTGCCTTGATGCTGATCGTCATCGCGGTCGTGCCGGTCCTCTTGCGCATGCTGCCTTTGGGCTGGGGCGGCGAGACGCTGGTCGCCGTGATCCGCTGGCCGATCATGCTGGCCGTGCTGATCGTCGCGCTGGCGGCGGTCTATCGGTGGGGGCCCGCCGCGCCCAAGTCGCGCTGGCGCTGGATCTCTCCGGGCGCGATCTTCGCGGGCGTCGCGCTGGTCGTCACCTCGATGCTGTTCTCCTGGTACGCGGCGAATTTCGGCGATTACAACGAGACCTACGGATCCCTGGGCGCGGTCATCGCGCTGATGACATGGCTGTGGCTGAACGCCACGATCGTGCTGGTCGGCGCCGAGATCAATTCCGAGCTTGAGGGACATCTGAAGCATATGGCAGGCTTGGAGGACGACCGTCCCCAGAAACGAGGACCCAAGCCGCAATGATCCTGTCGCCCTATGTGCCCTTGGGCATCGCCATCGCGCTGGAGGTGCTGGGCACCTCGCTGCTGCAGCGGTCCGAACAGTTTACCCGACTGGCCCCGACGGTGGGCATGGCGCTGTGCTACCTAGCCAGCTTCTACCTGCTGTCGGTCAGCCTGAAGGTGCTGCCCCTGGGGGTGGCCTATGCGATCTGGAGCGCCTGCGGCGTGGCGCTGGTCGCCCTGATCGGATGGGCCGCCTTCGGCCAGCGGCTGGACCTGCCCGCCGTCCTGGGGATGGGGCTGATCGTCGCCGGGGTCGTGGTCATCAATGTCTTTTCCCGCACGGTCGGGCACTAGCGTTCGGTCAGCTTCAGCTCGATCCGGCGGTTGAGGGCGCGGCCCTCGGGGGTGTCCTCGGAGGCGATGGGGCGGGTGTCGGCGAAGCCGGTGGGCGCCAGGCGGTTGTCGGGAAACCCCAGATCCTCGGTCAGGTAGCGCACGACGGCCAGCGCGCGGCCCTGGCTCAGTTCCCAGTTGTCGGCATAGCGGCCGGTGCCCGACAGGCGCAGGCCGTCGGTATGGCCGTCCACGCGGATGATCCAGTCGATCTCGGGCGGGATCTCGTCCGCGATGTCGGTCAGAAGCTGCGCCAGACCGCCGATCTGCTGGCGCCCGGCCTCGGAGAGGGTTGCCTCTCCTTGGGCGAACAGCACCTCGGACTGGAAGACGAAGCGGTCGCCCACGACCTGCACCCCCTCGCGCCCCGACAGGATCTGCGACAGGCGCCCGAAGAATTCCGACCGATAGCGGGTCAGGTCCTGCGCCTCGGCCTCGGCACGCAGGCGGGCCTCCTCCTCCAGCGCCAGCTGGGCGCGGGTCGCCTCGGCGGCGCGGACCAGCGCCGCGTTCAGCTGCTGCCCCAGATCCGAGACGCGCAGTTCCGCATCCGCCTGCTCGTCGCCCGCGGCATCCAGCAGCGCCTGCAGCGATCCCAGCTGGGCGCGCAGTTGCGCCACCTGTTCGTTCAGCGCGGCGACGCGGCGCTGGCTGTCGGTGGTCAGCCCCTCCTGTTCGTCCAGCTGCGCCTGCGCGGCGGCCAGCAGCGCGGCCTGACGCTCGGCTTCGGTCAGTTGCACCTGGGCCTGGGTCTGCGCGTCGTCGCGGGCGGCATTGGCGGCGGCCAGCAGGGTCAGCGTCTCTTCGGCCTCGCGGCGGCGTTCTTCCAGCGCCAGGGTCATGGCGGTCAGCTCGGTATCGGCGCCTTCCAGGCGCTCGCGCAGCAGGCGGGCGGCCTCGGCCTCGACCAGGCGGGTCTCCTCGGCCTCGGTCAGGCGGGTCTGGGCGGCGTCAAGCTGCGCCTGCTGCTGGCCCATCTCGGCGCGCAGGTCGGCGGTCAGCGCCTCCAGCGCGTCGCGGCGGGCGGCGGCCAGGCGCGCGGCCTCGGCCTGGGCATCGGTCTCGGCGCGCGCGGCGGCCACGGCCAGCTCGGCCGCCGAGGCGCGGGTCTCGGTCTCGTCCAGCTGCGTCTCCAGCGTGGCGACGCGGTCCTGATCCTGCGCGCGCTCGGCCAGAAGGGCGGCAACCTCGGCCTCGAAATCGGTCAGGCGCGTCCGGGCATCGGCCAGCGCCGTCTCGCCCTGCGCCAGCTGGCTGGTCAGGCGCGCGATGCGGGCGGCGCGGTCGCGGGCCTCGGCCTCGGCGCGGGCGGTGCGTTCGGCCTCGGTCTCCAGCTCCTGCGCCAGCCCGGCCTCGCGCGTCTCCGAGGCGTTCAGCGCCTGACCCAGGGCCGCGACCTGCGCGCCCAGCTCGTCCAGCTGCCGTTCCTGGCGCGAGATGACCTGATCCTGATCGGTGATCACCCGGTCCTGGTCGATGATCGTGTTGTCCTGCGTGTCGATCTGCTCGCGCAGCACCGACTGGACGACCATGAAGATCGTCAGGACGAACATCAGCACCATCAGGAGGGCGGTCATCGCATCGACGAAGCCCGGCCAGATGGTCGAGGAAAAGCGCTGCGCCGAGGCGTTGCGGGACAGGCGCATGCGCCTCAGGCCCCGGACCGGTGCCGGGACGCGCCCTGTGGGGGAAGATCGTCGGGCAGCGCATCGCCGAAGCGCGCGGCCCGCACGGCCCGGGTCAGCACCAGGATGTCCGAACGCAGTTCGGCCAGCATCTCCTCGCGCCCCTCGGTCAGTTCCGAGGCCAGCCGGTCAAGCGCCCCTTCCAGCCGCGAGAAGTCCGGGGCCTGTTGGGCGGCGGGCTGGCGGTCCTGCCCGTCGGCCAGCCGGGTCAGGGCGCGGGTCAGCCGGTCGCCCTCGACCGCCGCCGCCTCGCGTTCGGACTGCGCCTGCTGGACCAGCGCATCGATGGCCTGGGCCATCACCACGACGCGCTCGTCGGCCATCAGCGCGGCCTCGTCCCGCATCACGTCGCGGTCGGTGTGATAGGCCTGCAACCGGTCCATCTGCCCGGCCATCTGTTCCAGAAAGCCCGCCAGCGCCGCCTGGTCGACCCCGTCGCCCTCGCCCCCCGCGATGCTGAGCCGGGTGAAGCCCGACATCCATTCCTCCAGCTCGCGGTAGAAGCGGTTCTGGCCATGCGCCACGAACAGTTCCAGCAGGCCCACGACCAGCGATCCCGCCAGTCCCAGAAGCGAGGAGGAGAAAGCCGTGGCCATGCCGCCCAGCTGTGCCTCCAGCCCGGTCATCAGCTGTTCGAAGATGTCGAGGCTGGTCTGCCCGTCCTGCGGGGCCAGCGCGCGGATCGTCTCGACCACCGCAGGCACGGTGGTCGCCAGCCCGTAGAACGTGCCCAGCAGGCCCAGAAAGATCAGCAGGTTGGCCAGATAGCGGGTGATGTCGCGGATCTCGTCGATGCGGGTCGCCACCGAATCCAGGATCGAGCTGGCCGAGCTGGCGCTGATCGCCCCGCCCGACGGCCCGCGCGACCCCAGAAGCGCAGCCAGCGGCGCCAGCAGGCGCGGCGCGGCGACGGAGTCCCCCTCGGGCCGGGCGGCGTCGCGGCGGCGGGCGGCGAACTGCTCGATCCAGACGACCGAGCGGACCAGCTGCCCCAGCTGCCAGAAACAGGCCAGCACGCCCAAGGCGAAGACCCCCAGGATCAGGCCGTTCAGCCAGGTGTTGGCCATGAAGATCGGCAGGATGCGGCCATAGGCGAACCAGCCCCCCGCCAGCACCAGCCCCAGCACCGTCAGCATCATCAGGATCTGGCGCACCGGCTGCGAGAAGCGCGGCGCGCTGCCCGCGCCCATCAGCGCCTGATCCCGCGTGGCCGAGATGCGCCGGTTGGTCAGGGTCAGCCGCGAGGGCGCCTGCGTGTCGCCATTGGTCGGATCGCTCACGTAAATTCCCGTCCCTTGGATGCTTTGACGGCGACTGTAGGGCGGGGTCCGGTGCTTGCCAAGCATTGCGACACATGCGCGTGATCGCGATGGCGCGCCTGTGTCACCCCTGCCGCGATTGCTGCGCCCGCACCGCCTGCGACAGGGCGTCCAGATGGTCGTCGGCCATGCCGATCTGTGCCAGATGGGCGGCGGTGTTGAACAGGTAGTCGGCATTCGCCCCGCGCCCGCCATGGGCGGCGGCGATGATGCGGGCCTGTTCGTCATGCGGCAGATCGCCCGCATATTGCCAGTGGTCGCGCCGCATCACATAGGCCAGCGCCGACACCCGGCGCCCGTCCTCCAGCGCCAGGGGCAGGATCGTCTCGCGATAGGCGTCGGTGACCAGCTCGCGGTCGCGCAGTTCGGCCAGCACCCGGTCATGGTCGGCGGGCGCGATGCGCAGCGCGACACCTTGGCACAGCGCGCCCTCCTGCGGGTCGAGGCCCAGAACCAGCCCCGGCAGCGCCTCGGTCCCGCGATGCTGGATCGAGCGCAGGCAGAAGCTGCGCGCATAGCCCGCCAGCCGCGCGCGCACCGTCTCGACCGGATCGAAGCCCGGGTTCCAGATCAGCGAGCCATAGCCGAAGACCCAATCGATGCGTTCCATTGCCCGTACCATTCGTTGCCGCCCCAAGGTAGGACAGGTGCGAGGCGGAAAAAAGGGTTGGCGATGCGCAGGGCGGTGATTGGGGCAGGGGTGGCGGTGGCGCTGCTGGCAGGGGCGTGGCTGGGGGCGGAAAGCCTGGCCAGCCGCCGGGTGGCCCAAGCGATCGCCGCCGATCCGGCCCTGCAGGCGACCGAGGTCCGGGCCTTGCGCGACCCGCGCCGGATCGGGATCGAGCTGCGCGGGCTGGACTATCGCGATCCCGCCCTGGGGATCAGCCTGCCTTGGGCGCGACTGTCCCTGCAGCCCCTGTCGCCGCTGACGGCGCGGCTGGACCTGCCCGGCCGGGGCACCATCCTGCAGGGCGGCGACAGCCTGGAGCTGGGCTTGGCGCGGTCCGAGGCCCGCCTGTCGCTGTCGCCCCTGAACCGCATGGCGCCCGACCGCCTGAACCTGCAGGCCGAGGGCGTGACGCTGGACGGCCAGCCCTTGGCTGAAGGGCTCTCGCTGCAGGCGCGGCTGGTGTCCCTGGATGCGGCGGCCCCGGATCTGGCCGGGGCGGCCTATGACCTGCAGCTGTCGCTGGCGGGGCTGCAGACCGATGCCTTGGCGCGGATCGGCCTGGACCCCGGCCCGCTGCCGGGCCCGATCGCGGCAGACGGCCCGCTGCGGCTCTGGCTGGACCGCAGCCCGAGCGTCACCGGGGACACGGCGCCGCAGCTGGTCGGCTGGCAGACTGAGGGCCTGTCGCTCCAGGCCGGAGAGATTGGATTGCGCATCGTCGGCCGCCTGTCGCGCGACGCCCAAGGCCGGGCCGAAGGGCAGCTGGCGCTCTATTCCTCGGATGCGGATGCGATGATCGGCCTGGCGGCGGGGCTGGGCCTGATCCCGGCGCAGGGGCAGTTGCTGCTGCGCGCGGGCCTGTCGCAGCTGGCCCGCGCGCCGATGGACGCCAGCCTGCCCGGCCCCGAGTTCCCAGACCCCGCCGAGGGAGAGCTGCGCCTGCCCATCGTGATGCGCGACGGCCGACTGATGCTGGGCGGCATGGCGATCGGCCCCGCCCCGGCGCTGTAATCGCGCTACTCGGCGGGACGGGCGCCGGGGGTGCGGCCGAAATCCGGGGCCTCGGTATCCTGGCCCGCCTCGATGATGCCGCGACGGATGGCGCGGGTGCGGGTGAAGTAATCGTGCAGCTGCGGGCCGTCGCCCATGCGGATGGCGCGCTGCAGCACGAACAGCTCCTCGGTGAAGCGGCCCAGGATGTCCAGTGTCGCCTCCTTGTTGTGCAGGAACACGTCGCGCCACATGGTCGGGTCGCTGGCCGCGATCCGGGTGAAGTCCCGGAAGCCCGCGGCCGAATACTGGATCACCTCCTCGCCCGAGACGCGGCGCAGATGGTCGGCCACGCCCACCATCGTGTAGGCGATCAGGTGCGGTGCATGGCTGGTCACCGCCAGGACCAGATCGTGATGAGGCGCCTCCATCCGGTCGGTCTTGGCGCCCATCGCGGTGATCAGGGCGTCCAGCCGGGCCAGCGCCGCCGGATCGGTGTCGGGCAGCGGCGTCAGCAGCCACCAGCGATTGGCGAACAGGCTGGCAAAGCCCGCGCGCGGCCCCGAATGCTCGGTCCCGGCCAGCGGATGGCCGGGGATGAAATGCACGCCCGCGGGCAGATGCGGCGCCACCGCGTCGATGACCGACTGCTTGACCGAGCCCACATCGGTGATCGTGGCGCCCTGCGCCAGATGCGGGGCGATCTCGGCCATCACCGCGCCCATGGCGCCCACCGGCACCGCCAGCACGACCAGGTCGGCGCCCGCCACGGCCTCGGCGGCGCTGTCGCAGACGCGGTCGCACAGGTCGATCTCGCGCGCGGTGTCGCGGGTGGCGCGGCTGCGGGCATAGCCCGTGATCTCGCCCGCCAGCCCGCCCTGGCGCATCGCATGGGCCATGGACCCGGCGATCAGCCCCAGCCCGATCAGGGCCACGCGGTCATAGATCGCGCTCATGCCCCGCGCCGCCCTGCCATGAATCGGCCCAGGCAGTCCAGCACGCGACTGACGGCGTCCTCGTCCCCCACGGTGATGCGCAGCGCCTCGGGCAGGCAATAGCCGCCCACGCGGCGCACCAGGATGCCGTCGGCGCGCAGGGCCGCATCGGCGGCGGCGGCGGTGTCGGGGCCGTCGAACCGCGCCAGCACGAAATTGGCGAAGCTCTCGTCGCAGGCCACGCCCATCTGGATCAGCGACTGCCGCATCCGGTCGCGCATCTGCGCATTCAGCGTGGCGCAACGGGCGGTGAAGGCGGTGTCGCGGATCGCGGCCTCGGCGGCGGCCATCTGGGCGTTGGACAGGTTGAAGGGCTGGCGGATGCGGTTCAGCACGTCGATGATCTCGCGCGCCGCATAGCCCCATCCGATCCGCAGCCCGCCCAACCCGTGGATCTTGGAGAAGGTCCGCGTCATAATGACATTGGGATGCCGGTCGACCAGCCCGGCGCCGCCGTCGAAGCCATCCGCGAACTCGGTATAGGCGCCGTCATGGACGAACAGCACCTGCGGCGGCAGCCCGTCCACCAGGTGCTGCAACTCGTCCCCCCCAGCATCGTCCCGGTCGGGTTGGCGGGATTGGCGACGAAGACCACCCGGGTGCGATCCGTGACCGCCGCCAGGATCGCCGCCACATCGACCCGCCGCCCGGCCTCGGGGACGGTGACGGGCGTGGCGCCGACCATCCGCGCCAGGATCGGATACATGGAAAAGCCGTGCTCGGTGGTGATCACCTCGTCGCCCGGCCCGGCAAAGGCCTGCACCACGAATTGCAGCACCTCGTCCGAGCCCACGCCGCAGATGATCCGGTCGGGATCCAGCCCGCAGACCTCGCCGATGGCCGCCCGCAGCCCGGCATGATCGGTCGCCGGATAGCGGTGCAGATCCCCCGCCGCCGCCCGGAACGCCGCCTGCGCCGCCGGGCTGGACCCGAGCGGGTTCTCGTTCGCGGACAGCTTCAGCACATCCGCATGCCCCTCCAGCCGGCTCTCGCCGCTGACATAGAGCGCGATGTCCATGATGCCGGGCTGCACGGGTGTCTGTGTCATGGGGTCCATCCTTTGTCCGGCCCCGTGTATGCGCCGCCCCGCCGCAAGAAAAGCCCCCAAAGCGTCCCCTTCGCCTTGGTCCAAATATCCCGGGGGTCCGGGGGCTGGCCCCCGGCCGTCGCGGGACGCAAAAGGGCCGCATCCGAAGATGCGGCCCCGAAGGCGGTCGATGCGGCGAAGATCAGTTCTTCGCGTAGAATTCGACGACCAGGTTCGGTTCCATCTGCACGGCATAGGGAATGTCGCTCAGCGCCGGGGTGCGCACGAAGGTCGCGGTCATCTTGTTGTGGTCGACTTCCAGGAAGTCGGGCACGTCGCGCTCGGTCAGCGACACGGCTTCCAGCACGATGGCCAGCTGGCGCGAGCGCTCGCGGATGGAGATCACGTCGCCTTCCTTGACACGGTAGGACGCGATGTTCACGCGCTGGCCGTTGACCTGGATATGGCCGTGGTTCACGAACTGGCGGGCGGCCCAGATGGTTGCCACGAATTTCGCGCGATAGACGACGGCGTCCAGGCGGCGCTCCAGCAGACCCACCAGGTTCTCGCCGGTGTCGCCCTTGATGCGCTCGGCCTCGGCATAGATGCGGCGGAACTGCTTCTCGGTCAGGTCGCCGTAATGGCCCTTCAGCTTCTGCTTGGCGCGCAGCTGGGTGCCGAAGTCGGACAGCTTGTTCTTGCGGCGCTGGCCGTGCTGGCCGGGGCCGTATTCGCGGCGGTTGACCGGCGACTTGGCGCGGCCCCAGATGTTCTCGCCCATGCGGCGGTCGAGTTTGTACTTGGCAGACGTGCGTTTGGTCACGGCTGGTCTCCTTCAGATCGTTGCGAAGGGCGTTGTCCTCTGGCCGGGGCCTGACAGGGTTCCCCTTGCGGGGTCCACCAACACCAATGAAGTGGGCGCTTATAGACCGCAGGCGCGGGGTGTCAAGGCCCATCCCTCCGCAGGGGCAGGCCGTCGGGTTGGAAGAAATGCGCCAGCGGCAGTCCGGCGGCGCCCAGGATGCGGGCGCGGCGGCCCAGATCGCCCTCGATCACCTCGGGGCGGTCGATGCCCGCGGCAGGCAGATCGGCCATCGCCCGGCGGGTCGCCTCGGTCAGGCGGGCGCGAGTGGCGGGGGGTACGGCGCCGTCGATCACCACCAGCGGCAGGTCGACCAGCGCCACCGCCGACAGCGCCGTGAAGGCCAGCGCCTGGCCCGCCTGGTCGGCCCAGTCCTGCTCGATCGCGGCCGGCACGTCCCAGCCCGCGTCGTCGGGCGGCAGCGGATGCCCGATCCGCCCCTCCAGCGCCGAGACCGAGGCGCGGTCCAGAAGCTGCCCCCGCCCGGGGATCGGCATGGAGCCGAGCGCGCCCGCGTTCCGCGTCGGCCCATGGCGCAGCGCGCCGTCCAGCACGACCCCGCCCCGGCGAAATGGGCGACATAGATATGGATGAAATCGCGCGGCAGGTCGGTCGCCCCGAAGATCAGCTGCGCCCCGCAGGCGGTCGTGGCGTCATTGTCCATGAAGACCGGATAGGGCAGGTCGCGCGCCAGCCGGGCCCGCAGGTCGATGTCGCGCCAGCCTGCCATCTCGCGGCCCCAGTCCCACAGCCGGTAGGGGGCGGCGATCCCCAGCCCTGCGATGCGCGCCCGCTGGCCGGGCGACAGCGGGGCGGTCAGTGCCTGCAGCCCCTCGTGGGCGAAGGCCAGGATGCGGTCGGGATCGGGATGGGCATGTTCCTGCTGGCGATGCGCGCGCACCTGGCCGGTGAAATCGACCAGCGCCAGTTCGGCCAGGCGCCGCCCGATCTTCAGGCCCAGCAGCCATGCCCCGTCCGGCGCCAGCGCCAGCGGCACCGAGGGCTGGCCTACCTTGCCCCGCACCACCGCCCCCGCGTCCAGGAAGCCGGCCTGCATCAGCTTGCGCGTCAGGTTGGTGATGGCCTGCGGCGACAGCCCCGTCAGGGGGGCCAGCGCGGCACGGGACATCGGTCCCCGTCGTCGGATCAGCGACAGGATCAGCCGCTCGTTCCGGCTGAGCGGGCCGGGCGGCGCATGGTCGTGGGGCATCGGGGCAGTCCTCCTGAAATGTATTAATCAACATGATTGATTTATTGACAAGCCGTCATGCGTGGTGTTTCTGAAGAAAGGGGCGGCCGAGGAACCGCCCGGCTGGAGGAGATTTCACCGTGACCATCACGACCGTATTGCGCGCATCCGTCGCGCTGACCGCGCTTGCCCTGTCGGCAGGCGCAGTGCAGGCGCAAGAGACGACCAGGGCCTGCCTGATCACCAAGACCGACATCAACCCGTTCTTCGTGAAGATGAAGGAAGGTGCCACCGCCAAGGCGCAGGAACTGGGCATCGAGCTGATGACCTTCGCCGGCAAGATCGACGGCGACCACGAGACCCAGCAGCAGGCCGTCGAAAGCTGCATCGCGGCGGGCGTCAAGGGGATCATGATCACAGCCTCGGACACGAAGGCCATCACCGATTCGCTTGGCCAGGCGCGTGAGGCGGGCATCCTGGTCATCGCGCTGGACACGCCGCTGGATCCGATCAACGCCGCCGACGCGACCTTCGCCACCGACAACCGCGAGGCCGGACGCCTGATCGGCGCATGGGCCGCAGGCCAGATGGGCGACGCCGCCGCCGATGCCAAGATCGCGATGCTGGACCTGTCGGCCAGCGCGCCCTCGGTCGACGTGCTGCGCAACCAGGGCTTCCTGGAGGGCTTCGGCATCGACGTGGCCGACGAGAATGTCATCGGCGACGAGGATGACGCCCGCGTGGTCGGCAACGAGGTCACCTCGGGCAACGAGGAGGGCGGGCGTCAGGCGATGGAGGCCCTGCTGCAGATCGATCCGGGCATCAACCTGATCTATACGATCAACGAGCCCGCCGCCGCCGGCGCCTACGAGGCGCTGCGGTCCTTCGGCATGGAGGAGAACGCGCTGATCGTGTCGATCGACGGCGGCTGCCCGGGCGTCCAGAACGTCCAGGACGGCGTGATCGGCGCCACCGCGCAGCAGTATCCGCTGCTGATGGCCTCGATGGGGATCGAGGCGATCGCCGCCTTCGCCGCCGACGGCACCATGCCCGAGGCGACCGAGGGGCTGGACTTCACCAATACCGGCGTGAACCTGGTCACCGACGATGCGGTCGAGGGCGTGACCTCGATCAGCGTCGCCGACGGGCTGGAGCAGTGCTGGGGCTGATCCCCCCGGCGGCCGCCCGGCTGACGGGCGGCCTTGGCCGAACCGGCGACGGCGGGCGATCCGCCGTCGCGCTTCCCGACATCCCACGGAGACCCCGATGTCAGACACCCCAGATCCCGTGGTCGAGCGCCGCTCCTCGGAGGCGGTCGCGCAATTCGACCACCGCCACCGCAGCGCGCTGGACCGGGTGCAGCATTTCCTGCACCAGTATCCCACCATGGTGCCGGTCATCGTGCTGGTGCTGTCGCTGATCGCCTTCGGGCTGATCTCTCCGAACTTCTTCTCGGCCTTCAACCTGTCGCTGGTGCTGCAGCAGGTCGCGGTCGTGGGCACGCTGGCCGCCGCGCAGTCGCTGGTGATCCTGACGGCGGGGATCGATCTGTCGGTCGGCGCGGTCATGGTGCTGATCTCGGTCGTGATGGGGCAGCTGGCGGTCAACTTCGGCATCCCGGTGCCCATCGCGATCTTCGTGGGCCTGGCCTTCGGGGCTGCCACGGGCGCGCTGAACGGCTGGCTGGTCACGCGGCTGAAGCTGCCGCCCTTCATCACCACGCTTGGCACCTGGAACATTTTCCTGGCGCTGAACTACTATCTGTCGGGGCGCGAGACGATCCGCAGCCAGACCCTGGACACCGACGCGCCGCTGCTGAAGTTCTTCGGCACGCGCTTCGAGGTCGGCGGCGCGGTCCTGACCTATGGCGTCATCCTGATGGTCGTGGTCTTCGCCGTGCTTTATTACGCGCTCTACAAGACGGCCTGGGGCCGGCGGGTCTATGCGGTGGGCGACGATCCGGAATCGGCGGCGCTGGCGGGCATCCAGACCAAGCGCGTGCTGATGTCGGTCTATGTCGTGTCGGGCATGATCTGCGCGCTGGCCGCCTGGTCCTCCATCGGCCGCGTGGGCTCGATCAGCCCGACCTCGTTCTTCGAGGCGAACCTGGAATCGATCACCGCGGTGGTCATCGGGGGGATCTCGCTGTTCGGCGGGCGAGGGTCGATCCTGGGGCCGCTAATCGGGGCGCTGATCGTGGGCGTCTTCAACTCGGGCCTGCGGCTGGCGGGGGTGGACGTGCTGTGGCAGCTGTTCGCGACCGGCTGGCTGATCATCTTCGCCGTCGCCATCGACCAATGGATCCGAAAGGTGTCGTCATGACCGAGCCGCTTCTGTCCGCCCGCAACCTGGTCAAGCGCTATGGCCGCGTGACCGCCATGGACCATGCCGATTTCGACCTCTATCCCGGAGAGATCCTGGCCGTCATCGGCGACAACGGCGCCGGCAAGTCCAGCCTGATCAAGGCCATCTCGGGCGCGGTGAAGCCCGATGCCGGCGAGATCCGGCTGGACGGCCAGCCCGTCAGCTTCTCCAGCACGCTGGATGCCCGCAAGATGGGGATCGAGACGGTCTACCAGACGCTGGCCCTGTCGCCCGCCCTGTCGATCTCGGACAACATGTTCATGGGGCGCGAGATCCGGAAGCCCGGCTTCATGGGCAAGTGGCTGGGCATGCTGGACAAGACCGCGATGGACGATTTCGCCCGCGCCAAGCTGACCGAGCTGGGGCTGATGACGATCCAGAACATCAACCAGCCGGTCGAGACCCTGTCGGGCGGCCAGCGCCAGGGCGTGGCCGTCGCCCGCGCCGCCGCCTTCGGCAGCCGCGTGATTATCCTGGACGAGCCGACCGCCGCGCTTGGCGTGAAGGAAAGCCGCCGGGTTCTGGACCTGATCCAGGACGTGCGCTCGCGCGGCATCCCGATCGTGCTGATCAGCCACAACATGCCGCATGTCTTCGAGGTGGCCGACCGCATCCACATCCACCGGCTTGGAAAGCGGCTCTGCGTGATCGACCCCAAGGAGCATTCGATGTCGGATGCGGTGTCCTACATGACCGGGGCGCGGGTGCCGGAGGGCGTGGCGGCCTGACATGCGTCCCGCGACGGCGGGGGCCAGCCCCCGCACCCCCGGGATATTTGCACCAAGATGAAGGGCGGGCGGGTCTTTCGGGATCCCGCCCGTGTTAGTCTTCTTGGATCATTCGTCGAGATTGCGCATCAGGTACCAGGCGAGGGCCGAGCAGAGGAGCGTGGCGGTGATCGCGGGGATGGCGGTGCCGTTGTAGAGCAGGCCCACGGGGGCGGCGATCAGGACGGCGGCCAGGGTCGAGATGGCGGCGATGATCGAGGCCGCCATGCCCGCGATATGGCCCATCCGCTGCAGGGCCAGCGCGTTCAGGTTACCGAAGGTCACGCCCGCCATGAAGAAGACACTGGTCGCCCAGAAGAAGAAGGCCGGAAAGCGCAGGGCCTGGGGCAGGATGTCCATCAGAAGCGCCACCAGCACGACGGCCGACACGATGGTCTGCATCACATAGGCCCATTTGGCGATGCGGCGCATGCCGAAGCGGATCACGAAGGTCGCGTTCAGGATCGTGCCCGACCCGGACAGCAGCGCCATCGCCGCGAACCAGAGGTGGAAGTTCTCGCCCTTGCCGTAGGTCTCGCCGAAGAGCTGCTGGGCCGAGGACAGGAGCCCGAACATCTGCCCGAAGCCGAGCGTCAGGATCAGCGTGGCCAGCATCACCTGGCGGTCCGACAGGACCTCGCGCGCCGAGGAATAGAGGGTCGTCAGGCGCAGCGGGCGGCGCTTTTCGCGGGGCAGCGTCTCGGCCTGGCGGATGTTCAGCCACAGCGCGCCGACGACGGCGAAGGCGATGAAGGCCAGGAAGACGCCGTGCCAGTCGGAGATGGCGATGATGCCCGCGCCAAGCGTGGGGGCGACTGCCGGGATCATGATGAAGATCATCATCACGAAGCTGGTGATGCGCGCCATCTCGCGCCCCTCGTAGAGGTCGCGGACCAGCGCCAGCCCCACGATGCGCGGTCCGGCCGCGCCCAGGCCCTGCACGAAGCGGGCGATCAGCAGGAATTCCAGCGAATCGGCGTAAAGGGCGGCGATCGTGGCGGCGATGTAGATGCCGAAGCCGATCGTGATGGTCCGCTTGCGCCCGATCGCGTCCGAGATCGGGCCCGCGAACAGCGTGCCCAGCCCCATGCCCGCCACGAAGGAGGTCAGGATCAACTGCGCCCGGTTCACGTTGTCCGGGGTCAGGTCGGCGGCGATGTCGGGCAGGGCCGGCAGCATCGCGTCGATGGAGAAGGCGATCGTCGCGAAGAGGAACGCCAGCATGGCGATGAATTCGGGAAGCGGCAGGCGACGCGGCGGCGCGGCCTCATAGGGCATATCGGTCATGGGGATCGCCTGTGGGGTTCAGCTTCGGTAGTTAGGCTCAACTTGCACAGTGTGCAAGTATCACGACCGGGAGGCTGCCATGATCTCGTCGATGACCTGCTGCCACAGCTCCGCGGGCTGGGCGCCAGTCAGCGCATGGGCGTCGGCGACGATGAAGGTCGGGACCGAGGCGATACCGCGCTGGCGGGCATGGGCCTCGCGCCGGGCGATCTCGTCGCGGTCGGCGTCGCTGGCCAGAAGGCGCGCGGTCAGGGCGGGGTCCATGCCCGCCGCCTGCGCGATGGCGGCCAGGGTGGCGGGGTCCGAGATGTCGCGCGCCTCCTGCCAATGGGCGCGCAGCAGGCCCGACATGACCGGGGCCTGCGCGCCCTCGAGGCCCGCCCAGTGCATCAAGCGGTGCGCGTCGGTCGTGTCGGGCTCGCGCGGCGCGGGGTCCAGGACCAGTCCCAGATCGGCGGCGCGCTTGGCCAGGGCCTTGCCCGCCGCCTCGGCCCCGTCGCCCAGCTTGGCGCGCAGATAGGCGACGCGGTCCATCCCCTCGGGCGGCATCTGCGGGTTCAGGCGGAACGGATGCCAGGTGATCGCGAAGGGATGGTCGGGGCGGCGCGCCAGCGCCCGGTCCAGCTCGACCTGGCCGATCAGGCACCAGGGGCAGACGGGATCGGCGAAGATGTCGAGACGCGTCATGAGCGGTCCTTGCGATGCGCCTCGCGCAGGGCGCGGCGGTTGATCTTGCCGGTGGGCGTGCGCGGCAGGGCGGCAAGCCGGATCCAGGCGCGGGGCTGCTTGTAGCGGGCCAGCGCCTCCTCGGCCAGAGCCTGCAGCTGCGCCTCGGTCGCGGGTCCGGTCCAGAAGGCGGCGATGATGCTGGCGCCGGGGCCGACGGGCAGCTCGGCCACCGCGACATCGCCGGCGCCGGGATGGGTGGCCAGCAGCTCCTCGATCTCGGGCGGGGCGACGCGGAAGCCGCCCGCGTTCATGATGTCGTCGGAGCGGCCCAGCAGGGTGATGGCGCCGCCGGCCTCGGCCTGCGCCTGATCACCGGTCAGGAACCAGTCGCCGCGATGGCAGGCGGCGGTGGCGGGCGCGTCGTCCAGATAGCCCAGGAACAGCCCCGGATCGTCGCGCCGGACCGCCAGCGCGCCGGGCTGTCCCGGGGGCAGGGGCCCGTCCTCGCCCAGGACCGCGACGTGGCGGCCGGGCTGGGGAAAGCCCGCCGTGCCCGGCGGCGCGGGGCGGGCGGGGCTGCTCGAAAGGAAGGTCGAGATCTCGGACGCGCCCATCGCCTCGTGGATGTCGGTGCCGGTCCTCGCCGTCCAGGCGGCGCGCAGCGTGGGGTCCAGACGCTCGCCGGCGGCCAGCGCATGGCGCAGCGTCGGGATCGGGGGCCAGTCGGCGCGCAGGAGGCGGCGGAAGATGCCCGGCGCGCCTGCCAGGATCGTGGCGCCGTGGCGCGCGGCCAGATGCGGGATCCGCTCGATCGGGGTGCCCTCGGCCGGGATCATGGCGGTGGCGCCGATCGTCCAGGGGTCCATCAGACCGGTGCCGAGGGTGAAGGTCCAGTTGAACGCCCCGGCATGCAGCAGCCGGTCGCTGCAGTGCAACCCGTACCACCCCTCCATCATCATCCCGCGCGCCAGGATCGCGCGATGGGCGTGCATGACGGCGCGGGGCTGGCCCGAACTGCCCGAGGTGAAGACGATGTAGGCCAGCCGGTCGGGATCGCCCTGCGCGAAGGCGGCGGGCGGCAGGTCGGCAAAGCCGGCCAGCGCGGCCTCGGTCAGCACGTGGGCGGGATGATCGGGCAGGGGCACGCCCGCCCCGGCCAGGATCAGCGCGGGGGCCAGCCGGGCGGCGATCCTGGTCACCTCGGGCGCGGTCAGCTGCGCCGAGGTCGGCACCGGCACGATGCCCGCCGCGATGGCGCCCAGATAGGCGATGGGAAAGGCTGGGCGGTTGCCGACCCGCATCAGCAGCCGGTCTCCAGGCTGCAGGCCCGCCTGCAGCAGACCGGTCGCCGTGCCCAGGACCGCGCGCCGCAGCGCCGCATGGGTCCAGTCTTCGGACCCGTCCGGCCCTAGGACCGACAGCGCCAGCTTGTCGGGCAGGTCCCCCCCTGCCGCCAGCACATGCTCTGCCAGGTTCATCGCGCGCCTTGTCGTCATGAGCATATCCTTGGGGGGTGCGTCCCTAGACCGGGGACCGGCTGTCGCCAGACCGAAAGGCCGCCATATCGAAGGACGGGGCCATGAAAAAACGGCCCGCCTGCACGGGCCGTCCGTTGCCGTCCCGATCCGGGGTCAGAGCGGGCGCAGGTCGCTGGCCGAGGCCCGCCCGTCGCGGCCTGACTGCAATTCATAGCCGATCTTCTGGTTGTCCTGCAGGCCCGTCAGGCCCGCGCGTTCGACGGCCGAGATATGCACGAACACATCCTTGCCGCCGTCATCGGGTGCGATGAACCCATAGCCCTTGGTGGAATTGAACCACTTCACCGTACCGGTCGCCATAACCGTTCTCTCCTTCAAGTCCTCCGGGCGCAGGATTGCGTCCGGCCGTGCAGCCCGCTTTCGGTCTTCCGGCTGCCCGTCAAAAGGGAGGCGGTAGAAAGTCTTTGCTCACAGTCTCGAGAGGATGCCCGATTCGCCTCAAAAGGCAAGAAAAACCGCGCGCAGGGCAGGGCCCGCGCGCGGTTGTCGCAGCGTGCTGCGGACGGGTCAGCGCAGGTCGGGCGGCGTCGCCTCAACGGCCAGTTGAGCGACCGCCTCGGCCAGGGTCAGGGTGCGGCTGCCCTGCGCATCGAGACGGCGCAGCGAGACGGTGCGCTCCTCGACCTCCTTCATGCCGATGGCCAGGATCGCGGGCACGCGGCCCACGGAATGCTCGCGCACCTTGTAGTTGATCTTCTCGTTGCGGGTGTCCGCCTCGGCCCGCAGGCCGGCGGCGCGCAGGGCGTCCACGACCTCGGCCACATAGCCGTCCGCATCCGAGACGATCGAGGCCACCACGACCTGGCGCGGCGCCAGCCACAGGGGCAGCTTGCCCGCCGAGTTCTCGATCAGGATGCCGATGAAGCGCTCGAAACTGCCCAGGACGGCGCGGTGCAGCATGATGGGGCGGTGCTTGCCACCGTCGGGGCCGACATATTCGGCGTCCAGACGCTCGGGCAGGTTGGGATCGACCTGCAGCGTGCCGCATTGCCAGTCCCGCCCGATCGCGTCGCGCAGCACGAATTCCAGCTTGGGGCCGTAGAAGGCGCCCTCGCCGGGGAACAGCTCGTAGGCGTGGCCCGCGGCCTTGCAGGCATTGCCAAGCGCGGCCTCGACCCGGTCCCAGCTCTCGTCCGTGCCGATGCGCTTCTCGGGGCGGGTGGACAGCTTGATGCGCCATTGATCGAAGCCCAGATCGGCATAGATGCCCGACAGGAAGTCGATGAACTTCTTGGATTCCGCCTCGATCTGGTCCTCGGTGCAGAAGATGTGCCCGTCATCCTGGGTGAAGCCGCGCACGCGCATGATCCCGTGCAGCGCGCCCGAGGGCTCGTAGCGGTTGCAGGACCCGAACT
The DNA here is from genome assembly GCF_004683865.2 of Paracoccus liaowanqingii. Classification (NCBI taxonomy): domain Bacteria; kingdom Pseudomonadati; phylum Pseudomonadota; class Alphaproteobacteria; order Rhodobacterales; family Paracoccaceae; genus Paracoccus; species Paracoccus liaowanqingii. Next base: position 2,324,098 of record NZ_CP038439.1, on the reverse strand, counting down.
CGGCCATGCGCAGGGGCAGATCGCGATAGGACTTCAGGCCGTGGTTGAAGACCTGCACATGGCAGGGGCAGTTCATGGGTTTGAGCGCATTGACCGTCTTGGTCTTGGCGTGATCCTCGTCCACTTCGACGATGAACATGTTCTCTTGGTAATTGTCCCAGTGGCCGGATTCTTCCCACAGCTTGCGGTTCACGACCTGCGGGGTGTTCACCTCGACATAGCCGTCGGCGCGCTGCTTGCGGCGCATGTAATCCTGCAGCGCGACATAGATGTTCCAGCCGTTCGGATGCCAGAAGACCTGTCCCGGCGCCTCTTCCTGCATGTGGAACAGGTCCATCTCGCGGCCGAGCTTGCGGTGGTCGCGCTTGGCAGCCTCCTCCAGCATGGTCATGTGGGCCTTGAGGTCGTCGCGGTTGCGGAAGGCCACGCCATAGATGCGCTGCAGCATCGGGCGCGAGGCGTCGCCCAGCCAATAGGCGCCCGCGATATGGGTCAGCTTAAAGGCGTCGGCGGGCAACTGGCCCGTCGTCTGCAGGTGCGGGCCGCGGCACAGGTCCTGCCAGTCGCCATGCCAGTACATGCGTAGGTCCTGACCCTCGGGGATGCGGTCGATCAGCTCCAGCTTGAAGGGCTCGCCCGCCGCCTCGTAATGGGCGATGGCGCGGGCGCGGTCCCAGATCTCGGTGCGGACGGGCTCGCGGGCGTTGATGATCTCCTTCATCTTCGCCTCGATGGCGGCCAGATCGTCGGGGGTGAAGGGTTCGGCGCGGTCGAAGTCGTAGAACCAGCCGTAATCGCGCACCGGGCCGATGGTGACCTTCACATCCGGCCAGATCGCCTGCACGGCGCGGGCCATGACATGGGCGAAATCGTGGCGGATCAGCTCCAGCGCCTGCGCCTCGTCCTTCATCGAGTGGATGGCGATCTGACCGCTGGCGGCGATGGGCCAGGCCAGGTCGATATGCTGGCCGTCGATGCTGGCCGAGATGGCGCGCTTGGCCAGGCTGGGCGCGATGCTTTCCGCGACCTCGGCCGCCGTCACGCCGGCGGGATAGTCGCGCGCATTGCCATCGGGAAAGGTCAGGGTGATCTGGGACATCAAGGTCCTCCTCGTCGGTCTGGCGCCCACGGAACGCCCGGTTGCAAGTGTCGGTCGGCGGCAGGCATGACCGCCGCCGCCGTCGCTGTCAAGCGGCGCAGGCTTGCCGCGGCGCGGCGGGGGCGGCACTGTGGGCGCGATCGCTTGCAGGCAGGGAGACCACGCGCATGACCGAATTTCTGGACACGGCCTCGGGGCGGCGTCTCGCCTATGACCGGCTGGCGGGGCAGGGGCCGGGCGTGGTCTTTCTGGGCGGGTTCCGGTCCGACATGGGGGGAAGCAAGGCCGTGCATCTGCGCAACTGGGCGCAGGAGACGGGCCGGGCCTTCCTGCGCTTCGACTATTCGGGGCATGGCGACAGCGCGGGGATGTTCGAGGAGGGCTGCATCGGGGACTGGGCCGAGGATGCCCGCGCCGCGATCGAGGCGCTGACTGACGGGCCGCAGGTGCTGGTCGGATCGTCCATGGGCGGCTGGATCAGCCTGCTGATGGCGCGCGACCTGCCGCATCGCATCGCAGCCCTCGTCACCATCGCCGCCGCCCCCGATTTCACCGAGCGCGGATTCTGGGCCGGGTTCACGGCTGACCAGCGCGCGGCGCTGACGGCGAAGGGCCGGGTCGAGATGCCGAGCGAGTACGGCACGCCGCTGGTGCTGACGCGCCGCCTGATCGAGGACGGGCGCGATCACCTGATCCTCGACCGACCCCTGTCCCTGCCGTTCCCGGTGCGGATGCTGCAGGGCACGGCGGATGCGGATGTGCCGATGTCCTGGGCGCTGGATCTTCTGGACCATGCCGAGGGCGAGGATCTGCGGCTGACCCTGGTGAAGGGGGCCGACCACCGCTTCTCCTCGCCCGACTGCCTGGACCTGATCGTCGCGACGATCAAGGGGCTTTCGGCCTAGGCGTCAGAAGGTCAGGGTGTAATGCTTGCCCATGTCCGGCTTGTCGCCGGTGACCTTGGACTTGGCGATCTGGAACATGAAGGACAGGCTGCCGCCGGTCGCCCAGACCTCGGCCTCGGTCAGGTCCATGCGCAGCAGCTGCACGTCGGGGTCCTGCTTGCCGTCCTCGAACCAGCTGGAGGCGATGGCGTTCCACAACTCGTCCAGCTTGGCACGATCGTCGGACAGCGACAGCGTGCCGTGGATGCGGGCATAGAGACCCTTGCCGCCGTCGCTGACCACGTGGATGGCGGGTTGGGCGCCGGTGGCGGCGGTCTGCGCCAGATCGGTGCCTTTGGCAGTGATGAACCACAGGATGCCCGCGTCGCGGTCGGCATAATGGGACATCGGTACCAGGCGCGCATGGTCGGTCGTGCCCAGCATGCCGCTGTTGGTGTCGTCGAGGCGGCCCCAGAACTGGTCGGCGTGATCGGTCATCGCATGGTCCTTTCCTGCCGCGTCAGGCGGCGTTCAAGTCCATAACGAGGCCGTGCGGGGGCGGGTTCCGCCCCCGTCGCGCCGTCCCTCAGACGGCCATCTTGCCGCTTTCCAGCGGATCGCTCAGGCCGCAATCGGCCTCGGTCCCGCCGGGCTTGCGGCGGCGCTTGGGCTTGACGCTGTCGGGCAGGGCGGCGTTGTCGTCGATGAAATCGAGGACCAGGGGGCGGATGTTCAGCCGCCAGGACTTGCCCGCGAAGATGCCGTAATGGCCCGCGCCTGGTTCCAGGTGCTGGACCTTCTTCTCGGCGGGCACGCCGGTGCACAGGTCCAGTGCCGCGACGCATTGGCCGGGGGCCGAGATGTCATCATTGGCGCCCTCGACCGTCATCACGGCGACATCGGTGATCTTGCCGATATCGACCGGCCGCCCCTCGACCGAGAAGCGGTTCTTGGCGATTTCCAGGTTCTTGAAGATGCGCTCGACCGTCGACAGGTAGAACTCGGCCGTCATGTCCATCACGGCCAGATATTCGTCGTAGAACTTGTTGTGCTTGTCGGCCTCGGTCGCGGTGCCGCGCGCCTCGGCAAAGATCTGGTTCATGAAGGCCTTGGAATGCGTCTCCATGTTCATCGAGATGAAGCTGGAAAGCTGCGCGAGGCCCGGATAGACCATCCGCCCGGCGCCGCGATACTTGAAGCCCACGGACTGGATGGCCAGGTGCTCCAGCTCGCCCATGGTGATGCGGTTGCCGAAGTCGGTGACCTCGGTCGCGGCGGCATCTGGATCGACCGGGCCCCCGATCAGGGTCAGGGTCCGGGGCTGCGCCTTGGGGTCTTCCTCGGCCAGGATGGCGGTCGCGGCCAGGGCCAGCGGCGCGGGCTGGCAGACGGCGATCACGTTCACATCGGGGCCCAGATGGCGGATGAAGTCGACCAGGTACTGGGTGTAATCCTCGACGTCGAACTTGCCCTCGCTGACCGGGATGTCGCGGGCATTGTGCCAGTCGGTCACGTAAAGCTCGCAGTCGTTGAGCAGCGAGGTCACGGTGGACCGCATCAGCGTCGCGTAATGGCCCGACATGGGGGCGACCAGCAGCACCTTGCGGGGCAGGGGTTCGCGGCGGGCGACGCGGAAATGGATCAGGTCGCCGAAGGCACGGCGCATCACGGGTTCGACATAGACCACGTGGTCCTGCCCGTCATCGCCGATGATCGGCGGCAGTTCCCAGTCCGGCTTCAGCACCATGCGCGAGAAGCTGCGTTCCGTGACGCGGCCCCATGCGCTGAGCAGATGGAAGGCCGGATGCGGGATCAACGCGAACATCGGGTAGGACCCCATCGCCTTGGCGGTGGCCCCCATCCATTCGTTCGTGTTCCGAATCGTTTCCATCGCGTCGTAGGACACGATGCCCCTCAGACCCTTGCTCGGCATAACACCCACCTTTTGCTGCACTGCGGCATGATCTGCGCGAGGTGACCGGGCTTGAACAGGGAGAAAAGCCGGGTTTACGCCTTGCCTGCCCTGCGCATATCATGGGGCATACCTAGGGGGGAAAACGGATTATGGCAAGGCAACCGGAGGTGACCGATAAAAATGTTGCCAGATCGCGTGTAGGATCGGCAACAACCGCAAAGGGCCGCGCGAGCAAGACGACGGCCGAGACGAGCTCGGACATGTCCGATCCGAAGGCTGCGGAAACGCCCGCGCCCAAGGCGGCGGCCAAGCCCGCCACGAGGGCGAAGGCCGCGGCGAAGACGCCCGCGAAACCCGCCGCCACGACCCGTCGCGCTCCGGCAAAGGCCGCCAAGCCCGCGTCCTCGACCGGTGCCACGAAGCCTGCGACTGGTCCCGCGAAGCGCGCGACCAGTGCCGCGAAGCCCGCGACCGCAGCCAAGCCCCGCGCCAAGGCGGCCGCGCCCGAGGCCGACCAGCCGCAGGTCGCGGCCCACACGCCCTCCGAGGCCGCGGCGCCGAAGCCCGCCGAGGCGTCCAAGCCGACCGAAGCCCCCGCCGCCAAGGCTGCGCCCGCTGCCGAGGCACCCCCGCCGTCCGAGGCCGCGCAGCTTCCCCTGGCCCGCAAGATGGCCGAGAACATCGAGCGCATCGAGACCCTGGGCCATCGCCTGATGACCGCGCTGGCCGACCGCCAGCCCGGCAATCCGGGCGTCGAGGCGCCGGGGCCGGACCTCTACGTGACCGCGACCAATGCCTTCCTCAAGACGCTGACCGAACAGCCCGGCAAGATGATGGGCACGCAGGTCTCGTTCTGGGGCGAGACGCTGGCCAATTACGTCCGCGCGCAGAAGTCGCTGGCCAAGGGGCAGCTGCTGGCGCCCGAGGATGACGGCCCAGTGGACAAGCGCTTTGCCAATCCGCTGTGGCAGAGCCATCCCTTCTTCAACCTGATCAAGACGCAGTACCTGACCAATGCCCGCGCGCTGCGCAAGGCGGCCGACAGCCTGGATCTGCCCGACGAGGTGGCGCGGCGGCGCATCGACTGGCTGACCGCGCAGATCGTCGACATGATGGCGCCCACCAATTTCCTGGCGACCAATCCCGACGCGCTGGAACGTGCGGTCCAGACCGAAGGCGAAAGCCTGGTCAAGGGGCTGGAGAACCTGGTCCGCGATGTCGAGCAGCATGGCGGCGAGATGATCGTCTCGCTGGCCGACCGCCGCGCCTTCACGGTGGGCGACAACATCGGCACCGCGCCCGGCACCGTCGTCCATCGCGCGCCGCTGTTCGAGCTGATCCAGTACGCGCCCACGACCCCGCAGGCCCATACCCTGCCGCTGGTGATCTTCCCGCCCTGGATCAACAAGTTCTACATCCTGGACCTGAAGCCCCAGAACAGCCTGATCCGCTGGCTGGTGGAACAGGGGCAGACCCTGTTCGTGGTCAGCTGGAAGAACCCCGATGCCAGCTTCTCGGAAACCGGGATGGAGGACTATGTCACCGCCTACATCGAGGCGATGGACAAGATCCTGGAGCTGACCGGGCAGAGCCGCCTGAACACCGTGGGCTACTGCATCGCCGGCACCACGCTGTCGCTGACGCTGGCCCTTCTCAAGCAGCGCGGCGACCGCCGGGTGAACTCGGCCACGCTGTTCACGACGCTGACCGACTTTTCCGACCAGGGAGAGTTCACCAGCTTCCTGCAGGACGATTTCGTCAACGGCATCGATGCCGAGATCCGGCGCCACGGCATGCTGCCCGCCCGGCTGATGTCGCGCACCATGAGCTTCCTGCGCGCCAACGACCTGGTCTGGGGCCCGGCGATCCGCAGCTACATGATGGGCGAGACGCCGCCCGCCTTCGACCTGCTGTTCTGGAACGGCGATGCCACCAACCTGCCGGGACGCATGGCGATGCAGTACCTGCGCGGGCTGTGCCAGGACAACCACTTCGCGGGCGAGGGCTTCGACCTGCTGGGCCACAAGCTGCACGTGTCGGACGTGACCGTGCCGCTGTGCGCGGTGGCCTGCGAATCCGATCACATCGCGCCGTGGAAGGATTGCTGGCGGGGCGTGTCGCAGATGGGATCGACCGACCGAACCTTCATCCTGTCGCAGTCGGGCCATGTCGCCGGCATCGTGAACCCGCCGACCCGCAAGAAATACGGCCATTATCTCAGCGAGGCGGGCTTCGACGGCGGCCATCAGGCCTGGCGCGAGGGGGCCCGCTTTGCCGAGGGCAGCTGGTGGCCCCATTGGGGCCGCTGGCTGGCCGAGCGGTCGGGGCCGCTGCGCGATGCCCGCGATCCGGGCGAGGGGCTGGACCCCGCGCCGGGACGATACGTTCACGAGCGCGCAGGCTGACCCACGGGGAAGGCTGATTAATTTTTGCTGCAGCGCAGAAAAAAGCTTGAAATGCTGCACTGCAGCATTCATATTGGCGTCAAGGAATGGAACGCGGCGACACGTTCCCACAAGGTCTCTCGGTCGCTGCATCTTTGAGGAGTGAAGACATGGCGAAGACCCCGGATATGACGAAGACGATGCAGGACATGATGGCCAACTTTCCCATCGACACCAGCTCCATGCAGGAAGCGATGAAATCGCAGGGCGTGCTGGGCGAGAAGCTGACCCGCGTCGCGCTGAGCGCCGCCGAGCGCTCGACCGAGATCTCGGCCAACTGGGCCAAGGACTCGATCGCCCGCATGGGCGAGCTGGCCTCGGCCAAGCAGGAGCCTTCGGAATATGCGAAGGCCATGAGCGATTTCGCCTCGGCCTATGCCGAGCTGGCCGCCGAGCACATGGCCGCCTATGCCGAAGTTGCGAAGAAGGTCCAGATGGACACCGTCGACCTGATGCTGACCGCCGGCAAGGACATTGCCGCCGACGCCCAGAAGGTTGCCGAGAAGGCCGGCCGCGACACGCAAGCCGCCGTCAAGAAAGCCGCGTCGGCCGCCGACGCCAAGTAATCCTTCGGGATTGTCTGACAGACGGGCAGGGGGCGGCTTTCGGGCCGTCCCTTCGCACATGCGGCATTCGGATTTTTTCCTTTGCGTTTTGCAGGTGCAGCACCCATCATGGGGCACCCTGCATCCAAGGACTTCATGATGGCCGCATTGACTGCGCCGTTGCTGATCAAGCGTTATGCCAGCCGCCGGCTCTACAACACCGAAACCAGCGATTACGTCACGCTCGAGGACATCGCCGCCTTCATCCGCGAGGGGCGCGAGGTCAAGATCATCGACCTCAAGTCGGGCGACGACCTGACCCGGCAATACCTGCTGCAGATCATCGCCGAACACGAGAGCCGCGGCGAGAACGTCCTGCCCTTGGACGTGCTGACCGACCTGGTGCGCAGCTATGCCACCAATGCGCAATCGGTCGTCCCACAGTTCCTGGCCGCCAGCTTCGAGATGCTGCGCGAGGGCCAGTCCAAGCTGATGGAGAACATGACCGCGCTGCCCAATCCCATGGCCAGCATGCCGGGCTTCGACGCTTTGCAGCGCCAGCAGCAGTTGTTCCTCAAGGCGATGATGGGCGGCTGGCGCGGCGGCGCCTCGGGCCCCGAGCGCGAGGACGACACCCCCGCCCCGCAGGCCGAGGATCTGCGCGACATGGCCGAGATCCGCCGCCAGCTGGCCGAGCTGCAGAAGCGCGTCTCGAAGCTGTGACATCCGGCTTGCACAGCGGTTCCGCGCAGGCTAGACCCGCCCCACGGAGCGGTGGCCGAGTGGTCGAAGGCGCACGCCTGGAAAGTGTGTAGGCGGGGAACCGTCTCGAGGGTTCGAATCCCTCTCGCTCCGCCAAAGATGATTGAAAACCCTACTCAAATTGAAGTTTTCACATCTTTACCCGCTTTCAGGCCCGCCAAACAATTTGCGCTTGTTTGCGATATTGTGCAACACTCTTTAAGAGTGTGTCATCTATCCGCTGCCAACACGCGTTGCTGACATTGCCCAGAAATTGACGAATCGGTATTTAAGGCTTATTGATTCTGATACAATGGCCTCGTTGCGGGGATGAATATAAACAATAATCTGTAAGTGTAGTCTTTGTTGATTACAGTAAGATCGGTTTCGATGGCTGAGACGTGACACCTGTCAGTGTCTGACAGCTCACGGTGATGTTGGAGGGGACCACATGACCCCAAAGATCATCTACAGAAGCAAGGCGCAATTTGCGCTTCTCCAAAAGCTCTCGAAGGTTGCAAAGACCTCAGCCGAAATCCTGATTACCGGTCCGTCCGGGGTCGGCAAGGAGCTTTATGCTTCCTACATCCATGCAGAGAGTCTGCGAGCGTCGAAGCCGTTTGTCGCGGTGAACTGTGCGAACCTTTCAGTCGACATGATCGAGAACGAAATCTTTGGCCACGCCCGGGGTGCCTTCACCGGGGCGGTCACCTCTACCAACGGCCTTGCCGCCGCGGCCGAAGGTGGTACCCTATTTCTCGATGAAGTCGACGCGCTACCGTTTCCCTGCCAGGCCAAGCTTCTGCGCTTCGCGCAGGCGCGCGAATATCGCCGGCTCGGCGAGCCCCACACGCGGAAGGCGAATGTCAGGCTTATCTCCGCGAGCAATGTCGACTTGGTTGAAAGGGTACGTTGTGGTGCCTTTCGCGAGGATCTCTTCTTCCGCCTCCGGGTAGTGCCCGTCTCCATCCCGCCGCTCTCCGAACGACCAGAGGATATCCCCGCGCTCGTAGAGCACTTCGTGACGACATACGCCCAAGAATACGGCGTCCCTCCGGTTGAGTTCGGAAGCGCCGCTCGGGAGCGGATGCAGGCCTACGGCTGGCCAGGCAACGTCCGTGAACTCGAGAGCTGCGTGCGCTACCTCACTTGCCTCGACCTCGGGCGGCCGGCGCGTCCGGACGACCTGCCCCTTCTGGCGTTGGAACCGCCGCCGGCGACTGAGGGCGAGGACGGCGCGAGGCCCACGGAGCTGTCTCTGAAGCTGGGCAAGTCACGGGTCATCGAGAGCTTCGAGCGGGCCTACATCGACGCCGCGCTTCGCAACAGCCGCGGCAACGTCGCTGAGGCCGCCCGCATGAGCGGTAAGCATCGCCGCGCCTTCTTTGAGTTGATGCGGCGCCATGGAATAGATGCAGAAGTGTTTCGTTGACGGCGTTTTTTTCTGAGCGCTGTATAAATTTAGCGATCGGGAATTATCCCGGCTGCCATGAGAACGTCTGTGGCTGACTGCGCACGCTTCTCAAGGAAGATGCGTGTTCCATCGGAGCCACCCGGGATATCAATTAGTAATCGAATGAATCTCTTACCACATTCAAGCGCTTTATGGAATAGTATGCTCTTATTTACGGTGAAACAACGGCCATCACTATCCTTGACTTCTAAATTTTCCCCAAGGTCTGTGAATGTCACAATGAAGTCTTGGGAGGTACAAAGGTACCTAAAATCGGGCCGCCGCTTCCCCACCATAGTTATGGCACAATCAAAACAAATGTTTTGAACCGCCGCCCAGAGCTCGTCCACTACACACCACTCTTCCCCATCGAAACTTATACAAACTTCACCCTCAATAACGTGCTGCAGAGCGAGTCGTTGAAGAATGTGCTCGCTGGAGACATCATCTTCACTCAGCTCGAGCAAATTTCCACCTGAGACGAGGTGCATTTTATAATAGATATCAAGTTTGTCGACGCCGTTCTGCATCATTATGGCCCCAGTATATCCCAAATCGCGCGCATTTCTTGCTTCATTATGGTCACAAAACCAGCCTGCGATCGAGGAAAGAATTGTCCGATTTCATCACCTCCCCCAGCAATGCGAGAGCCGACTTGAACCTGCGCGCCCGCTGCGATGGTCTGCTGAGGAACTCCGGGGGCTGGGAGCCGCGGCCCGCCAGCCGGGTTAATTCGTCTTAGGGCTTCACCCAGCGAATCGGCTATAGAACTAGGCGAAGTTCCTTTCGGCCAGAGCGTAGTGTTTTTTGTCAGCCTGCTGAGAATGTTGAGGAACTCCCACGTGTGACCGTCCAGCATGTGAGCCATGTCCGCGCCCCTGAAGCCGAGTGAGGCAACTTCTGGTGGAGGAGCGAGTGCCGGAGGGGCTGCACTCCGCCGACTCAAGGTCATGGTCCACTCAGCCAGCTCGCGGAATTTAGATAGGTTTCCCCCAGCGATGTCCAAGAGTCGCGTAAGACGCGCGGCCTTACCTGAGCCTCCCGCTAACACAAGAAGTTGTTCTAGATCGGCGGCTGCGCCTGCACCCCCCGCCTTCGTGAGGAAGGAAACGAGTTGCGCACCATCGTCAGAATAGGCGAGCAAACGTGACAATCTCGCGCCGTCATTACCCACCTGTCCAAGCGCCGCCTCGAGCCGAGCTCCATCTTTGCCGAAGGCACTGAGCGCGGTCTCCAATCGTCCGGCGTCGTCACCGAACGAACCGAGCGCCGCCTCGAGCCGAGCTCCATCCTTGCCGAAGGCATCCAATGCGGTGTCCAACCGGGCGGCATCGTCACCATAAGCGCTCAGTGCGGCTTCGAGCCGGGCACCGTCGTCGCCAAACTGTCCCAGCGCCACCTCGAGGCGGGCCGCGTCGTTGCCGTAGCGCGCCAAAGCCGACTCGAGGCGAGTCCCGTCGCGTCCAAACCGCCCAAGCGCTTGCTCAAGGCGTGCGACGTCGTCGCCCATCACGCCCAGAAGACGCTCGAGCCGGAAGCCGTCATCACCTACGAGGGCCAGCACGCGCTCCAGGTCGTCAACGTTGTTGCCGCGACGCGAGAGACGAGCCAGCACAGTCTCAAGGCGGGCGGCGTCGTCTCCGAACGCCGAGACCAGACGTGCCAAGCGCGCTTCGTCACCCCCGACGATCGTCAGCAGGCGACTCAGGCGAGCCACGTCGTCGCCGGCCAGGCCCAGCAAGCGCGCTAGGCGACTTGTGGCCTTGCCCATCCAACCCAGGATTCTGCCGCCGAAGACTGCAGTCGCAATGTCGAAAATCGCGTGGCCGATAGCCCGGCCCCGATCCTCGTCCGTTGCATGCGGATCAGTGAACACCTTGTACAGCTCGATGACCAGCAAGACGAAAACTACGAGAAGCAGGATAACCACCAAGACGATGGCATACTTTGCAATGAAAGCGGCCACTGCCAGCACGCCAGCGATGAAGGCAAGCAGGGCTGCAGGGCCGCCGACTAGGAACACGATGACCCCGATTACGACCAGCACGACGACGACGAGGATGGCGATCACCAGCAGGAGCACCAGGCCGACAATCAGCTGGCCGAGCCGCTCGATTATGCCCTTGACGATGCCCACGATGACGTTCCAGGCGCGTGACCACCAGTTCTCGTTCTCAATCTCTGACGCCCGTTCTTCGAGCTTGGCGCCCAGCTGCGAGACCACCTGGTCCTGACCGGCGAGGGTTTCGTTCGCCTTGCGAACCAGCTCCGCGACGCCCCGGCGCAACTGTTCCGACCAACCGCTGATCACCGTGTCTACCTGGGCGCGCAGATCCCTGCCGACACCGTCGGCCAGGGCGCTCATTTCCCGCAGTGCGCCACTCGCCACTTCTCCCGTCTGCCTCGCGGCCTCTGCCGCGATACCCATGACAGAGGTCTCGAAGTCAGCGACCATCCCGTCGACCGGCGTGCAGACGCGATCGACGGCCTCAGCGCCTTGGCTGGCCTGATCGGTGACCACTCCGGAAATCCCGTCCAGCATGCCCTGGACCATGGTGTCCAGATCCCCGGTGAAACCGGCCAAGGCCGCGTCCAGGTCCGCTGCCGCCTCTGCTAGTGCCTCATCCAGAACCTGGCCACTCAAGGGGGTGAAGTTGATGGCGTTCTCCGCCTCCGCCGCATCCAGCGCCAACAGCGTGGAATTGCCTTGGAGGTCCACCTGGGCCTCCGCCTCCAAAGCCAAGTCCTCGATCTTGCCGACGGCGCCTGCCCGCTGGGCTTCCAGTTGAGAAACGATCGGAGCACGCAGACCCAAAAGCCGGCCCATCGCATCCGCCTTGGCTTGCTCTATCTGGCCAAGCGCGGTGTCGGAAGCCTCCATCACCGCCGCCACCGCGTCGTCCCGTTCCTGCCGAATAGCGGCGATGGCGCCGTCCCGTACCGAGCGCATCTCGGTTCGCATCGGCTCGACCTCGCCACCGAACTTGCCTGCGAGATCCGCCGCATCTCGCTCGATTGCCTGCGCAGCGTCCTCGCCAGCCTGAGTGATTTCGGAAGCCGTCTCCGAGGTGATGATGTGCAGCGCGCGCTCGATCTCGCCCGCTCGATCGGCGCTGCGCCACGCCTGGATCTTTTGTGCACACACAGTCCACGCGGCCAAGACCCGAGTGCGGGTCCCCTCCCGCACCCGCACGGCCTCCCGGTCACCCGCCTCGCTGGCCTCGCGGGCATTGTCGGACGCTGCGGTGCTGAGCCGCAGCTCTTGATCAACGCACATATCGTTCGCCGCCTGGACCTGCTGCTCGGCAGAACTCCGGATGGACTCCAATCGGTTGTCCTGGTCCGTGCGGATCTCGTCGCTGGCGGCGTCCGCCGCGGACTGCAACCTCTCCTCGGCGTCTGAAAACGCCTGGTCCAAGCGCTGGATCTGTACGTCGAAGCTCGCCTGACACCTGGCCTGCTCCGCGGCCGCGTGTTCGCGAATGCTTTGCTTGCGCGCCTCCACCGCCTGACGCATGCGGCTTCTGCGCTCTTCCACGACCTCGTGATAACTGGCGAGGGCAGCCCCGCCGAGACTTGCCGCACCCCCTCCGGTGCCGGCGAGACCTCCGGTTTGATCCGAAGTTCGCCGTCCGCTCTCTGTCCTAAGCTCTGCCGGCGGGCCACCACCAGTCTGCTCCTTCTCCTCAGGAGCCGGGAGCTCGCCGCCTTCGCCATCGGCCGCCTCGGCGTAGGTCGCCTCGGCCGCGGTGTCCTCTGCCGCCTCGATCCCTGCCTCAGCCTCGTCAGCGCTCGGATTCGGTCCGTAAGGCGCTTCTAGGCTTGGCGGGACCGCCTCGATCGCGGCGCTGTCGCCGGCGCGCTCGCTTTCCAGGGTGGTCAGCGAATCCACCGCTTCTGCGCCCGCTCCCGAGGGAAAGGCCTGGCCAAGAATGCGGATGGTGGTGCTTCCTCCACCGCCGCCGCGAGCTTCGGCGTGGGCGGTCTCTTCCCTGCCTAGCGCACCATCAGCGGCCGGCCGTCCCTCGGTGGCTGGCGCGATGGCTTCTCTGCCGGAGCTAACTGCCGGCGTGGCCTGGCCGACAACCTCGGCCTGCTCTGCGGCGCGGCCCTCCGCTCCTGCGTCGGCTGTTCGCGCAGCCTCCGAGGCCGCGTATTTGCGGTCCGCATCCGGCGCTGCACCAGCGCGGCCCTCGGCTCGGAGAAGCGCGATTGTATTCCCCCCCTCTGCCAAAGCGTCTTGCGGATAGCCCCCTTCCGGCGCGCCACGCGGTACGGTTGCCGGTGCCGTCAGGGGTTGTGCGGTCTGGGTGTAAGGAGCGGGAAGCGGCAAGGGGGCGGTTGCCGGTGCCGTCGCTTTAAGTGCCCCGCCGCGCGCCATCTTAGATCCGTGTCCGGGCCACGCTCAGCCCGTCCGGCTGGCTGGCATCCATGAGCCGCGCTTCCTTGCGGAACTGCCGCTCAGTTGCGGCGGCGAGGTGTTCCTGCGCGATCCGCTCGCTGCCGTCCCCGGCGGCCAGCAATGCCGCCATCCGCGCTGCGGTCATGATCGCGCCGCCCGTCAGGTCGAACGCCGCCGCCGCGGCAAGATCGACGTCGGATCCAAGCGGTGCGCGTGCGAAGGCAAGATGCCAAAGGCGCAGCCGTTCGTCGCGACCGGGGCGCGGAAAATTCAGCGCGATCTGGAAGCGGCGGATGAAGGCCGGGTCGATCTCGTCGCGCTGGTTCGAGGCCAGGATCACCAGCCCGCCCGAGAAGGCCTCGAGGCGCTGGAGCAGGTAGCTAACCTCAAGATTCGCATAGCGGTCGGTGCCGTGGCGCACCTCGCCACGACGGCCGAAAAGCGCATCGGCTTCGTCGAAGAACAGCGCCGCCCGGCTCTGTTCGGCGTGGTCGAATACCGCTTCGAGGTTCTTTTCGGTCTCGCCCACCCATTTCGACACGACCTGGCTCAGGTCGACCTTCATTAGCGCAACACCGGCGGTCCCGGCGATGACCTCAGCCGCCATGGTCTTGCCGGTGCCCGGATCGCCAGTAAACAGCGCCTTGAGCGCGCCCGACGATCCGGTCAGCCGCCCGAAGCCCCAGGCGCCGTCGACCATCGGGGCATGGGCATAAAGGGCAGCGATTTCTGTGATCTGGCGGTGCAGATCTTCGGGCGCCACCAGATCCGACAGATCGCGCCTCGGTTCGACCAGGATGACCGAGGGCAGATGCGCGGGCGTGGCTACCAGCCGCGCAGCGCGGGCAAGCGCGGGCAATAGGTCGGGCACCGATCCGTTTGTGCGGTTGCGGCGTTCGGAGAGTGCCACCTGCACGGCGGCGCGGCGTTCGCGCAGACCCAGGCGATACCGCGCGTCAAGAGCCGCTGCGGCATCCGGAGGCAGGGCATCGGTGGGCAGCGGCCAAGCGGTCGGCCCTTCAGTCACAGGCAGCAGGATATCGGCATAGGGACGGTTGCCAATCAGGATTGCGGGACGCCACGGGGTCCGCCCGGACAGCACGATTCGCAGCGGCAGGCGGGCGAGCGCTTCGGCCAGCGGACGCCCCTGCGCACCGAACGGCGGCAGGGCCTGCGTCTCAAGCCACAAGATCGCCTCGGCGCCGGCGGCAATGGCGGCCTGTTCCCGCAGGCGGGCCGCCCAGTCGCTGCCCTCGCCGCCAAGATCGCCCCGGAACACCGGGCGCACGATGGATGAGGCGAAGTCAGCCAGGATGTCGTCATGCCGGCCCGGCTCCGGACCCCAGAGGCCGACGAGAGCGTTGTCAGCGGTGGCAAGGCAACGGATCGCGGGGCCGAGTGCCGCCCGCCGCGCCTCGTCGGCAACCGCTCCGGGTAGGATCATCCGCGGATCGTTAAGCGACACGGGCGGTGCCGGCAGCGCGCCGAGGAGCCATTCGGTGAGGCCGGGCGCGGGTTCAAGCCGCGTCTTCATCGCGGTTGCTACCGGATCGTCCGCCACCAGAAGCCCAAGCCGCCGGAGCGCGCCGCCCGGTCCGAGGCGCCGCCGGCAGCTGCCGTCGCGTGCGCCCGTGCCACCAGCCAGCGTCAGGACTACCTCCACGGATGGACTGTTGCGCGCAAGGTCGTCGAGCACGTAACCGTAGAGCCGTCGGTAGTCCGGCGCGATCTCCGGGGCGGCACAGATGAGCAACGCGGCGCGCTCGAATGCGCTGAGGCCGGCATCCCGGCTCAGCCGTTCGAGGGGTGGGGGCAGCGGGTCATCACGCAGCATTTCGGCTTCCGCTTCGGACTCGGGCGGCGATAGGGCGATCTCGGGTAGCGGGTCCGTGCCATTCCGGATCCTGTGCTCAATCCCTGAAAGCAGGGCATCGGCATGGTGCGGCGCGAGCGTGCCGGCGGGGCTGGCCATCGCCCGCAGCGCCTCGATCCCCACGGTGCGGCGGCGTAGCCCGGCCGCCAGCGAGCGGTTCAGCGCGGAAAGCCAGAGGTGCAAATGCAGCGTGGCGAGATCTTCGCGGGAAAGCTTTGCGCGCCCGGCCATCGTCTAGCCCACCCGAAAGGCGAGGTCGCGCCCCGGCAACCACGGCAGCGCGCCGACGGTGCCAAGCAGGCCCGCATCGCGCAGATCGAACGCGCGCCGCCCAAGCGGCAGAACCACGGTGATCCGCCGCGCCCCCACTTCAAGCCAGCCGGCAAGGTCGGCGAAACGTCCCCGGACAAGAAGCGGGTCCGGGTCGGCCCAACTCGCCGGGTCATGCCGGAAAAGGCTCCATCCGATATCGGCAAGTGCGAAACCGGCAAGCAAAGTTGAAACTTCGCTCAGCGCGCGGGCTGGATCCTGATCCGTTGCACCCATCACAAGCGGCGCGCCCGCATCAAGGCCGTGCCAGATCTGGTCCGCGCGCGCGACCAGCGCCGCGTCAGCCGCAAGGCGCGCACGCAGGCCGCTCGACAGGCGTGTGGCGGGGGTGGCGTGGCCGCGCCAGCCATCCGGGCCAGCGACCGTCACGGCCCTTTCGCCGGGAAGCGCCGGACCCTCGGCCAGAATGGCCAGCCCGGCGGCGTCGAGCGCTCGCCAGACTCCGGTGTCGGCTGGCGCGAGGAAATAGGTGCGACCAACCCTCCGCAGCAGCGGCAGGAGCGTGGCGGGGGTGCCGCTGGCGACGGGATAGAGCCCGCCGGGATCGAACAGCACCAGCCGGCTCCGGTGCAGGACCAGCGGCAGCGCGCCGCGGGCGTCCAGGGATCCCAGAAGTGCGGCACCCGCCGTGGCCCGGCAACAGGCACCGCTGTCGGACAGACGTGCCGAGGCGGCGGCAAAATCGGCGCCGTCCGGCGCAGCGACCAAATCGACCGCCTGAGCGACGGAGCGACGGTCTCCGGTGCTCCAGCCGCCCGGTCCTGAGGACAGGGCCTTCAACGCCACGGCGGCGGCCAGCGTCCGGCACGACACCCAGTTCGGCATATCGAGCGTCATCGCATCGGTGATGCCGTGGCGCGCGAGCACGGCGTGCACGAGAAATGGAAGCGCGCTGTCCAGAGCATGGCGGCCCTGAGAGAGGCAGGTGACGCAGCCGGAGTTTGCCTGTTCGAGACGGTGCCGAAGCTTGCCACCGGGGTGTGAAGCGGCCGCCGGTTCGTCCCGAACCGACCCGCCCGCGACGATACCGGTGCGGTCGTTGGGCTGTTCCGCGCCGTGATCGCGCGCTGTCCCGGTTTCCACCCGTCCGCGCTCCAACGCAGCTAGGATGGCTTCGGCCTGTGCGCGCAGCGTCTTAGCATCGGCAGGGGCCGGCGGTCTGGTTGCCGAGATTTGGGACGCTGCAAGGCTGGTGGCGAGGCCCCCCAACACGGCGAGCAGGGCGTCACGTTGCGCCGCCTGTCCACCGCTCGTTTGAGTGGCGGGAATTGACCTGCTGTCCACTGCCGCAAATTCCGGCGCAGTCGCCGGGCCGGGCGACAGCGTTGCCAGCACCTGCCCAAGAAGGTGCTCAAGCCTAGGCGTCGTGAGCGCGGATATGGCGGCGGCCTGCCCATCCGTGGCAAAGAGACGTTCGAGAAATCTCAGGACTGGCGCCGCCGGATTTGACAGGATCGGCGCAGGTACTTCTGCCACTCCGCCTTCGGCTTCGGGTTCCGGCACAGCGGGCGTCGGCACCGCTTGCACCTGCTCCCGTTCTGCCGCAGCCAGTGCGGCCTCCACCGCGTCGGCCAGTCGAGCCCTGAGTGCCGGTCGCGCCAGCGGCGCCGCTCCGGCAAAGTCACGGGCGGCGAGCGTCAGGTCGATCTCCAGTGGCATACGCTGCGCGTCCGGGCTGTCGCGCAGGCGGGGGGCAACAAGCTCCTCCAGCATGGGCAGCACGATGGCCTGGACGCGTCGTGCTACCGCCTGGTGGTCGTCGCCCTTGAGCCACGGCGCGACCGTGCCCGCCGGACGGCGGATCACGAGGTAGCAATGGTGGATCGCAAGATCAGTCATGGCACGGCGTCCGCGCCCCAGAACGGGCGGTAGCCTTCTAGGGCGACGAAAATGTCGTAGGTGCCGTCCGGGATCGCCGCAGGCGTGTCGTTTGGCAGGATCTGCAACGTCAACGACAATTGATAGACCGAAGGCGCAATCAAGGTCACAAACTTGCCTGACTGTACGCGGCGTATTCCGGCCGGGTCGCCACGGTCCCCCACGACGGTGAACGCCGCAGTGTCCACCAGCGCGCCATTGACGAGCAGGCGGGTATTGTCCAGCCTGTCGGCAACCTGTCCCGGGATCGGGATCGCCGGCAACCGGACAACCCGGTTGCCGTCAATCGCATGGTGCAGAGGGTTGGCGATTACTGCCTCATCAAGCGGAACCGATTTCAGTTCCAGCACCGATTGCGGCAGATAGGTCCGCGCCGGTGGCAGACTATCACTTCCGTCCAGAGAACTGCGCAGTGAGCCGAGTGGAAGATTCGCCCCGACCAGCGTGGCAAGATCGGGCGCGGCACTCTGGGTCGTCGCGGCGAGCGCCACGAGGACATGGCCGGTCTCCTTCAGGCAGACCACATGCATGGTGGCGGTCATGGCGTTCCTCCTTCCGATGTGGCGACGGCGACAAGATAGCTGACCGCCCCCGGCCCGCTGGTCAGCATGCCGCCTACGCCGCCCCCGAGCGGTAGCGAGGTCCATGCGATGCGGCAATGAACCCGCCGGTCGGCGTCGACCCGGCATTCCTGCACCAAAGCCGCGAAATCCCGCGTCGGATCGGGCGCATAGGCCGGATCGATCATCGGTGAGACGGTGACATGGACCGTGGCCTTGCCCTCCAGCACCTGCTGCGCGGTCACCCCCTGCGGCAGCGGCAGGATCGTCCCGTCGCTTGCGATGCCCGATTCCACCTGAACGCTGTTGCCGGTGCGCTTGCCGGTCAGCGCCCCTTTGGCGGTCACGTCACCGGCCGCATTCACCTTCAGCAGGGGATCGACGGGCCGGCCGGCACCCTTGAAGGTGCCGAAGCAAAGCTCCGGCCCATTGGCGGTCTGGCTTACCTGCAGCACCGTATCGCCGGGCAGCAGCGCGCCTTTCGGCTGAAGCTGGACGATCGCGTCATCGCCCGCCACGGTCGCGGCATTAACCCCGGCGGAGGGCCGGTGGCGTTGCGCCGTCTCGGCATCGACGTCCGCGAAGCTCTGCGCCGCCGCCGACCATGTGACGAAGCCCACCAGCACCATCCAGTCCGAACTGCCCTCTTCCTCGGACGGCTTACCCGAGACCGCTGGCGCCACCTGGTCCTGCGTTTCGTCGCCCGGCTGTCCGAAGCGCAGTTCGAAGCCTTCCTCCACCCCGCCACCCGCGCTGCCTGGTCCGCAGGCATCGGTTGCACCCCCGGCGCCGGTCACCGCGCGGTACTGGCTGACCACGAATACAGGATAAGGGGTTTCCTCGGCGATGGTGTTGCCGATGCTCTGCCGGAAACGGCTGGCGCTCAGTTCGGTTCTCTCGGTCAGCAAGATCTCGCGGCCATAGCCGTCGATAGCGAGCCCGGGGTCGAGGAAGACGCGGGAAAAGGCGTTGCCGAAACTGTCCTCAGCCGGTTCGGGCGATAGCATCAGCCCGTTGACGATCCCCGGCCGATGCACCAGACGATTGTGCCGTTCGGCCCGGCCGCGCGGAATCGCAGCAAGCTGGTCAAGCTGTGCCGCCTGAAGGATCTGCCCTTCGGCAAAGATCGGGCGGGTGACGGGCGCGGTCATGCCGTGCCTCCTTTTCTCAGCGCGTCTACAGCGTCGGTGAGCTTTTTCAGATCGCTCGTCAGCTTGCGGTTCTCGTCCTGAAGCGCCTTGACCGTGTCAGTGCCCTGGATCGCCCGTCGCAGCTTGGCCTCGGTCAGTTCGCGGGCGATGGCCGATTTCACATCTTCGGTGACCCGCTTCTCAAGCAGTCCCGTCAGGTCTTTCGTGACGCTCGCGGAAAGGTCGGCGCGCAACTCGGCGACGGATGCGTCGACCGTTTTGCCAAGCGAGGCGGCCAGCGCGCGCTCCGCCTGCCCGCGCGAAGCGGCAACCTCTGCCACGACCGCCTTGGATACGGCATCATGCAACTCCGCGTCATTGGAGGAAGGCTCTCGGCCCGACTCTCGCCCTGGAGTGCGTCCGCCGAAAATGTTCGAGATCGCGCCGCCACGACGTCCGAGCGCGCCAAGGTCTATGGCGGCCGCACTTGCCGACAGCAGCGCCAGATTGGACGAGAACGCGGTGATGTTTTCCACGTCCCGCGGCTCTATCCGGTACTGTTTCAGCAGGAGGGCCATGTTTTCGTCGGTTGCGGCCTCGCTCACCATCGGCGCATAGGTCCGCGAGATCGTCATTTCCTCGGCGCGCACCGAGGAAAGTTCAGACACGACTTCGCGGGGATTGTCGTGCGGGCCGGGCTTTGCGCGGCCAAACACCTTGCCGACATCGAAGTCGCAGCAGAGCCGTTTCATCAGGTCGCCAACGATACCTATGGGCGGCAGCCAGTAGCGGATGGCCACCGGCGTCAGCACGAAGCGGCGCGACATGTTGCAGATGTCCACGACCTCGCAGTCCTTCACGGTCAGGCAGGCCAGCAGGACACCCTGATCGTCGCAGGTCTGGCACGGTGGATTGAGCGCCAGGCAGATGCAGTCGATGAGATATTCAAACAGGATCTTGACAAGTTCCTGCACGCCGCGGCTGGTGGCGCTCAACTCGGCGATATCGCTTTGCGGATCACGGCCCGGCACTGTTTCGATCCGGACCCGGCGCAGCCGGTCGGCCAGATCGCAGCGGGTCAGGCTCGTCGCGTGGTCGAGCCTGCCCAGAAGCCAGCCCTTGAGCAGCGCCGCGTCATTCCTTACCCGGCCGATCTGCTTGTAGGAGACCGGCGTGTTCAGCGCGACCAGCTTTGCCTCGACCGAAGCATAGCGTTCCTCGGACTGATCCCCAATCACATATTTCTGCGACAGCCGGACGGCCTCCTCGGCCTCGGTGCGCGCGATCAGGGTCTTCAGGGTTGTGGGGGCCAGCATTTTGATCCGCGGACCCGCGGCGGCAATAGTGACTTCCGCTGCATGGAGCAGGTCTTTGAGTTCCGCATTGTTTCCCAGAATCGACGCCTTTTCCTTGGAGGCAAGTGCCCGGAACCGCGTGATGGCGCCAGTCAGGACCTGCATCTGGGCGACATGCAGGCGCAGCGCCTGTTCATCCAGCTTGTACTTCGGCGGGCTTTTGCCTTCACCTTCGACATCGCTGTCGTCGTCGATCGAGAACTCGTTCAGCGTGGCCAGTTCCGGCGTGACCTCGCGCAGGGTGCGGATGCTCGCCGCTTCGAAAGGAATCGGTGTCTCGGCTTTAATCGCAAAGGCCGCGCGGTCGATCTGAATCGCCTGTGCCTGCGCCGTCTGCGCCTTGGAAATGGCGGCTGTCGCCAGTCGGAGATCACCGATGCATTCGGCAATGCGCTTGAAAAGGTCGGTCCGCGCGGGCTGGCCGCAATCGCAGCGCAATTCGAACCTGTAGCCTTCGCAGACCCGTGTCGGTTCGCAGGCTTGCTGGCCGCAGGGGTCACCGCTGCCATAGGGGGTGACTGGATCCTCCAGCGTCTCGGTATAGGTCAGATAGAGCCCGTAGCTGCGCGTGTCGGACTCTTTCTCGTCACAAGGATCGCCGCAATCGTAGCCCGCCAGTTGGCGCTTGCGCAGGTCGCGGATCAACGCCTTTATGTCGATGTCCTCCTTGCAGGGCACAAGAAGGTCGTTGCCGCAGCAATCGAGCGCAAAGCCCGGTGCCACGCTTACTTTGCCGCCGCCGCAGGGATGGCAGGTGACGGTCAGCCCGCAGACCACGCCGTCGCCGAAGAGGAAGCGATTGTGCAGACGGTTCTTGCCAACCACATACTCGGTCAGCGCCTGCAGGTCGTCCTCGGTCAGAAGCTGGCCGGCGAAGAAGCGCGGCTGCTTGAAGTTCAGGTCGGTGCAGACCCCGGAAGCGCCGCCGCAGGTGCAACCGCCGCCGCCACCGGTTGATGTGTGGCCGCCGCCATGATCGCTGCCGTGTCCGCCGCAGCCGCATCCCGATTTCCTAGGTGTTGTCGACATGGTGACCTCCTATTCCCCGGCGATCCAGAACCAGCTTTCGAAATTGCCGGGTCCGGAGGTTGTCCAGGGCATCGGCCCGTGGGGCGGATGGTTGCAAACTTCACGGTGGGGCAGGCCGGCCTCGGCCTCCTCCTTGCGGGCGGCCTCGTCGGCCGCGTTTTCGATCCTGAGGCGTGGAACGCGCCCGCCGACATGCAGCCCCTCGAGCGGTCGGCAGCAGCGGTCGAGCAGGAACGGCGCGCGCACTACGATCATGATCCTGTCTTTCTGCTGGACCGTCTCGCCCGTGGCGTCGCGGTACCGGATGCGGTCGACCATCCCGTCGGCGGGCAGATCGACGAACTCGCCCTCCATCGCCGCGATCACGCCCGATAGCCCCCGGCCGCCGGTGATGCGCATGAGTTCCACGGTGCCTGGGGTGATCGTCGCCACATGCACGGGGCGCGAGAAGGTGATCTCGATGCCGCCGTCCTTGTCCTTGGTGCCGAGGATCGCGTTGGCCGTCCGGGCCGAATAGGTGGCGCCATGCGCCCAGCTGATCCCGGTGATGACGGTCGGGTCGTAAAGCCCGAAACGCCGGCGGACGGAATGGTCGATATCCGCGCCTCCGATGGGTTCGTCCTTTACGACCTCGATCGCGGCGAGTAGCAAGCAGGCCTCGTCGCAGCAGGTGCAACAGGGCTCGCAGCGCCTATCGTCTACGGGGGCGGTCAGTGATGCGATGATCCGCGCGCCTTCGGCAACCCGCGCCATCTGGCAGGCATTCGTCGTGGCGCAGTCGTCCATGGCGAAGGGGCGCGTCGGCTCGCGGCCGCATTCTTCATAACAGAGGCTCAGATAGAGCCGGTGCGGTGCGCCGTCGGCCAGCTGTTCGCGTTCTGACGATTTCAACAGCGCCATCACATCCACGATCCGGTCGCCCGCAAGGATCACGTCGTTGCCGTTGCAGTCGATCGCAGCCCCGCAAGTTACGCGCACCAGATGCAGCGGCGGGCTGTCCTTCTCGCAAGGATCGTCTGACTGATCGGGGCGGTCGCCGTTCAGCCGGTCAAGCTCCTGCAATAGTTTCTCGCGTTCGGCGGCAACCGCGTCGATGCGGGCATCGATCTCCTTGATCTCCTTCTCGTCCTGCGCCTCGCGGGCCTTCTCTTTGAGCGCGGTCAATTCCTCCTTGAGCCTAGCGATCTGCGCGCGCAATTCCTTCCGGCGCGCGCTGTCGTCGGGCAGGCATTCCTCCGGCGGTGCGACAGGGTGCACGACCATCCCGCAAAGGATGCCGTAACCGTACACGCAGCGATGGGCGTGCTTCAGCTTCTCACGGAAATAGGTCTGCTCGGTCCGAAGATCGCGCTCGCAGATGAGCTGGCCGTGGAAATAGTTCATCCGGACCGGGCGGTGCAGGCAATTGCAGGGGCCCCGGTCGTCGCTGCAGGGATCGTCGTGGATTTGGTCTTCCATCACTCTCACTCCGGACAGGACATGGGTTGGGCGGCGGGCGGGCTGGTCAGGGTGCTGCGGCCGAGCACGGGACCGGGCGGCGCGGACCCGCCAAGGATCGTGGTGTGGCCAAGCTGGCCACGGGACGTGCCAAGCACATGTGGCGCAGGCCATGCGATCAGGGTGTCGATGCCGATCCGAAGCGCGCCGCCAAGCCGGAACCCTGTGCTGCTGCCGACGCTGAGGACGGCAAGCGTATGGGCCGGCTTCTGCCCGTCCACCAGCCGCGACAGCGCATCGGTCTGTGCCCCGACGCCGGATGGCACGGCAACCGTGAAGCGGAACGCGCCCGTGGTATGGGGATCGGCGGCGGGATCGCCGTAGCTCATCACCGGCGTTCGGCCCAGCGGCGAGACGCCCAAGGTCAGCCGCGCGCTCTTGCGGCTGAACAGCCGAGTGCGCCCCAGGCGGGCATCGGCGGGACCGGGCGCGCCGGACGCCGCCACAGCGCCCCAGTTGCGTTCAAGCCCGTGTTCGGTGATTGCCGGATCGTCGGAAAGATCATAGGCAAGCCGGATCGATGCGGCCAGCCCGGCGCGCGTGCCGCGGCGGCGGAACAGATCGGGTGCTGCCCTGAGGATCCGCCGCCGGGTCGCGGCGTCCCATGTCTCGTCCAGCGAGACGGCAAGGAAGCGCGCGATCCACGGCAGCACCTCGTCGCGGGCGCGGGCACCATCGATCAGCGCCGGAAACTGGGCGACGGCGGCATCGACCATCCCGAGGCTCGCGTCGAAGAGGCTGAGAAATCGTTCGGTGAAATCGCCTGCCACGCCCTCCTCGCGGTAGACGGAAGGCAGCAGATCGGCTGAGGTGGCGCGCGGAAAGTCGATGTGGATGCGCCGTACTCGCGGCGTGGCGCTGCCATCGCCGCTCAGGCGCAAACGGAGGAAAAGGTAACGCCCCGGCGGGGTGCGGATCAGCGCGTCAAGCTGGCCGGGCTCGATGACCTGCCAGTCTCCGGGATGCGGCAGGCCCGGCGCGAATCCTGCCCAATCGGGATCGACGGTGCCCTGTGCCGTCGGAAGCGCCGTCTCGCTGGTGGCGACGGCAAGGCCGAGCCGGGTGCCCGCCGGGATCTCAGCGTCGAGGATCAGGCGGTGCCAGCGGCAGCGCGGGATGCCGCTGTCGAGCGCGCGGGTCAGAAGCTGGCCCTGACGGGCAAAGGCCGCGCCCTCAGCGCTGCCGACGCAATCGGCGGCAATCGACCGCCCGAACCAGTCCCAGCAGAACGTCGTCTCGGTTCCGTGGCCGTCGCCGCGCAGAAGGCAGAAACCCGAGCGGTCGCTGCGCAGCATCGCCGTGCGGGTGAAGGCAGTCGTCAAGTCGTCGGCGTCGCGCGGCACAAACGCCGGATCGGCAACTGTTTCCTGCGCGTGGAGGGTAAAGCGATCCGCCCCGGCCTCGACCGCGAGCCAGAGGCGGCCCTTCGCATCATGCGCGATCCGGGCGATGCGGCCTTCCGGCAATGCGGCGAGCCATGCGCCAAGCGGTCGGCCGTTGGGGGTGAAACGCAACAGCGCGGTGCCGCCATGGGCCGCGACGACGATCTCGCCCGCAGGTCCGAAGCTGACATCGCGGGGCGCGTCCACCGCGATCTCGGCCAGGATCCGCGCGCCCTTCAGAAGCAGCACCCAGACCCGCCCCGCTGCCGCATCCGCCACCGCGACCCTGTGGCGATCTACGGCGACCGCGACGGCACGCCCGAAGGCCACGGGAACGCAGCCGCGCGGCCAGGCCTCGCGCCATTTGTTTGAACAGCCGTCAAGTGCCCTGATCGTGCTGGCCGGAGCCGCGCGCGCCGCCAGATACCAGTCGTACGGGTTGCAGCCCGGCGCCAGGGCAGGCAGCGGAATGTAGGGATCGATCGCGTCGGGCGTCAGCCCCTCCAGGCCGCCTTCCATCCGGACGCCGCCATCGTCGCCTAGGCCCGTCAAGCCCTGCGCGCTGTATTCGTCCCAGCCGGTCAGGTGGTCGAGAAGCCGGAACCGGGGCTCGTTCGGAAGGCAGCTCATGCTTGGGCCTCCTCGGTTTCCACGACAAGTCGATGCCGGTCCGGCCAGGGCAGGCTGAAGCGGCGCAGGGCCACGTCCGCGCAGGCCGGGTATCCGATCCCGTCGAGCGTCACCGCCAGGAACGGCACCGCCGCGATGCCGTCATCGGCTTCCAGGACGACATGGGTCAGGTCGGCATGGCGCAGCACCGCGCCGATCCGCCATTCCGCGGCTTCCGGGTTCAGCCAGCGGTCGAGCGCAGCGCGGGCGGCGCGTTCGGCTGCCAACGGGTCGGCCCCGGCTGCCACGGCCAGCGTCGCCTCGATCCGCACCCTCTCATAACGCGGCGCGGCCGCGACGATTCGCGCGCCCAGCGGCCCGACCGCCCGCGCCAGATGCCGCGCGACCGCGCCAAGCGTGGCACTCGTCGACACCGGCGGGGCATCGGATGGCTCCGAAAGATCGCGGCGCGGCACGATGAAGACACCGACGGTGCCGGGCCGGTTCGCGCCGGGAAAGGCCGGATCGATCCCGCTCAGCGCATAGGCCTTCAGGACATTCGCGCCGGGGGCTTGCCGGGCGAGCAGCGCCATGTCGCCGGTGCTGACCGCCCGTCCACGTGTCTTGATCATGGCCGGGCCCGTGCCAATTGCTGCCGCCGGTTCCTCGGCAGCGGCGCCGCCTTCGGCCCGAAACGGGTTGGTCACCCCCGAGACGCCCGTGATCCGCACCGGCAGGCGCGTTATCGCATCCACGTCGACATTGCCCGCCGCCCCGAGGGTGACTGAGTAGGCGCGCACCGCCACGACCCGGATGCCTGGCGGCGGTGCGCGCCCCTCGCGCCCGTCGCCGAACAGGATCTCGCCAGTGGCGGTATCAAGCATGAAGACCCTTGCGTCGGGCCGCTGGCCGGCCAGCGTCGCGACTTCCTCCCACTGCCGGAAGGTGCCGCTGGATCCGGTCCCTGCGTCATCCCCTTCATCCAAGGCGAACAGGTCGGCACCCGAAGCACCTTCGTCGACCTCCAGCACGACCGACCCCGAAAGGACTGGCGCGCGTGCAAGCTTCACGCGCGACGACTGCCCGGCAGCCTGCTGTACCGGGAATTCGTTGCGCACGGTTTCACCTGCCGTGATGGCGACCGCGTGGGCGTGAACGGAGCGAAGCCGGGGCGACGGGTCGAGCCTTCCACCGGCAAGCCGGAGTCGCAGCCAGAAAAGCGGATCGCCGGTACCGACAGCGGCGGGACGCCCGGCAACCACCGTGCTGGGAAGCGAAAGCGTGACGATCCCGGTGCGGCCGAGCGCGTCGGTCGTGTCGGCCTCGACATCGACGGGCTGGAAGCCGCGATTGGTCAGGGCTTCCCAACGAAGCTGTGGTGCCGGGCGCACCGGAAGCGCCGCGCCGCCCTCCGCCACCGGCAATGGCGCGCCGTTGTCGGCAGGTTCGAACGCGAGTGAAAGCTGTCCGGCAACCCGGCCGACGCCCTCGAACCCCAGATAGAGCGCGGCACCGACCTCGGGCCAGTCGCCGAAGGCCGCGAAAGTCTCGCCCTCGGATACCTTCAACACGACCTCGCCGTCGAAGGCCTGGCGTTCGACCAGCGTGAGGTTGGGCACGCTCAGCCCGATGGAGGTTTCCCAAGTGACGTCGCCCTTCTCGCCATCGGCCCGCGCGCTCAGCAACCGCGTGCCGGGCGGGATCTCCACCGGCGCGGTATTTCGCTCGTCGGGCGTGAAGACGGCGATGGCGGTGGCCGCGCGCGCGGAGGACAGGCTCAGCCCGGCTGCACACAGGAACTCCACCATCGCCTTCTCGGGCAGCCGTTCAGCGCGCGCGAGGATCGGGTCGAGTAGCAGCCCGAACAGACGTACCAGCGCGACGCCCGCATCCTCTTCGCCAAGGTCGCGCCATTCGGGCACATAGCCCGCGATGCGCGCCTGAAGCGCCGCAATCGCCGCAGCCCGACCGCCCGGCATCAGCACGGGCACACCATCCACGATGGTTGCCGGTACGCACGGGCTCTCCCACCACGGACGGGTCATAGCGTGGCCTCCCCGGCTGCTTCGCGCCGGACGCGCACGACCAGACGGTTGAGCCGCACCAGATCCGATGGGCCGGTGGCGACCTCGGTGCAGTCCTCAGCAGGCGCATCGGTGTCACCAAGACGAATCGCGACGCGCTCGACCCGCGCCCCGGCCGGCAATGCCGGTTCGGCCACCCGGAGCAGTTCGGAAGGGTGCAGCGGGCGACCGAAGTCCCAACCGGTGCCGGAGGGTCCGCCCAATCCGGGATGCAAATACTCCGACAGGACCGGGCGCAGGATCTCCGCCAGCGGACCGGGCGCGCCCGTGGCCGTCGAGACCTCGATGCTCAGATCGACAGGTCGGAAGGCCGGGCGTCGCACGAAGACACGCGTGGTCAGCATCCGCGCGGCGTCGAGCCGTGCGCCGATCACGGAAAGCGCGCCGTCGTCGGCGCGCGGGGCGGGTGTGTGGATTTCAGTTCGCGGAACGATGAAAACCGTCACGCTGTCGGCGATGTACAGGCAGGGGAAATTCGGATCGTGGCCCGCGATCACAAAGGCCCGGTGCGGGCCGATACCCGGCGCGGTTTCGGCCAGATCCACGAAATCTTCGGAGGTCACCGCACGGTGACGCGCCGCAAGCGCCCCTGCCACCCGCGCGCGGGCCTCGGCCAGGGGCTCGGGCTCCGCACCGCCCTCGGCGGGCGCCAGCGATTGAAGCTCGAAGGTCAGGCCTGGCTCTGCGGCGCGCCAGATCATTCCTGCCGCATGGTTTCCGTCCGGCCCGCCGCCAATTCGCGCGGACAACGCGATATTGGTCGCGGGTGCGGGGACGCGCCCGGCATAGCCGTCGCCGAAGACCAGCCGCCCGAGGCTGCGATCGAAGCTGAAGACGCGGTTTTCAGGGGCGGCGGGACCGAGGTCAGGGAGCCGCACCCAGTCGTGAAAGGTTCCCACCGCATCGGCTAGCCGCAGCGCAAGCGTGTCTTCGATCACGGGTGAGAACTCCATGGGCAGATCGAGCATCTGCCCCGAGATCGGCAGCAACCTAGACAGGGACGCTAGAATCTCGGCGCGCAGCCGGTCCCGCGCCGCGTTGCCGGTATCGTGATCGGCAATCTCTACGCCGCGGCTGTGCTCGGCCACCACCGCACCCATGGCCAGCGCCGTCAGTCTCGGCGGCTCGGCATGGCGCGCGGCCTCGGTGGACAGGGTCAGGCGCAGGCGGTCGGCGCCCGCGGCACCCGCAGGCAGAGCAAAGGTGATCAGGCCCGACCGCCGCAATCCCCCGGTCCCGTCTTGCCAGTCCTCTACCGCACCCCCTGTGCCCCCCGTACCCGGCACCGACCAAGACAGCACCAGCGGCCCCGGCGGTGGCGCTTCGGCGGCCTCGGCATGCCATTCCGGCGCGACGCCCGATCCGTCCAGTACGACCGCGATGGCTACCCGCGCGCCCACATCCCCAGGCGCGACCGGCGCGCGGAGCCGCACCTCAACGCCAAGCGATCCCGCCGCACCATGACGCGCCATCACCGCCACGCTGTCGCCACGCTCCAGCCGGTCAGTCACGGATACGCCGTCCGCGAAGACCTCATGGCTCACCACCGGCGGCAGCAAAACGCCCTGCCTTGTCGAGAAGATCATCGCCGACGGCGCGGCCCCCTCCGGCCGGATCTGCGTTCCTGCGGGCAGGATCCGCGATGCCGCCAGCGTCCGCGGCCGGAGCGCCACGACCGTGGTCGCGACCCCAGTGCCACGCGGCACCTCGCCCAGCAGCGCCAGCAGCGCATGGGTCAGGGCATCGGGCGCCTGATCCAACACGAACAACTGCTGCTCCAGCAGGAACGCGAACAGTTCCAGCAGCGTGACTCCGGGATCGACGGGAGCGTGATGGGTCCAGCGGCCCCCCGAGGCCCCAGGGATCCGCCGCAGGGCCATCAGGCGCAGATCCTCGTAGGTCAGATCGTCGAGCGACAGGGGGGCAAGCGCGGTCATGACGCGGCCTCCTCAGGTCCGAAGCCGTCGATATAGAACGGAAACACCAGGTTGCCGCGCACATAGGTGGCGCGGATCTGATAGCTGATCTCGAGGTTCACATGGGTCTCGTCGCGCGGATCGGCCTCGGCGCGCAGGTTCTTGACCTCGATCCGCGGCTCGTGATCGCGCAGCGCCGCCGCGACGCGACGCTCCAGCAGGCGCAGTCCCTTCTCGGATCCCGGCGCGAAGATCTGCTCGCGGGCCGAAGTGCCGAAATCGCTGCGCATGACGCGCTCGCGCAGGCTTGTCAGAAGCAGGATGCGCAGCGACTGCTCGATATTGTCCTCGCCGCCCACGTAACCCAGGCGGCCGCGCGCGTCGGGCAGGAGCGGGAACCGCCACCCGAAGCCGATGATATCGTCTCGCACGCTCATCGCCCTATCCGATCATCACTGTGGAAACGCCGGTGATCGCCCCGCTGCCATCGCAGGTCTGCACCGGATCTCCAACACGTGCCGCGGCCTTGCCGTTGATCTTCACAGTGGTACTGCCGCTTTGGACCGTGCCGCTGTTGTCGGGCGGCGACTGGAACGATACGCCGGGCGGTGTGGGGATATGCGGCGGACGGTTCTCGGCCACGCTGCCTTCCGTGGCGGCCGCAAGCCCCTCGATCTTCACATCCGACGACAGATCGCTAACAAGTGGCCCGGAAAACCGGTGGGGCAGAGGCGTTGGAACCGGCGATGCCGGCGGTGCGGGGACCAGCACGACATGAATGTCGACCCCGACCACTGTGTCGCCTTCTTTCGCTGCGGGTTGACCCATGGTGTCGCCTCCCTCAGTTCAGGTTGATCGTGCTTCCCGATAGGCTGACTGCGCCTGCGGCCTTGATCGTCAGCGACCCGCCCGCGTTTATGGTGATGTCGGAACCCGCCTCTAGCGTGAGATTGCTACTGGCCTTTACCGTCACGCTGTTGGACTCACTGTCGATTACCACCGAATTCCTGCCGGTCAGATCGACAAGCTCGATCCGCTGGCCTTTCTTGTCCTCCATCAGAAGGTAATGTCCGCCCTTGGTGCGAAAGATCTTCGGGTCTTCGCTGTCGGTGCGCCCCGCCTTCGGCTTGCGCTTCTTGGCGTAGATCGACCCAAGCACGACAGGCCGAGAAAGCTGGCCCTTCATGAAGGCCACAACGACCTGATCGCCCTGCTCGGGAAGCCAGACCGTTCCGTAGCCGTCCCCCGCATAGACCTGCGCCACGAGGGCGAAGCGGGTCTCGTAGGTGTCCGAGATCCAGGGCAGCAGCACCGTGATCCGGCCACGGTTCTCGGGGTCCACCACGTTCTCGGCGACGCCGGGATAGAGGCCATAGAAGGTTTCGGTGCATTCGCCGAATTCGCTGGAATAGGATTGTGCGGTCATGAGTTGGCCCCCTCGTCGTAAGATTTTCGCACCTCGAACCGCGTGCCGTACCCGCCCGAGCCGATCTCGTGCTCGACCTTCTTGACGTAATAGGTGCCGCTGAACCGGTCGCCGAGGCCCGCGATGGTCATGGTGTCGCCCGGTCGCAGATCTGGCAGGCCGATGATCTCGCCCTTGCCGGTGATGAACTCATAGGCGCGCTCGCGCAAAAGTGCGCGGGCCAGCGCGTCCGCCTCGGCCTGGGTGGTCACTGCGGCGCCGATCACCACATCCTCGCGCCCGCCCACCGCAGTCTCAGCATTGCCGGCACCGGTGTTGCCGCCCGCCGCGTCCGCGATGTCGGCTTGGGTCGCGGTGGCGACGATGGGTTCCATCTCTTCCTCGTTCCAGCCGCGCACGGTGACCTGCGCGACTTGGCTCGACATGGTCAGCGTCGGGCTGAACGACTTGAGCGACTCGCCCCAGACGAAGGCATGGTTGCGCGCCCGCCCTCCCGCCCGCTCGTCGCGCGGGGCGCCGAAACGCAGCTTCGCGGCACCGCTGTCGGGATCTGTATAGATGAAGCAGTCGCTGTCGGTCCGGCGCGCGCGCTGGGTCAGGAATTGGGCATCATCAAGGTCGCCCTGGATCACCTCGTCGTGCTCGGCCCCGCCATCATCGACATCCGCCTCCAGCCCGTTGCGCGTGGCGATGGCGCGCGCGATCTCGGGGTCAGTCATTCCCCGAAACTGGCGCTGCTCGCCCTCGGCGGGGCGGCGGTCCTTCAGAAGCTGCATGTTGTCCAGAACACCGACCGACAGTGTGGAGGACCCGGTCGAAGGGAACTGCGGCGTCAGGCTGTTGATCCTGCCTTCGAGCATCGACAGGATCCGGTCCGCATAGCCCATCTTCACATGGACCCGGTTGCCGACATAGATTCCGGACTGGTCGGAATACTTGAACCACACGCGGCGGTCGTCCCAGTTGTTCAGCTCGATCTCGGCGCTGGTCATGTTTTCCAGATCCATCACGACCTTGAGCGACAGCACGTCGCCCTTCGATTCAGGATCCAGCGGTTCGCCCTCGATCTCGACCTGGAAGTCGGGGGCATAGTGGCCGGTGGGCGGCAGGCCGTTGATGGTGGTGGCGAAAAAGCTCATGCCTGCCCCCGTCCCCGGCTGATGCGCGGGACCAGAAGCAGGGCGCCTGGAACCAGCCGGCGCGGGTCGCGGATGCCGTTGGAGCGGGCGATGTCGCGCCAGCGCGCCGGATCCTGGTAGACGCCCGAGGCGATCTGGTCGAGCCGGTCGCCGCGCCTGAGCGTCACGCTCTTCTCGACATCGGGCGAATTGCGCGGCCGCTCGGCGATCTGGACCTCGACCGGACGATAGGCGGTCAGTGTCAGGCTGACCTCGGCGCGCATCGGGATGCCCTTCGGCGTGAACAGGACGTAAGAGACCGACATGTCCGACACCACGCCCTGGAAGATTTCGGTCTCCCAGACGAATTGGACGATCGGCGGGGCGTGCAGTTCGGAATTGATCCGCATCAGGTTCGCGACCTTATCGACATATTCCTCACGGACGTTCTTCTGACTGTCGGAGGTGTCGAACAGGGCGTCGAAGCGAAGCGTCTCGTTGCCGCCGCGGATGTACTGGATCGGCGGCGTCTCGAGCCCCGGGATCTCGATCTCGGAAAAGGTGTTGGCCTTCTGAAGCTGGTAGCTCGTCGGATTGAACTTCAACGGGATTTCCGGTTCGTCGACCTCGGGCACGACGATCTTCAGAATCGCCTTCTCGAAGTCGCCACCAACCGACAGGAAGGGTATCTGCGGCGGGTTCAGGTCCATCAGTGCCTCCCACCGCGCGGGTTCAGCGACCGGTCGCGCGCCAGTGTGGCACTCTGTTCGGTTCGCTGCGCCAGACGTTCGTCGCGCAGGCGGTTGAACTTGTCGAACAGGAGGGCGAAGGCGCGTTCGCCGGCATCAGCGTCGCCCTCGACTGTCACGGTGATGGTCAGCTTGTCGATCTGGATCATGGTCATGCAAACCCCAGCAGCGCGGGTCCGGGCACCGCCTTGATGCCCTGATGCGCGATTTCGATACTTTCGATGGCAAGGCCGTCCTGGCCGGCGTTGAAGTCGGGGCCGCTCCAGCGCGCGGCGAGACCGCCGGTGAAGGTCCAGATCATCGTGGGTATACCCTGCGGGGTCTGCATGATGATCGCGCCGTCACGCCGCGCGCCAAGCGACCCGAACAGACCCGCCTCGTACCAGGCGAAGAGGATCGGGTCGCGGGCGATGCCCTTCGATAGCGTGATCCGCCCCCAGCTGTGGCGGACCGGAAGCTGGTGCACATAATCGTTCCGCCCGCCTTCGGGATAGCCGGTCACTTCCAGTTCGCCGCCAAGTCCGGTGCAGGACTGGAAGGCACCTGGCGCCAGTTCCAGCGCGGTCGCGATCAGCTCGCGCGGAACGAACGCATCGAACGGATCGAGTGTCACGAGAAACCGAAAGGCATTCTGGACATCGTCGCTCATGGCTCGATGAACTCCACGGTTCCGTCGGCGCTCAGCCCAACCCGGAAATGGATGAATTCCATCGGTGTCGCTGGCGCGATGGCGATCTCGCAGAACAACTGTCCCGCCTCGCGCGTCTGGGGCGTATTGACCGTATCGTCGACGATGACGCGAAAGGCCTCGTCGGGGCGGTTGCCCTTCAGCACGTTGGCATGGAATGCCTCCAACAGCAGCGTCGTCGCCGAACGCGCGATGGCAAAGCGCTGCGCGTCGTCATTCGGCTCGAACACCATCGGCGCCCAGGTGCGGCGCAGCGCCCGCACGATCCGGTGGACAAGACGGCGATGTGCGACGAAGCGGGTGCGGGCGTCGTCGCTGCGCGTCATGCGCCCGCCCCAGACCACGATGCCGCGCGCCGACTGGCAGCGCAGCGCGTTCAGTCCTATGCTCGACAGCGCGTCCTGATCTGCCGGCTCGAACCGGCGTGCCAGATCGACGGCCTCACTCAGCGAGGTGTTGGCAGGCGTCACATAGGCGCCCTGCGTCCGGTCGAGGCGGCTGATCGCACCCGCCACATGCCCCGACGGCGGCAGCCTGCGCAGCGGCGCGGCCAGCGAGCCGACCGGGTCGCGCATGTCGATCCAGGGGTGATAGGTGGCAACCGTCCGGTGTACCGCCGGATCACCGCCGAATCGCTCAATCCAGGCCGTGGCGTCCGCCGCGGTTCCGATCGCCTCGGGCGCATCCGCCACCACCATCCGGTCTAGCAGCGGATCGACCATCCGCGCGGCGGCAAGAAGCACCGCCGCCGCATCATCCGGTCCAACATGCCGGTGCAGATCGGGAAGCACGATTAGCGCCGGTTCGGGTTCTTCCAGCGCGTGTTCGAGAGCTGTGGCATAGTCCGCGCGCGCCGGCGCTGCGCCGTCGATCCCACCGGACAACGCCACCGGCCCCCAGATCCGGACGCGCGGTCCAGCGCCCGCCGCCGGTGGCAGCGGTGCCGCCCCCACCTCAGGATCGATCCGGATCAGCGCCGACCGCTCCGCCACCGTCACCGACAGCGCCGCAGGGTCGATCCCGACCAGTTGTTCGACAATCCGGCCGCCGTCATGCACGTCGATGTCGATGACGCCCGCGCCATTCGACAGCACGCGGAAGCGGGGGCGCACGCTCACCGCCCCGCCCCATGCGCCCGGCGTCGCAGCACTGACCCGAAACGCTTCCTGCCCCAGCCGTTCGGGCGCAAAGCCACCGTCACCTAAGACCGCCCACAGTCCACTCGCCGGCCGCGCCCCCGGCGCCAACCGCAGCACCCAGGCGATCTGTCCGCCATTCTCGAAATATCCCTTCAGCGCGTGCCCCGTGAACGAGTCCGCCGTCATGCCGCCGAACACGCTCTCATAGGTCCGCCAGCCCTCGATCCGCACAGGCATGTCCACCGGCCCGCGCGGTGCCGTGCCAAGGGCCAGCGCGATATCGGTGCGCAGGGGGGCCAGTTCCGACGGCCGCCGCGCTTCGAAAGTGACGCGGGGCAGGCCGCCCGGGGGAAGTGGACGCAGGACCATCTTACTGATCGATCTCCAGGCCCTCGTGGCAAAGCTCGAGGGTTTCCATGGCGATCTCGTTGTTGGCGGCGTTGAAGCCTGGACCGGTATACTTGCAGGGCCAGGCCCGGCGGAAGTTCCAGCGCATGACCTCGCCCCGGTTCTCGTCGAGCAGGATCACCGATCCGTCCGCTCGGATGATCGACCCCTGAACGCCGGCCAGGACCCAGTTCCAGAAGATCAGGTCGCCGGTCGCGCCGCGCTTGCAGGTGATGTTGGTGTACTTGGCCAGCCCCGGCATCTTGCGCGGCGTGATCGCCTCGCTGCCGTTGCGGTATTCGATCGGGCTCAGCTCGAACTCAAGCCCTCCGATCTCGGTGAACGATCCGCCGACGGCCTCGCCGTCGTTCGAGATCCCGTTCACCGTGAGCAGGAAGTTGTACGACGAGTAGGGGTCGTTTCGCTGGATGGTCGGCATGGGAGCGTCTCCTTACTCGGTCGAGGTGTTGAGCTGGATGCGGAAGATCACGAATTCGGCCGGTTTCACCGGGGCGACCCCGATGTGGCAGATCAGCCGTCCCGCATCGATATCCGCTTGGGTCATGGTGGTGCGGTCGCACTTGACGAAGAAGGCCTCGTTCTCCTTCTGGCCCTGCAGGGCGCCGCTGCGCCAGGTCAGCAGAAGGAAGTTGCGCACGCTCTGGCGCACCCGCGCCCAGAGCGGCTCGTCATTCGGCTCGAACACGACCCATTGCGTGCCTTCCTCGATTGATTCTTCGATATAAAGAAGCAAGCGGCGGACGTTGACATAGCGCCAGGTCGGATCGGACGACATCGTGCGCCCGCCATAGACCCGGATGCCCCGCCGGTCGGCGCGGAAGTCGCGGATCACGTTGACGCTTCGCGGGTTCAGGATGTCCTGCTCGCCCTTGCCGAAGGTGAATTCCAGCGGCCGCCGCGTGGCGTTGATGTTCGACGTCACCATGCCGCGCACCACCTCGTTGGCGGGCGCCTTGTGCACCCCGCGCTCCACATCGACGCGGGCATAGATCCCCGCCACATGGCCGACGGGTGGCACCAGGTGGGTTCCGGAGGTGCGCGGATCGAAGACCCGGATCCAGGGCGCGTAGAACGCGGCGTATGAACTGTCCCGCGGCGGGCGCAGGCCCGCGATGTTGCCCTGCCCGGCGGCCACGCTGACGACGGCGAAACGGTCCTTCAGGATCTCGCACTGGTTGATCACGTTGTTGCGCAGCGCGTCGCGGTCGGCGATGTTCGGCAGCGCCGTGGCGTTGACGTGGTCGGGCGCAGCAAGGATCGAGATCTCGTCGATATCGGCCAGTCCGGCCAGTCCCGTACGGGTGCCCGCGGGCGCCGCAACATTGCCCGCGAAAGCGCCCGCGCCAAGCGGTGCGACACCATCAATGCCCCGCAGGCTGGTGAGTTGCACGAAACCGGTGTCGTTCGGGCGCGCTGACGGCTGGGTCAGGTCGGTCCAGCCGAGATCAATCAACTTGGAGCGTGCGTTGATGTAGTCGATGAAAAAATCCTGCTCGTCAGGGTGCCAGCCCACATTCTCGAACTGTTCGACCACGGTGGGCTCGCGCCGGTTCGGATCGGCGATATTGGCATTGTCCAGCGGATCAACGAACGGCAGCGGCGGCATCGTCGCGTAGTAAAGCACCGTCACCGTGATCGGCGGGCGCGGCGGCGGATTGGCTGGATCGAAATTGGTGCCGGCGGCGATTCGCAGGAAGATGCGGTCACCCCATGCGCCCTCGGCCTGCGCGCTGATCAGTACGGTCTGGCCCGCGCCCGCGGTCGGATGATCCAGCGCCGCGATCGTGGCGTCGTTGCGGATCACCCGGGCCACGAACATCCGCAGGCCGGCATTGTCGAAAAATCCCTTCACCGCCCAGGGCAGGAAGCTTTCGGCCGGGTCGATCAGGCCGCCGAACCAGGCCACGTAGTCGCCCCATCCAGTCACAAGCCGGGGCTGTGTCGGGCCGCGCTCGGTCAGCCCGGCAAACCCCGCGGTGCTGGTCGAAACCCCTTCGATCGGCACCGGGCCGCTCGGGATTTCCTCCATGTAGACGCCTGGGGCGAGATATTCTGGCATGTCGGCCTCCTTGGCTATCGACGCGTTTGGCGTCCCTTTCAGGTCACAGTGATGTCGTGGTTGCCGGTAAGATCGGCGGGAAGGTTAAAGATCTGCGCAGCAACCTGGCCACTGCGCAGATGCGCCACGTTGACGTTCGCGGTGGCGGTCTGCCAGCGCAGCGGCAGGGTGAAGGCGCCGCGTTCATCGGTGATCACCCGCTCGACGCCATCAGCCTCGACCGTGGCATCGGCCAGGGGCGCGCCGCCGGGGTCCAGTACCCGGCCATGGATCCGCCGCACATGGCCACCAAAGGGATAGCCCGTCGTCGGCAGCATCAAGACCACCTCGGGCACCAGCGGCGACACCAGCGGCGGGACCGTGTCGTTATAGGTCGGCACGTCGAACTCGATACCGTCATCGGTGGTGCCGAAGGCAGGCCGGTAATATTCCGCCTCGATCCGCACGCGGATGCGAAAGCCCGGCAATGCCGCCGGATCAAACATCCGGCCAAGCCCGGTATAAAGGAACACGCCGGCCGAATTGCGCGCTGGCTGAAGGTTGGTCGGGGCCCAGTCTGACCCGATCTGCCGGTCGAGCCTGAGGCCGATCGGGCCGAACGCGCCGCGCCCGGTGAATTCGTCTCGCAGATCAAGCGCCACCGGGCAGAAGGTGACGCGCCGTGCGGCGGATATGATGCGCCACTGGGTCATTCGCCCACCGGAACGGCCTGATCGAAGTTCCGGCTGCGCACCAGATCGGTCGGCACGTCGATGGTCGGTTCGACATTGGCAACCCGGATCTGATAGCAGATCGACAACCGGTAGGGCTTCTGGATGGCGTGCCAGACCCGCGTTCGTTCTTCCAGGCTGAGCGGGTCGAGCGTCGCGGCAAGCGTGTCCGAGGACCCGACCAGACCGGCCGGCGCCGCCGCGCCGCGCAGGTCGGGACCCGAAAAGATCGAATTGTCATAGATCGTCTGCATCGCCCGGCCCAGCATCTGTTGCTCGGTCAGACGGTCCCCGGCATAGGGCACGATCATGTAGCGCAGGATCAGCGTCATCAACGGCTTGCGCAGCACGCGCCCCCCAGCGGTAACGGCGCGCTGCATCGGCCGATTCCGGGTGGAGGCGTCTTCTGTCACCTCATAAAGCAGCACCGCCAGCGTCGCCGGATTTGTCGAGATCACGCCTTGCAGGTCGTGCAGGATTACCTGCGGGGCAGGCGCCGGAAACAAGGATCCGAGCGCCGTGTCGAGCACGTTGATCAATGTAAGCGAGACGTCGCTGATGACACCGGAACCGGCCATGACCATCCTATACTCGCGCCAGAAATGGCGCCTGACCCTATAAATGCAAGAATCTGTCCAGTTTCGGCGGGACTTGGAAAATCAATCGCTTAGCCTGTAGTCCGGTCCCATTTTCGAAAAAGCACGTAAAGCACGAGACAATTTCGTCACGCCTGGGCGGGCGCCCGCGCCGCTTTTGTCCACCGGATCAAAGGCATGGATGCGGGAGGAAAACATCCCCCCGAGACCGCGCGCGGGCCCCGCGCGTTTCAGGCAGGCCGTCGCGGGCCGGTCCTGCGCCGCACCGCCCGCGCCGGGATGCCAAGATGTTCCCGGTGCCGCGCCACGCTGCGCTGGGCGACGGCGATGCCGTCGGCGGCAAGGCGGTCGGCAATGGCGGCATCGCTCAGCGGTCGCGCGCATGGCTCGGCTGCGATGATCGACCCGATGCGCGCCCTGAGCGCGCTAACCGAACAGCCGCCTCCCGAAACCGGCCGCGAAAACAGGCTGGCGAGGCCGATGACGCCCCTTGGCGTCTGCATGGTCATCGCCTGCGCCACCCGCGATACTGTGCTTTCATGCACGCCCGCCATCCCGGCGATCTCGGCCCGGACCAGCGGCGCGGGATCGGGAACCTCCATCTTCAGATAGGCGGACTGCCTGCGCACTAGCGCGCGTCCAACCGCCAGAAGCGTGCTGTTCCGACGAGCCACCGCGCGTGCGAGCGACCGCGCCTCCTGCGCGGCCCGGCGCAGGGTGAGAGGCGCGTCGTCATCGCAGCCAAGAGCCTCGATGTCGGGCAGGGTCGCCGCGTTGAGTTCCACCAGCCAGCCCTGCTTTGTCCCATGCCCGATCCTCGTGGCCACGAAATCAGGTGCACGCAGGAGTGATTGGTCCGCCGCCGCGAAACTGGCCCCGGGCTTTGGGTCCAGCGTCCGAAGCGCCGCGAGTGCGGCGTCGACCGCTTTAATTGACAGGCCGCTCGCCTCGGCCAGTGCAGAGATCCCGCCGTCGGCTATCGCTCCGAGCGATCGAAGTACAGCCGCCACTTCATCCGTCAGCAGACCGCGATCGCGGGCCTGAAGCTCAAGGCACTCCGCCAGAGACCGGGCGAACAGTCCCGAAGGTGCGATCTGCTGAAGGCGTCTGAGCACGGCTTCGGTCCGAGCCGTCGGGACGCCTGCGCGCGTCGCCACCTCCTCTATCGTCGCATCGAGCCAGCCGGAAGGGGCGAGCGCCTCGAGAAAAGCCTGCGCGATCCGCCACTCGTCAGGGGTGAGGGCGAGAAAGCCAATTTCGGTCAACACATGCGCGTGAAGCCCGGACGGCATGGCCGCCAAGGTCTCAGGGTCGGCCCCCGCGCCTGCGAGACGCAGAAACGGGTTGCCGCGCGCAGCCTTGGCCAGATCCGCCGCCAAGTCCGCGTTCCTAAGGCTCAGAAGGCCAATGGCCTGCACCAGCTCAGGCCCAATTCGGAGCGTTGCTCTTGGCGTGATTTCGAATCGCGGACAGATTGCCATAAGTTGCTCTCCTACCTGCACTGTAGTCGCCCGAGGATACACCTTTGGGTCTTCACTCGTCCAACTGCGCGCCCTGTGTTTCATCGGGCCGGATGGCGCACGGGAAACGCACGTCGAGACTTGTTCCTTTCGCCTTGAAGATCCGCGGAAAATGAAAGTGACAAGATCGACGCCATGCGCGAACTGCTTTGTGCCCATCATCCGGATAACGGCCGGAGCATCCGGCGATCTCGAATGTCGAAGACGTGACCGCAAAAGGAAGGTGGTCTGGGCGACCTGTGAGCGGTTCTTCAGGTGAATAAGGGGTCCTTGGCCTTAGAGGCTGATCCGAAACTGGTTGGGTGAATTCGCCCGGTTATGATTCTGTTCGGTTGTGAAGCTGAACGGAGATCCCGATGGCCTGGACCGCACTCACCCGGAAGCGATATGAGCGCAGCGGTGGCAGATACGCAAGCGATGCGAGCGATGCTGAGTGGGCGCTGATCGCGCCTCTGCTGCCTGCTCCAAGGCGGGTCGGCCGTCCCCGGACAACCGCTCTGCGCGACGTTTTCGATGCGATCCTGTCTATTGCGACCACCGGGTGCCAGTGGCGGATGTTGCCCAACGACTTCCCCCCGGGTCTCAACAGTGCGGCGTTATTTCTACGACTGGCGCAACAACGGACTGCTCCATGAAATGAACCGCCATCTCGTTGCGGCAGCACGTCGGGCCGAAGGCCGGGCGGCCCACCCGTCGGCGGGCGTGATCGACAGTCAAAGCGTGAAAACCACAGAGAGTGGAGGGGTTAGAGGGTATGACGCCGCCAAGCGCATCAACGGGCGCAAGCGCCACATCGTCACCGATACCATCGGCCTTCTGGTCGGGCTTGCCGTTCATGGTGCCAACATTCAGGACCGAGACGGCGCGCCAGATCTGCTGAAATCGATTTCCACTGCCTATCCGTTGCTGCGTC
Organism: Paracoccus liaowanqingii; assembly: GCF_004683865.2. Classification (NCBI taxonomy): domain Bacteria; kingdom Pseudomonadati; phylum Pseudomonadota; class Alphaproteobacteria; order Rhodobacterales; family Paracoccaceae; genus Paracoccus; species Paracoccus liaowanqingii. The sequence continues at coordinate 2,283,646 of NZ_CP038439.1, read as the reverse complement.
ATGTGTTCGCCGATGGCGGCTACGCCGAGCCAAAGCTGAACGGGGCTCTGGAAAAGATCGGGCGCTGGACCTTGCAGATCGTCAAACGCTCCGACACGGCCCAAGGCTTTGAGGTCATCCCGCGCCGATGGGTGATCGAGCGCACGCTCGCATGGCTCGGACGGTGCGGCCGGATGGCAAAGGACTGGGAGAAAACCATCGCCAGCGCCGAAGCTTGGCTTCTCATCGCCCACATCAGGCGCGTCACCCGACTGTTGGCAAGGCCATGACATCGCTCAGCGAGTTTGGAATCAGACTCTTAGTCGATACACGGACTTTCGCCGCAATCCAGTGCCGATCCATTCGGAACCGGCGCCACCTTCGCTGCGCAACCCTCAGTCTAATGTGGTTTATGCTAACCTGGGGCGGGTGCCGTTATGCAGAAGAGGCGGCACCTCCGGCGTCACGCAAATTTTGTAGCGTGGCCGCGGGTCCTGCGCTGTATCATGTTTTAATGTTCTCGCTCTCGGAGACTGGGCGAAGTCGTATAGCCCTATCTGTCAATGTAGCGCTAGGTTGGAAGGTAATTTGGCCGGCAGCTAACACCCCGTGAAGGGGGCGGTGTTCACAAGGAATAGTAACGGACTGATTACGGTTTTGCCCGGCAGCCTTATTCGCCCCGTTTCAATCTCCATTTGGCCCAGCGCCTGCGTTGAGCCTCCGCAATTCGGGCTTTGCCTTCGGCGGTTCTGGCTCCGGTCGACTTCCCGCCGTGAAACTTGCAGCGACGCTTACCGGGTTCTGATTTCATCCGGCAGGCTGTGCCCTTGCGGGTCTTAGCCCCACAGCGGACCCGGCGATGGGCTCTGACAGTCTCAATCTGCGCTTCAACCGCCTGCATCAGGGCCAGCCTCAGTGCATCTTGACGTGCCATCTCTTGTGCCCGCCGGTCTGCCAAGGCCGTTCTGAGTGGAGTCGCCACTTGCGCATCGGGCAAGGGAAGAACCTCAGCCATGCGTTCCACCGCCCAAGCATGGCGCTCCACTTGTGCCTTGCACTCCCAATAGCTGACGGCGTGGCGGCCGATCCCAACGCGCTGAGCCAGTTTGATTTGCGACAGCCCAGCAGCTTTACGCATCGCTGCCAATTCGGCTCCAGTCATACTGCATCTCCCGAGGTAGGCGCCAACATCGCTGGTATCATTCACTTCGCAAACGCCGCGGGCCTTTGCCCTACATGATACCGCAGATTTCCGGCGCTTAGGGTTCTGTACCCGAGGGTGGTTCGTTGTGCTGCTTGGGCCCCTCGGGCCATGAACTACCGCCGACTTCTGAAGAGGGCGGCGAGCTATGGCCGATTTTGGGTGATGGGGTCTGAGAAGGCGGCGTATCGTGGTGGGTGTCAAAGCCTGCCAGAACCTCCCGAAGGAGCGATACGCCTTGGAAGATGATATCACGATCACCCCGCTTCACCAGCCCGGATCTGTCGTTGATCCACTCACCGAGATTGCACGCGACGGCGCCCGGCAGATGCTGGCAGCGGCACTCAGGGCTGAGGCCGCGAGTTTTGTCGCGCAGTTTGCTGAGGAGCGCCTGCCCGATGGCAGGCAGCGCGTTGTCCACCACGGCACCGGCCCTGAGCGGAACATCCAGACCGGGATCGGCCCTATCCCGGTGCAGAGACAGAAGGTGCGCGACCGGGCAGCTGATGCGCCGCCGGAGGACAAGATCCGGTTCAATTCGCGCATTCTTCCGAAGTGGGCGCGCCGTTCGCCTAGCCTTGATGCTCTGCTTCCGGTCCTCTACTTGCGCGGCGTCTCGACTGGAGACTTCCAGGAGGCTCTGAGCGCGCTGGTCGGTCCGGATGCGCCCAACCTGTCGCCAGGAGCGATCTCGCGGCTCACGGGCGAGTGGCAAGCAGAACATGACCGCTGGCAACGCCGAAACCTCTCGGCCCGGCGCTACGTCTATGTCTGGGCCGACGGCGTGTATCTGCAGGCCCGGATGGAGCCGCAGGCCGAGTGCATGCTGGTGATCATCGGGGCGACGCCGGAAGGGAAGAAGGAGCTGCTGGGGTTCCAGGTTGGGGTCCGCGAGAGCGCGCAGAGCTGGCATGAACTGCTGGTCGACCTCAGGGCCCGCGGCCTCTCGGCGCCACCGGACCTCGCGGTCGGAGATGGTGCCCTTGGCTTCTGGAAGGCGCTGGATGAGATCTTCCCCGACACGCGCCACCAACGCTGTTGGACCCACAAGGTGTCCAACGTCCTGAACAAGCTTCCGAAGTCGATGCACCCGGCGGTGAAGACTGACCTGCGGGAGATCTGGCAAGCCGCGACCCGCGCGGCGGCAGAGACCGCCGTCAATACCTTCGTCGAGAAGTATGGCGTGAAATACGAGAAAGCCGTCGCCTGCCTGACCAAGGATCGAGAGGCACTGCTGGCCTTCTACGACTTCCCGGCCGCTCACTGGGACCACCTGCGCACGTCCAACCCGATCGAGAGCGTCTTCGCGACCGTCCGCCATCGCACCGTCCGAACCAAAGGCGCGTTGTCTCAGAAGACAGCGAAGCTGATGGTGTTCAAGCTGGTTCAGGCCGCAGCGAAGAAATGGCGACGACTGAAGGGCGCAAACCAGTTGCCTCTCGTCGTCGAAGGCGTCAAGTTCACTGACGGTGTCGCCGAGCAGGACGCCAACGAAAGCCGCGCCGCTTGATCAGGCCGCGTCACCCAAAATCCCGCATAGCTCGAGGGCGGCTGGTCCGCCCCCACAGAACTTTCGGCCACTATTCGTCGCCCCTCGTGCGAAACGGAGCATAGCTATCTTGTGCAGCTTTCGCATCCGCTTCCTGCGCAGCCTCATCGGCCGCCAGCTTGGCCTTCATGCCTTTCAGAACTTCGTTTACCAAATGAGCTGCTTCCGCCTTTCGAGCCGCCGCCTCTCCGTCCGTCGGCACAGCCGTCTGCTCCGTGGGGAGTGACCTTGCGCCCAATTCCCGTTCATGCGCTTCCTGCTCCGCCCGCTCCAGTGCAGCCAGCACCGCGAGGCGCGGTTTCATCAGCTCGTCGCATACGTCCTTCAGTTCCGCCCAGCTGGGGAAGAAGCGCCACGTGCGCCTCAAGAGCGCTTCACGCACTACATCAGCGGGATAAGCCGAAAGCCGCGTCAGATAAGCCTGCATCCGCAGATCGTCTTCGATGGAGGAAGACACCTTGCGCGGTGCAATGAGATCAAGCTCCACAAGCCAGACCTCCATCCGATCATTGGTTGCAGGAGTAGCTGCGTCCTCCAAGCGCTTGCGCATTGCCGCGATGGCTTCCGGCGTTCCGCTGACAGCGGCGACGATATCACCGGTCGGCTCGTAACCGATGAAGACACCGTTCTCGTGTTTAGCCCTCATGTCCCTGTTCACCCGCAGCGTGACGCCGCAGTGCTGCGCCAGCGAAGCCAGAGGGTTGCTCACGTTCGCGAGCTTGTTGGCGGCGGGGCGGATAGCCGGAGTTGCAGGCATTCTTCTGCTCCTTGAAATACCAATGGGGTTTGATGGACTGCCATCCACGCTCTTCGGCCATGCCGAGGGCATCGTCGGGGTCACCACCCTGATTGGATATGCGGGTGAGGCTTGAAGCGAGGCGACGTGCAGCTGTCGCAGTCAGAGGCTTCTTCATATGAGCCCTGTAAGCGATGAAGCTGCGGGCTGCCTCAGGCGATGCCACCTCCGCCAGAATGCCAGCCGGCGTTGTGACTGCGATCACATCTGACGGTTCAATGGTGGTTCCTGATGGTTTGGGTGCATCTGCTGCGGGGTTTGCGCGCATCTGCTGCGGGGTTCGGGGTGCATCTGCTGCGGGGTGCATGTGCTGCGGGGGTGCATCTGCTGCGGGGTTCGGATAGACCACGTAGACGTTGGCATTCCTCCTTCCGGCGCCGAGGATCTTCTTGAGATAGCCTCGGTCGCTGAGCTTCTTGATGTTGCTTTGGACGCTCCTCTCACCGAGACCAGTGCGCTTGCAGAGGCGATGGATCGACGGATAGCAGCGTCCGCTATCATCAGCGTGATCCGCTAAAGCGAGCATTATCAGCCGCTCGGTCGGTCCCAGCGTCTCACTGTCAAAGACTTTGTTCATCAGACGGATGCTCATTTCTCGCCTCGTGCGCCATCACCGCCTGGAACGGGCGGTACGGTATGCATTGTTCTAAGGGGATGCGTGCTTGGACGCCCCGAGGCTCGTCCGCTGATCGCCCATGTGCTGGCGCCAGGGCAAAGAGCGTGAGGCAACATGGACCGCCACGCTGCAGGCTGAGGGTGTTACTCCACCCTGCCGCGAGCAGTATCGGTTACGCGGCCGCGCCTTTGACAGCCTTCTGCAGCTCCCAGGCCTCGAGTTCGGACAGCTTCCAGCGGGTGCAGCCCTTCGTCAGGGAGACCGGCTTGGGGAATTGCGGGTCGGTCTTGACCCAGCGCCAGGGGGTCGAGCGATGGACCCCGTAGCGCGACGCGAGCTGCGTGTCGGAAAGGTAGATATCGGCCATGCGGTGCACTCCAAGGATTTGCTGTTGAAGCGAGTGCGCTCCGACAGATTGCTGTTGGAGCAAACATGCCTGTGAAGACGCACAATTGCGTCTCCAAGGATCGGCTATTTTCGTGAAAGCTGGGTACGCGCCTGAGAACATGCTCGAAGCGCGTGAGCCGCCGATACAGGCCTGCCGTTTTTTCCAAATATTCCCAGTGACTTAACAATGTCCTCAAGAAATCGGCCAAATGGCCCGGGGACGTGGTTTTTTTCGAACAACGGCGCTGCGGTCTCCAGGTATCGGTTCCATGTTGCGCCGCTATCACCGGCCGTCTCCTCCGACCCCATGGTGATCGCAGCGGGAGATTTGCCTTCGCTCTCCGCCCATTTCTCGATTGCCCAGACGGTTCTGCAGGCGTCGGCTACCGCAGCAGCACGCCAGTTTCTTCCTTTCCCTGGACGCGGCCGCCTGCGAACATCATCAAAAGTGCGCTTCGTCGAGCCGTGCAAAAGCTGGATATTATCGGTTGCCCTACCGCTGCTCGCTGCTGCACCACCTGATTTGAGGATTGCGGTGACTAACAGGGGCCACGACACTCTCATCTCGGCCGAGGGCGACAAATCGTTCAGGGCCTTCTGAGCCTCGTTCAGGGCGCGGGCCAACCGCTCCAAGGGTTCCGCATCAAAGGACGCGTCGAACCACCCTTCGCCTTGATAACTTGCGAGAAGCAGCAGCCTTGCGTGGGTCTGGCTATGTCTGGTGATCGTGGTTCCAGTCTCGCCTCCGGTAGCTACATGGACCTGCGTCCTGAAAAAGGCAGCGTTGCCGCCGTTGTCCTCTGCTTCGGGAGGGGGAGTGTTTTCGGCGTCGGTGCGGGCCCGGTCTGAGCTTAAAGGGTCCCTCTCTGTTCCCATGTCTGACCACCCCAACTCGCGCGCTGAACTGGGAAGATGTTTTTCGATAACGAGTGCCAGAGCGTCAGCTAGTTCTCCCCTCATTCGGCTGCCTGTGAAAGTCTGTGGAGGTGAAGGACACTGCTGGTAAGAAAGTCGTGCCATGCCGCCATCATCGTTCGGCGCTTCTCGATCATCTTGCCACGTCGATAAGAGGCTTCCGTTGCATTGTTGATCTTGTGAGCCAGCGCGATCTCAGCCATGTCTCCGGCAAAATCGGTACGTTCCGCCACCCAGTCGCGAAAGGTGCTGCGTAGCCCGTGTGGCACTGCCGGACGCTTGTTGACCCGATCCAGAAACCCTCGCCCACCGGCATCTAGGTCCGCCTGATGCAGGCGTTTCATGGTCGCGCTCAGCGTCATGTCCGACATCTCGCCCCCGCGAGGCGCAGGAAAGATCAACTCTTCATCTTCGAAGCGGGGGAGGCTTCTCAAGAGCGCAACGGCCCCTGGAGGCAGCGGTACTCGATGCTCGCGATCCATCTTCATGCGCACGGCAGGCACGATCCAAAGAGCTGTTGCAAAATCGATCTCCTCCCAGCGAGCTCCCCGAACCTCTTGCGACCGCGCTGCCGTCAGCGCGGCAAATTGCAATGCTCGGGTGCCCATGCCGTCGCGTTTGCACAAGGCTGCGAACCAGCGAGGCGCGTCATCGATTTGCAGGGCAGGGTGATTGCCCTCTTTCGCAACTTTGGAAGGAGCGGGCAGCAACTCCTTGAGGTTTCCCGCCCAGCGGGCAGGATTTTCGCCGGTTCGGTGTCCGGCAACGGTTGCCCAGGAGAACACCGCCTCGATGCGTCCACGAAGGCGGGAGGCAGTCTCGGTTTTGCTTTGCCAGATCGGCTCCAGCACCCGTAGAACGTCCTGGACCGCAATCTCCTGAACGAGCATGCGGCCGAGTTCTGGCAGCGCATAGGTCCCGAGGGTGTTGCGCCACTGCTGGCGGTGTTTCGGGTTTCTGAAAGCGTCAAGCTTTGCCGCGAGATATCTCTCGACAGCCTCTTCGAAAAAAAGTCCCCGGCGTTGTGCTACTTCGAGTGCGGATCGCATCGCCTTGCGCTCTTCGATGGGATCGATCCCACGCCGGATCTTGTCTTTTGCTTCCCGCGCACGGTCACGCGCCATTCCCAGTGTGACATCCGGGAAGCCGCCGAGACCAATCTCTCGACGCTTGGTACCAACCTGCACCCGCAACAGCCAAGTGCGTCCACCGCTCGGCGTGATCTGCAGCAACAGGCCAGAGACGCCACCGACGGCAAAGGTTGCGTTGCGTCCCTTGCCAGGGTGCTCTAGGCGCTTAACCTCCAGAGCCGACATTTCCTTTGCAACACGCGGCAACTGTCACTCCCCATTGTACCCGCCAACCATTTTGCACCTGGTTGCGGGGGATTGCAACCGCATGTGGCAACCGGCTTGTTGTGAGGATCAGCAGATGAAGGGCAATGTGATGGATCACTAAAGCAGACGACTTCTTGTTGGCGGGCTCTCGCTCCGCCACTTGCCCCCGCGAAAGCGTTCTCCCGATCCGGCTGCGGCCGGAATTTTCCGTTGTTTTCGAGGGTTATGCGGGAGGGGCCGAGCACTGGCTGCAGTCCGGAGATGCCCGGAAGCGGTCTCTTAGGGCTGGTATTCTCTGGACCTCATGACTGCGTCGAATTGGTAAGTTATCCTTAAGGCATTGAACATACGTATATTTTTCAAAGATCCCGACATGCACTTCGATGTCAGTGGCGTTTGCCAAAAGGAACTGAGAACGAAAACGATGCGTGTAGCCGACGGCCATCCTATACGGCGCCAACCACCATTTTCCTTCTTGCTGCAAAGGTCGAACCTGACGGCTCACTGTGACCATCTAGGGTCTGCCAGCGCGGCATCCAGTTCTCTTCCGGTAAGGCGGGTTTTGATTTGGCTGGGAACAAGATCGTCCCGGAATTCACGAAGTTCGGCCACGTGCTGCACTTCCCAGTTCGGATAGCCTCCCAGTCGCTGAAACACATTCTGCAATCGATGAGCAGTTGGGGTCTGTTCAGACGCGAGCCTATGAAATTTCCCATTCAGATCGTCGGTATCTGGTTCAATACAAATTAGAAGTCTACCAAGTTCGTCGATCAAACGGTGCCTTGCCGCTTCATTCTGCGCAGTGGCTTTCGATCCCATCGCGGCTGCAAACCGTTCCGCTCTAGTCGCGACAATGCTTCGAACATCAGCACTCATCGTCGCTCGCGCCGCCTGCCATTCCCCTTTTGGAACCTCTTTACCATCCCAAGTGTTTAACAGAGCTTGGAGGTGAGCAAAGGAATTGACATCGTGCATTCCTTCATCGTTCAGCCACACGCAACGTGTAGCGCGAAACGCCTCAAGTTCAGCTGACACCAACAGAAGCGGCAACCGTTCCTCAGGTTGCTGAAGTTGCTGCCGAATAGCGTGTTGACGCTGATCGAGGCCGTCGACAAAAACACCTTCTGTGCTGACGTGCATCGCTGCCGGATTTGTCACAAAGCGGAGGGGTCCGTCCCCGATCCTATGTAACGCATTGCTCTCGGCAGTGACTTGCACGCCCGTGCGATCAAGCGCTGCTAGTAATGCCTCGGTGTCGCTTACTGAAATAAGGGCTGGCTCAGGAGACAAAGGAATAGGCTCATCCTCGGGAAAAGCTTGCATTATGGTTGGATTGGCTCGGATCTCGTCTGCCGCCCGGACCAAGGCTTCCTCATCAACTTCCTCGTGCCCTATCAGCATTCGCAGTGCGTGTGACAGTACTGGCTGCATCGGCCCAACAAAGGTCTCAAAAAGCCCACAGCGTGAGGCCAGAGCCCGATACACACGCTCATCCACGCTATGCTTGAGATAAAGATTGACGACAGGAAGCACAGGCAATTCTTGCCCAATACGGTCGATTCTGCCGATCCGTTGTTCGACTTTCGATGGGTTCCAAGGCAAGTCGAAATTGACGAGGGCCCCCGCAGCTTGGAGGTTAAGCCCCTCGCTCGCAGCGTCCGTGCAAACCAGAACTTTGATGGTCCCTTCTCGAAACGCCTTTGTGACCAACTCCTTCGACGCAGATATCCAGCGGTTCTCTGACCGAAACGCTCCTCCTTCTCCCGAATAGGAGGCAACTGATGCACCAAACGCACCGACCAAGGCGTCGCGCAAGTACGACATTGTATCAGAATAGCCCGTGAAGATCAGCACGGCTCTCCCGTCACTGGTAAGCTGCTTGGTTCGTTCCACGAGCCGATCACGCTTTGAATCGAGGGCGCCTAATGCCGCAATGCGTTCCAAGAGATCGTCGATCTCGGAGAGCTCAGCACGCGCTTCCTCCGGCGTCTCAGGCAAGGCAGATGTGAGCTTCACATTAAGCAGATCCTCAAGCTCCTGAGAATCTTCAAAATCCACAACACTTGGATCTGGAGCATGTTGGGCGATCACAGCCCTTAGACCGGTCGCGCGGCGTTCAAGACTCTTCCGCAATGCGACCGGCGAACTGGCGGCGCGCCGGCTGTAAATTGTCATCACAAAGCCCTTGCCCGGCTTCTGATTTTCTAGCTCGTCGAAGCGGCGGTCAATGTACTTTGAAACTGCCTCATACACTGCGCGCTCCTCCGAAGTGTCGAAGTCGAATGGGTCGTCCTTTACCTCTCTGGTGGGCGGCGGCCGATCCAGCAGCCCCATTTCAAAGTACGTGCGCAATGTGCGCCGAGTGTTGCGGTGCATTCGTTTTGCAAGCGGCGAGCAATCTCTCAGCCATCGCACCGCTTCCTGCCTTGATGGCGCGGGTAAGAAACGAAGCGCCTTCGCAAAGGCGTCAGCGTCATCCAACGGAGGCAAGTTTAAGCTGGCGGGCGCGGGGGGACACTGCGGCGTTGCGGCCAAGATACGTGCCAATGCCATGCCCTCACTCCGTGGCAGCGCACCGCGGTCAAGGCTCGCCAACGCCATGTAGAAGCGACGAACGATGTGGAAGCCAGAGAGCCATAGCCCGCCCTCGCCTAGCACCTGCAATAGGTCCCAGGGTTCCCACGGGTGGGTCTGCATTGGCGTTGCCGACAAAATCATGAAACTGCGCGCTTGGCCCTTGGTCTGCATTTGCCGTAACAGACCAAGCAGCAAGGTTGGTGTGTTGAATTCACCCTCGATCTGGCTTGCGCGGCGAGCAGCATGGCCTTCGTCTAGCAATACAACGTCCCAAGGAGCAGCGGACAATAGTGCTGGCAAGTTCCCTTCTGAACGCGCCGTCTCGCGGCTTAACAACAACAAGGGCTCATCCAGCGCTTCAGCTATGCCAGAGATCGACTGTTTCGTCCCGTCGGGCCAGATTAGGGTCTTTGGCCCTTCCATTCTCGGAACAAGCAGGCCACCCTTCTCTCGGAGTTCTCCCTGCCATTGCGGCAATAGGTTCGCAGGTGGAAGGATGAGCGCGCGCTTCACGCCGCGGCCTGCGAGTAGACGACGCAGTGAGAGGATCGCCTCAACTGTTTTCCCCATGCCCACCTCGTCACACAGCAGGCGTCCCTCGGGCCAAGCCGCTGCCGTCTCGGCAACGACATTCCGCTGATGCGGCCAGAGCGTGACCGGAGCCATGGAGTCACAAGTCGCTGCGCCTCCATCTGGCATGTATGGTGCCTCGAGAGCGTAGCCCCACATCATTGCTGCTCGTTGACGGAGGAAGTTATCTTCTGGTTCCGCTACCGGCGGGACTTCGGGCGCCATCTTGATCAGCGCGTCCCGCACTGCATCAGGTAGCGAGACGGCAAAGACGGCAGGATCGTCGCCCGACCAAAGCAAGTCGAACTCCTCGCGGAAATGCGCGTGACGTTCGGGGTCATCCCAGCTTTCGCTGATCTCCAGCTTCTCATAATTGCCGCGGATACCATTTGCGCTTTCATTACCGCTACCAGCGAAAATCAGCGCTTCGTCGGCCTCATCGATGAACAGGCCGAATTTCGCATGCAAAATTCCGTCACCTTGGCGCATGACGCCTACCTTCATCTCCAGCCAGCCATCGCGCGAGAGCCATGCCAACATCTCAAGTCGGCCCTTCTGCAAAGCCGTCTCGGGCGTGCCGAGCCGCGCGAGCAAGGCACTGATCAGGGGCGCGTTGTCATTTGCTTCCAGCAGGGCACGCACATCAGCCGCGGCAAGCTCTTCGTTTACGAGCAGGCGAAGTGCAGGCTTCTCAGTGATTGCGCCGTCCACGATACGTTGGATGACCGCGCCAAAACCTGAAGCGGCAGCAGCTAAGACGGAAGATGAAAAGTAGGCGCAGCAGCGATCATAACGTACGGCCCGGCGCAGCGCAGGCTCGTAGAGTCGCGCGACCAACTGTCCATCGGGCGCACGCAGGAAGCGCGGCCATGAAACACTTCTCAGCGAAAGTGGTGCGGCATAACTCATACGTCAGCCTCCTTAATGAAGCTGGATGAAAACACCGAACCTATGCGCATGCACAGGGTTTCCCTACGATGACCAATGGATACCACCAATCTGGTCCTGCACTGGCGACCCCAGCGATATGTGCTGCGCGTCGAGTGGCGGGACAGGTTGCGCAGACCTTTAACGGCCATTTGAGTGACTTGAACGTTTGCCCGGGCTGACTGCTGCTGCCACCTGCTCGGACTAGGACTATGATATCCGCCCAGCCTCGCATGTGTTGGTATGCCGCGCTGTTTGTCTCTGCGCCGTGGTGTGGAGCTGTTGACACGATCGGGTAGCGAGGGCGAGCCGTAGAACTAAGAAAAGACGTTGCGAACTTACTGCCATCGCCAAGTGGAGAGTCGCCACAGAGGAGGACTCCAAGCCTTGTTATTGTTGGCGGCGCGAAAAAGACCAAGCTATGCCGGTTGATCTCCGTCAATCGAAGTAAAAGGTTGGCGTACAGCGGCGCTGGCGCCTGCTCACGCGCGTTGATTGGCTCGAGAAATCCGGGCACCCCACCCGACGGTCGCCGCGTTGTTTCAAAGGCACGATAGTCAAACCACCGGACCCGCAGCTTTCGCGCGATAGCGGCATTGGCAATGCCCCGTATCGCTTCCACTGTATCGATCACGCCGAGCCACCCAGTTGCAGCTCCTGCTGACAAACGAAGCTTTCGTTCCCGGTACTTGATACTTGACCTCGCAGACTCGAATGCCCTTGAAGCGACTTCGTCCCCGGGCAAGTTGACAGCCTTTCGCAGCTCATCGAACCATGTAGGTTCGTCAATCGGCTCTGTTGCTCCAAGATCGATCTCGGCACCATACCTGTCTTCTTCCTCCCGGAATGGGGCTTCGTCGTCACCATCGCGGCGGATAGACAAATCCTCGTCCGTCCTGAAAGTTTCAGCCGCTGTTTGATCGTCGGCCCCCACGAAACGATCAAATGGTGAGCTGACTACTGGATCAGGTTTGTTCGCGCCGATGATCCCGTCCAGCTCTCGAAGCAGTCGCTTTACGAAGCCCTTGGGGTCTTTCATTAGGTCAGGCACGACATCTGCCCAACGACCGGGCAACCACACTTGCCCGATCTGTCCGGGCCAATTCTTGAGCAAATCAGGCAATCCGCCAGCATGATCGCCGTCGCCGTGTGTGCAGACCACGATGTCTAACTTCCCTATCGCTGGAAAATGTGTGGCCAGAACGCTGCGGACCTTGTCCTTCTTCCAGCCACCATCCACGAGCACGGCATAATGGCTTCGCCGCAGAAGAAATGACTCTCCGCGGACAGGAAGGGCGAGCAATTGGTCCCAGCTAGCGATGCGCGTGCCTGTCATTGTTCGTCCTGATCTTCCTCCGCCTCATTGTCCTCTTCGTCCTCGATTTCCACATCCTCGGGCTCTTCCTCCGAAGCAGCGGCCGATCTGGAGAAAAGGTCAAGGAACGCTTGGTCGGGCAGCTTCTCTGACCAATCCGGAGGTGTAATCCCGAACAGGGCGTGCAGCATGGCGTGCCAGGCGCGGAACTCGGCGAACTTCTGCGCTACTGCGTTCTTTTCGCGCCGCACCGCGGGAGGCGCTGCGTTAAGCAGAGCTTCGATCAAACGCACGGTTGGATCGCCGGGTTTGATGCCATGTCGCGTAGCAAAGGACCGTGCGGCACCGATACCTCCCGCGCCCCCGCCTGCATCGAGATAGCTCAATGCAAGAGCCTGGGCCCTGTCGATGTGTGTGCGGAAGACCGGGTCACGCGGATGGATCTTGAGTGACTCCGCCTTCTTGACACGTTTGCTTCTTCCCGGCTCCCAGCCGAACAGCAGCTGCTGGGCCTCAGTGTCGTTAAGTGGCGCGTCCCGGCGGCGTTCGGTCGCTGACAGGATGTTCACATTGTCCGCCTTGCGAGCGATGAGGCCTGCCTGTTCAAGAACCGCGACGTCCATGCCGACCGCATGACCGAGGATCTTCGCCTCGTTGAATCGGAATTCGGCGGCCCCAAGGGTGGCCCAGCAAAGCAAGGCGAACTGCGCCTCGGCCTCGACGCCCTGCAAACCGCCTTTCGCGAGTTGACGAATGCGCCAGTCCGCGACCGCATCGGCGGCGATGTCGATGGCAGCGGCGACACCAACTGGTTCTCCCGTATCGGTTCGAACCTGGTCGTAGGCAGAGAACACCTCCATGGCGGGGCCAAAGCTGCCGACGAGCTGGTCAACGGGGTTCAGCCCTTCGGCCGCCAAGCGCTCTGCGGCCCCTTGGGCGACGGCGCGGATGCGGGCCTGCATCGCCGTGTCGAAGTACCCGGTGCCTGCATGTGCCGTGCGAACCCGCGCAACAAGGATGACCGTGGACTGAGCCGCATTCTTCTTTGCCTGATGCAAGCTGTGCTCGCTCTCGGTCTTGACCGGCCATGTCGCTGTGATCGTGAAGCCCGCTTCAATCAGCGAAGCGAACAGCGCTTCCCAGGCTTCTTGCTTCTTGTGCGTAAACATGACTGTCAGCACGCCGTCTTTTCGAAGCACGCGATGGGCTTCGGAAAAGACCTTTGTCATAAGCGACTGATAATGCGCCTGCGCCGCAGCGGATGCATCCTTGGCCTTCTTGGCTCCCGCCCTAAACCGAGCGTCGTTCTTGACTGCCTCTTCTGCGTTTTCGCAGAGCAAAGAAGAAAACCACTCGGGCCGTCGATGGCCTTGGCTGCGCTTGAGCCAGACATAGAAAAAATCCGCCAGTTCGCTGTACTGCACGTTGTCAGAGTATGGCGGGTCTACAACGACGGCATCAAGCGAGTGGTCAGCTAGATTAATCAATGACGTGGCTGATCCCTGCGTCATTTCGGCGGAGGCGGACTTTTCAGCTCGCGGAAGCCTAGAAAGCTCTTCGTAGGCTGAAACTGAACTGTCAATTGCCCATGCCAGACCACCGCTGGCAGCTACTGGCGCCATTTCTGTAAATGTCAGCTTGAATGAGAAATCATGGCGATCAAAAATTCCTCGAATGACTTGGTGCGAAATATGCCAAGACGCCAACATACAATTGTAGTTGGTAAATTTATCTATCGCGAATGCAAGCAAATGCACCACGGCCTCACCCAGTTCCTCTCCGTCTACCTCGATCATGGTGGAGCGAAGCATTTGCAGCTCCTCCATGAGCACACCAAACCCGAGTAACTGCCGAGGGCTGAACATGTCCACCCAACGCGGCATGCCGTAGGTTCGCGGCCGCGCGTCCGTGGTAATCTCTGGATAAGCTTCCGTCGGGATCAGGTTCCGCGCCTCCCAATCCCCTCGCCACTGCTTGAGTTGTGCTTCTGCCGCGTTGAGCGCGTCGAAGTCAGACTGCTGAGGCGAGCGGAATTTCAGACCTTGCGGCGTCTTTAGCGCAACGGCATACAACGCACTGCCCATTCGCCCTGCCTGTGCTTGCGCCTTGATCCACTCAGCCGGAATCACTTCGTTCGTGAATAGGCTTATTCCCTTTCCTCTGGCATAGGTACGGGTCGGAGGTGCAGAAAGCGCGTTCGGGCCGATACCGATTGGCCGGATCTCTGTTGTCCAAGTGCCGGAGTCCTTGTCGACCACTGGCTGCGCCGCGACAGGGATTCCACCTTTTGGCTTCAGCACATGCCAGTCCGGTACCAAGGGCGTCATGTGTCCGGTGGTCGGGCAGGGAATTGTGCGCGCGAAAACATAGGCCTGAACGTTTACGCCGATTTCCTTGGGAAAGAAGCGGCCTATGCGTTCGGCAACGCGCTTTTCCCATGCACGTCCCCAATGGCGCGCCCGATCTGCGAGTTTCGGCCCGAAGCGAAACGGGTAGTCCAAGGTCGCTTCCAGCACGCTGCAAGCCACGGGGTTGTACTCGTTGGCGAAGGTTGGGAAACCGAGCCGTGCACTTTCCAACGGGATGGAACCGCCCCCGGACATTGGGTCCATGACTTTCGGCAGGTGCCCCCATACGCGAGTGGCAGCAGCATGGGCCGCCTCAACATCCTTCTCACGAATAGGTGCCTTGAACGCGCGTAAAGCCCCGAATCCACCCGGCACCTCAACCCCCGTGTTCATCAGCTCGCGGATCGCAACGATCTCCTCGCCCGAGCGGCCAAAGCCGAGGAGGCGCTCGAACGTCTCCCGAGGAAAGTTTGCCGGCAACACGCTGCCCAAAACGGCGGCACGGCTCGCGACCAATGGTCGGCGTGCCCACCACACATGAAAGCGTTTGTCGGGCGGTTGCTGACCGGTACTCCGCTCGCGAATGCACTCTACGCCAATGGCTGCTGCAGGCAGCCAATCTTCGATCAGCAGTCTCGGCCGCCCTGCCTTGTTTTCGTCCGGCATTTGCAGCCCCTCCAACTTTAACTCACAGCTTCCGTAATGATGCGCAGCGCGCGCACCCATCGCAGTCCTCGGCCATCTTGCATGCGGCCGAACCAGGACGCGGCCTCGGTTGCGTCCGCCCCTCTGAAATGCTCGGCCGACTTGGACAGCCGCGTCGCGTCCCGAAGGCCCCTCGCCACGATTGCGAAGCCAGCAACTCGTGCGCCCCAGTCCGCGTCGAGCGGCTGGTAGGGACCTGGCTCCAGTTTCGCCTTGCCACCATTCGCCTTGAGTGCGGCGCGCAGAAGGCCTGAAGATGCCGTAAGGGCAAGCGGCGAAATCGCGGCCACCCGATCGAAACGCTCTTCCATGCGATCATTCACGCGACGCCGGTAAACGATGGCTGCCAGTCCCTCCCGTCGTTTAACGACGCGAAGTGCGAAAGGCGCTTCCCTCGTGGCCTGGACCTGCAAAGACGCCATCGGTCAGACCGAAAGCGGCGCAAAGCGCGCCTCTATGGTGGCGTTTTCAGGCAGTTGCATGAACACACTTCGCAGAAGCGCGCCCAGGTCAGCCTTGCCATCCTTGCCAAAACCCAGCGCCAATGTCACTCGGATTGAGCTTCCGGGCGCAAGCGAATTCCCCAGGGTCTGCGCCATAGTCAGCGGTTTGATGGCGGCCGCGACCCTTGTTTCCGTCACACTGAAGGCCAGCTTGCCGCCGTCCTTCATCTCGCCCGTCAGATCCGCTTCCACAGTGATGTCCGTCGCTCCAAGAGGGCTGGCGGCCCCAAGCGCCCTCTGAGCGTCTGCGGCGGTCACGCAAACAATACGCAATGTGATGAGACTGCGCTTATCGGCGTAACCTGCTGCTGTCTCTGGGTCTGTCGTCGAAGTCGGACCAGCGCCCTTCGGCGGTGGTGGAGGCAGCGGCAAGCTATCCGGAGGGGGCGCGGTTTCTTGCCCATCTGTTTCCTTCAGCCAACCCTGAGCGGTCGAGCACCCAGCCTCGGCCACACGTGTTGTTTCATCCATTGGTAGGGTGGTCAGCTTGCGGTCCTTATCACGCAAGCGTTTGCCGTTGGACGTGTAGACCGCGCCCTTTGCATCGAAAGCCGTCCCATCCTCCTGGCGCACCACCAGCCTGCCATCGGTAACAGCTCTCAGAATTGAGCTGCGTACGATGGTAGCATTTGGTACGAGGCGTAGACCTTGAGCGGAGAGAAAACGCCGATGAAGGGACGCTGCTGTGCGTGCCTCGGGTTCGTCCGCGAGAGGCACGGCACCATTGAATACCAGTTCCAAGAACCGGTCAGGATAAAGACTATCCGTGTCACCATAGATGAGCTTCCGATCCTCGACAAAAGCCCTCACGGCATCCTGACCGGAGGGAAGCTGCATCGGCGGAGTATCGGGCGGCGCAATAAAACGTTCATCGATTGTAAGTGCAGAACCATCAGCAAGCACAAGGCGGTTGAATGCCCGTGCAGCTTCGAGGCGCGTTGCCTTTCGAAGTTCCGGGATTTGCTTCTTCAACTGCTCACGTGCAAGCTTTCCGCCTTCACTATTGGTCTGTTCCGCTTCGATTGCCTCTGCCGCCATTAAACGTTGGATGCGCTGAATTGCTTTCTCGAGGCCGTTTGCGTCTGGCGCTACCGCAACGATTGCGTTGCGGTAGGTGCGCATGGTCTCAGCGCCAGGCGTGTCATCGGTGTAGCTCACAATGGAACTTGCAAGCTCCTCGGTTTCGCAGAGCGCCAGCTGAATTTCGGCGCGCTCTGGCACCGCCTTTGCGTTGGGGGGCCACGCCAGAAGCTTGGCGAAGGCTCCCTGAAACGACTTCTGAATCTCGGTCTTCAATCTGTCGAGAGAGTCGGCTCGGGGAACCTGTCCCATGCGTTCCTCGATCTGCTTCAGGATGTTGGGCTCATAGCGGAACTGCCAAGCATTGGCGCTCCCGCTCATAGGGTAGAGGTGCCAGCATGCACCCGCCAGTCGGTCAAGAGCGTGGGCCGGCTCGTCACCGCCGTCCTCCGGTCTCAGAACTGCAAGCGTCAGATCCACATGGTCTAGGCCGCTGCTGCTTTCCATCGGCAGGCTTTCCAACAGCAAAGCAGAAGCCACGCGCCGATGTTGCCCCCATACGCCGCCGTCAAGCTCGCCTGCATGGCCTTCGACGTCCGCCGCTACGGCAGCTCTAAACTTCTCGCGCCCCAGTCGTTCCAGAAGGTCGTCCTGAATAAGCGGGCTTGACCAATCGATCTCACCAGCAGTGATGATCTCTGGGTTGCGCGCCGGGTCATCCCAGACGCCGCGGACCATACGAGCAAATAGACGAAGTGTCCCACGGGAGAGGTTGTAATCCGGAAGAACACGAAGCCGCTCCTCAGCCGTTTTTATGAGGCGCGGGTGCAGCGGATAGCAGGCACGAAGTCGCTCTGAGTACTTTAACGACCTCGCTTCTTCTGGCACCAGCGTCGGATGATCAACTGCCACTCGTTGATACAGAGCATGATGATCCGCTGATGTCTTGTGCGCGAACGCCGGGTCCACATAATCAAAGAGGCGGCGGATGATGACTTGTGCTGTTTCATTGCCAATCGGCTCAATAACCGTGGCCTGCCGACCTGTCTGTTGCTCTAGCATTCGTGCAAGATGCGCAAGGCGAGCGGCGCCCTGCGCATTGGCAGGTTGGTCCTTAGGATCACTAATGACGAGGACCACCTGCTTCCGGGTAGCGATCGCTGTCATCAATGTTCGGAGGAAGCCGATCAGATTGCCAATCTCCTGCTCAGTGAGTTTTTCCATATGGAGGACGAGTTCGTCGATAAGAATAAGGGTAGGCTCATTCGGCAGCCATGATTCAACAGTAGCTTCGTCTGGCGAGGCTGCAGCGCTATTGGTCGGTCCCAACGCGTTTAATGCACTCGGGCCGCCTAGCTGAAAAGCCAACTCTGCTGCCAGGCTCTTTGCCTCCAGTTCGCCATGACGCGCAAAAACTGGATAGCCTGCGCCTTCAGCATCGATGCCACAAATCCTGACTGAGCTAGGGCGGCCGGCAGATGGTAGAAGATCGGTGCCCTTTGTTGGGTCACCCATAACCTTGGCGAGGTGCCAAAGAGTCATCAGCGCGTGTGTCTTGCCGCCCCCAAACCCCGTCGACAATCTGAGGATAGCGCCTGCCTCTGTTGTTGAGGAAAGACGACCAAAAACGTCCCTGCACAGTTTACTTAGGGCGACCGTTGGGTGGGTATTCTTGAAGAATAAATTCGAATCGCGGTATATTGCCGGCCCATCGTTGCGGATCAGCTTCCCGAAGCTGGCAGCGAAAATAGCGTCGTCTAGTTCGCCTTGCAGAACGTCGTCACGCGGCTTGCTGCCCTCCTTAACGCCCATAGTCGAAGTTCCTCCGCAGGATTTTGTTCAAGACTCGACAAGAGATCGAGCGCTAACCGATGGTGATCTATCGGATTTCTCCCTGACAATCCATAGGATCTAGGACTATTTGGTCCGGTTTGCAGACGCCCAAACGAACATTCAGGGGTCCAGTCGGTGTGCCCGTTAAGCCGTTCGGCAACTGAGAGCGTGCATCGCCATCGTCAGCGGAACTTGCTTTGAACGAGCCATCCCGCCGGAAACGGCTCCAGCACCCGCGCCAGCGTCACTTCTGACCCCTGTGTCCCGCCAAGGATCGCTTCAACGATATCTGGCGCAAGCAATGTCAGGCGCAGGACACGGCTCATTTAAGTCGGTGCAATGCCTTCGCGCGCGGCCAACTCGGCGATGGTAGTGAACTCGCCGGTTCCCAGCATCCGCTTCCAGCGGAATGCACGCGCCAACGCCTTGAGCATCGTGTTATCGTTCCTTCGGGGTGGCGCGGGGCCGCCAGGCAGATACATCTCCTTCCGCCCGCCGCGTTTCACAATGCGGAAAGGAACATGCACTGTGATGGTGTCAGGGATCGGCTGCGAGCGCGTCATGCCGCCGCCTCAACATCGGCGATCATTTCTTTAGCCAACCCCGCCAGCCCGTCCATCCGTAATCGCACATTCAAACCGTTGTTGCCAATATCGACCCTTTCGACCAGCAGGGTTACGATGCGCGCCTGTTCTGCCGGGAACAACTGGTCCCACAGTGGATCAAGCCCCATCAGCGCCTCTCGGGCGTCGGCCTCGGCGATGTCGCCGTCTGGAGCACGGGCTGCCTTCCACGTTCCCGCAATGATCTCGGGCTGGCGAAACACCGCGCGCAACTGATCAATTACGGCGGTCTCGATCTCACTTGCCGGGACACGACCCACCGGGCAAGACCCGGCGCCATGCTTCAGGACAGTCTGGCTGACGTAGTAGCGGTAAAGCCGCCCGCCCTTGCGGGTGTGGGTGGGCGAGAACGCGGCGCCATCGGGCCCGAATAGTAGCCCCTTCAGCAGCGCGGGCGTGTCGGCGCGTGTGCGTGCGGCGCGCTTGCGCGGGCTTTCCTGCAGGATCGCATGAACCTTGTCCCAAACCTCGCGGTCGATGATCGCGTCGTGCTCGCCGGGATAGCTGTCTCCCTTGTGGACCGCTTCGCCGATGTAGGCGCGGTTGCTGAGCATCCGATAGACGTACTTCTTGTCGATCCGGTTCCCGCGCGGCGTCCGGATGCCGCGTGCGCCGATCTCTCGCGCCAGTTCCGTGCAGGACCCGATCTCGAGGAAGCGGGAGAAGATCCAGTGGACATGCGCGGCGCTGTCCTCGTCAACCACCAGCTTCCGGTTCTCGACGCGGTAGCCGTAGGGCGGCACCCCGCCCATCCACATGCCTTTCTTGCGGCTCGCCGTGACCTTATCCTGGATGCGCTCGGCCGTGACCTCGCGCTCGAACTGCGCGAAGGTGCGGATTCTTCGTAAATAGTTGTTGCGTTTCGCCGCCCCGTTCAGTCGGGTTTCAGGCGGGCGTAGCGCGGTGGGATGCTGCTTCCATACCCAGCGATAGCCAGCGTTTGGTCCATCTGGACTACCCAGCCGGCGTCCACTAGCCGAGTGATTGATGTCTCTGCTTTTTGCTGGTTCATCCCTGGTGCTTCAGTAAAGATTTGGACGGCCTCGTCGTACGAGATCTTGCCGTCGGGTCTGGCGAACTCAGCCAGCACGGTCAGGCACCCAAAGAGAAGTATGTCTTGCTGTCGGATCAGGTGCTCCGCAATCCTGGTATCCATCCAGGGGAGGTGTGGAAACGTACTCATCATCATTCTCCTGTTTGATGTGCTGGGTATCCACAAGGCTGACCGGCATCGCTCGCCTGAGAGGGCGTTGCCGACCCTCCTCGAAGATCGTGGGACGCCTGTACGGGAGGTCATCCCCGGTCAGGCCTTATGGGGGGAAGCGGTTGGCCCGTTGCTATCGCGGCGCTGCTTTCCAGTGCGACCGCTGGGCCGCCCAGTCCGCCGGGAACGGTTCCAGCATCCGAGGCAGCGTCAGTTCAGGGCCGTGCCTGCCGTCAAGGACGACCTCGACGATGTCCGGGGCGAGCAGCGTCAGCCGCAGGACCCGGGTCATGTAGGAATGGGCGATGCTCTCGGACCCGGCCAGGTCACCGATGGTGGCGAACTCGCCGTTCTCCAGCATACGCTTCCAGCGGTAGGCGCGGCCCAGCGCCTTGACCAGCGCACTGTCGCTCCGGCGATGCTGCAGCGCACCCTCCGGCAGCTGGATCTCCTTGCGTCCGCCACGCTTCACCACGCGGAAGGGCACATGCAGGGTCATCGCCTCGGGCATGGGCGCGGGGACATAAACCGGCGCTGCACGGGTCATGCCGCATGCTCCATCGCGCCAGCAAGCATCTCCTCGGCAAGGCCGCTGAGACCATCAATGCGCAGGCGCACATGCAGACCTTCGATGCCGATGTCGACGCGCTCGACCAGCAACGCCGCGATGCGCGCCTGCTCGGCCGGGAAGAGTTCGTCCCAAAGCGGATCCAGCTGGCCCAGCGCATCACGGACGTCGGCCTCGGTGACACCGCTGTCCTGCATGTGCGCCGCCTTCCATGTCCCCGCGACGATCTCCGGCTGCCGGAACACCGCCCGCAGCTGGTCGATGACAGCCGCCTCGATCTCGCCCGCGGGCACACGCCCCACCGGGCAGGCGCCGGCGCCATGCTTCAGCACCGTCTGGCTGACATAGTAGCGATAGAGCCTGCCGCCCTTGCGGGTGTGGCTGGGCGAGAAGGCCGCACCGTCGGGACCATAGATCAGCCCCTTCAGAAGGGCAGGTGTCTGCGCTCGGGTGCGGGCGGCGCGGGTACGCGGGCTGTCGGTGAGAGTGGCGCGAACCTTGTCCCAGATGTCCCGTTCGATAATGGCCGCATGCTCGCCAAGGTAGCTGTCGCCCTTGTGCACCGCCTCGCCGATGTACACTCGGTTGTTCAGGATCCGGTAGATGGCCTTCTTGTCGATATGGTTGCCGCGAGAGGTGCGGATACCGCGCTTTTCCACCTCGCGGGCCAGTTCGGTGGCCGAGCCCATCTCGAGGAAGCGGGCATAGATCCAGCGAACATGGTCCGCGCCCTCGCTGCAGACCACCAGCTTGCGGTCCTTGACTTTGTAGCCCAGCGGCGGGTTGCCCCCCATCCACATGCCCTTCATGCGGCTGGCGCGGAACTTGTCGCGGATCCGCTCGGCGGTCACCTCGCGCTCGAATTGCGCAAAGCTGAGCAGGATGTTCAGCGTCAGCCGGCCCATGGAGGTGGTGGTGTTGAAGGACTGGGTGACGCTGACGAAGGTCACCCCGTTGCGATCGAAGACCTCCACCAGCTTCGAGAAGTCCATCAGCGCGCGCGACAGCCGGTCGATCTTGTAGACCACCACCACATCGACCAGCCCGTCCTCGATGTCTGACAAGAGGCGCTGCAGGGCAGGGCGCTCCAATGTGCCGCCGGAGATGCCGCCGTCGTCATACTGATCGCGCACCAGCACCCAACCCTCGGAGCGTTGGGAGGCGATATAGGCCTCGCAGGCTTCGCGCTGGGCATGAAGCGAATTGAACTCCTGCTCCAGCCCTTCCTCGGAGGATTTGCGCGTGTAGACCGCGCAGCGCAGCTTGCGAACAACCGCCTTTGTCATGCCCGGCTCCTGTGGTTCTTGAGCCCAAAGAACACCCAGCCGTTCCAGCGCGTGCCGGTGATGGCGCGGGCGAGGGCGGAGATGGACCTGTAGGGTCGGCCCTGCCATTCGAAACCGTCCTGCGTCACCGTGACGACCTGTTCGGTTCCCTGCCATTCTCGGATAAGCCGGGTGCCGGCGATGGGCATGAGATCGGCGCGGATCCGGCTCTTCTTTCGGTCACCTCCGTCCAGTTCTTCACCCAGCCGTTCCAGGCGTCGGACCGTCTCGGGCTTCAGCCCGCCATAGGCAAGTTCCTGGATGCGATAGGCTAGGCGGCTCTCCAAATAGCGCCGGTTGAACGGCGGCGGTGGGATCTCGAACAGTTCTAGCCATTGCTTCTTTAACTCTGCCGTCGGCGCGTCCTTCAGGGCGGCTAGACGTCCGGGAATGGGATCGACGTTCATCATTTGCTTCTTCTCTTCGACTTTCGTTGCCCTGTACTACCGCTCTGTCCGAGGCGGATGTGTAGTCCCAGGATCTGCACCGTTGCGAACTGTCTCCGTAAAGTCGCTGTTGCGCATCCGGAGCCGAACGAGGCCCAACCCGAGGAGCGCACAGAGCTCGCGCCGACGCTCGGGCGCTGTCATTCTGCTCGCGGGCAAGGGATTGGAACCGCGGGTCATGTCGACGAGGTCCGCTTACGCTTTTCTCGCGTGCACCGGTTTTGAATCATATCTGTAAGCGCCTGTTGTAGCCCTCTCTGCTCCGCTTCATTGCTTGCACTTGCCGGTCTGCCGTTACGGTAAGGCGTCATCCGAGACGCCCTCTTGGCCTCTTTCTTTTTTTCGATAGCGTATTCGGCGATAGCTTTCGCGAAGTAGTTCCAGCTACGGATGACACCTACCGGACGCCGCGACTGCGCCTTGGTTCTCAGCACCGGGAGGATGTGAGCATCAAGCGAATAGCCTTGATCAAGGAGCTCCCTGAGGGCCGGCCAATCTAGCCTCAGGAATTCGCGTTCCTGCTCCAACACGCTGCCGCCCAAGGCTTCTAAGCAGCGTTCCAAGGCTTCTTCTTCCGCCAAAGTAGTAAGTAATTCAGTATTGTTATTATGCTCGGCAATTCTTGCCGCCTCAGTCAGCAAATTTTGCCGCCTCATTGCGTCAAGTAGGAGTGGAGTGGTTGGCTCCTTGACATACTGACCCTGCACAGGATGCCCCCAGGCTGGAAGGGACTGCCGGCCACGCCACCCTAGCAGGTGATAAATGTTGCTGTTTCTCTTGAGCTGGCGACACCGACCGATGGAGCGGACGAGCCCAAATGTCTCGAGTGCCCGCATGTAGGAGCGGATACTCCTGACAGAGCAACCGATCTCTGCAGAAAGCGCCTCCTGTCTTGGCCAACAGCAGCCGTATATGTCGCTCCGTCCGGCCAGAACGCGGAGCAGGGACTTGGGCCCGGCGGGCAAACCTCCAAGCTTGCTGGCCCATTTTGTGGCTTCCAGGTTGAGGTATCCACCAGACGAAGAGCGAGAGAGAGCCTTGCGAGCGCGCATCAGAGCGTCCTCCGCTGGCGGCTTTCCAGCCAGGCCAGAACTGCGCTGCGTTTCCAGCCGATAGCCCGGGTACCAATCTGCACCGGTGCCGGGAACCGACCTTCCTTTACTGCAAGGTAGATCCATGAGCGCCTCATGCCGATCGTTGCCGCTACACGGGGCAAGCGCCAGATTTCTTCAGTCATTTTCAGCTCCTTCAAATCTAAGTAAGACAAGATGGAAGGTGCCGAAGGAGACTGGATTAGTCGTCAATCAAAAATGACCCCCCCTATTCTTAATGTACGATGTCCACGCGTTCGCTACCCTCGCCGTTCGGACTGGCGGTCAACATGCTGTAGGACCCGGCAGAGACCTGCCACATGGTGGCCCCCGTGTCAGGAAAGTTGTCCGCTGCACCATTTCTCCTCTATTTTTCAGGTGGGCGGGATAGGACGATGACGTGGGATATTCGCCGGAACACAAGGCCGCTGTGCTGAAGCGGATGTTGCCGCCGAACACCATGGCCATTCGGCAGCTGTCGCAAGAGGAAGGGATCTCCGAGGCGACGCTGCACAAGTGGCGAGCCGAGGCGCGTGGCAACGGTCAGCTTTTGCCGGATGCAGATGCAAGTCCCGAGGGCTGGTCTTCGCGCCACAAGTTCGCAGGGGTGTTAGAAACAGCTGCGCTGAATGAGGCCGATCTGAGCGAATACTGCCGGACGCGCGGGCTCTATCCAGCGCAGATCACCGCGTGGCGGGCGGCATGCGAACCGGCGAATGACTGGGATCGCGCCAGCATGACCCGGATTAGCCAGGCGACCAGGGAAGAGAAGAAGCGGGTCAAGGATCTGGAACGGGACCCGGCACGCAAAGATCGCGCAATGAGGAGATCGCGCGGCTGAAGACGAAGGTGGGCGACATCTCCATGGCGAACGAACCTCTTTACGCGAAGATCGAAAAGCTGGAGGCGGGCCGCCCTTTGGCCGGGCGGAGGTCGAGGAGATGACCGGCATCCTCTCGCCCTCCGCCGGCCGCCGCTACCCACTGGCCACCGTCTGCCGGCTCTGGGGCCCGGCGGCGAACGAGCCGCACCCTCCCCGTCGTCGCCGGGGCCCACAGGGCGCCGCCAGCGACGCCGACCTTGTGGCGGCGATCTGAGAGATCATCGAGGCTTCCCCCTTTACTGGCGAGGGCTATCGCAAGATCTGGGCGCGGCTGCGCTTGCGGGGCTTCCGGACTGCTGCACGTCGGATGCGGCGGATCATGAAGGAGCACGGCCTGCTTGCGCCTCACCGGCCAGCACCGCGGGTGGCGCATCCGCATGACGGAACAATCGTGACCGAGTGGGTGGATCAGGTCTGGGGCACGGATATGACGGAGACCTTCACGGCCGCCGAGGGCCGAGCCTATGTCTTCGTCGCCGTGGATCACTGCTCGGGTGAGTTCGTCGGTATTCACGCCGCCTCCGGCGCCAGCCGTTGGGAAGCGCTGGAGCCGGTCAAGCAGGGGATCGCGAAGCATTTCGGGGCGCTTGACATGGCCGGAGTGGCGACGGGCCTCACCCTGCGCCACGACCATGGCTCCAACTACATGTCGGGCGACTTCCAGCACGAGATCCGCTTCCTCGGCGTCATCAGCTCGCCCGCCTTCGTCTGCCAGCCAGAGGGCAACGGCATGGCCGAGCGGGCGATCCGGACGTAGAAGGAACAACTCCTCTGGGTCCGGCACTTTGCCACGGTTGAGGAACTGTGGTAGGCGCTGGCCAGCTTCGCCGCACTCTACATCGCCAGCTGGCTGCGGGAACGGCACGGGCACAGGACGCCCGATCAGATCCGGGCCGAGCAGAGTGCCCTTGAAACCAAAGCCGTCACAAGGTTCAAATTGGCGGCATGACCGGCGCAGAGCGCTGTCTCAAAACCGGGTCGCAGTACAGTACGGGGGTGCCGGATCAAGCGGCTGGTCTAGAATAAGTTAGGTTCCAGAATTGGGAAATTCCCGCTTCCAAGCTCGCTCACCTTCGGACCAAATCCCCTGAAGAGTAGAGACGCTTCTAGGCAGGCCTGCGCCAACAGGAATAGCTTCAGAAAGAATGTCACAAGCACTCATTGTATCAGGCGTCGCTGGGTTGCGCGTGGGAGTGACTTCAAAACGATGAACTAGGTCGTATAGTATAGCGTGAAGGTGCTCGTCTCGGACCCTGTTGACCTTCGGCCTGCCGGCGGGGGTAGGGCGGGTAAACCGATATCTTAGGACTTGGTTGGCGAAGTTATCCAGTTCGAAACACAAGGGGACGCGTCTTTCCCTCCGGCCAGCCGCATGGTGACGAAGAACATCATAAGCCACTGGGTCCCGTGCGGCCATGGATAGCATTCTACAAACCTCGGAGACGTAGGGTCCGGTCGAACGGCGCTCGTAAGCTTCAGGTGCAAGCGCCTTGAATGTGAGGCGTGTCATCTCAACATTGCGGGGATCACCTAGCTTTATGGCCGCCGGTAACCAAGAAGTATCTGATTCAGCTAACTCATTGAGGCGCTTCGATGCTTCGACGAATGCCAAGTTGTACTCATATCTATCAATCGAGGTCGTCCCCAGAAAGTCCAAGAGCAGCACCACTCGATCCCTCGCCCAAGACACAGCCTCTTTCCAGCTCGCGTTCATCGCCATCACGGTCAGCATCCCAATGTTTAATGCGCAGTTATCCATTAGCATTCAATTCGTACGGCAGCATCCGCAAGTAGGGCAACGTTTTCGAATTTTTATATGATCAATCTGGGCTACGTCTCCGGACCTGTACGGCGCCCACTGAACTGGGGCGAGTTCCTTTGATCCCCCCAAAGGACGGGGCTGAGATACAGCTGAAGGTGATGATGGCCATGGGGGCGGCATATCATGGCGTTGTTCACGCACCGCACTTTTCTGCGGTGAGAGGAGGTGCCACATGACAAAAGCTACCAGCACGCCGTTGCCCGATCCTTCAAGATTTCGCCCGTTCTGCTGACGGAGATCCTTCGCTCCACAGTACACCGTCTGATTGAGCAGGCGATGGTCGCGAAGCTGGCCACGCTTCGCATCGTGCCCGCCGGGCGACGGAAGACGGCTTGGGGCGGCTTGTTCGGCACGGTCATTTGCCGGAACGCGAAGTGTTGACGAGACTTGGTCCGGCGCCGGCGCCGGGGAGGGTGCTCTGCGCGCGAAACCTAGGAAATGGGGCCGAGAGGTCTGCTTTGCCCCATCGATCCTGCCGCCCTATTTGCAAGGCTCGGTAGGGCGAGAAGCTAATGCCCGGGCTCTATCTCAAGGGCATTTTCAACGGCGATTTCGAGGGTGCACTTGAAGCTCTTCTGGGCCCTAGCAAAGCGGAGCTGTCCTCGACAACGATTTGGCTGCTGAAAGCCGAAGGGTGGGTGGAGTATGAACGCGGGCAGCCTCGTGATCTCGGCGCCCAGCGCACTGTCTATGTGTGGGTCGATGGCTATTTTCAGC
The DNA here is from genome assembly GCF_004683865.2 of Paracoccus liaowanqingii. Taxonomy (NCBI): domain Bacteria; kingdom Pseudomonadati; phylum Pseudomonadota; class Alphaproteobacteria; order Rhodobacterales; family Paracoccaceae; genus Paracoccus; species Paracoccus liaowanqingii. The sequence goes on along the minus strand of NZ_CP038439.1, from coordinate 2,256,389 downwards.
CGCGTGGGCTGCGGGAGTAGCACGAGCCAAAAAATGATCCGCGCCGAAGAATCCTCAGTGACGACCTTCGTCACGTCTCGAAACTAGCTATCAGACCGGCCAAAACGAAATGGCCCCACCACCCCATTTCGTTTTTAAGGCCCATTTCGAGCTCAAAAGCCCTGCAATTGCTGGATCTAACCTCGAAACGAAACGAAACGGGTATTTTTTTGGCGTCACTAGGAAAGCGGCGCGCACGATCCCACCTCATAGCATTTTTTGGCGGCAGAGGGACCCGTTGTTGTCTGCCACGCGATCGTTTTGGGAGCAATGCGGCTGCGACCGGCGCTGATGGAATTAAGGCTTTGGCAATGTCACTGACATGTTTCAGCGAATGTGGGTCCGACTGTCTCTTAGGCAAGATAGACTACTTGTTCGCCTCATCCAGCAAGACATAGCGCTGGCCTGCATAGGACCGCCACGCATGTCGGCCTTGCGGATCATCGCATATGTGCGCGGATCCTCGGCCGGGACCGTGGCCAGATCGTAGCGGATGCCCTTGTGCGCGGCGATCAGGTCCAGACCCCGGCGCATGCAGGTCAGCATGCCAAGCGCGAGGATGTCCACCTTCATGAACTTCAGCGCGTCGATGTCGTCCTTGTCCCATTCGATGATCTGCCGATCGGCCATGGCGGCGGGCTCGATGGGGACCAGATCGTCGAGGCGGTCATGGGTCAGCACGAAGCCGCCCGGATGCTGGGACAGATGCCGGGGCGCGCCGCGCAGCTGCGCGGCCAGATCCAGCAGCAGACGAAGGCGCCGGTCGCCAGGGTTCAGGCCCAGCTCGCGGATCTGATCGTCGGTGATGCCCTCCTCGCCCCAGGACCAGATCTGGCCCGAGATGGCGCGTATCAGATCCTGCGGCAGGCCCAGGGCCTTGCCCACGTCGCGCAGCGCGCCCTTGGAGCGATAGCGGATGACCACGGCAGTCAACGCCGCATGGCTGCGGCCATAGGTCTTGTAGACCCACTGGATCACCTCCTCGCGGCGCTCGTGCTCGAAATCCACGTCGATGTCGGGCGGCTCGCGGCGTTCCTCGCTGATGAAGCGCTCGAACAGCAGGTCGTTGCGGCCCGGGTCGATCGAGGTGATGCCCAGCACATAGCAGACCGCCGAGTTCGCCGCCGATCCGCGGCCCTGACAGAGGATGCCCCGCGATCGGGCGAAGCGGACGATACTGTTCACGGTCAGGAAGTAGGGGGCATAGTCCAGCCGGGCGATCAGACGCAGTTCGTGGTGCAGCGTGGCCCGGACGCTGTCGGGCAGGCCCTCGGGATAACGGTCCTCCGTGCCCTCCCATGTCAGCGCCTCCAGCGTCTGCTGGGGCGTCAGCGCCGGGTCATCGCGTTCCTCTGGGTATTGATAGCGCAGCTCGTCCAGCGAGAACCGGCAGCGGTCGGCGATCTGTTGGGTCCGGGCCAGGGCCTCCGGGTAGCGCGGGAACAGGCGCACCATCTCGGACGGGGCTTTCACATACCGGTCGGCGTTGCGTTCACGGCGAAAGCCCAGGGCGTCGACGGTGGTGGTGTGGCGGATGGCGGTGACCACGTCCTGCAGGATGCGGCGGTCTGGGACATGGAACAACACATCGTTGGTGATCACCGTGGCCACGCCCAGCCCGGCGGCGAGGTTCGACAGCTCGTGCAGCCGCATCTGGTCGTTGGGGCGGCGGCGCAGGGTCAGGGCCAGATAGGCCCGGTCGCTGAACGTGTCCCGCAACCGGCGCAGGCGCAACCCGCAGGTATCGCCCGCCGTGTCGGGGATCAGGATGGCCAGCAGCCCCTCGGCATGGGCCTGCAGATCGGGCCAGTCCAGATGGCATGCCCCCTTGCCCGCCCGCGCCTTGCCGATGGACAGAAGCCGGCAGAGGCGCGACCAGGCCGGGCGGTCGGTGGGATAGACCAGCACCGACATGCCGCAGCGCAGATCCAGCCGACAGCCGACGATCAGCCGCACGCCGGTCTCCTTCGCCGCCTCATGTGCGCACACGATCCCGGTGACCTGCTGGTCTTGCCCCCGTTTCACCGGACACTCAGGCGGTTGCGGTTTGAGCTGCGATGAACTCGCGTGGCGAGCGCATTTTCAGCCCTGAGTGCGGGTGGTTGTCGTTGTAGTCCTCGATCCAGCCTCCGATCAATCCGAGAACGTTCTGGGCGTCCGGCAACGGCGTCACCTGGACGTAGTCGCGCTTCAGCGTCTTCACGAAGGCCTCCGAGATGCCGTTGCTCTGCGGGCTCTGGACCGGCGTGAAGCAGGGCTTCAGGCCAAGCTGGCGGGTGAAGATCTGTGTGTCCTTCGCGATGTAGGGCGAGCCATTATCGGACAGCATCTCGATGACCGACGGCGCGCGGTATGTGCCGAAGCGGCGTTCGACGGCCTCGAGCAGGACGTCGCGAATGTCGGAACCACTGATCCCGGCATTGACCACCGCGCGCCAGGCGATGATTTCGCGGTCGTGCGCGTCGATGACGAAGGCGCCGCGGACGATGTCGCCGTTCCAGCAGGTGAACTCGAACCCGTCGCTGCACCAGCGCAAGTTCGAGCGCAGGACGATGACCTTGCCGTCGTGGACATGCTCAGGCCGCTCCGTGTATATCCGCGCCAGCAGCAGGCTATGGGCCTTCATGATCCGGTAGACCCGCTTGTGATTGACCGGCGCCAGACCTTCCGAGCGCAGCTGGCGGTTCAGGATCGCGGTGATCCGCCGGTAGCCATAGGTCGGCCGCACCGTCACCAGCGCGGTGATCCTTGGCACCACCGCCGCGTCTTGCGCTTTGTGATAGCGCCGACGCGGCTTTGTCCTGCCGTGCAGCCGGTCGATCAGGTTGGACCGGGCCACGCCCAGGGTTTCCGCCACGGCCTTCACTGGAAATCGTCCCTCAACGGCGACCGCGCGAGCAAGGTCAGTTTTTTTGAGCGTGACTTGTCCAGTGCCTCACGCAGGATCTCGGCTTCCAGCGTCTTGCGGCCGAGCTGGCGTTCGAGTTCCCGGATGCGGTCTTCCATCTGCCGGACGACCTTGTTGCTGGTGACGTCATCGTCCTCGGTCACGGCGACACTCCCTCCTTCGAGCATGAGCCGCCGCCAACGATACAGCAGGTTCGGCGCCACGCCATTACGGCGCGCGACCACCGAGATGCTGGCCCGGTCGTCCAGCGTCTCCTCAACGATCCGCAGCTTCGCGGCCGCGCTCCAGCGGCGCCGACGGCCGCCATCGGTGATGATTTCTATATCAGACATAAGCACGTGCTCATACCAACAGCCCTGATCTCTGACTCGTGCGGGATTCCTTTCGCCCTGAAAATCTGAATTATTGGCATCAAGAGATGGAGGTTCTGATGGCGATTGAGATCACTCGAACGGATATGTCGACAAGCGAGCTTCGGGCGGCGGCGGCGCGCACAAAGGATGCAAAAGCGGTGCGGCGGATTTTGGCGATCGCTTTTGTTCTGGAGGGCGCGGATCGCAAGACGGCGGCGGAGGCCTGCGGCATGGATCGGCAGACCCTGCGCGATTGGGTTCATCGCTACAACGCCGAGGGGATCGCCGGTCTGTCGAACCGGTATTCGGCAGGCCCGTCGCCACTCCTGAACTCTGAGCAGAAAGCGGAACTTGCCCGGATGGTCCGTGAAGGGCCTGACCTTGAGGCCGATGGGGTGGTCCGCTGGCGCTGCGTCGATCTCAAGCGCAAGATCGAAGATCACTTCGGCGTGGCCATGCACGAGCGGACGGTCGGCAAACAGCTGGCGGCCCTTGGCTTTCGCCGCCTGTCGGTGCGCCCACAGCACCCCAAATCCGACCCGTTGGCACAGGAGGCATTTAAAAAAACTTTGCCGCGACGGTAAAGGCCGCCCTACCGGAGACGGCGCACGGGAAGCCATTGGAGGTGTGGTTTCAGGATGAAGCCAGAGTGGGCCAGCAGGGGACGCTCACCCGGACCTGGGCCGAGTGCGGAACCCGACCTCGTGCGCCGCGCGACACCCGCTACAAATGGGCCTATATCTTCGGCGCCGTCTGTCCATCGCGCGCCACGACCGCGGCACTTGTCATGCCACGTGCCGATACCTCGGCCATGAACGCTCATCTCGCTGAAATCGCAAAAACCGTCGCGTCGGGCGCCCATGCCGTGCTCGTCATGGACGGCGCCGGCTGGCATAACTCCAGTGCTCTACGCATCCCCGACAACATCACCATCGTGACGCTTCCGCCCTATGCGCCCGAGCTGAACCCGGTTGAGAACATCTGGGCCTATCTGCGCGCAAACTGCCTCGCCATCACCGTCTTTGACACCTACGCAGACATCGTCGACCGATGCTGCAACGCGTGGAACGCCTTCGCAAACGACCCCGAGCGCGTCCGATCAATTGCTACGCGTGAATACGCAAAAGCGGTCAATGCTTAAGGCCGTTGGTATCAGGCATATGCCTAAGCTTCCATGGTTATGCCCAAGTGTCCGGTCGAAACGGGGGCCAGTTCACCTGCCCCCCGGAACGTCCCTCGGTTTGATGTAGAGTTTGCTTCATCACGAAGGAGCAGACGATATGAGGAAAAGCCGCTTCACCGAGGCGCAGATCATTGGGATGATCAAGGAGCAGGAAGCCGGAATGGCGACGGCGGAGGTCTGTCGCCGTCACGGTCTCAGCCCTGCCACGTTCTACAAGCTCAAGGCCAAGTAGTTCAGGCTGAACAACGCTGCCCATGAGCGAGATAGCCGTTTTCTGTCCTGATCACTTGCAAGATAGCGGCTACAATAAAGACCAACAAAGCCCTGAGGTGGACCAGGATCTTGCGGATGTTGTGGCCGCAGCCGCAGAGCACGGCAAAGATGGCGTCGCCGGACGTGCCTTTCAGCGGGCAGCGCGACAGGCGTCCGTCTGTCTTCATGTGTCCGATCTCGGGCTCGATGGCGCTGCGTCGCCTCAGCAGCGCTTTCAGCTTTTGCGTCAGGCCGCGGCGGGTGCCGCTGATCAGGACCTTCGTTTCCGACACCCCATGGCCGCGATACCCGCGGTCCACGACCGCCAGCTCCGGGGTCCTGCCAGTCAGGATGGCCACCTGCTCCAGGGCTTCGGGCAATGTGTGGCCATCGTAAGGATTTCCCGGCAAGGCGCGCATGCCCACGACGAAGCCCTCGTCGATGGTGGTGGCCAGACTGACCTTGGTGCCGAACTCGTAGCGCTTGCGGGCTTTGCCCTTTGAGATGCAATCGACCTCGGGCTCATGCAGGGCGTAGATCTTGCCGCGGCTTTTGGGGGTCTGATGGAGCAGACGACCGACGAGCACGAGAGTGTCCAGAACCCGTTCGCGGAAGGACCCCTCCGCAATCCCGTCCAACTGCCGGCGAATATCCCGCAGGACACGACCGGTGTATCCCCTCAGCTGTTTCAGAGCCTTGCCCATGCGTTTGAACTGCCGGGCATGGGCGTAGCGCCCGATCCGCACCGCCAGGCGCGGCGCGAGACGATTGTAGTTCTGCCGCAACGTGATCCCGCCTTCATTGGCGAGGGCGACAAGCTTTCCACGTGCGGTCTCATACAGGCGCGCATCGGTCGGGTGGGCGATGTTCTTTTCCATCACCGTCGTATCCACGGCGACACGCGACAGGCTGCGATCCTCCACCGCGCCTGATCTGCGCCCGGCCTCGATCGTCTTGGTCAGCAGCCACTCCGCACCTTCCTCGCCGATCCGCTTGCGCCACCGGGTCAGGGAGGACGGGTCGATCGGTGGGCTGTGCTGGAAGAACGTCTCACCGGTAAAATGCTGGTAGTAGGGGTTCTCAACCCAACGAGCGACGACGGCCTCGTCAGAGAGCCGATAGGCGTGCTGAAGATACAGCAGGCCCGCCACCAGCCGCGGCGATGTGGCCGGCCGCCCTGTGGTGGAAGGAAAGAAGCCTGCCCATTCGGTCTCGAAGAACTCCCAGTCAATCAGCGCGGCCAGTTTCGCCAGTTCATGGCGCAGATCGATCATGTCGGTCAGGCGGGGACGCAGGAGATCATCCTACTCTTCAGCGCGCGGACGAGGCTTCATCACAGCTCCGGAAATTCGCAAGGTTTCAAGTACCAGCATACGAAACCTTGCAATTCCCCGCTATCGCTTTGGGAGAATAAGCAAACAAATCTAAATGGTTAAATGTTGTTCAGGCCGGACCAAGTATGGGGGCATGGACGTGTCCGATGCCCAGAGGCTGAGGGCGCTGGAGGACGAGAACGGCAAGCTGAAACGGCTTCTGACTGACGCGATGCTCGACAACGTCGTTCTGAAGGATCTGCTGGGAAAGCCCTGACGACACCGAATGCGCGGCGGGGCGCGGTGCTCAAGGCGATGCGGGATCATGCCATCTCGCAACGCCGGGCCTGCGTTCTGGTCGGTGTCGCTCCGAAGACGGTGCGGCGCGAGCGGCCGCCCGACAATCTGGAGATTCGCAAGGCTATGCAGGAAATTGCCGCCGTGCGGCGGCGGTTCGGCTATCGGCGCATCGGGCTGCTGCTGGAGCGCCGGGGCATGCTGATGAACCCGAAGAAGCTGTATCGGCTCTACCGCGAGGAAGGGCTTTCGGTCCGGCGCAAGCGGGGTCGCAAGCGGGCCCGTGGAACACGCACGCCAATGCCCCTGGCCCTAATGCCGAACCAGCGCTGGTCGCTGGACTTCGTGGCGGACACGTTCGGGGCGTCGCGCAAGTTCCGGATCTTGGCGGTGATTGACGATTGCTGCCGAGAGAACCTGTGTCTGGTCCCCGACACCAGCATCTCGGGCGTGAGGGTGGCCCGCGAGTTGGACGCACTGGTGCGGATCTATGGCAAGCCGGCTTGCATCGTCAGTGACAACGTCCTAGCTCGGGAACAAATCGCCGTTTAGGGCATCAGATCACGGGGCATCCGAGCGACCGGATGCCCTGAAGATGTTCGCCCAAGCGGGCTCCGCCGTCAAGAAATGGTCTCTCCCATAGCAAATACAGGGTCGGCCAAGTTGCCGCTCTCACCGTCCTTAAGACGAGATCCTAAATCCCAAGCGGAAGGCCCGAACATTATCTACGAGGTCGCGTCATGCGCCTCCACGGCCCTTTGAGAGAGAGGTCCTTCCGCTTGGGCTCGCCCCCTCGAAGGGGGGCGATAGGGTTCGCCGGATTTGATCACGGCGTGAATGGTGCGTGCCATCTTTGCGGCGATGGCGGTGTAGGCCTTGCGGCGTAGATCTGGGTTGTGGCGATCCTGCGCGATGTAACGTTCGAACTTGTCCCCGAAAGCTGTTGGTCTTCTTCAGAACCGCTGTCTGACCCGCCAGCCATAACGTGCGTCGGAGACGGGCATTGCCATACTTCGATATCTTGCTCCGACCGCGGAACATGCCGGACTGGACGGTGGCCAGATCCATGCCGCAGAACTTCAGAAACTGACGGTGATGGTGGAACCGGCGCACGTCACCCGTCTCGGCCAAGATCGTCAGAGCGTTGATCGGCCCGATGCCGGGAATGGTGCGCAGCAGTTGATAGTCAGGGCGCTCGGCCAGCAATTCGACCGCCCGATCTTCGATGGCATTGCGTTGGCGGATCAGGTTTCGCCCTTCGGCCAGCATAATGCGGAACATTCGGATGGCGTCTGAATCCGGCGATACGGGCAGCCCGGTAGACACCTTTGCCGTCTCGTAAATATCTGACAACAGGAGAGACTTCTCGACCTTGCGTCCGACCACTTCCCAAGCAGCCTTGGTGAACTCCTCCTTGGTCATGGCGCTGATCATGTGCGGAGAGGGGAACATCTCGAGGAACGCCAGAAACCAATCCGTCCGCGAACTGCGGTGGAAACGGTCAGCTTCCGGAAAATAGAGCGGCAGGTAATGGGTCAGGATGCGATGCCACAGCTCGGTCTTGGACCGCGACACCGCATCATGGGTCTTGGACAATTCCTGAATGTCGTTCGTGCCGGCCACCATCGGGTCCTGGAAGATCTGCACCGCGCCGATCTGCAGCATATGCAAGATGACTTGGGCATCCTTCGGATCGTTTTTGTCCCAGCTGTTGTGCAGCGCCTCCCGCGTCCGGGCCAAAGCGACCGAAGACACCAGCTTCAGATCGAAACCCGGCTACGCCGAGGTGATACATCAGCACACGGTGATAGTTGCCTGTGGCCTCAAAGCCGATCCGGACGGGCAGGCCGTATTCCCGCAAGATCGAGATAAGCCGCATAAAGTCATCGGCGCTGTTGGTGATCGTCAGGCGCCGGCGACGCGTCTTGCCCGGGACGGAAATCAGCACCTCGTGCCGATGCTTGGAAATGTCGATGCCTACCAGAACACGGGCATCCGAAGTATGCTCAACCTTGGCCATGGCCGGTCTCCTCTGTGGTGTGGTTCGCAAAACCACCATAGAGACCCGAGACCCGGTTATGGCCGCCTGCTGCGCAATTTTGTAGGCTGCGCAGGCGGCCATAACCTTCAACGGTGCGTCATTCCCAACATGCTATGGGACGGAGTTCACCAGCCGGGCCATCCTGAAGTGGGCCGATCAGAACGACGTTGCTTGGCATTACATTGATCCCGGCAAGCCGCAGCAGAATGCCTTCATCGAAAGCTTCAACGGCAGCCTGCGCGACGAGCTGCTGAATGAGGAGATTTTCGACACACTGGACGATGCCCGCCGAAAGATCGCCATCTGGCGCTACGACTACAACACCGTCAGGCCGCACTCCTCACTCGGCAACCTGACGCCACTCGAAGCGCGCCGGACGCTTGCGCTAACCGAGGGTTCCGCGCCCGGCGCGCTTGCCATGAAACCATCCGCCGACTACCAATCTCAAACCGGCAGACTCTCGTTATGACCGAGGGACCCACGGGGGGCAGGTCACAGCGCCTTCATCTTCTCGGCCATCTCGCTGGAGACGCCAGGACGTTTGCCGCTATCAACCTCGGCCTTCTTGACCCAATCGTTCACGGTCTGCGGCGCACAGCCGATCTTCGCCGAAATCGACATGACCGCCTGCCACCGAGATCCATGCTGACCCTCATTGTCCAGAACCAACCGCACCGCGCGTTCACGCACTTCCGGGGAAAACTTGTTCGTTGTCTTGCTCATGATGCTCCATCGTACTCAAGAGTTGGAGCCTCCGGAAAACTCGGCGCGGTTCAATCAAGGCCTGCTTAAGGTTCAACTGTCACAACTACAGCACCATTCGATTCCTGGTGCGAAGTGAAATTCCCAGAGGCTGGAGCTGTGTTGCTCAACTGTGTGAGAATATCGCCTTCGTGATCTCTAACAGTTACCCGGTATGACCAAGAAAGACTGTCGGCTAGCAAGCCATCTACGAGGTCTTTAGGAACATCGAAAACACGAGTCGCAGGCGCAGTGTCCGGTGTTCGGATGTTCATGCTTAAAGCGGCCTCACGTTTTACTGCGCCTCCTACAACGATACCATCGATCTTGTAGCTTGCTCTAATCCATCCGTTGCCTTGGCAGTTACCTGAACTGTCTAAGCCTCGATCCGAGTATCCGAGGGTGAGGCTTACACAATTGGAGCGATTGGGGTCGATATCGTACCAACTGCGGCCATCGTTTGCGGCTGAAATGATGAGAGGCCCTGTAACGTTGGTAATCTGAGAGTTATCTGGAAGACACGCCGCGTAAGTTTGCGTACTCCATCCTTCAGTGCAAGACGCGTCATTACTAAAATCATGTGTAAACATTCTGCTAACCGGATTCTGTTCCTGTCCGGATACTATAAACACAGACTCTATCCCTAGATCCGGAAGTACATCCTCTATAACTAATTCTGTCCCGCCACCCTTTGAACCAATCTCGACGCAAGCCTCGACCGACAGGGCACCTGCCGTACGCAACGCATCATCAGCCCAATTCAGCGGAGTTACAAACTGTACTGCAGTTGCTCCTCGGACGCCGCCTTTCACTATACCAATAACGCGCCCCGCACCGTCCACCAAAGGGCCGCCGCTCATGCCATAAGTGAAGTTGGAAGACAGACGCCAGCGACCATCGCTGCCGCTGAGGCCTTGATAAACGGCTACAAGAGTGCTGAAGTCTTCGCCTAGAGGAAACCCGAACGCAAGTAAGTTTTCTTCGTCAGCAGGGGTGTCTACGTAACACGCCTCAATGAATGGATACGCACCCTCACGCGCGCCGAGCCTTAGTACCGCGACATCACTACTCTCATCAATCGAGGCAATGGACAACGGAACATCTGGGCTCGAAAGATAACCGATGCGACCTTTTACATCAGCGATAGTATATTCTGGACAATCTACGCTCTTCAGAAGATGGGCTGCAGTAATCACACCTCCACCGCGAGAGACGATGAATCCGGTTCCCTGGCTCGCCGGAGTGCAAACGTTGCTGAGATTATCTGCGTCGCGAAAGGTGATTTCAAGGTAGACGGTTGAGTTACGCACCGCAGTTTTGATAGCCTGTTGGTCCTGAGCAAGTGCGGGAATGGCCCACGCTCCCCCTATAAGGATTAGAAAGGCTGACCTTATAGTAGACAGCATTTTTACGGGGCTCCATACATAATCTGGACGGACAATATATCAAAGTAGCTAAGTTTTCCGTAGTTGTTGTAGAGCGGGTTGCAATAGTTCATAACGGAGTCTGGATCGTATGGAGTTAAATGCAGATCACCTGGCGCGCCTGAAGGGCGCTCGGTACAACTAGCATCGCGATCTAGGCGGTTTTGTTCATGCGTCAAGCCGATTGCGTGACCAAATTCGTGTACAGCTATGGAGCGATTGCACAAGTCGTACATGAAACTACTTGCTTTGCACGCTTCCAGTTCAGGAATATTGTAGGTGAAGTTCAGCACCATACCATTTCTCATGCCGCTTAGGCCTCTTCCCAGCCGCTCGACACGAGGGCGCTGATTGGCAATCAAAATCCGTATGCCACGAACGTTTCGATCTGCGCACTTCTCCCATCCGGTAAAGTTGAGCTTTGAGTAACGCACCCAAGTCTCCTCTACTGCGGCTTTGACTATGGCTCTATGAGAGTTATTTTCCGTACTAGGATTTTCCCAGCAGACCGGGATCGTCGTCTGATTCCAAATCGCGTTTCGCGGAACGAATCCAAATTCCTCATTTTCAACTTCTATCCGAGAGAAACCTTCAGCATCTTCATCGCCTAGCCTCGCATCGTAGAACTGTGCCTCCGCAAACGCTGGAAGCAAGACAAATAGAGTGTAGAGGGCAAACCGCATCATGGTACTACTCCTAAGGTTTCCCGGAAGATTGAGACCGTCCGAAGCAATTCTAGGTCTAGTTTCTCATGGGGTAATAAGTTTCAGATACCGCAAAGTTTCCCCTATGTCCGGAAGTTGTTTGACGAGCTCCTGCACTACGACCACTGCCATAGAAGAATTTTGGCGAAGCTTAGCTGCACGCTCTATTTCCACTGCGGCAGATAGGAGACCACGAGCACGTGCCATAGCCACTGCATTCGCCTCAGCATAAAGCGCATTTCCAGGTGCGTTGTTCGCAATGATGCCGCACGGCGCAAGCGCTTGCTCGTCTTTGTGCTCTTGTAGAAGGCTGGTACAGCTAAAGAACATGTAGTCAAGTGCGGCCTCAGGACTCAATCCGTGTGCTAATGCAGCGCTATAGGCTTCGGACCACGCTTCTACGGCTCCGTCTATATCGCCGCTTCTCCTTAAGACTGATGCGCGAACCGACAACAATCTGTGGCGCTCCGCATCCGGCAACACCATTGAAATTTCATCCAGCCGTGCAAGAGCATCACGGTATTTGCCGCGGTCACCAAGAATTTCCGCGCTGTACAGGAACAATCCCCAGTAGTCTCGGATGCTGAGGCGTCCCTCTGCGTCCCTTAGCCGTACCCGTTGAATCGCGGCTTCCACGAGTTCAAGCGCCTGCTTAGATCGACCTGCGCGAGCAAGGAGCTGTGCTTCGACCATATCGAATGACAGTTGCCGGTAATCCAGCATCGCTTCCGAAGGTGCTCCAGCGGCCCCTGCCTTATATGCGTGCCTCAGAATGTACTTTGCTTCGCTACAATCACGTTGGGCGTCGAGTAGAAGGTTGAGTTGTAGATATGCGTAGCAGCGGTGGGTCAGTGCGGTAGTACGATCAGCACGCGGAAAGTCGATCACGTTCGTAAATGCCGCTATCGCGCCGTCATAATCTTTGAGTTGGAGCGAGACTTGGCCCAACAATTTCTGCTGCTCGCTGCGCGCCACTGCGCTCGATAGAGATGTATGAGACATCACTGCTAAGGCCGCTTCAGCTGCCTCGTATTCTCCTGCCGCCATCAAACTTCGCGCTGCATCTAGTTGATGTACCTCGACATCGTTGAACGGAGCACGGTCGTTCTGAGCGCCAGCGAGCACCGGCAGCAGCGCTAAAAACACCGCCAGCGGTCGTGTCAGCACACCTGCACCTCCGGTGGACAGACCGGCGGTGGTGGCGGCGAGGCCGTTGCTCCCCAAGCGCTTAGAAGTAGAACAGCTATCATAGGAAAGGCATTCGGGTACTTCATCACACTTCTCCCTAAACTAAGATTTAGCAGTTCGCCCCGCTCTTTATGCGGATCATGTCAGCCAGATCGAAAACCTTACGTAGTTCGCGGTTTAGTCCAAGTCTGCGCAGCCTGCCATCATGCTCGTCAAGCAGGCATGAAAGAAGAATCCACTCATTCGCAAGAATAGAGTCAGACGCTATCTCAGTGGCGAAAGTCTCAATACTAGACCTGTTCCGAACCAGCTGGGTTGAAAGATCCATTAGAGCGGTAGATTGGCTTTGAAGAATAGGTCTCATGTATGCTATGTCTATCGGGTTGTTAACAACAATTGACTGAATTCGTCGGATTTCATCCAGGCACAAAAATGAATCCTCTAGACACGCAATTTGAGTTTTTAGCACTAAAGCTTTTTGGACGCCTTCGCTGTAGGGCGTTCCATCTGGCGGAGAATCTGGAATAGCTATTTGATTAAGTAGTGTCTTCGCAATAGTTATATAGGTTACAGCGTCCGTGCCTGCGAGCGCGGCCCTGGAGGCATTAGCTGAAATGATACTAAACGCCAGCGCGTGCAATGCTACTGCTTGGTCTTGCAGCGAATGACTTTCGAAATGTGTAGTCATGTGTAGCTGTTGCAGAAAATCAACTTCCGCGTATGGAAGATCGTGACCGTCCCTCAGGTAGAACCCGACAGCTCGTGCAAGGTCATTCAGATAATACTTCTTGCCATCGATTTTATAAATCAGGATTAGATCTCTAATCACTTCGAGCTTCTCGTTCGCGGAAAGTGCGTCAAGATCGAGAGCCACTACGCTATCGTAAATAGACTGAACCGGTGGCAGCTCTTGCAGAACAAGGACAAACTCGTCCGGATTATAAAACGTCCGCGAATTGACTACTCGGTTATGGCTGCCCGGTACCTGCTGTTCGCCGTAGAAGTACGTGTTGGGCGAAGCTGCCAGAACCACAGACAGTTCCATGCCATACGAGTCCTGAACAAGCTGGTTATTGGCTGATAACGTAATAGTTAAAGACAGGCGCGACCAGTCGTTCGGCCGGTCAGGACGTATGTCAAAGCCACTTCTGTCCCATACGTCGAAGGGAACTACCTGGGTGTCCTGCAGCCAGCGTACCTTCAGTCCATCGCGCAGATCATCGATCACGTTAACCCCCAAGACTCGATTGCGTGCACTAGCGACTTGGAGCTGGACACTACCCTTAGCCGTAAGTTTTAGTTCTTGGGCCGCGCCTGACGACGCTGCGAAGATCGTAACGAGCGCAATCAGCAGGATTTTCGAGGCGAATTGGGACATAATGGGATCATCATACCTGATTCGTGCGATTATCGGGAGAAATTTATGAGTCTGTTCAGATGGTTCTGTCTGGCCGGCGTGGCAGCCGGTTGCGCAATCAGCTCAGCTTCATTTGCCGCGGCTGAAAATATGGACCGTTTCTTCTTACTAGGCGCTGGAGAAGTTAAAGGAATATATTTTCCGATCGCGTCGGAGATCTGTCGCTCTATTAATCGTCACAGTCTTGCCCACGGCTGGCGCTGTGGGATTGCTGCAAGCAGTGGAAGCAAAGAGAATCTCCAACAGCTTGAAGATGGTACCCTCACCTTTGCCGTCATACAATCAAACATTGCGCTTTCGTCGAGCAGCATCGATGGAAACCAGCCTTTGTTCAAAACTGTGGCATCTCTCCATTCTGAGCCGGTCCATCTGCTAGTGCAGGCGCGATCAAGCATTTCCAGCCTGGATGACCTTGGCCGCGCCTTGATCAACATCGGCGATCAATCTTCTGGCACTCGAGATATCGCGCTTTCGCTTCTGGATGCAGCCGGGATAAAGAAAGAGGATTACCAACTTCTCGATTATGATGCAGGCTCGCAGGCAGGGCGGCTCTGTGATGGAGACGTAGATGCATTGATATGGGTCTCTGGCATACGAAATTCTTCAACAGCTGAGGCCTATCGACGCTGTGACGTTCGCCTGCTGCCAATTCCCATAGCGATTGCAGCTAAAGTGATGCAGCAAATGCCTGGTCTGTTACCTATCGTTATTCCTGCAGACACATACCTGGGGCAGACCGTAGAGGTGAGCAGCTTCGGCCCCGTTGCTCAGGTAGTGGCAAGCGCTAATGCGCCGGAGGAATTGGTGGCGCTTTTAACACGCGCTATAGTTGGCGATCTCGGTGACGTCCGTCCCTCTCACCCAGCACTATCTAATCTCAGCCAAGCTGATTTACGTCGAATGCTTTCAAATGATGTCAAGTGATCCTCTAATACCAACAGCCCGGATCTCTGACTCGTGCGGGATTCCCTTCGCCCTGAAAATCTGAATCATTGCCATCAAGAGATGGAGGTTCTGATGGCGATTGAGATCACTCGAACGGATATGTCGACAAGCGAGCTTCGGGCGGCGGCGGCGCGCACAAAGGATGCAAAAGCGGTGCGGCGGATTTTGGCGATCGCTTTTGTTCTGGAGGGCGCGGATCGCAAGACGGCGGCGGAGGCCTGCGGCATGGATCGGCAGACCCTGCGCGATTGGGTTCATCGCTACAACGCCGAGGGGATCGCCGGTCTGTCGAACCGGTATTCGGCAGGCCCGTCGCCACTCCTGAACTCTGAGCAGAAAGCGGAACTTGCCCGGATGGTCCGTGAAGGGCCTGACCTTGAGGCCGATGGGGTGGTCCGCTGGCGCTGCGTCGATCTCAAGCGCAAGATCGAAGATCGCTTCGGCGTGGCCATGCACGAGCGGACGGTCGGCAAACAGCTGGCGGCCCTTGGCTTTCGCCGCCTGTCGGTGCGCCCACAGCACCCCAAATCCGACCCGTTGGCACAGGAGGCATTTAAAAAAACTTTGCCGCTACGGTAAAGGCCGCCCTGCCGGAGACGGCGCACGGGAAGCCATTGGAGGTGTGGTTTCAGGATGAAGCACGCGTAGGTCAACAGGGGACGCTCACCCGGACCTGGGCCGAGTGCGGAACCCGGCCTCGTGCGCCGCGCGACACCCGCTACAAATGGGCCTATATCTTCGGCGCCGTCTGTCCATCGCGCGCCACGACCGCGGCACTTGTCATGCCACGTGCCGATACCTCGGCCATGAACGCTCATCTCGCTGAAATCGCGAAAACCGTCGCGTCGGGCGCCCATGCCGTGCTCGTGATGGACGGCGCCGGCTGGCATAACTCCAGCGCTCTGCGCATCCCCGACAACATCACCATCGTGACGCTTCCGCCCTATGCGCCAGAGCTGAATCCGGTTGAGAACATCTGGGCCTATCTGCGCGCAAACTGCCTCGCCATCACCGTCTTTGACACCTACGCAGACATCGTCGACCGATGCTGCAACGCGTGGAACGCCTTCGCAAACGACCTCGAGCGCGTTCGATCAATTGCCACCCGTGAATACGCAAAAGCGGTCAATGCTTAGGGCCGTGGGTATAATCTACTTTTATCGTCAGGATGAATGTTAGTCGCTCTTGGCCGAACCATAGGATATGCGACAAATCTCCAGAAAAAATTTGATAACTTCTGGCATATGGGTCGGTCCCCCACATCGTCCTCCGCGGGGGACCTTGCACTCTTCTGCCCTCGCACGAGGGCAGCGTCCGTCAAGCTGGTGTAAATTTTGGGATGGCCGATCGGGTTCATCGGTCAGGCAGCTTGTGTGGTTATGCTTAGAAGCGGGTCGATCTGGGCGGTGTCGATCTGGCTAAGGGCTTCGACCATCATGTAGCGGTGCTGGCTTTGCCAGTCGTCGTTCCGCTCGAAGAGGACGGCACCGATCAGCCGCATGATGCTGTCCTCGTTTGGGAATATCCCGACCACGTCGGCACGGCGCTTCACCTCCTTGTTCAGGCGTTCCAGTGGATTGGTGCTGTGAAGCTTGGTGCGGTGCTGGGCCGGGAAGGCCATGTAGGTCAACACATCGGCTTCGCTCTCGTCCATCAGGGCGGCCAGTTTCGGCCAGCGGGGGCGGAGCTGGTCGGCCACATGACGCCAGACCTCGACAGCACCTTTCTGGTCGGGCTGATTGAACGCTTGCCGGATCGCGGCCGCAACGACGGTGTGCTGGCCCTTGGGCACATGGGCGAGGGCATTGCGCATCCAGTGAACACGGCATCGCTGCCAGGTCGCATCGAACACCCTGCGGATCGCCGCCTTCAGGCCGGTGTGCGCGTCCGAGATTACCAGTTTCAACCCGCCCAGTCCCCGTGCCTTCAGGCTCCGCAGGAATTCGGTCCAGAAGGTTTCGGCTTCTGACGGGCCGACGGTCAGCCCAATGATCTCGCGCCGCCCGTCCGTGTTCACCGCGACAGCGATTATGGCCGCCACTGAGATGATCCGCCCGCCCTGGCGAACCTTCAGATAGGTCGCGTCCAGCCACAGATAGGGCCATTCCCCCGCCAGCGGGCGATCGAGGAACTCATGCACCCGCTCATCTATGTCCTTGCAAAGCTTGGACACCGTGCTCTTGGAAATGCCCGACAGCCCCATGGCCTGCACCAGGTCATCCACCTTGCGGGTCGAGACGCCGCCGATCCAGGCCTCCTGGAGCGAGACCTTGTTCGCCATTGGTTCAAGAACAATGGTCGAGCGCCACCAGCGCCTTCTCAGACGTGCGGCGCGGTTCCAGAAAGCCCGGGAAATACGACCCCGTCCGCAGCTTCGGCACGCACAGGTTCAACGCCCCCATCCGGGTCTTGAGTTCGCGATCACGATAGCCGTTGCGGTAGGTCTGGCGGCCTTCACCGCGTTCATAGCGGCCAACGCCGATCATGCCCTCAACATCGTGCTCCATCAGCGTCTGAAGCACGGCCTCGGTAACAGCGCGCAGAAAATCGCCCTCATCATGCTTTTGCAAAAGCTCGATCAAGGGCATGTTGGTCTCGGTCATCGGGGTTCTCCTCGGTCCGTGGTTGAAGCTCGCAACTCCACCATAAACCGACGTCCTCGATGGCCACCCCGGTTACACCGCCAGCGCGGTGAAAAAGTCCACCACGTCCTCGGACACTACCTCGCACGAGTGAATGCGGACCTGCCATAAACCGGTCGAACGACCTTTCGTTTGATGCTGCACTGGAAATGCCGCACCCACCGTCAAACAGCACTCCGCCTAATTAAAATGATCCCGGACCGCAGGCTAACTTAGCACAGCAGTGTCGGCTTCCGCTCAGTGCTGCGCATGCTTTGCCGCATCACCGACAGACTGCTTTCAGTCCTCCACGTCGGTGATGCCGCGCCGGCGAATGCTCATAGGGGGATAGGTATCAACGGCAGCAAAGTCCCGCACCGCGGACACTGCACGGCTGATCTCGCTGCGCGTTGCACGAACGTCTAGCTTGCAGCAGCTGCATTACGGCGCCTGGTACCGGGCGACGGCGGCAGTGGGCCGACTGCGCCGAGACCGTGCTCAAGACCGCTGGTCGCCCTCGCCGGGGGACGAAGGTCAATGCTATGTGCCCCTTTAACGGTCTGTTACATAGCAACCGATTTTGCGTTCAGTCTACGCCGGGATATCTGCAACTGCGCTTCTAGCCCGGAAGCACCCAGCCGTTATGGCAAGTGCGGCAAAGCACGTCACTGCCAGCCCGGCGCCAGGACCCGCCATCAGGATACCGAAAACTGGCGCGCCGGCAGTCTGACCCACGGCCATCGTCAAGAAGCCGATTATCAGGCCTGTCGCCGGACGGTCGGACAAAGCGCGCACCCCCCAGATCAGGTAGACCCCCGTGACCGTCACGTAGGCAGCACCTAACAAAGCGCCGCCGATCAGCGCAAGTGCGGGAGTTGCGATACTTGAACCAACCGCAAGGATGCAGCCCGCCATCGGCCCAAGGCATGACCAATGGACGCAATCGAGACCGAACCGGTTGACGAGGGTGCCTGCCCAAGCCCCGGCGATCCCACCGATGCCGATGCAACTCCATAGTATGCCGGCCCAGGTCGGCCCCCAGCCCAAACGTTCCGACACAAGCTGGCCGCCGAAGGACCAAAGTGCGGTGCTCGCCGCCCCCCATGAGGAACGAGGCGGCAATCAGGCGCAAGACGGGCCCGGTCATCGGTGGCAGGCCGCCCGCGCTTTTGCCGCCCTGAGATGATGGCAGCGAAACTGCCGCGCTGATGGCAAGCACAACCGCAACGGCGGCGAACGCGCCGAAGGCCAGCCGCCACTGTCCTACCATGGCAAGGGCGACCGCCCCCAACAAAGCCACGCCCGCACTTGTTCCGGCATTGATCGTGGTGTTCGTCACGTCCTGCCGGCCCTTGGCGACTGCGGCGGCTACGACGGTAGCCATGGGCGGCGAAGCAAGGCCCGTGCTTAAACCGACCACCATCACGGCCGCAGCCAGGACCATGGGGGGACCGCTACGACGATCTCAGAAATAACCCTTGCTCAGCTCGCTCAATTGACGCAAGGTAAGGATGCTGGCCGACGGCGTTTGAGGGCCCTCTCATGTTCACGGAAATTCAGATGTCCTCCGAGGCCTTCGGGGGAATTCTACGGTCGCGCCTGCAAGCCATTCCGATCTGCCCCGATGACAACGACCTCCTGAACCGTCAAGGGGAGCGTGTCGTCATCGACCGTATCGTCGTCGCTGGCGAGACGGAGGTGCAGAGGGAGAGACGGCTCGACGCCGCCGGGAACGCTATCCACGCAGCGACGCAGCTCGTCTGGATCTTCTCGCCTACGAACCTCTTCAACATCACCGTGCCTTACGTGCAGGTACGCCAGTTGGTGGAGCTCCATCAGGTTCGGGTCGCGGATCTCGAGGCGAGTGGTGATGCTGCCACCCCACCCCTCGAGGCCATTCCGCTCCATATCGTCGTCAACTGCGCTCTCGAACCCACTCACCCGCACGGGATCGGGTCTGCCGGTCCTGTTCGTCTCTCCTATGCGCTCAGCCATGTCGAGTTCGGTCCCGCGCTGGCCCTCTTGTCCCCAGCACATCGTGCCGGGATCGAGGCCCGGATCGCGAGCCTGGTTCCGCCCACGACCGAGGTGGATCTCGGAGCGATCTCGCGTGTGCTCGGCCGTCCGATGGCTGCGGTCAATGCGGGCTTGGCTTGCGACCCGAACGGCACCTTCGTGGCACTTCGCATCGAGTTCGATGTTCCTCGCGGTCAGCCGGACGTCAACCAGGCCTTCTTCATGGGCGGGCCCACGCGCCGACTGGGAGATCGTGGCTGGGCGCTGATCGCCGATGCCCGGCTGCTCGTTCAGGAGAGCACGCGCCGCATCGGCGATGCATTGAGCTCGCAGCCCAAGGTGCGACGCCGCTGGGGCCCGAACGTGACTTGGCGGGCGAATGCGGCAACCCTGGAGGCGCGGGTGGGCATCGAGATGGTCGATGCCTGTCCGTTCTTCGTCGACGACATCGACGTGGATGTGGAGGCCACCATCCGGGCGAGCTTCTCGGTCGATCCCGCACAGCCGAACGTGCTCCAAAACGACTATCGGCTCCACGGCGGCCCGAGCAACCATCTGGAAACAATTGCTTGTGCGGTCACGGCCGCCCTGCTGTGGCCCTTTATGGGACCAGTGATCCTGCGTGACCAGCCTGCGGGTACTGGTATCGCCGCCTATTCGGTGGGGTTGGCTCTCGGGCCAATCGGGACGTTCAGTGCCCTGCTTGGTATAATCTATTCGCAGTCGCTGGAGGAGGACATTTCAAGGTCGCTTGGCGCAAACTGTCAGAAGCTCAACGACGAACACTATCAGTGCCGCGACCCGCTGGACCTCAGGCTTCCATTCCCAGGGGGCGCTACGGTTCGCCTCCAGCTCACGCATGTTGAGGGGGCTCCGGAAGGGCTCGTGATGTCGGGGCCAGTGCAGTCCGCGCCGCCGCGGCCCGCGGCGATCGAGGTCGAGTCCTCCCCCTTCGGCTGGCAGATATACGGCTCATGCAGGTCGAGCACCGGCGGTCGCGGGGGGTTCAACGTCGTCTACACCGCCAACGTCAGGGTCGTCGCGAGCACTGGCGCTCAGGTCTGCCGTGTGGCGGTGATCGACACGCCTGAGCATTTCGAGATCCATCAGAGGGGCGACACCTGGTGGATCCGGCCGCGCCTTGACGAGCATGGCCGGGTACATCCAAGCGCTGTCTTTCCGGCCCGCCTGCGGGTCGTGACGTCCGCAGGCGTACGGATCATCACCTTGGGCAACTTCGTTGCCATCACTCCCGAGGAGGCGGCCCGGCAGGAGCAGCTGCGTGAGAGCTTCGACCGGATGTGCCAGATCTGGCGGGACTCGATCACGACACGTGTCCACGCGCTGCCTAAGGGTCCATCCGGACCGATCGAGGAGCCCGGCTGGCGACCCGAGGTCCTCTGGCAGGTGGTCGTGCGTGACCTTGAGCCTGACCGGTCCCTTGAGATCGCCTCCCCAGACGGCCGCAGGCTTGTCACCGCACACCCGACGGAACGGGGCGTGATCCATGCCACGCTGTTCATGACCGACGAGGCGAGCCCCGAGGCGCTGGTTCTGCGGCTATCCGGCGACACCGGATCGAGGGCGGTCGTATCCGGGACCCAGACCACCTTCGAGCCGCAGTCCACTCTCGAGGTCGCGGGCGAGGTCCGATCCATGACGTTCGAGGGCGCCGGCGCCGATCGCCGTCTCATCGTGGTGGACGAGAGGGCGGAGACCACCTGGAATGTCGCGAGTCCAG
Source organism: Paracoccus liaowanqingii (assembly GCF_004683865.2). Taxonomy (NCBI): domain Bacteria; kingdom Pseudomonadati; phylum Pseudomonadota; class Alphaproteobacteria; order Rhodobacterales; family Paracoccaceae; genus Paracoccus; species Paracoccus liaowanqingii. Next base: position 2,235,206 of record NZ_CP038439.1, on the reverse strand, counting down.
GAGCCCCAGTCCTCCTGAGGCGCGCGGCGGCGCCGGAGATCCAGGACGAGCTGCTGATCTCAGACGGCAGGCGCCTCGGCGTGGAGATCTCGCCGGAAGTCGAGGCCAAGATCCGGCGCCTGAGCGTGGGAGAAGATGTCCGCACGGCTACCCTGCCGCGCGTGGGTGGTCTCGGTTCTTCAGCTCTTCTTCCTCGAGAGGCCGGATGGAGCCTCTTCGACTTGTCCTCGGCCGACCTCCGGGAGATGCAGCACTTCGATGAGGATCCGCGCGTGAGCCACGCCGCCCTGGGTGGTGACCTCATGGCGCGCTTCGATGCCACGCGCGGCTCCATTGGCCTCTTCCGGGTTGCGCAGGTGGGCGAGATCCACGCACCCGCGGAATAGCACGCCGGCATTGTCGACGGCCTGAAGGTCAACGACGGTAACGATACTGAACGGCAGGGTCGTGCGGAAGACAATGTTTGTGCCGTCGTCGAAGACCTGTTTCGTCCTGGTCAGGAGCGGCTCGGGGATCACCGGCGCGAGCTTCTGCGACCGCGCGCCCAGCACCGTCGCACCGCCGTCGGTGGCCGACGCAATCGGTGTCGGGAACCAGCCGAGCGTCAGGATGTCTTGATCTTCGTCGAGCGTGCGCACCGGCTCCCACTGAGTTTGCGGAAGGGCGACGAGCCGCATCGCCTCGACCCTCGAGGTGACGTCAAGCGCCTCGACCGGGAAGCCGCTGCCGGCCGGGCCTGCCGTAGCCGCCTCGGCGAAGTCGACATTCCGATCTCCCGCCGGCATGCCCCAGAGTTCGACGCCGAGAAGGTCCTGGTTCGTCGATACGTCGAGCAGGAAGACGGGCGGGGCCGGACCCAGACGCTCGTTGAGCTGAGCGTCGACGGTGCCGGTCGAGGCCTGGTTCACTTGAGTCGCACTGTCGACACACCCGGCCCGCATTTGCTGCTCGCGCGCCGGTGCCTGCTACAGCTCGCCAAACGCCCGTTCATCAACGCCGCGCTGCCCTCGTTCAGTCAAGGGTCAGGCTCACATCGGGATTGCGGTCGGATAGCGGCGCGGGGACCGGTTCGCCCGGGGATCTCCGGTTCGGGCAAACCGTCTGCAGACTTATACCAACGGCCCTAAGCACTGACCCCTTTTGCGTATTCACGCGTGGCAATCGATCGGACGCGCTCGGGGTCGTTTGCGAAGGCGTTCCATGCGCTGCAGCATCGGTCGACAATGTCTGCGTAGGTGTCAAAGACGGTGATGGCGAGGCAGTTTGCGCGCAGATAGGCCCAGATGTTCTCAACCGGATTCAGCTCTGGCGCATAGGGCGGAAGCGTCACGATGGTGATGTTGTCGGGGATGCGTAGAGCACTGGAGTTATGCCAGCCGGCGCCGTCCATGACGAGCACGGCATGGGCGCCCGACGCGACGGTTTTTGCGATTTCAGCGAGATGAGCGTTCATGGCCGAGGTATCGGCACGTGGCATGACAAGTGCCGCGGTCGTGGCGCGCGATGGACAGACGGCGCCGAAGATATAGGCCCATTTGTAGCGGGTGTCGCGCGGCGCACGAGGTCGGGTTCCGCACTCGGCCCAGGTCCGGGTGAGCGTCCCCTGCTGGCCCACTCTGGCTTCATCCTGAAACCACACCTCCAATGGCTTCCCGTGCGCCGTCTCCGGTAGGGCGGCCTTTACCGTCGCGGCAAAGTTTTTTTAAATGCCTCCTGTGCCAACGGGTCGGATTTGGGGTGCTGTGGGCGCACCGACAGGCGGCGAAAGCCAAGGGCTGCCAGCTGCTTGCCGACCGTCCGCTCGTGCATGACCACGCCGAAGCGATCTTCGATCTTGCGCTTGAGATCGACGCAGCGCCAGCGGACCACCCCATCGGCCTCAAGGTCAGGCCCTTCACGGACCATCCGGGCAAGTTCCGCTTTCTGCTCAGAGTTCAGGAGCGGCGTCGGGCCTGCCCAATACCGGTTCGACAGACCGGTGATCCCCTCGGCGTTGTAGCGATGAACCCAATCGCGCAGGGTCTGCCGGTCCATGCCGCAGGCCTCCGCCGCCGTCTTGCGATCCGCGCCCTCCAGAACAAGAGCGATCGCCAAAATCCGCCGCACCGCTTTTGCATCCTTTGTGCGCGCCGCCGCCGCCCGAAGCTCACTTGTCGACATATCCGTTCGAGTGATCTCAATCGCCATCAGAACCTCCATCTCTTGATGGCAATGATTCAGATTTTCAGGTCGAAGGGAATCCCGTGAGTCAGAGCTTAGGGCTGTTGGTATTACTTCGCCGGTGAAGTTGACCTGCGCTGCCTCGAGCGTGGTCCAGCGGACAAGGGCTCCGAGCAGCGCGCGGGGCCGGTCGATGTCGGGGCGGCAGATGTGGAAGTTGCCGACGTAAGGATCTGGCAGCGTAGGGGTCCAGGCATAGACGTCGAAACGGAGCGCGAGGGTGCCGGTATTGATCAGATGTCGGTCGGTCAGCGTGCCGGTGGCGATTGCCATGTCGGTGCGGAGGCCCAGACGCGCGCATTTCGAAGGACGAGATGCGTGTGCTCGGGGTCCTTCATGCCCGCGCCCAACATCGCACGGATGCCGCCCGACGTGGCGGTGAGGAGGATCGCCCCCATGTCGGTCCGGGTTCGGATGGGCCGGCCGTTGGCGGCCAGTGGCCGGTCGTGCCCGTCGCCATAAGGCTTTCGCCCTGTTCGACATCACAGCGGTGGAAGAACAGGAATGGCGCGCGGTAGTCGTGGCGCCAGGGCAGGCGCTCTCCGCCGGTTACGGGTCGCGCCAAGAGCCGATACGTCGTCTCGACCGGCGTCAGAAGCGCCGCCACGTCGATATCGAGAAACACCGTGCCCCGATTGGTGAACGCGAGCCATGGGCCCGGGCTGGCGGTCGAGTTCCGGATGCGGTCCTCCATCTGTCGGACGACCTTGTTGCTGGTGACGTCATCGTCCTCGGTCACAGCGACACTCCCCCCTTCGAGCATGAGCCGGCGCCAACGATACAACAGGTTCGGCGCCACGCCATTGCGGCGCGCGACCACCGAGATGCCGGCACGTCGTCCAGCGTCTCTTTCACGATCCGCAGCTTCTCGGCCGTAGTCCAGCGCCGCCGACGGCCGCCATCGGTGATGATCTCAATCTAAGACATGAGCACATGCTCATCACCATGGAGCGGTCGGGTGACCGGCTCACCGTCGTTAACATGACGCTGAACCTGTGAGATGGGCGCGAGTTTCGGCATCGCGACGGGTGGGGTGCTGATGCTGTACATCGCGGGACCGGCGGACGGAAGTTCTGTCTGGGTGCGGGTGGTCGACGAGGTTTCGGGCGCTGTGTTCGAGCAGGAGATCACCGCCGACCTGCCAGCCGCGACGCAGTTCCTGTCGCCGCGGCTGTTCAAGAACATCAGTGCCACGGCGGCTGCGATCGCCTTCGACTGCTCGAGGGTTTCCTTGAGGACGGACTTCTGAAGAGGATTTGAGGCCGAGCCACCATGGCGCGCGTTCGAGGCCGTGACCGACCGGGTCGTCGCCCTTGCCGACGGTACCCACCTCTTCGGCGTGACGCTTGTTGAGCGTGATCAGTTCGAGCACGAACGATCAAGGGCGCGGACGGATCGTGCTGGACGGCTGCATCACAATGCGAGGATCAAAAGGCGAGTTTTCCTGGGCCACGCCTTAACAAGACCGCTTCCTAGTTCCTCCGCTATGCGATTCGTCGAGTTTGGATCAGAGATCGGGTTGCGTCGGAATACGACGCCGCTGAGCCTTGCGCAGCGGTCTTCGTGCAAGACTCTTCGATAGCGTCATCCCTTTGTGCTTTGACACGACTCTACGGATATGCGCACAATTGGACAATGGATTGCACTCAAGTTGCGCACGATAGTGGGCTACAAAAGGGGGGGGGGCGGCTTTCTTAGCGCTTGTGCCATAATGCGATCCATTTACGTTCAGATTCCGGCTTACCGGGACGAAGAGCTCTTCCCGACGGTCGTGAGCCTTCTTTCGGCCGCCATCCGACCAGATCGGCTTCGGATTGGCGTGGCGTGGCAATACGGGCCAGACGAGGAGGGGCTCGAGAAGGATCTGCGTCGAGTGCCCGGCGTTGATATCGTCAAGATTCCGGCGGCTGCGAGCCGCGGTTGCAACTGGGCGCGAGGCCTGCTCCAGGCACGCGCGGGCGACGAGCGCTACACGCTCCTGCTCGACTCCCACCACAGGTTCGCCCCTGGCTGGGACGAGGCAACCGTCGACATGTTCGAGGATCTGCGCTCGGTCGACTGCCAGAAGCCGATCCTGTCCGGCTATTTGCCGCCCTACCGACCCGAGAGCGATCCCGCGGGCAGGGTCGACGCCATCTATACGATGCGCGAAGCCGAACGCTGTGACGGGCTGCTGTTCCGGCTGGTCGGCGATGCCGTCCGCGACCGCGCCGCGATGCAGAAGCCATTCCCGGGCGCGTTTGCCTCGCTGCATTTCCTATTCGCGGATAGCGTCTTCAACCGAGAAGTTCCTGCGGATCCTGCAATCTACTTCTTTGCCGACGAGGTGGCGATCGGGCTGCGGGCCTTCACCCACGGCTATGACGTGTTCCAACCGCACCGTGTGCTGGGCTGGCACCAGTACGATCGGAGCCATCGGGTTCCGCACTGGCGCGATCATCCCGGATGGCGGCGGCTCAATCGACTCTCGCTGGCGCGACTTCGCGCGCTCTACTCTGGCGCGGCGTGCGGCCGCCACGGCATCGGCTCCGCGCGCTCGATTGCCGCGTTCGAGGCGCGCGCCGGGTTTCGCCTTATCGGTTCGGGCGGCGCCGTTCCGCGCCCAGCATCCATGTTAGACCCCAGACAATGAGGAAGCGCCTATGTCGAGAAAGCTACTGCTGAAACGGCTCCGGGATAGGTTTGGCGACAAGGTCGAACTTTCCCGCAACCCGGAAATCATCGACGAGATCATCGCCTGGAGCAAGGCGTCCGATGAGCCTTCGACCGACCTAGAAACCGGTCCTTTCCGTGTGCCCTGGATGGACAGCCTAGTCGCACACTGGGTTTTCGCCAAGGAGCGTGAAACGGCCGTTAGGGCCGATTTCACCGACATTCTGATGGCAACGCTGGTGGAAGCGCGCTTTCGGGAGCGGCTCGCCGAGATTGCCGATATTGTCCGGGGCAATGAGCCTCCCGACGCGGGACCGCCTGAGCCCGGTACGCCCCCGGCCGGCCCCGAGCGCTTCTCTCCTCCAGACGGTGGCACGCCAGAGCTTGGAGTCCCGCCGGTCGGCCCCGCTCCACCCGTCGGCCCTGCTGTGTTTTCTCCGCCAGATGGCGGCCCGCCTGAGCCGGGCACGCCTCCGGCAGGTCCGACAGGCGGCTTCGGCGAGATCACCGAGAACCCCTGGATCCTCTACTGGTTTCTGTCGATCAGGGCACCCATGTTGCTGGATGTCGTTGACCTGCACATAGACCGGCGGCTCCAGCAAATCTCCGAGCGCGATTCACGACGATGAGCGAGGACGGCCACGGCGCGCCCATGTACAAGCTTTACCATGACGTTCTCGGGGCGGAGGCAAGCTCTGAGGTGCTTGCCTTTGCCCTGTCGCGTGTGTCGGCCTTCGAAGCGTCGAGGACGGTGGGGCGGGATCCGCGATTTGCGGACTGGCGGCGGTCCGTCGTGCTCTTCGCCGACAAGCTCAGGCCCGTCGCGCCTCTTATCGAGGGCGCAGTGCGGTCGCGTCTGCCCGAGGCACTCGCCGCGCTGGGCGTGGCGCCGTTCGGCGATCAACGCCTCGAACTCCAGCTGACGGCCCACGGCGACGGGCAGTACTACCACTGGCACACGGACAATGGCTCGCCTGCGACCCACACCCGGACCGTGACGTTCGTCTATTATTTCCACGCCGCGCCGCGCCGCTTTTCCGGCGGGGAACTGGTCATCCATGCGCCGACCGATCAGCGGATCATCATCGAACCGCGGAACGACAGCCTCGTGTTCTTCGCCTCGGGAACGCGGCACGAGGTGCTACCGGTGCGCTGTCCGGGCGGCGGTTTCGGCGACAGCCGCTTCACACTCAACGGCTGGATACACCGCCGCCCGGAGCGGCGGCCCGCCACCTACTTTGACGCCAAAGTTCTGGGCAAGCTCGCGCCGGTTGGCGCCTCGCGCTTGCGGTCGCAGGCGCTCGGACCCCCGCAGGACGCGTCGTCCGGGCCGCTACGGAGCGCGCCTGGCGCGGCTTCAGCGGCCGAGACGGCGATGGCGCTGGGCCTGCTCGACCTCTACGGGGCGCTCTGGCGCCGGTCGGACCCCGTCCGGCGCATCGATACGGTGGACGCTTTGTCCGGGTCGGACTTCTTCCAAAACTACTACCTTCGTCATCGGCCCGTCCTGATCCGCGGCGGGCTCGGCAGTGCCCGGTCGGTCCGGGCTTGGACGCCCGACGCGCTGGCCGAGCGCTTCGGATCCGAGCGCATAGAAATCACTGCGCGACGGGACTCCGACCCGGAGTACGAGATCAACTTCCGCGCCACGACCACGACAATCACACTGCGCGAATTGGTGGACCGGCTGCGCGCCGAACCGAAAAGCAACGACTTCTACTTGGTCGCGCGGAACGATTTCTTCCGCAACCCGGCGTTCCTGCCGCTGCGCCGCGAGATCGGCGCCCCAGCCGACATTGTCGACGCAGAGAGCCGGCTGCCAGGCTCGGTGAAGCTCTGGATCGGGCCGGCCGGTACAGTGACGCCGCTCCATTTCGATCTTCACTCGATCCTGTTCGCGCAGATGCATGGCAGAAAGCGCTTCTGGCTGATTCCGCCGTTCGATGCGCCAAAGCTCTATCTGCACCGCCGTTTCTACAGTGCAGTCAATCCCGAAGCGCCAGACCTCGCCCGCTTCCCGCGCTTTGCCGAGGCATGGGTGGCCGAAGTCGACGTTTTTCCTGAAGACCTATTGTTCCTGCCTGCGGGCTGGTTCCACGGGGTCCGGTCGCTCGACGTCAGCATATCCGCGACCTTCTCGAACTTCCGGGTGCCGGGCGGCAACCACCGGCTTCCTCTCGACCGCGCGGGGGGCTCCGTGTGAAGGGGCTACGAATCATTGTTCCAGGGACAAGGATAAGTTAGAAAAGAGAATTGATAAAGTTTTGTGCCCCTGATGGCGTGCACCAAGTATCTCAATTCGGCCAGTGCCGAGAGGACTGCGAGCAACTTTCTTTATCTTCCCTAAAGCCTTGATCGCCCCGGAGAACCAGACTGTGGTCGAAGCAATCCTGAACCTGCATGTAACGGATTACCGGGGCCGCCCGATCGACGGGGCGCGGATCATGGTCGGCGATGTAGTGGCAGAAGGCGACTCCAAGGGAAAAGCCGAGATCGCGCTCGACCGAGCACGAAAGGTCGAGGTGCGCGTCGAGGCCCGGAGCTTCGAGGCACAATCGCGACTCGTCTCGCGCCGCGACCTGCAGCGACTTCAGGTCTTCATGCTGGGCCGCCCGGGGATGCCCTATTATTTCCGTGGCACGGTCCGGGTGCCGTTCGAGCCGCTACCGGGCGTACTGGGCGTAATGACGAAGCCAGACGGCGCCGCGCAGGGCGCGCAGAAGGATCGCGGCCGCCGACCGGCCGCCTCCGCGAGAGACACCACGGCGCAACGCATTGGCGGACGCTCGATCCGCTCGGGCGGCAACTTCGAGCGCAGCGGCGTCACCATCGTCCAGCTTCCTGAGGATCAGGACGCCGTGGCCGAGGGCCTGCGCGCGCTCGAGGAAGACCCCGGCGTCGAAGCGGCAGGGGCCGTCGTCCGTTTGACCGACGAGAACGCGTCCTTTCTCACCACGTTGATCATCGCGAGGTTCGAAGAAGGCGTGGAAGAGGCCGAGGTCGAGCGTGTCGCCAAGCGCCACGGCCTTGCCGCCGAAGGCAGGTTCACTGCCCTCGGCAATGTTCACCGCCTGCGCTTCCCGGGGCCCGCCACCTACGCGGTCCTTGATGCGGCAAACGCCCTTGCCGGGGAACCCGAGGTCATCTACGCTGAGCCGAGCCTGGCATCGACCACCGAAGAAGACGCCATCGTCCCCACCGATTTCCTCTTTCCCGAGCAGTGGGACCATCAGATCATCAACACGCCCGACGCCTGGCAGGCACTGCGCGACATGGATCCCGCCCGGACCTTCGGGTCGGGCGACGTGGTTGTGGCTGTCGTCGACAGCGGCGTCGACCTCACGCACCCCGAGTTCACCGGGACGGTGCCGGGTGGCGCGGCAAAGCAGGTCGCGATGTTCGATTTTGCGAGAATGGCCGCCGACATGAACAATCTGGGTGGCGATCATGGCACCTGCTGCGCCAGCGCCGCCGTCGCAAACGTGAACAACGCATCGGCTGTGGTCGGCGTCAACGAGGGCGTGGCTGGCGTCGCCGGTGCCAGCCGACTGATCGCCATCCGCAGCGGAGGGACCGAGGCGCGTTTCGCCGAGATGTACCTCTGGGCTGCGGGTTTCGATGCCGGCAGCACGACCGCAGGCTTTCCCGCGCAACTCGCGCGGGGCGCGGATGTCATCACCAACAGCTTCGGCTTCAGCGTGAACACCCCGATTTCGGGTCTGATGAGCGACACGTTCGACCGGCTGACGGATGATGGCCGCGGCGGCCGCGGAGTCCTGCTCTACTTCTCTGCGGGCAACCAGAACGTCGATCTCGACGCCACGTTCCGCAGGCCCTGGAGCATGTACGAGCGCTGCTTCGGCGTTGCCGCCTCGACGCTGGGCAACGACGGCATGACCGAGATCAAGGCTGCCTACAGCAACTTCGGCTCGACCGTCGACTGGTGCGCGCCGAGCAACGACAACGAGGGCCGCCACAATCCCCCGGGTGTCTTCGGCGCGCATACCGCCACGATCCGGGCAGCGCCGGAAGGGGACGCGATCTGTGGCGTGCCCGCACAACAGACGACGCTCGCCGCCGCGGCCACAGCCGGCGCGACAGTGCTGACCCTTGCCAATGCGGCCGGATTCGGGGTCGGGCAGGCGGTCGTCGCGGGCGCTCTTGGTGGCGGCGTGGCCTCCGGCCGCCGGATTACGGCCGTCAACGCGGGGATGAACCAGATCACGCTCGATTCGGGCCTCGGGGACGCCCTGCCGCTCGGTGCGCCGGTTGCGGCCGGCCCCCGGCAATACCGCACGGACTTCGGCGGCACCTCCTATGCCACGCCTGTCTCGGCCGGCGTTGGTGCGCTGATCATCTCGGCCAATCCCGAGCTTACATGGCAGCAGGTGCGCGATCTTTGCCGCTCGACGGCCGTCAAGATCGACGCCAACAACACGAACGCCGTCGGCCGCTGGCGCGACGTCAACGGCCGCATATCGACCGATCCCGGCTATCTCGGCGCGAATTTCTCCGAGTTTTTTGGCTTTGGCCGACTCGACGCCGCCGCTGCGGTCCGCGACGCGGGATGGCGGATCGCGTTGACGACGCCCGCGCTGAACTTCAACGACATTCCCGAGGGCGAAACGACAGTCCGCGCGGTCCGCTTCGACGTCCAGAGCCTCTGGCCGGTCAGCTTCGAGATCGTGGCCCTGCCCGGCGCACCGTTCACCACGCCGCTCGGGATCAAGTTCGTCTCGCCCGGCACGCCAAGTTCGTCCGCCGTGCGCGAGGTAATCCTCTGGCTTGGCTACACCGGCACGACGGCCGGCGACGTGCACGCCGGCAGCGTTACCGTCCGCTGCCTGCAGACCGGTCGCCAGTGGATCATCCCGATCACCGCGAACACCGTCGTGCGCCAGTCCGCCTGTGTGATGCTGTGCCTCGACCGCTCCGGCAGCATGCTGTCGCCGTCGGGCATCGGCGCTGCCAACCGCATCGACGTGCTGCGCTTCTCGGCCGAGATCATGATCGACGTCGTGCACGAGGGCGACGGAGTCGGCATTGTCTCGTTCGATCACGATCCCTTTGACCTGCGCGTGCCGCTGCTTGGTCCGCTCGGCCCTGTCACCGTCTTCGACATACAGCGCGACCAGTTGCGCAGCGACATCTCGACCTTCGCGCCAAACCCCCTCGGTTTCACCGCCATCGGTGACGGCGTGGAACGTGCGCAGACGCGACTGGCGCCGGTTGCAGGTTACGGCACCAAGTCGGTCGTCGTATTCACCGACGGCAAGGAGACAGACGCCAAGTACATCAGCGACGTCGCCGGGAGCATCACCGACCGTGTCTTCGCGGTCGCGCTCGGACGGGCCGAGAACGTCCAGCCGACGGCGTTGACCGCGCTCACCAACGGCACCGGCGGCTTCTGCATGCTCACCGGCGCGCTGGACATCAACAGCCGCTACAAACTTGCGAAGTACTTCTTGCAGGTTCTCGCCGGCGTGAAGAACGAGGACGTGGTGCGCGACCCTGACGGCCTGCTCGGCCCCGGTCAGGTCCACGACATCGACTTCCATCTCGCGGAGACCGACATCGCCACGGATGTGATCCTGATGACGCCGGCGCGCGGGTCGATCGACATGACGCTCGTGACACCGGCGGGGGACGTGATCGATCAGGCAGCTGCGGCCGCGATGCCGGGCGGCCTCTACTTTGACGGCCGCAACGTCAGCTACTATCGGCTGACGCTACCCGCGCCCGTCGGAGCCGGGGCACGCGAGGGTCGATGGACGGCGCGCCTTCAGCTTTCCAAGCGCGGACACTACGGCGCGTTCACCCACTTCCAGGAGAAGAGCGCGGCCGCCGTCGCCGCCTCGCGATCGGGCGCGCCCTACAGCCTGCTTGTGCACAGTTACTCCAACCTGCGGATGGCGACGACGCTGTCGCAAACCGGCTTCGCGCCGGGCGCGACCCTAGTGTTGCGTGCGCGGCTCACGGAGTACGGCATACCGGTCGAGCGCCGTGCGCAGGTTAGCGCGCGCGTCGTCGACCCCGACGGGGCCGAGACCACCGTCCTTCTCGCCGAGACCGCTCCGGGCCTCTTCGATATCGGCCTTCCAGCGCCGCTGCCGGGCAGCTACGACATCCGCGTGACCGCTCGCGGCAAGACCCTGCGGGGCCGCGCCTTCACTCGGGAGGCAGTCCGCACCGGAGCGGTCTGGATCGGCGGCGACCGGCCGCCGCCATCCTCGGACGGAAATGGCGGAAACGGTGGGAAGGATGCCTTCTGCGACTTTCTCGGCTGCCTCCTGTCGAGCCGCGTGGTACGTCCGGAGCTGCGCGAGCGGCTGCGTGCCGTTGGCATCGACCTTGATGCACTGCGCAAATGTGTGGGTGGCATCTGCGAGAACACAGAGCAAGCCGAGGCACAGTCGCGCCTCGCCAACCTCGACCCGATGCTCTTCGAGAGCCTGCGGGCGATGTTCGCGGGTCGGGGAACCTAGCGCGACTTCACCGCCATGATGACGCTCCGCTGCCCCGTGGGACGGCAGTTGCAAGCCGGGCCGCTTCTCGGGCGCGGATACAATTGCACACACGAGCGGAAGCCGACCCTGCCATGCTCGATGTCCCTTGCGAGACGGTTTTCGCGGGGTCTCCGGGCCATAGCACGACGGTCGTGAGTCCGATCCTGGAGGCAGAAGCGCGCGCACCTCATGCGGGGTTCTGGTAAGGACGTGCTGCCGCAAGATCGCATTTCCGTTGCGCGTACTTCTACCCTTACAGGTAGAGAAGGTTCGATGTCAGGCCTGATCGCACCACCAATTGTCCTAAACAAACTAGTCTCCGCTTCAGGCTGCGACAGAAATTTCTTTTTATTTTCTAGGTTTATACGTGGGAAGCCGAGTACCAACTGCGGCGCATATATGCCTCAGTTTGTTCTCTACTACCCTTATTTCTCTTGAGCTGATGACTGCGCTGAAACGGTGAACAGCTTGCAAGTCGCTGTGTTCGTGATAAATTTTCTGGGTCGATGTAGAGTTGGATCTGAGGGCCTTCTGAGGCTGAAGGATCTGTGATCGAACCGCATTCGTTCAGTGCAACTTCGGTAGATGGCAGGCAGCCGCTTCTTGGCGGCGTGATTTCAGCATCACGCCTGCGCATCATGCAGATCTACCCGCCGCGATCTGGAAGAGGGAACGTTTGCAAAACTAGCGTCAACACGAAAGGCAAATAGCCGACCGATGGGCGTGCCGTAGGGCTGTTGGAGCGGCAAGGCAAAACGGATATTCGTCGGGGAAGTTGCAGAACAGGCGCCCCAACCGTCACCAAGGGCGGAAAGCAATTGCTCGCTGCGTGATAGCAGAACGACCGCGATGCGCAGGGAGCGGACCATGACCTTTATCCCCATCGATCAGACTACAGGCGGCTCCTAATAGCGGATGCCCAACAGGCTGCCGCTCGGGTCGGTGTCGGTCAGCCGCAGACGGACCAAGGATTCGAAGTCGAAATCAGCTGAGAAATCCTTGGCTGGCACCATGTCAGTGTTGAGTGTGCAGATATACTGGAAGCCATATTGTGTTGCCATCGTACCAGCTAGCTCGAGGGCGTGGGCTCGTTGGCGCGGATCAACGCCATCGAAAATGGTGCTGTCGTGGATAAGGAAATCTATACCCAAGCCGCGCTCGCGCGCGAAGGAGATCAGCGTCAGATCGTAGCAAAAAATTTTCATCTTGCTGATGCCCTCGCTCGGACTGCCGGCAATCTCAACGTCAAATTTGTAGCCGGTATCGCCAATGTCGATGACAAGTCGCCCGGGTGCTTTATAGAGGCTTTCCGAGAATTCTGAGAACAGGCCGAGCGCCTTCGACCAGATCTCGCGCCGCTCCTCATAATCGCGTGTCGTCGCACGTTTCAGCTCGACGGTCTCAACCTTGATCGTATCGGCTTTGGTCGTCATCTGCCGCAACTGAGTAATGCGGTTGGTCAACTTGTCGATCTTGAGCCGACTGGCGGCATGAAGGTCCTGTAGCTGTGTCAACTCTTCCAACGCACCTTGACCTGCGAGTGTTGCAAGATAATTAGCGCGCCGGGTTGTCAGCACTACAACCTTCGTTTCGCGCTCGGCGATAGCACCTTCAAGGGCCGCGACCTCGCTTGCGATGAAGTCGCGCCGGTTGGAGGTAATCTTGGAATTAAAGTTACGTGCATCGCTTAGGGTTTTTACAACCGCCCCGGGCAAGACGATGCCTGCTTCCGCATAAAGCGCTTCGAGGCGTGTGTCGGTTGGCATGTCTTCACCAGAAAGCGATTCGCGATATCGGTCGAGCCGGCGCTTGTCTACGATGTTCGAATTAATCATCTCGTGGATCTCTGCGGTAAGGCCGTTTGCCTGTGCCTCGATCTCCCGATATTGTGGCAGGACGCGGAAAGTGGACAGGGCCTCCCGCTCGCGCTCAAGCTGGTTCGACAGGCGCACCCTTTCCGCTTCCAGCTCACCGAGCGAGGCCAGCTCACCGTCGACGGCTCCGGTCTTAATCGCCTGCTTAAGCGCAGCCAAGGCCTTCTTTTGGTCTTTAAGCTGCTGCCAGATTGCCGCTTTTTTCCAGTCTAGGCCAAGCAAAAACGCATTGTGTATTTGGATGTCCCAAGTGTTCTGATTGTCGAAATATTTGAACGGCGTATTGTAGGCTGCTGCTTGGTTGCGCACGAAATAGGAAAGGAGAGACCGCGTCGAAGGCTTGTAGACCGCGTTGACTGCCAGTTCGCCAATCCCAAAAAAGGCCCAGCCGAGCACGGCGCGCCATTTCTTGGCATCAAGACCGGACAGGCCTTCCTTGTTGAGCTCCGGTGTGACCGGCCAGTGAGCGGTCTGCCCTTCGATCTCGAAGAATCCCGGAGCGTCGGTCGCGCGCGTGACCGCAACGTCTTCGCCAGCGATGGTGAGTTCGAGGGTGAAGGCCCAACCTTCCAGGGCTTCGACGCGGAGACCCGTATTGGGGGAGGTGTTGTTGCCGAGGCAAAAATCGACGATTTCAATAAAGGTTGACTTGCCGAGCGCGTTAGTCGTGTCCTTGTCGCCTGCCGTCTTCGATCGGTCGGCGAGAATGAGGTTCACGCCAGGTCGAAGGGTGACAGTGTGAAAGCCTCTTTTATTGGCGCGAATTGACCGGATCATGGTGCGGCCTTTACGATCAAGCCATTCTCAATATCGATGGCTCCGACCATGTAAAGGAGGTTTGCAGCGAGCACGAAACGTTCAAACGTCCCTACGTTAGGTTCGGAACGCAGTCGTTCCCAGAGGCCGGAGACTGTCATTGGCTCCTGTAGATTAGATAGCACGGTTGCGCCCACGCCAAGCAAGGCTTCATTCTGTGAAATGTGTTTAGTCGGCAGGATCATTTTTCGAAAACGTCACAAATTTCAAACAGGTAGACCAGCACCGCAATACCCGCTGTCCTGTCCGCCTGCTTACGCAATCCACGCTGCGCGAATGCGCACATGAGTTCGAATAGCTCGTCGCCTTTATATCCTTCTTTGCGCTGCCCGAAATACTCTTCTAGGAAGCCAGCCTTGAGACGCTCGGGAAAGTCGGAATCGAGCTGTGCTTCCGCCTCGACATAGGCGGCGACCGTATCGCGAGACATCATGCCTGCGGCGATGATATTACGTGCGCCGTTGGAAAGGGCGTTCTTTTTGATCTTCTCTTCGGGTGCAGTGAGGTCGAATGAACCGTTTGTCGCAGGTGGTTGGTTGGAAACCCATGCCACAGCGTTTTGTAGTTCGGGGAAAGCGACGTCGGCAAAGGCCAGCTCCATGGCCTGCCTAACCTGCATCTCATGCTTGGTTTTGATTTCGAGCAGCTTTACCGTTGTCCAGTCTGCGGGAACCTTGTCAATTATCGTGTGATCATCAGTGCAGAGATAAAGGAGATTGTCGATATGGTCGCGCTCCACATCTGTCATATCAGCTTCGTAGCGCGCGGCCTTTGGCTTCTCACCTTTGATATGAGCGGCTTCCCCGACATATGTGTCGTCGCCAGTCGGTGAGTTATAGGTCAGGTGCCTCGCGCATTTCGGCATGGCGCAGACACCCCCGCTCCGGAAGGCGAGGATGATTTTGGTTGGATAGCTAGCAGCCACAACCGCCGCCTATCTGCGCTCGTGGATGCTTCGCGTGCCGGGGCCGCCACAAGAGCTTCGCAGCCAAATCAAATCCCCTTAGCTTCGAAATAACTTGAAAAAATCGACAGGTAATTGTCCGCGAACTTCTTAAAACTTTAGACAATTGGTTCCTGATACTAAGGGAGTTCTGAAGCGCCATTTTTAATCTGTGCGATGCGATCTTCATTTTCACTCGGGCATTTCCAGCTAACAGATCCTGCACCAGAGGGAAAGTCTGACGAGGCTTGCACCGCCAATGCGCTTGTTACAAGCTCTAGCGGCCGGACGGCATCACAGGTGGGTTTCAGACGCTGGCGGGCGAAAGTACATCCCAGAGGGTGGAACCCACCAGACACGGATGCCCATCCTACCAAACAGGCGGTTTGCCGCTTCGCGGAGGTTGCTTGAACCCCTAGAGGTTGTCAATCCGCGGGCGAGGTGGACCCCCCGTCGGCTGCATGAATTGCTATTCTCTGCCTTCGGGAACTCGGCCGCGCGACCAAGGAGGAAGATGTTTGGCAACTGAGGGCCGAAAACCCGCTTCCCGCTGTCGGGCCGGGTGCCTGAATACATCCACTAGAGGTGGTGCATCAACTGTCCTGAACGGTGCAAAGCATCGTTAGCAACAATGAACGTTCTTCAATGGGTCGGGACGGCGTGCTTGCTGATCAATGGCCGGCAGGCGTCAACCAGCTCAGGTTTCCCGATCACAAAGCGTAGCTTTTCAGTCAATGGTGTCGAAGCCCAGTCCAACGTCGAGACTGCGCCAAGTGCCACCAGGACCGGCCAAGCGGCCATCACGTCCCACGCGCTTTCGCCGTAGCCTACATGGCCGTCGACCTCGCCCAAGGCGACCTCGATGAGCGAGATCGTCGAGGCATTGCAGCAACGGAACATGATCCCGGCGTCTTCGGTCAGAAAGCGCAGCATCTCGATACGCTCGGAGGCCGGGATGGCGCGGCCCAGACCCACGCCCACGGCCGCGCGGTCGGGAAGGTATGGGGAGAGGGGCGGCAGGGGCGCGCCATTGAGCAGCGGCGCATGGCCCGCGCCTCCGGTCAGGGTCAGGCCGAGGGCCGGGGCATAGATGATGCCCAGCACCGGCTGCCCGTCCTGCCACAGCCCGATCGAGACCGCCCATTGCCGCCCGCCGCGCACGAAATTGAACGTGCCGTCGATCGGATCGACGACCCAGATGCGCCCCGAGATGCCGGGGGTCAGGCCGTCCTCTTCCCCGAGGATGCCATCCTCTGGAAAGGCAGCGTGCAGACGGTCGGTGATCAGCGCCTCCACCGCGCGATCCGCCACGGTGACCAGGTCCAGCGGGCCTTTTTTGCTGATCGCAGTGTCTGCCAGCTGCCTGAAATGGGTCAGGGCCAGATCGCCGGCCTCATGCGCCAGGGGGGTCAGGATGTCGAACATGGCACGGGGCCTCGCAGGTCAAAGGTCGGGAAAGCGATGATGGACGACATGGCCGCCGGCGTCATCCAGAAGATGGACGGCATATTGGAAGGGCTCGGTCACGGTGGGCGGCTCGTCCGGGGCGCCCAGGTCCAGGGCGAACTGGAATGCAGTGCTGGTCGCCGCCCAAACCATCGAATGACCGAACCGCGCCGTGAACGGGCGATGCAGATGACCGCAGAGGATGGTGGCGGGAAGGGTTTCCGTATCCAGCAGATCGCCCAGATCGCCCGCGCCCTCAATCAGGATGGGGCCGTCCAGTCGGCCCATTCCTGCGGCGCAGGGCGGGTGGTGCAGGGCAACGAGCGTATGGCCGTCGAAGGGCCGGGCCAACTGGCACTCCAGCCAGTCGATCTGCGGGGGCAGCAGGCGTCCCCCAACCTCTCCGGGCGACAGGCTGTCCAGCGCGAAGACGCGGACGTGATCCTGCTGCCAGGCATGAAACAGCAGGTCCGGATTGGCATAGGGGCGGTCGGGGACGCAGCCGCGCAGCAGGGCGCGGTCGTCATGGTTGCCGGGGACGATCAGGAAGGGGACCGTCAGCCCCGCCAGCACATCGGCCAGCACCGTATATTCCTCGGGCCGCGCGTCGTTGACGGTGTCGCCGGTGATGACGACCAGATCGAGGTCGGGGAAGGCCGACAGGTCTGCCATGAGCGCGCGGGCGCGGGTGACCGCATCTGGCCGGGTCAGGCCGGCTGTCCCCGGCGCGTCGGTGATGTGCAGATCGGAGATATGGGCGAGACGCATGGGGAGTCCTTCAGCGGATGCCGGCGCGCATGAAACTCTGCACGAACTGGCGTTGGAAGATCAGGAAGGCCACTAGCAGGGGCGCGACCGACAGCAGGGTGGCGGCGGTGATGGTGGGCCAATCGATGCCCTGCTCGACGGTCGAGAAGACCTGCAGGCCGACGGTGATCGGGCGCGTGGTGACCGAATTGGTGATGATCAGCGGCCAGAGGAAGTTGTTCCAGTGATAGGCGACCATGACCAGGCCGTAGGCCAGGTAGGTGGGCCGGGCCAGTGGCACATAGACCCGCCACAGGACCTGCAGGGGCCCGGCTCCCTCCATCCGGGCAGCCTCGTCCAGTTCCTTGGGCACGCTCTTGAAGGCCTGGCGGAACAGGAAGATGCCAAACGCCGAGGCGAGGTAGGGCAGGGCGATGGCCGGGATCGTGTCCAGAAGCCCCAGATCCGAGATGGTGGCATAGTTCCGGACCAGCAGCACCTCGGGCATGACCATCATCTGGATCAGCACCAGCATGAACAGCCATTCCGATCCGCGAAAGGGAAAGACCGCGAAGGCATAGGCCGCCAGCGTGCAGATCACGAACTGGCTGATGACGACAAAGACCACCAGCAGCACGGTGTTCAGGAAGTACCGGTCGAAGGGCACGGCGTTCCAGACGCGGACGAAGTTCTCCAGCGTCAGGGGGGCGAACAGCTCGAACCTTGCGGCATAGGCGGGCGGATGGATCGCGGTCCAGATCGCATAGACCAGCGGCAGGATCCAGATGAGCGCCAGCGCCCATGCGATCAGGTTCAGGGTGACGCGGTTCATCGGTAATGGATCCTTTTGTCAAGGACGCCGAACTGCACCAGCGCGATCAATGCCAGCACCGCCAGCAGCGCCACGCTGAGCGCTGCGGCATAGCCCGTGTCCCAATAGCTGAAGGCCACCTGATAGATGTAGTGCAGCAGCAGCTGGGTCGAATTGTTGGGCCCGCCGCGCGTCAGGGCGATGACATGATCGACCAACCGGAAGGCCTCGATCACCGCATTGATCAGGATGAACAGCGTGGTGGGCATCAGCAGCGGCAGGATGACCCGGCGCAGTCTTTGGGCGGGGCTTGCGCCCTCCAGCGCCGCGGCCTCCAGCAGGCTGGGCGGGATCTGCTGCAGGGCGGCCAGATAGAAGATCATGAAGAACCCCGCCAGCTTCCACACGGTGATGACGATCAGCGCCCAAAGCGCGGTTCCCGGCATCCCTAGCAGGTTGTTGCCTCCCATTCCAAACAGCCCGAGGATCTGGTCGATCAGTCCGTAATCGGGCGCATAGAAGAACATCCAAATATTGGCGACGGCGATCATCGGCAGGATCGTAGGCGTGAAAAAGGCCAGCCGCACGAAGGCCCGCCCGCCGATCCGGGCATTGACCAGCAGCGCCATGGCCAACGCCAGCCCCATCGAGGCCGGGATGATCACCCCGGCATAGATCAGGTTGTTGACGAAGGCCTGCCGGAAGATCGGATCGGCAACCATTGTCTGAAAATGGCCGGCGCCCACCCATTCGGCCGGGCGCCGCCCTCGCGGTGTCGAGTGGAAACTGTCGATCAGCGTGGCGACCGTGGGGTAGAAGGTGAAGGCCACCAGCAGCACGGCGGCAGGCGCCAGCAGCAGCCACGCGATCCGGGCGTTGCGCGATATCATCGGTGTCTCCCCACGGTCATCTCAGGATCAGTCGCGATAGACCGACAGGATCCGCTCGGCCTCGGCCTGGGCTGCGGTCAGGGCAGCCTCGGGCGTCTGCTGGCCGGTCAGTGCGGCCTGCAGGGCGGCGTTCAGCACCTCGTTGACCCGCTGCCCCTCATAGGTCGAGATCTCGGGGACCGAGACGGCGATCTGGCGGCGCGCCACATCGGCCTGCGGCACTTCGGTGACATAGTCCTGCAGCGCCTGCGTGTCCCACGACCCGTCACGGGGCGCGACATAGCCGGTCTGGATGCCCCAGTCCGCCAGCAGCTCGTCCGAGGTCATGAACTTGATGAACTGGAACGCCGCCGCCTTCTCCTCGTCCGAGGCATCGGCGAAGATATACATGTTGCCGCCACCCAGAACCGAGGCGGGATCGGGATTGCCCGGATAGGCCGCGACGCCGAAATCGAAGGGCGCGTTGTCGCGGATGTTGGTCAGGTTGCCGGTGGTGGTCCAGGCCATTGCCAGGCGGCCCTCCATGAAGTCCGACGGCGTGGTGCCCCATTCCAGCACGCCGGGCGGGTGGATGGCATGTTCGGCCCCAAGCGAAACCCAGTATTCCAGCGCCCCGATCACCTCGGGGCTGTCGAAGAAGGTGTGCAGCCCGTCCTCGCTGGACAGCTGGCCACCGTTCTGCGCAACCAGCGCGCCGAACAGCCAATGCGCTGCATTCGAACTGCCGGGAATGCCCAGACCCCATTGCGTGACATTGCCGGCATCGTCGCGGATCGTCAGCGCCTTTCCATGCTCGACCATCTCCTCCCAGGTCACCGGGGGAGTCTCCGGGTCCAGGCCTGCGGCGGCGTAGGCTTCCTTGTTGTAATACATCACGGCGGTCGAGCGCTGGAAGGGTGCGCCCCAGACATGGCCGTCCAGCCGGGCCGAGGCCAGATAGGCGGGCATGAAGCCGTCCAGCCAGGCCTGATCCTCGGGCGTTGCGATCTGCTCGTCCAGGGGCGCGATCACCTCGGCATCGATCAGCGTGAAGATGTCGGTGGCCAGCATCACCGCGACCGTGGGCGGCGTACCCGACCGCGCGGCGGTCAGGGCCCGGGTGGTCGTGTCGGTATAGCTGCCCGAATAGATCGCCTCGACCGAGATGTCGGGGTTCTGCGCCTCGAATTCGGCGACATAGCCATCGACCACCTCGGTCAGCGGGCCGCCGACCTGCACGGGGTAGAAGAAGGTGATCTCGGTCTGCGCGAAGGCGGGCGACAGGGCGGCAAGGCTCAGGGCGGCGCTGCCCAGCAGGGCGCGCGTCAGGGATATCCGGGTCATGATGTCCTCAGGCTGTTTGAAACGATGTCCGTGAGTGGTGGGCTGCCGCATCGCGCCGCAGCCCGGTGGTGGCGTCGAAGAGATGCAGCGCGTCCGCGCCCCATCCCAGATGCACGGTCGCGCCCGGCCCGATGGCGGGGCGGCCCTGCAGACGCACCGCAAGATGCGGTCCGCCGATATCGACGGAGAGGATGCTGTCCGCTCCGAAATATTCGACCTGTGCGACACGCCCTGGCAGACCGTGATCGGCCAGCGTGATGTCCTCGGGGCGCAGGCCCGCCAGCATGTCCTGGGGCAGATGCGCCCCCGCCGCGCCCAGATCGGCCACGGTCACCACGTTCATCGGCGGCGCGCCGATGAAGCGGGCGACGAAGCTGCTGGCCGGGCGGGAATAGAGCGCTTCGGGCGTATCGAACTGTTCCAGCCGCCCGTCGCGCAGCAGGGCCACGCGGTCGGCCATGCTCATCGCCTCGGTCTGGTCATGGGTGACGAAGATCATGGTCAGGCCAAGACGGCGCTGCAGGGCACGGATCTCGGCCCGCATCTCGGCCCGCAGCGAGGCGTCCAGGTTCGACAGCGGTTCGTCCAGCAGGCAGATCGGCGCCTGCGCGATCAGCGCCCGGCCAAGCGCCACCCGCTGCTGCTGGCCCCCGGACAGTTGCGAGGGGCGACGGTCCAACAGCTTGTCCAGCCCCAGCAGCGGCGCGACGCGGGCCAGCTTCTCGGCCTGCGCGCGACGGCCTTCGCCCCGGACCGACAGGCCGAAGGTGATGTTCTGCCCCACCGTCAGGTGCGGGAACAGCGCATAGGATTGAAACACCATCGAGATGCCGCGCTGCGCCGGGGGCGTGGCGGTGATGTCGCGCCCGTCCAGTCGGATGGCGCCGGATGTGGGCGCCTCAAGCCCCGCGATCAGGCGCAGGGTCGTCGACTTGCCGCAGCCGGATGGGCCCAGCAGGGCGATGAACTCGCCCTCGCGCACCTCCAGGGACACATCGCGCAGGACTTGGGTGTCCCCCCAGGATTTGGTCAGCGCATCAAGCGTCAGGATGGGCATGGGGCGTCCTCAGGCAAAGATGAACTTGCGCGCCAGCGCGTCGGGGATGTCGCCCAGACAGTCGCGGCAGGCGGTGTCGGTGACGATGCGATCGACGGCGGACAGGGGCGCGATCACCGACAGCGCGCTGCGGGTGAACTTGGAATGATCGGCCACCACGATCACCTCTTGCGCGATCTCGATCATCGCGCGCTGCGCTTCCGCCAGGGCCGGATGCGAGATGGCGATCTGTCCGCGCGTCAGATCCACCGCCGAGACCGACAGGAACAGCTTGTCGACATTGAACCGCCGGATCGTCTCGGCCGCCAGCGCGCCGGTCAGACTGTGGTTGAAGTGGTGATACTCGCCTCCGGTGACGAAAAGGCGCTCAGCGCCGGCGCCTGACAGGCAGGCGGCGATATCGGTGCCATTCGTCACGAAGGTCAGCCCCAGGCGGCGCGAGAGCTGGCTGGCCACCTGCAGCACCGTGGTGCCCGCATCCAGAAAGACCGCATCACCATCCGCCACCAGATCCGCCGCGACCTTGCCGATCCGTGCCTTGTCGGCAGCATTGCGAGACAGGCGTTCGCTGTTGGTGAAATCGCGGGTGATCTGCGCCAGCGGCATGGCACCGCCATGGGTGCGCCGGATCAGCCCCCGCGCCTCGAGATCCACCAGATCACGCCGCACGGTCGCTTCAGACACACCCAGATAAGCTGAAAGATCCAGCGTCTGTGCATAGCTGCACGACTCCAGCCGCTCCATCAGTCGCGACTGGCGGCCCGACGCGACCCCTGTTCCCTGATCTGACATCTGCAATATTCCGACGCGGTTATTTCAGCAGCCGGAATGACATCCGGGTGTGACATCCGAATGACTGAAATCGATCGTTTGCGTGAAACCACGCATCGGCACCGCCGAGCTGAATAGTGCAGGCAGGAAAGCAGGGTCACCGGACATGTGGGGCCGTAACTGAACCATAGGACTGGATGGAAAGGGCAGCACTGACATCAAGTTTGACGAGGAAATGCAAATCCACCAGACGTTCAGTTCAGCCCTCGCTCCCGCCCAGTATTGGGTTCAAGAAAATCTGGCTAGGTGCCGCTCTCGCAGATTGCGGCTGTGCGAAATGCACCCCACGGTGCTTTTCAGTTCTTCCCGCAGCACTGCTTGTACTTGCGACCTGAACCACAGGGACAAGGGTCATTGCGACCAGGGCGCTTGCTTCTGACAGGAGGGTGGGAAAGGTTGTCGGCCTTCATGACAAGCTCTGGACGCGACATCCGCAGGATCGCCGCAACGCAGCTCGGGATCAGGTCGGGGGCCTGCAGGTCGATGTCATCGATCTCCTCCTCGGTGAACGTGCTGGTCCCCTCGTTGATGTCCTGCAGGGCCATCAAGAAGATCAGCGACGATTTGGCCTCTTCGTCGGCCTGCTCGATGAGCGCCTGCCATGCCTCCGGGCGCAAACGCAGCGCACGGGTGAACCCGTCGACCCACGGCTCCCACAGCGTCTCGTCGCTGTTCGGGTCGACCTCGTAGATCGGCTCGATCCAGGGGGTCTTTGCCATGTCTGAGGCGACTGCGCTGTAATGGGCCATGACCGCTGAGATGGTTGCTCCGGCCGTGGCCAGATCAGGGAACGCCGCGTCACCCGTTTCTCCCCACACAATGGGGAGCCAGTCCGACGGGGGCACGAGGTCGGGACAGGCAAGGATGCCGGTCACATAGCCGTCGAGTTCGCTGACTGTCATCGGAAGGCTTTCCCGCGGCAAAGCCGCCAGCAGGTCGTCGAGATGATCAAGGTCCTGGTCCGAACGGCTCACGGCGGGTCTCCCTCATGGCGAGGATCTGGATATCCATCCGGGCGCTAGATCGCAATCCGGCTGCGGTGCCGGTACTCTGGTCGTTCTCGACGAACGGCTCAATCATCATTTTGCGCTATTGGGCACGACGTGATGCCAAGGGGCTGGCGCTGGTAACCGCCCGCATCGAAACCAGGGCCGTTTGAACGCGGCGGCGCCAGTCTGTTTGCAATGGTTGAACTGGGTTTACGCGTAAGACAAGATCGGCACCAAAGCCATCGGAGGAACCTATGGATCGCGAGAACCTGGAGCTGAGATCGACCATCAGTGCGGATGGCGCGCTGCGGCTACATCTGGAGCCGGCCGTCCTGCCCGAACCCGGACCGGGGCAGCTGCTGGTGCGGGTCGAGGCGGCGCCGATCAATCCGTCCGATCTCGGGCTGATGTTCGGGCCAGCCGACATGAAGAGTTTGGCGCAGGATGGCCAGGCGCTGACCGCCCGCATTCCCGATGGCGCCATGCCTGCGATGCAGGCCCGGATCGGCCAGTCGCTGCCGGTCGGCAACGAGGGGGCAGGGACCGTCATCGAGGCGGGGCCGGACCAGAAGCACCTGCTCGGCAGGCGGGTCGCGATGCTGGGCGGCGCCATGTATGCCCGCCTGCGCCTGATCGAGGCAAAGGACTGCCTGGTCCTGCCCGAGGGCGCGTCCGCCGAGGAGGGCGCGGCGCTCTTCGTCAACCCGCTCACCGCGCTGGGCTTCGTGGAGACGATGCGTGCCGAGGGGCACAAGGCGATCGTCCACGCCCCCGCGGCCTCCAATCTCGGGCAGATGCTGGTGCGGATCTGCAAGGCCGACGGCATCGGGCTGGTCAACATCGTCCGCAGCCCGGAGCAGGTCGCCATGCTCCGGGAGCTGGGTGCGACGCATGTCGTCGACAGCAGCACGGACAGCTTTCTCGACGATCTGACCGAGGCGATCGCCGCCACCGGCGCCACGCTCTCCTTCGATGCCATCGGCGGCGGCGAGATGACCAGCACCATCCTGAATGCTATGGAGGCGGTCGCCGCGCGCAGCATGACCGGCTATGACCGCTACGGTTCGTCCGTGCTGAAGCAGGGCTACATCTACGGGTCGCTGGACACCGGTCCTTCGGTCCTGCGCCGCGGCTTCGGTTTCAGCTGGCGCGTCGGAGGCTGGCTGCTGTTCCACGCCCTGCAGCGCTTGGACCCGGCAACTGTTGAGCGGATGCGGCAGCGCGTTCTGGCGGAGATGACCACGACCTTTGCCAGTCACTACACCGCCCGCATCACCCTCGAGCAGGCGCTGCAGCTGGAAACGGTGGCGGCCTACATGCGCAAGTCGACAGGGGCCAAGTATCTGCTGACCCCCTGAGAGAAGGCTGACACCCACGATGGGCGTGCTCCATCCAGTGGGCAGCAGTTCTCCGTGCGGCGCATTGGATAGGCGAGATCCAGCAAAGCCGCGCCGGGAGGCGTAGCTTTACCGTAAGTTTGATCAGGCCCTGCCGCTTTACTCGGCCACGTCGCGCGGCAGGGCAGCGACCAATCCGGCAGGTCTATGCATCCCGGCGCAAAACTCAGGCCGGTGGCACTTGCCTGCGGTCTTGGACAAAGGTTGTCCCATACCCCTTGATCGCCAGCTGATCGCCCTTCCGGACAAGCCATCCGGCCTTCACGAGCCGGGAGACATCCTTCTGTGCCTTCCGCTCGTTCATGTCCGGGGCAGCGGCCAGAAGCATGACTGCCGTCTCGTACGCGATCTCGCCGTTGTCCTCGGCATCGGCGATCAGGTGCAGCAGGCAGCCGACAAGATGGCCGCCGAGGTCCCGTGCCATTTCTTGCAAGACCTCCCTTTCTATCCAAAGATGACCTTCGTCCTTGTTCATTGTCATTCTCCTGTTTGATGTAGCTGGGATATCCACGAGGCGGACCGGTATCGCTCGCCCGTGAGGGCGTTGCCGATCCTCCTCGAAGATCGTGGGACGCCTGCGCGGGAGTTCACCCTCCGTCAGGCGGTATGGGGGGATACGGTGGGCTCGCAGCTATCGCGGGGCTGAAGCCCAGTGCGACCGCTGGGCCGCCCAGTCCGCTGGAAACGGCTCCAGCATCCGTGGCAGGGTCAGTTCAGGGCCGTGCCTGCCGTCGAGGATAGTCTCGACGATGTCCGGGGCGAGCAGCGTGAGGCGCAGCACGCGGGTCATGTAAGAATGGGCGATGCTCTCGGACCCGGCCAGGTCACCGATGGTGGCGAAGTCGCCGTTTTCCAGCATGCGCTTCCAGCGGTAGGCGCGGCCCAGCGCCTTGACCAGCGCACTGTCGCTGCGGCGATGCTGGGGTGCCCCCTCCGGCAGCAAGATTTCCTTGCGTCCGCCACGCTTCACCACGCGGAAGGGCACATGCAGGGTCATGGCCTCGGGCACGGGGGCAGGGGCGGAGACGAGTTCTGCGCGCATCACGCGGCACGCTCCATCGCGCCGGCAAGCATCTCCCGGGCAAGGCCGCCGAGACCATCGATGCGCAGCCGCACGCTCAGGCCATCGATGCCAATGTCGACGCGCTCGACCAGCAGGGCCGCGATACGCGCCTGCTCGACCGGGAACAACTCGTCCCAGAGCGGATCCAGCTGGCCCAGCGCATCACGGACATCGGCTTCGGTAATGCTGCCGTCCTGCATGTGTGCCGCCTTCCATGTTCCCGCGACGATCTCCGGCTGGCGGAACACCGCCCGCAGTTGGTCGATGACCGCCGCCTCGATCTCGCCGGCAGGTACACGCCCCACCGGGCAGGCGCCGGCGCCGTGCTTCAGGACCGTCTGGCTGACATAGTAGCGATAGAGCCTGCCACCCTTGCGGGTGTGGCTGGGCGAGAAGGCCGCGCCGTCAGGACCATAGATCAGCCCCTTCAGAAGGGCAGGGGTCTGCGCCCGGGTGCGGGCGGCGCGGGTACGCGGGCTGTCGGTGAGAGTGGCGCGGACCTTGTCCCAGATGTCCCGTTCGATAATGGCCGCATGTTCACCAAGGTAGCTGTCGCCCTTATGCACCGCCTCGCCGATGTACACCCGGTTGTTCAGGATCCGGTAGATGGCCTTCTTGTCGATATGGTTGCCGCGAGAGGTGCGGATACCGCGCTTTTCCACCTCGCGGGCCAGTTCGGTGGCCGAGCCCATCTCAAGGAAGCGGGCATAGATCCAGCGAACATGGTCCGCGCCCTCGCTGCAGACCACCAGCTTGCGGTCCTTGACCTTGTAGCCCAGCGGCGGATTGCCCCCCATCCACATGCCCTTCATGCGGCTGGCGCGGAACTTGTCGCGGATCCGCTCGGCGGTCACCTCACGCTCGAACTGCGCGAAGCTAAGCAGGATGTTCAGCGTCAGCCGGCCCATGGAGGTGGTGGTGTTGAAGGACTGGGTGACGCTGACGAAGGTCACCCCGTTGCGATCGAAGACTTCCACCAGCTTCGAGAAGTCCATCAGCGACCGCGACAGCCGGTCGATCTTGTAGACCACCACCACATCGACCAGCCCGTCCTCGATGTCTGCCAGGAGGCGCTGCAGGGCAGGGCGCGCCAGCGTACCGCCGGAGATGCCGCCGTCATCGTACTGATCGCGCACCAGCACCCACCCCTCGGAGCGTTGGGAGGCGATATAGGCCTCACAGGCTTCGCGCTGGGCGTGGAGCGAGTTAAACTCCTGCTCCAGCCCTTCCTCGGAGGATTTGCGCGTGTAGATCGCACAGCGCAGCTTGCGAACGACTGCCTTTGTCATGCCCGGCTCCTGTGGTTCTTGAGACCGAAGAACACCCAACCGTTCCAGCGTGTGCCGGTGATGGCGCGGGCGATGGCGGAGATCGACCTGTAGGGCCGGCCTTGCCATTCGAAGCCGTCCTGCGTCACCGTGACGACCTGCTCGCTGCCCTGCCACTCGCGGATCAGCCGGGTGCCGGCGATGGGCATAAGATCGGCGCGGATCCGGCTCTTCTTTCGGTCACCGCCATCCAGTTCCTCGCCGAGCCGTTCCAAGCGTCGGACCGTCTCCGGCTTCAGCCCGCCATAGGCAAGTTCCTGGATGCGATAGGCCAGCCTACTTTCTAGATAGCGGCGGTTGAACGGCGGCGGGGCGGTGTCGAACAACTCCCGCCATTGCATCTTCAACTCCGCCGCCGGCGCGTCCTTCAGGGCGGCCAGACGGGCGGGAATGGGATCGACGTTCATCATTTGCATCTTTTCTTCCACTTTCGTTGTCCCGCACTACCGCTCTGTCCGAGGCAGATGTGTAGTCGCCGGATCTGCACCGTTGCGAACTGTCTCCGTAAAGTCGCTGTTGCGCATCCGGAGCCGGACGAGGCCCAGGCCGAGGAGCGCACAGAGTTCGCGCCGGCGCTCGGACGCTGTCATTCTGCCCGCTGGCAGGGGGTTGGAACCGCGGGTCATGTCAGAGGGCTCCCGGCTTGGTGAAATGCATCACCGATACGCGGGAGCGAATGTGGTGCGGGATTGCTGACCCCCTCCCGGGCAAGTGGAAACTGAAGACGGAGTGGAAACCCTCGGCCGGGTGGAAAGCTCTGGTTTCCAGGTGGAAACCCAGATTTCTCGCCTGCAACTGGAAACCTTGCGCGACTAAGCCCACCGCATAGGAGAGGGCGCGGGAAGGACCCAAAAGGCGCTGGAAAATTCATTCCGATACCTTAGGCATACGCTTGATTAAGCCAGGGAATTCTACCTCAAGCTCATCGATATGGGCTAGCCTAGCGCACGGGTCAGAATTTTTATGGAGCGCAGGAGGGAGCTGCTGCTGTGCAACCGCTCTGCCCTCAAAGGCTTTACGCTCGGCCAAAGTGCGTTCTAGTATTTCGCGAATGTGCCCAGGGTTCGGCTTCTTGTTTGGGTTCTGTCGCCGCCACTTGCGGAGCACAGCCCTGATGCATTCCAGTGTCCAAGGTTCCATCTCGTCGCACCAGTCTGCCAAGATCATATTGCGTTTCATTTCGCTCATGTCAGCCTGCCAATAACCATCAAGGATGATCTCAACCAAAATCGAAGTCTGAACGCGATGGGCTGCGATTTCTTGCGGCGAACGAAACTCGTTCAGCAAAGGCGTCATCAGCGAATGCGGCTCGACGATTTGTGGGAATTTGACGATGGTGGTCATGAGTGTTTCCTTCGATCGGAGTCAGGCGGGGTTCATTTTTGCGGCCCGCTTCCCGCTGCATTGCCTTGTCGAAATAAGTGAGACGGCTTGGCGGGCCGTCGCGCTTTCTGGTCATTGTCTCAACGACGACGGCGATGATGGTGTCTGAGTTCAGACCAAGATCGGCCTGCCACATCCTGACCCGCTCCATGTCAGCCTTAGTTCCGAGTAAGTTGCCGTTCGGGCCAGCCATACCGGAGATGGGATCGACCCCGATCGCCGAAAGTATACGACCACGCAGCGTATCGGCCTCGCGCGTATCACCACCACCATCATCTATCTGGCTTCTGGCTTCTGGCTTCTGGGGCTTAACCCGCTCCTTAACCAGGGGGTTATCCAACGGCATATTTTCGATTGCTTTTCTGAGGGTTGGATTGCCACCTTTCTTTCCATTTTTCATCGCAATTGCGCGACCTTGCCCATCCCGAACCATTCTTCGCGAGTAGATGACACCCTTTCTCGTACGGGAGAAAACGCCTGCTAATTCCAATTCGCCAAGACTGTTGGTGATTTGGTCAGTAGGTGCCCCTCCCAAGACGGCAAGTTGTGCATCCGTCGGAGGTTGATCGGAGATGAGAAGGTGGCCGTAAGGGACGGCATCATGCATCAGGGCGATCATCTCAATCCAGAGGCCGCGCGCTGCCAAGCTGCACATGCGGAGGGCGGGATCAGCCCGCCAATCGGTAGGGAAAAACTTGAACCATGGATCAGACATGGAGTTGGATCCTTCGACGCGGCTCAATGTCGTCGGGGACATTCCGTAGGCTAGATCGCAAAAAAAAGCCCATTAAAGCGCTCTCCTCTGGCGGCTGTCGAGCCACGCCTGAACGTCGCTGCGCTTCCAGCCGATTGCCCTGGTGCCAAGACGCACAGGTGCCGGAAACCGCCCCTGCGACACGGCACTGTATACCCAGCTTCGCCCCATTCCGATTGTCGCGGTCACCCGCGGCAATCGCCAAATTTCTTCGGCCATTCCTAGCCCTCCAAGTGCTTGTTGCCATCTTGAAGAACGCTAGCGAACGAGTCGCGATGAAGCGTGGGTTAATAACTAGGGGGTAGTTTATTACCCACAAAGGATCCCTTGAGGGGCCGATTTGCGGAATCAGACAAAGCGTTCCAGTGGATGCCCACTCTCCTGGGGTGTGGCTTTGGCGACGATGGGCCGTGCGACAGACGCAGCCAGGCGGCTCGCACAGTTTCACGCGTCATTGTCATCAATGAAGGTTAAGGGAGTGGTGGTCTCAAAGGGCAGCCGATGTTGCGCCAGCACAAATGACTGAACAGCGTCACGAAGCCTCTTCCCTTTTTATGGAACTGTCGAATGACTTTAGGTCGGCTGAACGCGAAGTCCGTCTTCTGACGTTCGGGACCAGAATGCACGGCCTTACACCGCAAGAGCCCGCTTGCTCCAGATCTTTCTCATGCTATCGATGCTGCTCGGGCTCTTACGAATGACCGTCATCGCCTCGGCCACAATATCACAGGCACTGTCGCAGTGGTCTGAGGCGTCATTTCGTGTCAGCGGCACATTAAAAATACAGTGAACCTCATGGATCACCATCGCGATGAAATCATCGCGTTCTTCGACGTTTCTTGGTTTGCTATTTCTAGGTCTGGCTCTTTCTTCGGAATCGACCTCGTCCTTGAACTTCCGCAGTTGGGGGACCGGCCATTCTCCACGACGATAAAGCTCTGCTGCATGGCGAAACAAGGCATCGAAACTGATCGGATCGCTGTCAGAAGCCGCCAGCAGACGAGTGAGGTGCGTCAGGTAGTTGTCCTGCCCGCCTGCCTCTTCGGCGTCATCCGAAGCCTGGATGGCCGGTTTTTCAACGATGGGGCGTAATTGCGTCAGATCCAGGCCGGACAACATCGCGAAACGTTGGGCTGTCGCGCTCTTCTCACGCAGCTTCCAAAGCGCTTCGCAATACTCGTCGCATCGCCTCTCTTCCGGAGTCAGCGCATTCAAGATGGCTTCGGAGCTCAGTATCTCCTCCAGCTCCCGGGCAGCGTATTCAACAGCTTCTTTTCGTTCCGACGGCGTCACGAGGTATCCTAGGTTCTATAGCTTTAAAAACGTCTTGGCATGATCTTTGCCGCTCAGCATTACTGTTTCAGGAGTAGAGCCCGCAATGAGATGTGCTGATCAGGCGGCCACGGCGAGCAGCCTAACGGTTGGATTGTCGGTGACGCGGGCCAGGGTTTCAAGGCTCATATAGCGCCGTGCGACGGCCCATTCATCGTTGGTTTCCAGCATCAGCGCGCCGACCAGGCGGATGATGGCGCCGTCGTTCGGAAAGATCCCGATGACGTCGGCGCGGCGCTTGATCTCGCGGTTCACCCGTTCAAGCGGATTCGTGAACGCGATCTGCGTCCAGTGCTCGTGCGGGAAGTCCATACAGAAACTGGCTTGGCCTGCGCCTGATCCATGAAGTCTCGCCCTTGGCAGGCACAGGCATTGGTCCAGATGGCTGAATTTGCCTGGTCAGGTAAGGCATGGTGGCCGCATGGAGCTCGCGCACTGCAGAGGCTGATGACCGCCCGTCATGAGAGCGCTTTGACTTGACTGGCCGGATACGTCGCGCTTCTCTTCCGCTCCGCGGCACAGGAGGCTCAGATGGAACAGAGACGGCTTGGCAACCGCAGCGTCGGCGCTATTGGATTTGGCGCGATGAGCTTCGGCGGGATGTTCGGTGCCACGGATGAAGCGACCTCGCTTGCCTGCCTGGATGCAGCGCTGGACGCCGGTATCCGTCATTACGACACCGCCAACATCTATGGCATGGGCGTATCGGAACAGATCATCGGCAGGTGGGGGCATCGGGATGTCCACCTCGCCACGAAGTGCGGCATCGTCAACGGCCCGCCGCGGACGGTGCGCAATGATGAGCTCCATATCCGCCAGTGCCTCGAGGAGTCGCTGTCCAGGCTCAAGCGAGACCACGTGGATCTTTACTACATCCACCGCCGCCAGCCCGACGTTCCGATCGAGGACGTGGCCGGAACGATGGCAAGGCTAGTGCAGGAAGGAAAGATCGGTGGCTACGGTTTGTCGGAGGTTGCACCGGCGACCTTGCGTCGCGCCCATGCGGAGTATCCGGTCACTGCGGTCCAGAACGAATTCTCCCTCTGGTCGCGGCTGCCGCAGCTGGGCCTGATCCAGACCTGCCGCGAACTCGACGTGGCCTTTGTCGCCTTTTCTCCTCTGGGCCGAGGCATGTTCGGACGGGAGCCGCTGAAGCGGGAGTTTCGGTCAGGCATCGATTTCAGGGACACCAACCCGCGTTTCGTCGAGCCGAACTTTTCCGCCAATCTTGCGGCCATCGCGCCATTCCGCGATCTTTGTGCGGACCGGGGCTGGACAGTCCCGGGTGCGGCACTTGCATGGGTTCTGGCACAGGGGGATCACATCATACCCATCCCGGGCACGCGGACGGCGGAGCACCTACGCGATTGGACGGTCGCAGATCTTGATGCCGCGGACCTTGCGGCGATCGACCGTATCCTTCCTGCGGGCTTTGCCCATGGCGACCGCTATGGCGATCAGCAGATGGCATTTGTCGAACGCTATTGCTGACGGCTGCGGAGCTGCACCCTCAACGGGAACTCGCCTCCGAAGAGCTCGAGCAGCCTCGGCGCTCCGAAGGGGGCGCTGGCCGGCTGTCCCGCCCACATAGTAGTGCGGCACAGGTGTGTCCGATAGTTTGCCTTGCAAGCATGAGGACCATTTCGCGTGCCGGTGGAGTCAACATAACTTGACATGACAGATGGCCAGGAACGGTTATGGACTGATGCCTCGTGGGACATGCTTATCGCTGGCAGATCACCCCGTGCCGTGCACTCAAAGCAGAGGCCTGAGCCATGAAGCAACGTTGCAGACATTCGAAGGTCCGCCTTGGCGCGCTGTCCCTCATCGCCTGCGTGGCTGCGACGCAAGCGGGCGCTCAAACAAGCGGGAACAGCCTTCCGACGGCGCAGGAAATCTGGCGGCATCTGCCCCCGCTGCCTGCGACGAGGTCAGAGCTGGCTCCTACGCCCGAACCCTCGTCGCCGGCATCGGCCGCGCAACCGCCAAGCGCGGCCTCCGAACGACCCGCATCCGACGCGAGCCTCAGGCTTGAGGCTGCGGCGCCTGATCCGATCTCCCGAGAGGCAGAAGCGGCTGACTCCATGTCTCGACCACTCACCCGACCGGAGGTGCCGGAAGGCGAAGCTGGCCCTTCGCAGGTGTCGACGGGTCCGGAACTGCCCCCAATGCGCCTTGCCGTCTACGTCCCTGAACGCCTTGCAGCGGAACGGCGGAGCCAGGCCTTGTCGCAGCTTGCAGCCATGGGATGGTCGCCCGAGGAAGCCGTGACGCCCTTCACGATCGGCGAAACGCATGTCCGATATTTCCATCATCAGGATCAGGCGGCAGCCGAGGATCTGGCGGCCGTGCTGGACACCGTTGCGCGTGACTTCGTCAGCTTCATGCCCCCACCCGAGGAGGGCTATCTGGAACTGTGGCTGGGCGGCCAAGGCGCGCTTCCTCAAGCCAGGCCGGTGATCACGCGCAGCAGCACGCCGACACCGTCTCAAGTGCTTGAGGCCCTGGGTGCAACTGGAGGGACTCAAGGGGCCGACGAGGATCGCGAGGGGGCTTCTGCGGACAGCGGAGACAACCGGTTGCTGCGACCTTCACCGGTTCGCAACGTGTCCGGCGTCAGGATTGGCACTGAGGGCCCGGGTCAGACCAGAGGGGGAAACTTCAGCGGAAGCCCTGGTGACGGCAGAGATGGCGGCACTGGATTTTCTGGCAGCGGCAGCGGCAGCGGGAACAGTGATGGCGGAAATGGCGGCGGGAGCGCGGGGGGGACTAACGGCAACGGCAGCACGGGCGACGGCAGTGCAGGCGGCGAGAGCGCGGGCGGTGGTGATGCAGGAGGCGAGGGCGCGAGCGGCGGCAGTGCAGGCGGTGGAAGCGCGGGCGGCGAGAGCGCGGGCGGTGGTGATGCAGGAGGCGAGGGCGCGAGCGGCGGCAGTGCAGGCGGTGGAAGCGTGGGCGGCGAGAGCGCGGGCGGTGGTGATGCAGGAGGCGAGGGCGCGAGCGGCGGCAGTGCAGGCGGTGGAAGCGCGGGCGGCGAGAGCGCGGGCGGCGGTGATGCAGGAGGCGAGGGCGCGAGCGGCGGCAGCGCAGGCGGTGGAAGCGCGGGCGGCGAGAGCGCAGGCGGCGGTGATGCAGGAGGCGAGGGCGCGAGCGGCGGCAGTGCAGGCGGTGGAAGTGCGGGCGGCGAGAGCGCAGGTGGCGGAAGCAGCGGCGACGGCAATGACAACGGCGGCGGTAATGGCGGCGGCAACGGGAACGGGGGCGGTGGCACCGGAAACGGCGGCGGGAGTAGTGGTGGCGCCGGAGACGGCGGCGGCGGTGGCGGAAGCAACGGCGGCGGCAATGACAGCGGGGGCGGTAATAGCGGCGGCAATGGGAACGGTGGCGGTGGTACCGGAGACGGCGGCGGGAGCAGCGGCGGCGCCGGAAACGGCGGGGGAAATGGCAACGGTGGCGGCAATGGGAATAGCAGCGGCAGTGACAACGGCGGCGGTAATGGCAACGGTGGCGGGAGCGGCGGCGGTGGCAATGGCGGCGGAAACGGTGGCGGCGGCAACAGCGGCGGAAACGGTGGCGGCGGAAACGGTGGCGGCGGCAGGGGCTGAGACCTAGCGACTACCATCCAAGTCTAGCATAGATATGAGCCTTGTCCCCTTACACCGGCATGCTTGACGCATGTTGGTCAGTAGGCCTGTTGCGGCCGTGATCTCGACTATAGCCGCGCCGGCCGGCGTGTAGCATAGCGATAAATGTGGCCTGCTCGGAGCCCTTGCGTCTCCCGACCAATGCTCTTGCCAGGCTCGCATTGCCATGTGCAGAAAGTGCTTAATCAACCGGGATGATATTGTGCCAGACACTGCCGAACTTGCCACCGAGATCCTCCGCTCGCGTTCCGAACAGCGTCAGATCCCCTTGATAACGACCCGCCCCGGTGGATTGTCTCTGGATCAGGCTTATCGCGTCAGCGCGCTAATTGAAGACGCCCGGACGCGGCAAGGCGAGCGTCCGCTAGGGCGAAAGATCGGCTTTACCAACAGGACGATCTGGCAGGAGTTCAACGTCTCGGCGCCGATCGTCGGAACAATGTATGACAGCACGGTCAGGCCGCTTGGCGCCCCGCTCGATGCGGGCAGTCTCATGGAGCCGCGCATCGAGCCGGAGATCGCCTTTCAACTCGCGGCACCGCCTCGTCCGGGGATGACGCCCGCCGAGCTGATCGGCTGCGTATCCAGTATCTGTGCCGGCTTCGAGATGGTGCACTCCATCTATAAGGATTGGAGGTTCAGCGGGGCCGATACAGTGGCGGCGTTCGGGTTGCATGGAGCCTTCCTGCATGGACCGATGCGGGATCTGCCTCCGGCGGAACAGCTCGACTGGATCGCCCGGCTTTCGACATTCCGGACGACCCTTTGTCGAAACGGGACGGTGGCCGATCAGGGGCATGCGACAAACGTCCTTGGAGGTGGGCCGCTTGTGGCCTTGGGCCACCTCGTCGATCTTCTTGCCGGGATGCCCGATGCTGTGCCTTTGAAGGCAGGCGATCTCGTGACGACCGGCACGCTGACGCGCGCGTTGCCCGTCTGTCCGGGCGAGGCATGGCAGGCTTGCTTCGACGGCTTGCCTCTGGCCGCGATCGAGATTGAACTGGTCTGATCGCGATGGGCCAAAAGGTCAGTGCCCTGTGGTCAGCACAGCCTGACGATCTACCTCTGAAAGGGCTGCATGAAAATGACCTGTACCGATGAGAGGGTCCTCGGTGCCGGGGCAGTGAGATGGGAAGCTGACGGGTGAAGACGTTTGCCATTGTCGGCTTGGGAATGGCGCTGGCCCCGCATATGGCGAGCCTGGCCGATCTGAAGGGCCGGGCGCGGCTGGCCCATGCGGTGACCCGCAGCCCTGCGCGACGGGCCGCGTTCGAGGCCGCACACGGGATCCCGGCGACCGGTGATCTGGACATGGCCCTGGCGGATCCCACGGTAGATGCAGTCATTCTGCTGACCCCGCCCGACAGCCACCGCGATCTGGGTCGCCGGATCCTGGCGGCGGGCAAGCATCTGCTGATCGAGAAGCCCGCCGGGCTGGTGACGCAGGACACCCGGTTTCTGGCAGACCTGGCAGGATCGACCGGCCTTCTGGCCGCTCCGGTGCTCCAGCACCGGTTCCGGCCCGCGATCCGGGCGGTCGCGGCGGCTCTCGCCTCCGGCGCCTTCGGCCGGCTCTGCGGCGTGCATTGCCTGATCCCGTGGTGGCGGCCGCAGTCCTACTACGATGCTCCCGGCCGCGGCACCTTTGCGCGTGACGGCGGCGGCGTCCTGCTGACCCAGGCCGTGCACACGCTCGACGTGCTGCGCGCGCTCTGCGGGGGTGCCAGGATCACCGCCGCGCAGGCGGTGACCAGCCCGCTCCACCGCATGGAGGCCGAGGATCTGGTCTGCGCCCTGGCGACGTTCGGCCCCGACGCCGTGCCCGGCACGATCATGGCGACGACGGCCTGCTTTCCGGGCATGACCGAGACGATGACGCTGATCCTCGAACGGGCGACGATCCGCATCGAGGGCCTGCGCGCGACGGTTTTCCATGCCGACGGCCGGGTCGAGGGCCTGGGCGGGCAGGGGGCCGGCGGAAGCGGCGCCGACCCCATGGCCTTCGACCATGCCAGCCACCGCGACCTGATTGCGGCCTTCCTCGATGCGCTGGAGGGCAGGGCACCTCTGGCCGTCGACCTGTCCGACCTGATCGCCACACGTGAGCTGATCGACGCGATGACGTGAGGGGGCAGCTGGCGTTTCAGCCCCGCTTCCGCAGAAGGCCCCGCCAATGACGCTGCCATGGCATCTGCGAGCGGCGCGCCTGTGAACCAGACGCGCCTCATAGACGACTTATTCCAGAATGGCCCTCACCTTCTCGGCCACTCCTCGCCCAATGTCCTCATGCGCACCGTCCGACAGATGCACCCCGTCTATCCCATCCGTCTCAGCAAGTGTTCCGACGTCGAGGAACTCCGCGTCGGCCGCTTCCGCGATCGTCTGGTAATGCTCGGGAAGCGCTTGGGTCTTTTCGACGCCCCCGGCGAACCGCTCTGCCCGCCCCTCGGGATATAGCTCTCCAAGTGGGGGCGGTGCCAGAACCAGAACCTCCGGTGTCGGATAGTCCGTTCCGACGCCACCACCGGTTTGCGCGACGATGTCGATCAGCTTTCCCATCCCCAGCGCGATCCGGAACGGTGACCGGTCAAATTGAACCTTCACATCGTTGGTGCCCAGCATGATCACAACAAGATCAAGCGGAAGATGGGACGCGATGATCGGCGACAGGGCGGCAGAACCATCTAGGCCGGCCCCGGAAATATGCGGCAGGGTCGGATCCGCGATGTCGGTGGTGCGCGCGCTCAAGCCCGCCTCGATGACCTCGTACCCCTCCCCAAGCTCCGCTTGCAGAACGCCCGGCCATCGGACATCGGCGTCATACCGTTCCGTCGGTCCGCTTTCTACCGGGATGTATCCCCAAGTGTTCGAGTCTCCATAAACCAGAATACGCTTTGTATCTCTGGCTCCATCCTGGTCCTGAGCTT
The DNA here is from genome assembly GCF_004683865.2 of Paracoccus liaowanqingii. Taxonomy (NCBI): domain Bacteria; kingdom Pseudomonadati; phylum Pseudomonadota; class Alphaproteobacteria; order Rhodobacterales; family Paracoccaceae; genus Paracoccus; species Paracoccus liaowanqingii. The sequence continues at coordinate 2,198,273 of NZ_CP038439.1, read as the reverse complement.
GGGCAATACCCCCCGATAAAAGGGCAAGCGTGGCGATCGTCCCGAACAGGCTGCGTCGTGTCATCAACAAGGGTGTCCTCCTCCCAATCAATGAAAGAAGGCTAAGCCGACTGCGTCACCTGCGTCCACATGTATCGATTGGCATCGCGCGGTCACGCGAAGGACCTCGAATTCCCCCGCACAGGCCTGCAGGCTTGAAAGGATCTCGCTCGCCAAGCTTGCGATGCTGTGCCAGCCTCGTCAGAATGGAACCCACCCCTGACACTTCCATCAAAGCCTACTGGCAGGCTTTACGCCGCGACATGTTCCATGTTGTCGGCTCGGTGCTGGATCGAGCCCGACGTCAGTTGCATTTCTGGATTTTGGCCCTGCTGATCGGGATCGCGGCGGGATGTGCGGCGCTTGGATTTCGGTTGGGAATTTCCTGGATCCAGACCACGGTCTATGGCGCCGATGACCTGACCCTTGCCAGTGTCGCGCGTGACCTGCCTTGGGTCTGGGTGCTGGTGGTGCCGGTCATGGGGGGGCTTGCGGTCGGGCTGATCCTTGACAGGTTCACCCCGGATGGACGGGTTCGGGCCGTGTCCGACGTGATTGAGGGGGCGGCGCTGGACGGGGGGCGGGTGGAGGTCCGCGAAGGCTTGGCATCAGCCACCGCGTCGCTGATCACCCTCGGGACCGGCGGCAGCTCGGGTCGCGAGGGACCGGTCGTGCATCTGGCCGGGGTCGTCTCAACTGCCGTCGCACGTCGGATCAAGGCCAGTCCCGTGACGGGGCGCGAGCTTCTGGGATGCGCCGTTGCCGGCGCCGTCGCGGCCAGCTTCAACGCCCCCATCGCCGGGGCCCTGTTCGCGCATGAGGTCGTGCTCCGGCATTTCGCGACCCGGGCCTTCGCACCGATTGCAATTGCCGCCGTGGCCGGGACAGTCATCAACCGACTGCAGTTCGGCGGGCTGACCGAGTTCATCCTGCCGGTCGAACCGGACCTGGCGTTTCACATCGAGCTGCCGGCCTTCATGGTGCTCGGCCTTGTCTCTGCTCTAGTCGCCGCGGCCATGATGAGTGGGATCTTCAGGGCCGATCGGCTTGCAAGCCGGGCGATGACCGCGATCGGCTGGCCCCGATGGTCCAGGCCCGCGCTGGCGGGATTGGCGCTTGGCGCGATCGCAATTCCCTTCCCGCATATCATCGGCGTCGGGTACGAGACCACGGCTGCGGCGCTCTCGGGACAGATCGGCTTGGCGCAGGCGATCCTGTTTGCCACCGTCAAGGCTCTGGCGGTGGCGATCACGCTGGGCGGGCGGATGGGTGGCGGGGTCTTTTCCCCGGCACTGGTCATGGGATCGCTGACCGGCCTGGCGTTCGGGATCATCGCGACCACGCTTGCACCCGGCTATTCCGGAAGCGTCAACGTCTACGCCTTCGCCGGCATGGCCGCTGTCGGGGCAGCGGTCCTGGGCGCGCCGATCTCGACGGCCCTGATCGTCTTCGAGATGACGGGGGACTGGCAGACAGGCATCGCGGTGATGACCTCGGTCTCGCTCAGTTCGGCCCTGGCATCGACCCTCGTGAAACGATCCTTCTTTTTGACTCAGCTGGAGCAGCGGGGCATTCATCTGTCCGAAGGACCCCAGGCCTGGCTGCCCCATCAGCTTCGCATCACTCCGGTCATCCGTGCGCTGGGTGTCGAAGATGCCCCCGCCGAGGATCTGGTCCGGTCCTTGGCCGAGACGCATCCTACGGTGGCCCCCACCACGACCCTGGCCGAGGCCTTGCCCCTGTTCGATCGCTGCGGCGCTGTCTGTCTTGCCGTGATGGCCTGCGACGGCCCGGATGATCCTCCGCGTCTGATCGGCAGCGTTCACCACATCGACGTCCTGCGGGCCTTGAATCAGGCGCTGGAACAGACAGCCGCCGAAGAGCATGGATGACCCGTATTTGAGCCTGGACCTCTGCGGTCCAGGTTTCAGAGACACCGTCGCGGGACCCTTTGTCGACCTTCGATGACAGCGGCATTCAGGCGCGATCGATATGTCGAACGGTAACGACCACCCGTAGCCAGCCAACGGCACGTTTCGGATCTCCGGCTGTGATCCGATTGGCGCGCAGAGGCGCATCCAGATGCCCGATGTCGCGGCTCTCATGAAATCATCTGCCCAATTGTAAAGCGGATGACCGGCTTCCTTGAATATTTTTTCGCCCGTCGCTGGTCATCTTCGCATTCCTGATCGAGGGTGCCCGGCGATGGAACGCGGCCGGGACGCGGGTCTGGTTGCCGAGGTTGACCAAGATGCCCCGCTCGATCGCGCCTCGAACGACGACAGATGCACCTCCGACAGCCGTGATCGCGACCCGGACCGCGATCATGGGTCGAACGTAACAGATCTGCGACATGCCGGGCGAAAGCACAGGCTGGCATGTCGACGATGGAAGGCAACCGACCGATGACCACCCACTCTCTCGCGGCCACGCCCCGGACCGTTCATTGGGGCCGCTTCTGGTCCGGATTGCCCCCCGTGCTGGAGATCGAAGCCGGCGACACCCTGACGATCGAGACCCATTCGGGGCGCGAGGAGGTGCTGCCGCCCGACGGTTCGGGCATGACCGTCGCCCCGGCGCTGCGGGACATCCTGGCGGCGGATCTGCCCCGGCGGGGGCATCTGCTGACCGGGCCGGTGGCGATCCGGGGGGCGCAGCCCGGCGACGTGCTGGACATCCGCATCGACGCGGTCGAGCTGGGCGCGGACTGGGGCTTCAACCTGGTGCGTCCCAGTTCGGGGACGCTGATCGGCGAATTTCCGGTCTCGCAGCAAGCCATGACCCTGATCCCGGTGGATCGGGCGGCCCGCACCGCGCGGCTGCCTTGGGGCGCCGTGCTACCCCTGAACCCGTTCTTCGGGGTGATGGGCGTCGCCCCGCCCCCCGAATGGGGAGAGCTGACCTCGATCCAGCCGCGCCTGCATGGCGGCAACATGGACCTCAAGCTGCTGACGCCGGGCGCCACGCTGTCGCTGCCCGTGCATGCCGAGGGGGCGCTCTTCTCCTGCGGTGACGGGCACGGCTGCCAGGGCGACGGCGAGGTCTGCATCACCGCGCTGGAGATGTCGCTGACCGGCACATTCACCTTCACGCTGCGCAAGGCGGGCGACCATTCGGTGACCTTGCCCCAAGCCGAGACGGCGGACGAGATCATCTCGATGGGCTTTCACGCCGATCTGGACGAGGCGATGCGCATCGCCCTGCGCCAGATGATCGCCATCATCAGCGAACGGACGGGCATCACCCTGACCGAGGCCTACCAGTTCTGCTCGCTCGCCGTGGATTTCGCGGTGACCCAGACCGTGAACGGCGAAAAGGGCGTTCACGGTCGGCTGAAGAAAACGCTTCTCACCAAAGGCTGACGACATGAAGAAAATTCCTTTCCTAATAGGCGCCTGCCTTGCGGCGACATTGGCGTTTCCCGTCGCTGCCGCGGACCTTCGTATCGGTCTGGCCGACGATCCCGACACGCTCGATCCCGATCAGTCCCGCACCTTCGTGGGCGAGATCGTCATGGCGTCGATGTGCGACAAGCTGGTGGGCATCGCCCCGGACGCGACCATCATCCCGCAGCTGGCCACCGAATGGAGCACTGCCGAAGACGGCATGTCGTTGACCATGCAGTTGCGCACGGGCGTCACGTTCCAAGACGGGACCAGCTTCACGGCCGAGGATGTGGTGCGCAATATCGAACGGTCCCGCGATCTGCCGGAAAGCCGTCGCAAGAGCGAGCTGACCTCAATCACCTCGGTGACGGCGGATGCCGAGGATCGCGTGACCTTTCATCTGAATGCCCCCGATGCCACGCTTCTGGCGCGGTTGGCGGCGCGGTCCGGCATCATGGTGTCCCCGGAGGCCGCCGAGGCGGCGGGTGCCGATTTCGGCAGCGCCCCGGTCTGCATCGGCCCCTACGCGTTCAGGGAGCGGGTCCAGCAAGAGCGGATCGTGCTGGAAAAGGATCCGGACTACTATGCGGCCGAGGATTTCCACTTCGAGACGGTGACCTATCTGCCGATCCCGGACGCGACGGTGCGTCTGGCCAACCTGCGTTCGGGCGATCTGGACCTGGTCGAGCGCGTGGCTACCTCGGATGTCGCCACCGTTCAGGGCGATCTGGATCTGGCCTATGCCGAGGTGCAGGGCCTCGGCTACCAGGGGATCGTCGTGAACGTCGCGAATGGCGCCGGGGCAGGGGGCCATAACCCGCTGTCGCAGCATCCCGAACTGCGCCGCGCCCTGTCGCTGTCCATCGACCGAGAGGCGCTCAACCAGGTCGTCTTTGACGGGCTGTTCACCCCCGGCAACCAGCCCTTCGCCCCCGGTTCGACATGGTATGACGCCGAGACGCCGATGCCCGCCCTGGATGTCGAAGCGGCGCGCGCGCTGATGGCCTCGGTCGGGGTGGACAGCGTCGACATGACCCTGACGGTTCCCAACAACCCGATCTCGCAGCAGGTGGCCCAGGTCATTCAGGCCATGGCCTCGGAAGCGGGGTTCAACATTCAGATCCAGGCCTTGGAATTCGCCACACTTCTGTCGTCGCAGACCGCCGGAGATTATCAGGCGGACCTCAGCGGCTGGTCCGGCTATGTCGACCCGGACGCGAACCTGCACCAGATGGTGACCTGCGAGGGCGGCATCAACGATACCCGCTACTGCGACGCCGAGGTCGACCGGCTTCTGAATGATGCCCGCAGCGCGACGGATCCGGTTCTGCGCAAGGCCAGCTACGACGCGGCGCGCAAGATCCTGGATCGCGACCAGCCGCTGATCTATCTGTATCACCCGACTTGGATCTGGGGGATGGAGGCGGGCCTCAGCGGCTTCACCCCCTATCCCGACGGGCTAATCCGCCTGTCCGGGGTAATGCTGGACTGATCGCAAGGCCATCGTCCGTGACCGGCGGTGGCCAAACTCGGACATCATGCGCGACGTCTCTCTGGGCCGGATCGATGCCAATTTCGGTGATCGTCCCATCGTTGCCTATCAACTGGATCAGAACCCGGCAGATGTGCGGCTGGTGCCCGAATATGAAAGCCAGATCGTAGGCGATGTGGCAATTGCCGTCCGCCAGTCCGATACCGAACTGCTCGAGCGGATCAACCGGGGGCTAACCACGATCAAGGAGTCGGGTCAACTGGAAGAGATCATTGCCGAATGGGGCATCGAGTAAGACCCTGACCAAAGGGCAAGGCCGGAGGTTCATCCGGCCGACCATGATCCAAGGAGCTGCGGATGACGGAATTTCTGGCCCGTGCAGGCAGATACCTGCCCATTCTGCTTGAAGGTGTCTGGCTGACGCTGGTCGTGACCATCGGTTCGGTCATCCTCAGCACGCTTTTGGGGTTCATGTGGGCAGTGATGACCTGGTCGCGGATCACGGTTCTGGTCATCATCAGCCGGGGCTTCATCACCATCATCCGGGGCATCCCGATCATCGTCCAGCTGTTCTACATCTACTTCGTGATGCCCGATATCGGCATCAATCTCACCGCGCTGCAGGCCGGGATCATCGGTCTGGGCGTCGCCTATTCCGCCTATCAGGCCGAGAACTTCCGCGCCGGGATCGAGGCCATCGACAAGGGTCAGATCGAGGCGGCACAGTCGATCGGCATGACCGACTGGCTGGTCATGCGCCGGGTCATCATGCCTCAGGCGGTCAAAATCGTGCTGCCGTCCTTCGGCAATACGGTCATCATGATGCTGAAGGACTCTTCGCTGGTCTCAACCAACACGGTGGCCGAGCTGACCCGGCAGGGGCAGTTGATCGCCTCGTCGACCTTCGACAACCTGACCGTCTTTACGCTGGTGGCGCTGATCTATCTAGCGCTCAGCCTGCCCCTGACCTTCCTCACCCGGCATCTGACAAAAGGTATTCCAAGGCATGATCTCTGTTCAGGACATCCACAAATCATTCGGGTCGTCGGAGGTCATCAAGGGCATGAGCTTCGATGTCGCGCGCGGCGAGGTGGTGTGCATCATCGGCCCCTCGGGATCGGGCAAGTCGACCGTCCTGCGCTGCATTAACGGGCTCGAGGCCTATAATCAGGGACTGATCACGGTGGACGGTCAAACCGTCGATCCTGCCAACAAGTCGATCACCGGCATCCGAACGCAGGTGTCGATGGTCTTTCAGCGCTTCAACCTGTTCCCGCACCGCACCGCGCTGGAAAATGTCATGGAGGGGCCCGTCCACGTCAAGGGTATCCCGAGAGCCGAGGCCAGGGAACAGGCCCGCAGCCTTCTGGACAAAGTCGGGTTGGGCCCCCGTTCCAATTATCACCCCGGCCAGCTGTCCGGGGGGCAACAGCAACGCGTCGCCATCGCCCGCGCGCTGGCGATGGAGCCCAAGGCCATCCTCTTCGACGAGCCGACCTCGGCGCTGGATCCTGAACTGGTTGGCGAGGTTCTGGGCGTGATGCGCGATGTTGCCACCGAGGGTATGACCATGGTCGTCGTCACTCATGAGATGAGCTTCGCCCGTGAGGTCGCGGACCGGGTGCTGTTTCTCGAGGGGGGTGTCATCGTTGAGCAGGGCGAGCCCGCGCAGATATTGCGGGCACCACAACATCCCCGAACGCAGGATTTCCTACACCGGGTTATTCATCCAATGGAGTAGATATTGGCGCCGTGCGTCTTGCAAGTATCTGCCTACATAACATGGTCAGGCCCAGTAGGCATCCCAATCATCAAGGATTTGGAGTCGGCTATGGCGCAGAATGCCACCATTCATAAAGTCGAGCTCTCAGTGTCTGACATGGACCGTCACTATTACGAAACCCACAAGCTTACCGTTGCCAAGCATCCCTCAGAAACGGATCAGCGATTGATGGTCCGCATTTTCGCTTTTGCGCTAAACGCCAGCGAGCATCTGGAGATGACGAAGGGCCTGTCAGCTGACGACGAGCCAGACATATGGCAGAAGAGCCTTAGTGGCGAACTGAATGTATGGGTGACCCTCGGATTGCCCAGTGAGAAGGTAATACGCCAGTCCTGTAACAAGGCCGACAAGGTGGTCATCTATCCATACGGAGGCAGGACGGCAAACTTGTGGTGGACCAAAATAAAGCATGCCGCCGCCCGTTTCGACAACCTTCAAGTGATCAATCTATCTGAGAAAGACACAAACGAACTCGCAAAACTAGCAGACCGCGCAATGAAGCTGCAGGTTAACATTCAGGACGGCGATGTAATGGTCAGTATGGCCGAGACCATTGTTCACATCACGCCGTTAATTCGGAAGAGAGCAGCTTAGATTTCAGTGTCAAGAGCTATGTGCCATATTGTCGACTCCGTCCGTGATCAAGTATCATGAAGGCATCGTATGCGCATTCGACGCCCTCTTGATTCTCCATGTTCGGACGACGGCCCGGATCCATTCCGGCGCTTTCCGACATCATATCCCAAGACAGCTTTTTCTTGATCATGCAGGATGCCTGACACCGCGATCGCAGGAACGCCGCCCTATAGGTTGGGAACGAAAGGTTCGCCCCATGTCGTCCGGCCCCGTCATAGCAGGCGCGAAAGGCGCCCTCAAGCAGCCCCCAGGACCATCCGGGCTGCCGATCCTGGGCAACATCCTCGACTTCGGGCGTGATCAACTAGGTTTCTTCACCCGCTGCCAGCACGAATTTGGGGACATCGTGGCGGCCAACTTTGCGGGATGGCCGGCTCTTGCCGTCACCGAAATGGCGGCGGTGGAAACGATCCTGGTGTCCGAGCATCAATGCTTCACCAAGAACACACTTGTCTGGCGGCAGACCAGGGCGCTCTTCGGGGCCGGACTTCTGACCAGCGAGGGGAAGGCGTGGCGGCGGCAACGGAAACTGGCCGCCCCCGCCTTTGCGAGTGCGCAGCTGACATCATACGTGCCATCCATCGTCCGGATCGCCGAAGCCACGGTCGCCGGCTGGCAGGATGGGGACACCTTCGACGCGCATCCCCGGATGATGGCGCTGTCCTTCGACGTGGCGGCCCGCACGCTGTTCGATGCCGATATCGAGAATGCGGGCATCGACCAGGCACTGGAGGACATCCTGCGCGAGATGGAATCCCGGATCACGCGCCCGGTCCTTCTGCCTGACTGGCTGCCCTTGCCGGGCCACCTCCGTTACCTGCGCGGGATCAGGAAGATCGAGGGGCTCATTCGCGGTCTGATCGACACGCGGCGGCTCAGCGGTTTCGACGGCCGCCGGGATGTCCTGTCCCGCCTGATGGCCGCGCGGGACGCGGATGACCGGGGCATGTCCGACGACCGGCTGCGCGACGAGGTCATCACCCTTCTGCTGGCGGGGCACGAGACGACGGCGCTTGTCTTGTCTTGGGCCTTCTACCTTCTGGGCCAGCATCCTTCGGTCGCCGACCGCGTGGCCGACGAGGTCCGGGCGGTTGCCGCGGACAGGCCGCTGGAACTGGCCGATGTCGAACGTCTGTCGCTGACGGAGGCGGTGGTCACCGAGACCATGCGGCTCTTTCCGCCGGCCTGGGTGATCGGGCGCGAGTCGGTGCAGCCGTTCCGGATCGGCGGATATGACATCCCCGCAGGCGTAACGATCTTCATCAGCCCATGGGTCATCCACCGCGACCCCCGCCATTATGATCGTCCCGAGGACTTCCTGCCCGTCAGGTGGCTTGATTGCCTGCGTCATAGGCTGCCGCGCTTTGCCTACATGCCCTTCGGCGGTGGACCCCGCATCTGCATCGGCCAGCGCTTCGCGATGATCGAGGCGGTGCTGCTGTTGGCCACGATCCTGCGGCAGATACGCATCGACTGGATCGGCAAGAGCCCCATCTTGCCGCAACCCACCATCACATTGAGGCCGCGCGGCGGTGTACCTGTTCGGATTACGAGACGGGGTGACGGGGGTCGACGCAGGGGTAATTTCATCCGGAAACCTACAGCCTGAGCAAATCGGGCATTCTTTTCGGGAGGTCATAATCCAACTTGAGAAATCGACGGGATGGCTGCGCGCCGAGACCTTGATATCCTGACTTGCCTTGGCAGGACATGCGCTTGACCAAAATTGCGGTTCTCGAGAGGCCTGTCGCGGATGACCTGTTCCTGAATGTACGTGCGGGGCTGAACGCGCAGGCGTCGAAATCGACCGCGCGGCCATGCCACGATCCCTTTCCTGGCACGGTGCCGAGCGGTGCCAGGGATTGAAAGCCGAGGCCCGCACGCTCCCGAGACAGACAGCCGCCCGTCTTATGATCGTCCGCTGCCGGTTTGGCTGGCGATGGGCCAGCTTTCGTCGCTGGCGACCTTGCATGACGGGCCGCAGCACCGTCTGATGGCGCTCGCCTGCTTCCAAGCGCCCATGACGACAGAAAGCCGATGACATGACAAATTTCTCCCGAACGCAGCGTATCCGCAAAGACGTCGTGTGGACCGATGGGGGTGTTGTTGCCTGCCAGCACCGCAAGGCTGCCGAGGTCGGGGCGGCGGTACTGGCCTCGGGGGGCGATGCCATAGATGCGGCGGTCGCGACCTCGTTTGCGGTGGGGGTGGTCGAGCCGTGGATGTCGGGACCGATGGGCGGCGGCATGATGACCCTGTGGCGTGCGGGCGAGGCGCGGGCCGAAACCATCGAGTTCGGCATGCGTTCCCCCGCCGCGCTGGACGTCGCCGACTACCCGCTGGAGCCGGGGCGGCAGGCGGCGGATCTGTTCCCGTGGACGCGGGTCCGGGACGACCGCAACATCTTTGGCGCGACCTCTGTCGCGGTGCCAGGCACGGTGGCGGGGATGGCGCTGGCGCATGAGCGCTATGGCACGAAGGACTGGGCCGATCTGCTGGCTCCCGCCGTGGCGCTGGCCGAGGAAGGGATGCAGCTCGACTGGTACTCATCGCTGCTGATCGCCTCGGCGGCGCGCCAGCTGGCGCAGGATCCGGATGCGGCAGCGATGTTTCTGGCGGATGGGCAATGGCCCGATATCGCGGGCTGGACCACGGCGGCCACCGCCCGGCTGGACCAGCGCACCCATGCCGCCACCCTGCGTCGTCTTGCCGACCACGGCGCGCAGGACTTCTACGACGGCGCCATCGCGGGCATGCTGGTCGAGGATGTCGGGGCCAAGGGGGGCTGCCTGTCGCTGGACGATCTGCGGGCCTATCGGGCGCTGGCCACGACGCCCCGCACCATCCGCTACCGCGACGCGGTGATCCATGCGCCCTCGGGCCTGTCCGCCGGGGCGGAGCTGGTGAAGACCCTGCAGCAGATGGAGGTCGCCTTCCTGCCGGGCGAGGCGCCCTCGGCGGCCAGCTACGGCGCGCTGGCCTCAGGGCTGGGCGCAGCTTATCGCGACCGGCTGGCCCAGGGGGGCGATACCGGCGAAAGCCCGCGCGCCCCGGCCTGCACCACCAGCTTCAGCGTGGTGGACCGGCACGGCAACATGGTGAACGTGACGCAGACGCTGCTGTCGATGTTCGGCAGCCATGTCGTCTCGCCGCAGACCGGGATGCTGCTGAACAACGGCATCATGTGGTTCGACCCCGAGCCCGGCAAGCCCAACTCCCTCGCGCCGGGCAAGCGCTGCCTGATGAATGTCTGCCCGACCGTGGGGCAGGTGGGCGACCGGATGTTCGCCATCGGCGCCTCGGGCGGGCGCAAGATCCTGCCGGCGGTGGCCAATCTGGTCAGCTTCATGGTGGATTTCGGCATGGATCTGGAGGCCGCGTTCCACACCCCCCGCATCGACGCCTCCGGCGCCACAGGCACCGTGATGGACGAGGATCTGCCGCCCGACGTGGCCGAGGCGCTGGCGGCCCTCGGTCCCGTGACGACCGCGAAACGCACCGTCCACCCTTACGCTTTCGCCGTGCCTGCAGGCGTCATGCGCGAAGCGGGTCGTAACTGCGGCGCGACCGAGATCATGAGCCCTTGGGGGGATGCGGTTCACGAAGGCGAGGTGTGATCGGGTGCTGCCCGGAGGCTACTCCAGCGCGTCGCGCAGCCACGACCATACCACCGTTGCCATGACGGCCGGCTTCTTCATCAAGTGAAACGGGATCGGCTGTGGCGGGGTGACCGGAAAGGGCAGCATGTTGGGCGTGGTGCCCGAGGCCCAATCCGACAGTAACTTTCCCACAGGCCGTCGCGCGCCAATACATATCGCCTGAAACCCTCACCCGCATCACTGACAATATTACGGTCAGGCTGCCCGCCGTGGCCACCTGATCAGGCTCGAACCTCTCTGGAGGTCGGCCCTCCTACACTCAATGTTGGGACACGATCACACGCTCCTTTCCCAACATCGAAGCGGCTAGCCTGTCTATTGACAACAGCTACTTGACCACCCTAACGTTCTAACGTCAGTGGAGGCCTGACAGTTGTCAAGGCACAGATTTTATCTGTGTTTTCGGGGGAATCATGAGTTCACTATTGCTGGAGGCCGCTGGCTTTCAAAAATCATTCAATGGGGTGGCGGCGCTCCGGCTGGGACAGTTCGCTCTGCAGCCGGGGTCGGTGCATGCGCTGTGCGGTGGTAACGGCGCCGGCAAGTCGACCTTTCTGAAAATCCTGATGGGTATTCATCATCGCGATGCGGGGACGCTTCGACGCAACGGGGCAGAGGTCACTTTCGACAGCCCGTCCGCGGCACTTGCTAACGGCATCTCGATCATCGAGCAGGAGTTGAGCCCGGTTCCCGCCATGACTGTCGCTGAGAACATCTATCTGGGGCGCGAGCCCGTGGGGCTGTTTGGACGCATTCAGTTCAAGAAGATGAACAGTAGGGCCCAAGAACTGCTGGACGGCTTTCATTTCGGCATCCGCGCCGACAGCCTGATGATGGACCTGACCGTCGCGCAGACCCAGCTGGTCGAGATCGCCAAGGCGCTCAGCTATGATGCCGAGGTCATCATCATGGACGAACCAACCTCGGCCCTGGGAGAAGCCGAGGCCGATCAGCTGTTTGCCGCCATCGCCATGCTGAAGGCGCGCGGAAAAGGCGTGATCTATGTCAGCCACCGCCTGTCCGAGATCTTCGGCATCTGCGACAGTTATACGGTGTTCCGCGACGGCGCTTTCGTCGAGACCGGGGCCCTGGCTGATATCGACAAGGACCGGCTGATCCAGTTGGTTGTGGGCCGGCCCCTGACCGAGGAATTTATCAAGGAGAACGTCCCCGGATCCGAGGACATTCTGTCGGTCAGCCAGCTCGATGCCGATCGCGGCGTGCGCGACGTCAGCTTTTCCGTCCGGCGCGGCGAGATCCTGGCCCTTTACGGGTTGATGGGATCGGGACGCACCGAGATATTCGACCGCCTTTTTGGCTTGTCGTCCCGGACCGGCGGCCAGATTTGGATCGAGGGGTCGCCGGTCTCCATCCGCTCGCCCCGCGACGCGATCGATTCTGGGCTGGCCTATGTGACCGAGGACCGCAAGCGGTCGGGCCTGGTCCTGACCGGCGACGTGCGCGAGAACCTGTGCCTGGCCACGCTGGACCGCATGTCGGCGGGCCCGGTCATGAACGCCGCCGCAGAAGTCCGCGCCGCTACCCGGATGATCGACACGCTGAACATCCGCACCGCATCGGACCGGCAAAGCGTTGCGCATCTGTCGGGCGGCAACCAGCAGAAGGTGGTTCTGGGCAAGTGGTTTCTGACCGAGCCGCGCATCCTGCTGCTGGACGAGCCGACGCGCGGCGTGGACGTGGGCGCCAAGCGCGAAATATATCGCGTGATGTCCGATTTTGCCCGCGCGGGGGGCGCGGTGATCATGGTCTCGTCCGAGACCGACGAGGTGCTGGGCATGGCCGACCGTGCCTTGGTGATGCGTGACGGGCGCGTCGCCGGAGAGTTGGAGCGCGCCGGAATGTCGGCCGAGAAATTGCTGCATCTGGCTGCCTGAAACGCCGATGGGCGGGCGCGAGCGCGCTTGACGGCGACGGCGGGGATGCATGAACGGGAGGATCAGGGTGGAAGAGCAGATCAAGGCCGGAGTTCCTGCCGGGGCGGGAACGGAGCAGCGCCGCAGTGCCGCGTCGCGGGTGGGACCTGCCCTGCAGCGATACGGCATCCTGATCGCGCTGGCGGTGCTGTGCGTCGTGCTGGCAGTGGTCAGCGACAACTTTCTCAGTTCGCGCAACATCATCAACGTGCTGCGCCAGACCTCAATCAACGGGATCCTGGCGATCGGCATGACCTTCGTCATCCTGACGCGAGGGATCGATCTGTCGGTGGGGTCGGTCGTGGCGTTGGTGGGGGTCGTCTCGGCCAGTTTCGCGACAACATCGTCGGCGGGGTTCATTCCCGGGGCGCCTTACACGCCACTGGTGCCGATGCTGGTCGGCGTGATGACCGGCATCGCGGTCGGGGCCTTGTCCGGCCTGGCAGTGGCGCGGTTTTCTGTTCCGGCCTTCGTGGCGACGCTTGGCATGCTGTCGGCCGCGCGCGGGCTGACGCTGATCTATTCGGGCGGGCGCCCGGTCCCGGCGCTGACCGACGGCTATCGCTGGATCGGAACGGGTGACATCGCGGGTATCCCGGTGCCGATCATCCTGTTCGCCTTGGTCTTTGCGGTGGCGCACTTCGTGCTGACCCGGACCCGGTTCGGGCGCCATGTCTATGCGGTAGGGGGCAATCCCCATGCGGCCAAGGTCTCGGGCCTGCCAGTCCGGCGCATCCGATTTGCGGTCTATGCCATCTCGGGCGCATTGGCGGGGATTGCGGGCATGATTCTGGCAGCACGCACCGGATCCGCCCTGCCCCAGGCGGGCGTCGCCTACGAACTGGACGCCATCGCAGCGGTGGTGATCGGCGGCACCAGTCTGGCGGGCGGGGTGGGTCGCGTGACCGGCACGGTGATCGGCGCGCTGCTGATCGGGGTCATGAATAACGGTCTCGATCTGCTTGGGGTCGAATCCTATTACCAGCAGGTGATCAAGGGCGCGCTGATCGTGGCCGCCGTCCTGCTAGACCGGTCGCGCAAGACCGAAGACTGAGATCCGGCCAGATGCCGGTGGGCCATGGCCCAAGAGGTTTGTCACTTAGGGAGGAAACCAGATGACGACGAAGATGATGATGACCGCCAGCGCGCTGGCGCTTGGCCTCGGGGTCGGCGCCGTGCAGGCGCAGGACGATCCGATCAAGATCGGCATGGCTGCCTATGGCCTGAATGCCGAATTCATGCAGCTGTGGTCGGCCGCCGGCGAAACGCATCCTGCGGTCCAGTCGGGCATGGTCGAGCTGACCATCTTCGACGGCCGCTACGACGCGCTGGTCCAGCAGGACCAGTTCGAGACGATGATCACCCAAGGGTTCGACGCCATCGTCTTCGCGCCCATGGATGTCGAGGCTGGCGCCACCGCCGTGCAACTGGCCGTCGATGCGGGCATTCCGGTCGTCGGCTCGAATGCGCGGGTGAACAGCGACCTGCTGACCGCCTATGTCGGCTCGAACGATGTCGAGGCGGGCTATCTGGAGGCCAAGGCTGTTCTCGACAAGATGGGCTGCACCGGCGACGTGGTCATCATTGAGGGCCCCATCGGCCAGTCCGGCGAAATCCAGCGCGGCGAGGGCAACGAGCAGGCCTTGGCCGAATGCCCCGATGTCAGCATCCTGGAACGCCAGACCGGCAACTGGTCGCGGGCCGAGGCTCAGGCCCTGATGGAAAACTGGCTGACCTCGCATGGCGAAAACATCAAGGGCGTAATTGCCCAGAACGACGAGATGGCGCTTGGCGCGATCGAGGCGATCAAGGCCGCTGGCATGGACGTGTCTGACTTTGCCATCGCGGGTGTCGATGGCGTCACGGATGCCCTGAACGCCGTCAAGTCCGGAGAGATGGATTCGATCCTGCAGGACGGCGAGGCACAGGCCCTGGGCTCGATCGACGTGGCGATCAAGGCGGTGCGTCCGGATTACGAACCCATGGCCGACATCTGGGAGCAGTATCCCGAGATGCCATGGAACGACGGCGCGTCCAAGGAATACAACGTGCCATGGACCCCGGTCACGGCCGACAATGTCGACGACCTGCTGGCCGGCCGTCAATAGGCCGCAATTCGTAATGATCCGGCCCTCCGGCGGCACCTGCTGCCGGGGGCACCTTGAACAGACCCTCGCCCTATCTTGGGGCGGGGCGGCATGACACATGGACAGGAAGGACCGCCGATGGGTGCTCCACTCGATTTTGGTCTGGCGGGAAAGACCGCCGTCGTGACCGGCGCCGCCTCGGGCATCGGGGCGGCGATCGCGCAGGCTTTTGCCGCCCAAGGCGCGACGGTCGCGCTACTGGATACAAACCTTGACGCCGCAACCCGGGCTGCGGATGCGATGGGCGGGCCGTCATCCGCTTTCGCCTGCGACGTGACGGACCCCGACAGCATCGCGGCGGCGGTCGCTGCCGTGACTGCCCGGTTCGCTGGGATCGACATCCTGGTGAACTCGGCCGGCATCGTCGATCTGGCGCCGGCCGAGGATCTGACCGGAACCGCCTGGACCCGGACCTTGGCGGTCAACCTGACCGGCAGCTTCCTGATGGCACAGGCCGTGGGCCGGGCGATGATCGCGGCGGGCACTGGCGGGCGGATCATCAACCTGGCCAGTCAGGCGGCCTCGGTCGCGATCGAGGGGCATGTGGCCTATTGCGCGTCGAAATTCGGGATCATCGGCGTGACCAAGACGCTGGCGCTGGAATGGGGGCGGCACGGGATCACCGTCAATGCCATCTCGCCCACCGTGGTGATGACCGATCTGGGCCGCAAGGCCTGGGAGGGGCCCAAGGGCGAGGCGATGAAGGCGCAGATCCCCGCAGGCCGCTTTGCCGAACCCCACGAGGTCGCGGCGGCGGCGGTGTTTCTGGCATCCGACGCGGCGGCGATGATCAATGGTGCGGACCTATTGGTCGATGGCGGATATACGGTGCAATGATGGACGACAGGACAACCGTGGGACTGCAGCGCTTCGTCAACGACCCCGATGATCTGGTCGACGAGACCGTGGCGGGCTTCGTTAAGGCGCATGGCGATCTGCTGCGCAAGGATCCGGCCAATCCGCGGGTGGTGGTGTCGCGCTTTGCCCCGCAGGACGGCAAGGTCGGCATCGTCACCGGCGGCGGCTCGGGGCACGAGCCCGCCTTCATCGGCTATGCCGGGCGCCACCTCCTCGACGCGGTGGCCATCGGAGAACTGTTCTCCTCGCCCACGGCGAAAAGCTTTGCCGATGCGATCCGGGCCGCCGATGGCGGGGCCGGGGTCGCGGTGCTGTATGGCAATTATGCCGGCGACAACATGAACGTGAAAATGGCCGCGACCGATGTCGCCGCCGAGGGGATCGAGGTCGCCACCGTCGTGGCCAATGACGATGTCTGCTCGGCGCCCCTGTCCGAACGGGCCAAGCGGCGCGGCGTGGCCGGAGAGATCTTCATGTGGAAGATCGGCGGCGCGAAGGCCGCGCTTGGCGGGACGCTGGCCGAGGTGCACGCGGCGGCGCAGGCGGCCATCGACGCCTGCCGCTCGGTCGGCGTGGGCCTTGGCCCCTGCACCCTGCCTGCCGTGGGTCATCCGAATTTCCAGATCGCCCCCGGCACGATGGAGGTGGGCATCGGACATCACGGCGAACCCGGCGCCCGCATCGAGCTCCTGAAGACCGCCGACCACGTGGCCGATGACATGGTCCAAATCGTGATGGACGATCACGCCCTGCCCGAGGGGACCGAGGTTGCCGTGATGGTCTCGGGCCTGGGGGCGACGCCGGTGAACGAGCTGTATGTCCTTTATGACCGCATCGAGACGGGGCTGGAGGGCGCGGGGCTACGCGTGCATCGGGCCTTCGTCGGCAATTACTTCACCTCGCTGGAGATGGTCGGCGCGACGCTGACCGTCATGGCGCTGGACGAGGATCGCAAGGCGCTGCTGGATCTGGATTGCGCCTCGCCGGGTCTGACTGTAGTGGGCGCCGCCGTTCCGCCGGTTGGCGTGGTGGCCCCGGGCCCGCGCCGCACGGCTGCTGTAGGCAGGGCGGACATCCAGACCCCGCGCGCGCCTGAGGCGGTCGGCTCGCCCCGGCTGGTGCTGGGTACGGCCTCGGGGATCGTGGGCGATCTGGCCGCCGTGATCGTCGCCAACAAGTCGCACCTGTCCGAGATCGACGGGCTGATCGGTGATGGCGATCACGGGATCAACATGGCCAAGGGCTTTGGCCGAGCCGCTGAACGCCTTGCGGGGCAGGAAGGAACTCTGGATGCTGGCCTGTCGGTGCTGTCGGACGTGCTGATGTCGGAAATTGGTGGCTCCATGGGGCCGCTCTATGGCTTCATGTTCCGCGACATGGCTCGTGCGGTCGAAGGGCGGGACGCCCTCGACGCGGTGGGGTTTGCGGTGATGCTGCGCGCCGGGCTGGAGGGCGTCTCGACGACCGGGGCCGCCAAGGTGGGCGACAAGACCCTGATGGATTGCCTTGTCCCTGCGGTTGCAGCCTTCGATGCCGCCATCCCGCATGGTTTCCCCGCCGCGCTGGCCGCGATGGCCAAGGCGGCACGGCAAGGTCGCGACAGCACCGTCGATATGGTGGCGCGGTTGGGCCGGGCGGCGCGCTTGGGCGAGCGGTCGCGCGGGGTGCCCGATGCCGGGGCGACCTCGTGCTGCCTGATCCTCGAGACGCTTGGCGACAGCGTGGCGCGCCGGCTATCGCAGGCATGACCCTTGGCCCGCGCCCCTGCCGGGCCCGGGCGACAGGACGGCGGCGATGCGTCTTGCACCCCGCCGGGCGGTCATGCCAATGACCCCGGACATGCACAGCTTTTCGCGCGCCGATCTGACCGACCTCTTCCGCTGCCTGGCCGAGCGCATGGCGGCGGATCAGGCATGGCTGGCGGAACTGGACGGCGAGATCGGGGATGCCGATCACGGCGTGGCCATGTCCGGGGGCTTTGGCGCGGCTGCACGCGCGCTGTTTGATGCGGATGCCGGGGGCCAGACGCTGGCACAGGGCTTTTCGCTGGCGGCCTCGACGCTTCTGAATGCCGTGGGGGCCACGACCGGGCCGCTTTACGCCAGCGCCCTGCTGCGCGCCGGCCATCGCTTCGGGCCGCAGGCACGGGTGCCCTTCG
The DNA here is from genome assembly GCF_004683865.2 of Paracoccus liaowanqingii. Taxonomy (NCBI): domain Bacteria; kingdom Pseudomonadati; phylum Pseudomonadota; class Alphaproteobacteria; order Rhodobacterales; family Paracoccaceae; genus Paracoccus; species Paracoccus liaowanqingii. The sequence goes on along the minus strand of NZ_CP038439.1, from coordinate 2,180,181 downwards.
CCCGCCTGCCCGAACTGATTGCCGCCATGGCCGAGGGGATCGAGGCGCGCGGTCACGGCAAGCCCGGCGACAAGACCATGGTCGATGCCTGGGCCCCCGCCGCCCATGCCGCGCGCGCCGGACTGGCCGAAGGACAGCCGACTGCCCTGATCCTGCGCCGGGCAGCGGCGGCGGCGGCCGACGGGGCGCAGGCGACGCGCCCGATGATGGCCAGCCGAGGACGGGCGGCGCGGCTTGGTCCGCGCAGCATCGGGCATCTGGACCCCGGTGCGGTGTCGGCGGCGGCGCTTCTGGACAGCCTCGCGCTTTGGGCAGAAGGCCGGACGGGCGGGGGCGCCTGATGGGCCAGAATGAGGCCCCGCGCAGCTTTCCCGGCGTGACCGGCCAGCCGCTGCGCTTTGGCGACGACCCGCTCTTGTGGGCCGCATGGCTCTATTATCAGGACGGGCTGACGCAGGCAGAGATCGCGGCGCTGATGGGCGTCTCGCGCCCCTCGGTTAATTCCTATCTGGCCGATGCGCGGACACGGGGGATCGTGTCGATCGAGATCGATCCCGACCGCTTTCGTGCCCTCAGCCTGGCCCAGGCGATGCGGGATCATTTCGGGCTGGCGGACTGCCTCGTGATCCCCTCGAGCGGCAGTGATGCACCTTTGCTGGACCGGCTTGGCGCGGCGGGGGCGCAGGTGCTGTCGCGCTTGGCGCGGTCGGGGGATACCATCGCCGTCACCTGGGGCCGTACTGTCCTGTCCATGGCCCATCGCATCGACCGGGGCGCACTGCAGGATCTGCGCGTGGTGCAGGCGACCGGCGGGACGACCGCCAAGATCCCCTGGACTCCCGAGGCCTGCGCGACCCGTCTGGCAGAGGCGCTTGGCGCGCGGTCCATTCCGATCTCGGCCCCGGCAATCGTCTCTTCGACAGAGATGCGTGCCCTGCTGGTGCAGGAACCCGTGGTGGCCGAGCAGATGGAGATTCTGGCGCAAGCGAACCGCATCGTTCTTGGAATTTCGTCGCTGCGCCCGGAAAGCACCATCCATACCAGCGGCTTCTTCGACGGTGTGTCCATGTCTGCGCATTATCATGCTGCCGTCGGCAGCATCGCGGGTCGACTGATTTCGGCCGGCGGTGCGCCGGTGGATGGCCCGTTGGAGGGGCGCACCATCGGCATAGATCTGTCCGCGCTGAAGACCATCCCCTGCCGGCTCGGCGTGGCCGGGGGAATGGACAAGGTGCCCGCGATCCTTGCAGCGCTGCGCGGCGGCTATGTCAGCGTGATGGTGACCGATGCCGACACGGCACGTGCGATCCTGACATCCGAAGGCCATGACGACCTGCCCGTCCGCACCGGGCAGGTCGCACCCGAAGCCCTGCCAGAGCGGCTCCGCATCAAGAAATTCCTTAACCGGCCGCAAGATGCCGTCAAAGAGACGATTGAGGGAGCGTTGTTCGCCCATCAGGACCTGCTTGCCCCGATCAAGGGCGCCCCCCGTGCCCTTCGTGCCGCTGATGGCCCTCGCCCGGGCAAGGTCGGGCTGGTGATCGGCGGCGGGTCAGGGCACGAGCCGGGATTCTTCGGCTATGTCGGGCGCGGCTTGGCCGATGCGGTCGCCATCGGCAACGTTTTTGCCGCACCCCCGCCCGACCCGATCCTGGCCGCAACGCTTGCCGCCGACGGAGGCACAGGCGTGCTGCACATCTTCGGCAACTTCTCGGGCGACGTGATGAATTTCGAGATGGCGGCCGAGATGGCCGTCGCGCGCGGCGTGCCGGTGCGGACGGTGGTGACGACCGACGACATTGCCTCGGCCCCCATCGACACGCCGACGGCACGCCGGGGGGTGGCGGGCAACGTTTTCGTCTTCAAGATCGCAGGAGCCGCCTGCGATCGGATGCTGCCGCTGGAGACCTGCGCCGCGCTGGCCATGCGCGCCAACCAGCGCTGCTACACGATGGGTATTGCCTTGGAGCCGGGAGCCTCGCTGGAAAGTCGGAAGCCCAGCTTCCGCCTTGGACCCGACGACATGGAGATCGGCGTCGGCGTCCATGGGGAACGCGGGATCGCGCGCTCGCAACTGGCCACCGCCGACGAGGCGGCCGATCTGATCGCCGACCGGATCCTGCAGGAAATGCGTCCCATGAATGGTGACCGTGTCGCCCTTCTGGTAAACTCGCTGGGAGCAACGCCGCAGATGGAATTGTACATCCTCAACCGCCGCTTGCGGCAGCGGCTAAAGGCGCGGGGCGTCGAGGTGCATCGTACACTGATCGGACATTACTATACCTCGCTGGACATGGCGGGGGTGTCGATCTCGGTGTTGCATCTGGACGATGAACTGGCGCTGCTCTTGGACCATCCCTGCCGTTCTCCCGCTTGGGTCCAGATCTGAATTTTTTGTGGTATTTGAGGATCGGCAAACTGTTTTGCTTGGTCGACCTGTCCAAGGGGAGACATTTCACTGTTTCTGCTTATTCGTGCGTAGGACGTAGAGAAGGTTGTACTCCAGACCCATTCCCTCCGCCAAATGCCAACATAAGGCATTGTTTTAGCTCCATCTTATGGGCGTACGTTTATTAGTCCCCCCGCGCATCCCCCCAGCGAACGTAGGAAGATGCGGGAAGTTTTGGGAAGCTGGATCAGCCCGATGCGGCGTTCGGCTTGAGTTTCCATTCCACGGAATGCAATTCCTCCAGCTGCCGCGCGTCCTCTTTTATCGCTCGGATCAAGGCGAGGATGCCGTTGGCGAGTAGTTCGTTCTTGCATAGGGCTGGATGCTCGGTAGCGACCTCGTAAAGGATCTCTGCGAACCCCTGCATGCGCGCGATGTGCATGTCGGTGGCATTGTGGGCATCATGCCAATTGGGCGTGTTCATTTCCGGCTCTCCACATAGTCGAAGATCTCGATATCGTTGACCAGACGGCTGGCGCGGTCGATCAGGGTTTCGAACATAGCAGGCATCGAGTTGGACGCGGGCGACAGATCGGTCTTGAGCGTTTCGTGTAGCTCGGCCACGCCCTGCGCAAATGCGTGCAAGAACACCGCGTCGCGGTGGATATCGTCCAGGGGACGGGCCTTGATGCCGGGGTGCAGGGAAGGACTTTGCCCAGACATGCCGGGGGTGTTATGGCAAATATCAGCCATTGCTCGATCTCCTCAAGGATCGGGTTTCGGTTAGGCCGCGCGTGGTGCTGTAACACCGTGCGTGGCTGCTTGCTTTGTTAGCAATTGTTTGATACATCCAGGAGAAGGGATCTGTCAACAGGAAAGTGCTAGCATTGTCAGTAGAACGCGAAACCCGCTCCGCGCCTCTTGGACTGCGCATCCTGCCGTCAGTGAAGGCTGGGCTTGAAGCCGCTGCCCGCGAAGACAACAGATCAACTGCGTCGATGGCAGAGTTAATTCTTACATCCTACCTACGCGAAAAGGGGTTTCTCAAATGAACACTGATCTTGTCGACCTTCCGCTTAGCTGTTCATCTTGCGGGGCTGACCCGCTTCAAGTCGCGGTTTCTGATCCAGTCTCTGACGATAGCGATGCCACATGCGCAGACTGTGGCGCGCAGCTAGGACGATTTGGAGACCTTAAAGCGCAGGGGATGGATGCCCTCAAGGCTGCGGTTGAGAAAGCTGGAATAGAAGCGTTCAAGGGCATCAAGTTCTGAAAGTGAAGTTATTGTGCCCGGACGTTAAACGCATCACCCACCCGTCAGCGCATCGAACAGCCTCGCCGATAGAGGCGTGCTGGACACCATGGGCACAGCTGGCGCTCCTGAGGTCTGCCCTGCCATCCGCTTGCCCGCATCCCGCATCCAAACATCGTCCAGGGCCATGATGATCTCGGCATGATGCGGGGGGATGGGGCGGCGGCTCAACTGGACATAGGCAGCCATCGCTTCCCAAGTGATCGGGTTCGGGCCGAACTGATGATAGGACCGCGCACGGGACAGGTGCAGGAAGGCGTCGAGGATATCCCCGCCCGCATCCGGCATCCGGGGCTTTTCACCTGCTAGAAGGGCCTCCAGAGAGGCGCAGAGGACGCGCTGCAACCGGCTCATCCGCGCCTCCTGCTGTTCTGTGTGTTGATGTGCTGAACCTTCCGCGACAGGCCCTTGTTATAGGAAGCGAGGCCGTTCCTCACCCCGCCATCAACCCGCTTGTCCACGAAGCTCTGCAGGTTTCCGTTGTCATCGACGCTGGTCGTAACATGCACCTTCACGTCCACCGCCTGCCTGCCGATGCCGCCACCCCCAGATGAGATGCCCACAGCACCGCCGTTGGCATAGCCCCGCAGCGCACCGGTGTGCATGGCCTCCAGGTTCCGCACCCCGATCCTCTGCACCGCCGCTGCGCTCATCACATACTCGGCCCGGTGAACGATGCCTGCCGGGTCATACTTGCCGCCCGCGCCGGTAAAGCCGCCCGCTGCATATCCGGGGTTCAGCAGGCCACCAATGACGCTGCTGGCGGTCCCCATGCCGGGCATCCCCATCAGGCTCTTCATCATCTGCGCCTTGGCGATCTCGGCCAGCAATTGCAGCACGGCATCCTTGGCAGACAAGGACCCGTCGATGATCGACCCAAACATGCCCTCCAGTGCCTGCTTGCCCCGCTCGGACTGTTCCTGGATCTGCTGCATCTTGTCCGCCGCTGCTTCGGCCTCCAGCCCCGCTGTGACGTAGCCCTGGGCCAGTTGGTCGATCTCGGCTGTCAGTTCCGGGGTGATGGCCTTCCCGGCCTCCTGTGCAGCGTGCAGCAGCTCTGCGCGGGTGCGGGCGTATTCCAGGGCATCGCCATAGTCTTCGCCACTCTGGGCCACCACAAGCAGGGATGCGGCTTCTGCCTCAAGAGCCAGCGTGCGGTCGCGGATGGCCTCGGCCTCGCGCTGGTATTCGTCCAGCTTCTCCTTGCCCCCGGACGTGCCTTTGCCGCCCTTGGCACCGCCACCACCGCGACCCGCCCGAGCCGTTTCCCGGCGTGCATCCTCTGCCGCCAAGGCTGCGGTGGCGAAGTCGGTGGCCTGCTGTTTGGTCAGGGATGCGCCGCTTTCACCTGCCCGTTCCCGGACAGACTCGATCTCGCGTTGCAGGCGCAGCTGTTCGGCGCTGGCGCTGTTGCGGGCCGTCTCTGCCTGCGTGAAGCCTTCTGAGGCGGCGCGCTGTGCCTCCAGGCTCTCAAGGCTGGCCGCCTCTGCCGCATGACGGTCGCGCATGGCCTGCCCGGCCTGCTGGTCCGGTGCCACGCCTGCCGCACGTGCCAGTGCCGCGCCCATGCTGTTCGCAAGGCTGATGATGCCGCCGATGACCCCGCCAAGGCGTTCCAGCTGACTGATGACCCCGGAGAACTGCACCCGATCGCTGGCGTCGAGTTGGCTGAATGCGCTTGAGGCAGCGGCCTCGATCTCACCAAGCTGCGTTGTGAAGTCCGCGCCCGACACTTCCCCATCGCGGAAGGCTTCCACCAGCGTCTGCATTTCGCTGTAGGCCGTGCGCAGGATGTCTGCCGCATCGTCATAGCCTAGGCTGTCCATCTTGCTGATGGCGTCGATCAGGGCCATGCCAGAGCGGTCGGCTTCCTCTGAGAGGGCCATGTATTGCTGGTTCAGGACGCCCAGGCTTTCGGCGTTCTCGTCCACCATGTCCCGGTTCTGCGCGAGGCTGTCATAAAGCTCATCCCCCAGGATCGCCCGGCCTTGATCTTCGCTGTCGAACAGTCGGTCCAACCGGTCGCGGAAGTCTGTCAGCTCGACCCCGGCAGCCACGAACTCGACCACGACGCGCTTGGCGAAGTTGCCGACCGTGCCGGTCAGCTGCGCAAACTTCCGGTCGATCTCTTCGGCCTTGCGGATCAGCTCGTCATCCAGCACGGCGCCGGTTTCGTGGGCACGGTCGATGGTGGCCTGCAAGGCGCCTTCGCCCTGGCCCAGCATCTGCACGAACTGTTCGCCACCCGTGCCGCCGAAGATCTCATCAGCAATGCGGATCTGTGCGGCCTTATCCAGCCCCTCCAGCCTGCCCATGATCTCCAGCATCAGCGCAGAGGGGTCTTTCAACTTGATCTTCAGGCTATCGGCGCCTAGGCCCAAGCGGGTGAAGGCATCCGCGCCCGATCCCTTGCCGGTGGCGATGAACTCGTCAGCGCGCAGGGACAATTCCTTGAAGCCGTCCACCAGGGCATCGACGCTGACCCGGTTCTGATCGGCCACGAACTTCCATTCCTGGAAGGACTGCGCTGACATGCCAGCCCGCTTCGCCTCGTCGCCAAGCTCGGCCATGCTGCGGACGGTGTTGGAGATGCTGCCGGTGACGCCTGCAAACAGGCCCACCGCTGCGCCGGCCACCAGCCCGCCTGCCATGGAGGCAGCCAGGGTGCCGATGCGCCCCGTGGTCGAGGCGATGGCCCAGTTGATCGAGCCGGTCGAGCGGATCATGTCCGCTTCCATCTGCCGGGTGGCCGACCGGGAATTGCGGGACAAGCCTTGATAGGTCTTGGTGCCGCGCTGTTCGGCCTGCCGCATCCGGCGCTCGAACTCGGTCACCCGGGCTTCCAGCATCACCACAAGGCGCTCGTCGGCCCCCACTGCTGCGTTCATCTCTGGCTCCTCATGCGGTCCACATGTCTTCGGTGAACCATGTCTGATTGGTGGTCAGGCCGCCCTCGTTCGCGGCTGCGCGGGATACGGCCATTGCCGCTGCCACCGCGCCGTCGATCGACAGCCATTGCTTGGGTTTGGTGAACTTGACGACATGGCCGTAATCGTTGCGCTTGACGACGACGACATTGGCGAAGCAATGACGCAGGATCGGGTTGCCGCCATGGTGGAACTCGCCCCCCAGAAGGGCACGCTCCAGCTCCATGTAAGCGGGCATCATCAGCGAAGGCACGTTCCTGAAATCCACCGCAGGAAAGCCCGCCTCCAGGATCTTCGGCTGCACCTGGCGGGCCATGTAGGGGTCGAAGGCGATTTCCTGCACATTGAACTCCTCGCAGAGTTCGATAATCTTGTTCTCGATCTCGGCGTAATCGATCACGTTGCCAACTGTGGCGGTGATCAGGCCATCTTCCAGCCATTGCTGATAAGGGGCCCCAGACTGCTCAGCGCGCTTGGAGACGCCGTCCTCGCTGTCCAGCATCGGGCTATCGTTCTTGCTGTCGATGGTGTCCTGAGGGCAGAAGAACCACGCCTTGACCGCGTAACCCTCGGCAACCCGCCAGCAACCCACGATCACCGACAGGTCTCTGGTCGAAGACAGATCGACGGCTAGCCAGCAGGGCTGATCCTTGAGGGTGTCGAGGTCGTAATCCTTGGCCCCGGCGTCATACACATCCATGTCCACCAGCGGCTCGGTCGAGGCATCCAGCCAGATGTTCAGCTTGAGCTGCTTGAAGGACTGCCTGTCGCCCACGCTGCGCTGTGACCGCTTGGCGTGGCGCCGGAAGCCCGCAAGGCTCGGATAGCCGTGTTGCAAGCCGGGGTTCACGCGGTGCCACAGATCCTCGTCCTGCCAATCGTCGCGGCGGTCGGCCTCAAACAGGATGGGCAGGATCGAGTCATCCTCAACCTTTCCACGCGCCACGTTGCGGGCGTCCTCGAAGAAGTCGAAGGCCAGCGTGTCCTGACCCCGCCCGGCAGTTGAGGCCACAACCAGCAGGCTGTCATCGATCTTCTCTAAGCCGGTGGTCAGGGCCTCCCAAAGGTCGCGGCCCTTCCAGATATGGATTTCATCTGCCAGCACGAAGGCAGGGGTGCGGCCATGCTGCGGCCCGCCATCGCCTGAAATGACCTCCAGATAAGAAGCGTCCTTGCGATAGAGCAGCTTCTTGGGGGCGTTGTGCGCGTCATAGATGCCAGTCGCGGCGACGATGCGCCTGTCTTCGCGAATGATGCCCACGGCCTCGCGGAAGCCGATACCGGCCTGCTTGCGATCCGCCGCGGCAAAGATGGCTTCACCGCCCGCCCGGCGCTCAGGGCCGATGGTGTGCAGCAGGGCCAGAGCCGCCGCCAGCGAGGTCTTGCGATTGCCCCGGGGCAGCAGCAGCGCGACGGTGTTGGTGATCCGCGTGCCGTCCTCATGCCGGGGGCCATAGATGCGGCGCACGATCCGCTCTTGCCAGGGATCGAGCTGGAAAGCCCGGTTCGGCAGGATCGATTTCGGGTGGCGCAGGGTGCGCAGGAAGGTCACCGCCCGCTCACCATAGCTGTAGGGGTCAGGGATCTCGGACCCGTCATAGATCCATTCAGGGAAGGTCGAGGGTATGGTTTTCATGACCTCACCCCACGTCCAGAGGCGATGGGGTGCTGTCCTGGTCGCCATCCTCGCGGATCGCGGGGCGGGACCGGCTGACAGGCGTCAGACCCATCTCTGCGGCCAGCTGACGGGCAGAGGCCATGGCCTTGTCCTGCACCCGGATCAGCTTCAGCATCATCTCGGGTTCAGCTTCAACCTGAATGGCCGCCTCCATCTGCCGCACCCGCCCGATGCAGATGCAGTAGCTTTCGAGGCTGCCAAGGTCGGCATCTGTCAGGATCTTGCGTTCGGTCAGGACGGGCATCACGCGGTCCCATTCGGCGCGGGCATCCTCGGCCAGCCAGTCGGGTGCCTGAGCCTCCGTCACGGGTTCATCGGCTTCGCGCAGTTGGGGTTTGGTGCCCTTCATTCCGTCAGCCTCGTGCAGCGCAGGTCGAGGCCCTTGCGGCGTCCGATGGGGGTCACTTGGGTGATGTTGAATGCCTCACCCCGCCACAGCACCCGGTCAGCGTTGCTGATGCCGTCCAGATGCCGGATGCGGAACACCACGGCTTCCTCGTCACTGGCGCCAAAGCTGCGCATGAACTCTTCGGTGGTCTGGTCGATGCGCTCGGCACGCACGCTGGCAAAGGGGCGCCAGGTGGTGGTCGGGGTGCCGTAGTCATTCACGGCATCGGTGCGATGCTCGATTTGAATGCTGGGCACCTCGATTTTTGCGCTTTCCGGCCTCGAATAATAGGTTGGGCGGCTTGAGGCAGGGATGATGTCACCCGTCGGCGTCCTTGCGTGCTGTGTGGTCTTCGGTGCTGCGCCTGCCTCTTGGCCTGATTGCCGTGCCCCGGGGTCAGGCCGGGCACGGGTTCAGGCGGCGCAGCTGACCAAGGCGCCGCATGTTGTAAGCCAGGTTCTTCATCCCGATTTTGGCCTTCGCCCGAACCATGCCGATCGTGCGCACCAGCGTGCCGCCCATGTCGTTGGCTTGCGCGCCAAAGATATGCTCGACCCGCGCACGCACCGAGGATTTGGTCCGATTGCTCCCCTTAGCCTGTTCGGTCAACGGCTTGCCGCGCATGCCCTTGCGGTGGATGTGGCTCTTCAGCTTCAAGGCGCGCAGCCTGGCCTCCATCTCCTCGGACCGATAGGCGGGATCAGCCCAGACCCCCGCGCCGGTATTGCCCCGCATCAGCAGGTGGTCCACCGCCTGGCTATCGTGCAGGGCCGCATCGCTGACATGGTAACGCCGCACCAGCTTGTGCTTGCTGTCCATGTTCACATGGTTCTTGTAGCCGTAATGGGATTTCCCGTGCTTCTTGGTCCAACGCGCATCAACGTCCTTCTGTGACCGCTTGGCGGGCTTGTCGGCCCAGTCTTCGGGCACCTCACCGTTCTTGATCGCCTTGTTTTCATCACGCGCATTATGGTTGCGCGGCACCGGGACAATAGAGGCATCGAGGATCTGCCCGCCCCGCGCGATGTAACCCTGTCGCGCCAGATAGCTGTCGAACTGCTTGAACAGCGTCTCCACCAAGCCTGCCTGCGCCAACGCCTCGCGATAGAGCCAGACCGTCTTGGCATCGGGCACCCGGTCCTCGAGCTCCAGGCCCAGAAACCGTCCTGGCCGACAGACGGTCGCGCACCTGATACTCGATCTGGTCGTCGGACAGGTTGTAAAGCGCGCCCAGCACCAGTGTCTTGAACATCAGCACGGCATCCATGGGTTTGCGCCCGGCACGTGACTTGCGCTCTGCATCCGGCTTGCGCCAGACACGCTCCAGCGTCGGGCGGAACTCATCCCACGGCACGACAACGTCGATCTCGACCAGTGGGTCCCTCTTGGCGTCCAGGCTCGCGTAGCGGTCCGAAAGATCAAAGAAACCCAACTGCGCCATCGTCAAAATCCAAGCCGCCGATCACCCTCACTCATACCGCAGCAAGACGGGTCAGGCAATTCTTCGAGGTGCCTTTCAGCGATTGTACACTTGTTATCTTATATGGCGAAGCTGCATTTGGGACCATTAAGTTTGAACTACTCCCCACAAATCGGTCGGTGACAGAAGCTACGATCTGACGTTTACGGGTCCCTAGCACTACTTTGGCAGATCGTGGTTTTTTCCTCTGATAAGGCTTTCACAGTGAGGGCATCGCACGGGCGGCGGACGGGCGAGAATATCGAGGATGGCTTGCCAGACAGCGGGCATTGTCGGCTGTGGTGGCGGGCCGGGGATTCTTTTTTTCCCGTCCCGCGGCGGCGAGGCGGCGGGACTGCAGGAAGGCATAGGCGATCATTGTCATCAGGGCGTGCCTGTGCAGGCCGGTTCAGGATCGGCCCTCAAAATGGTCGAGACCAAGCTCCTCCTTGAGTTGCTGATGTGCCTGTTCACAGATCCATCTGCCGTGATAGCGGCCGCGAGCGCCTTGATCGGCGTGTCGTTTGGCAGGTTGGAGGCGGAGTATCTCCGCTCTCCGGTCGAACGACGTTCGCCGATCAGCCAGACTTCTTCATCGCCGGGCATGGCCTGCACACGGCCATCTGCCATGCGATGCCGGTGGCCATCGGAGATCCGGACACGGGTTGCGGCGAACTGGCAGCTCAGTTTGCCTTTGGTGCCCTGCCGCCAACTGATCTTCCTCCATTTCCCAGCCTCCAGCATCCGTTCGGCGGAAACGGCCCCGCAGTCCGGGAGGTGATATTTCCGCCGCCGCTCTCTGGCCGCTTCCGGAAAGACTAACCCGACATCTGCCGGATAGACGTTCTGGCGTCGAGACAGGCCGACCGCCCAGCTCAGGCCGCGCGCGCTCAGCGCTTGGCGGAAAGGCCCGCTCGACCCGTATCCCGCATCGGCCAGCACCCAGCCAAAGCGGACACCCGCAGTCGTTACCCGGTCAATCTCGAGGATGGCGATCTCGGGTTTGCTGAGAGCAACCTGCCGATCTTTAGGAATGCGGGCGCGGGCCATCCGGTCGGAATCTCCCGTCCAGATCTCGGGCGGAAACAGCCGCAACCCCACCATCACCGGCACCTCACGTGATGCCAGCGTCACGGAAACCAGTGACTGGCAATTTGCGGTCTTGCCCAGTGCGGACGCATATTGCGGCGCAACCCCGACCGAATGGTCCCCCTTCTTCGGAAGGCAGGTATCATCGATGACCAGAAAGGCATCTTCGCCGCCGACCAGCCTGTCGGCCTCGGCCAGAAGCGTCGCCTCCAGCGGCGTGCTGTCCCAGACCCCGTCTGCGATAAAGTGATGCAGTTGATCATAACTGACCGCCCCATCCCGCGCGGCCATCGGCTGGACGCTCTTGCGATCACCCGGGCCAATCAGTCCGGCGATATATGCCGGGGCACATCCGCGCCCGTGTCGTGTGTCCCAACAAACGGCACCAGCCAGGATTCCAGATTGACGCGCCAATTCCCCATGAACCGCCAGCCTCCTCAAAGCTGGGTCCCTATGAATCACTTAAACCGCCGCCCGTGAATCCAGAAGTTATCACATCAGCAAGAACATGCCAAAGTCGCGCTAGAGCCGGTTGCACTCAATCGACCTCATAGCCTGCGGCTTTGAAGTAGTTGTAGCTGTCAACGGCGGCGTAAAAACCGGCCACGCGGCGGCGCAAAACCAGGCCAGTGGCGAGGCGCCAAGCGCCATGGCGCGCGCGCTTCCCAAATAGCTGGCGCGTGCCATGGCGCTTTGGCCCGCAGGGCCAATCTCGCAAGGTGCGATTATGTGGTTGCTTCGGCCTTTCGGGCGCGGCTTTGTCCGAGCCGATAACTGTCGCCGTTCATCTCGAGGATATTGACGTGGTGGGTCAGTCGATCGAGCAATGCGCCGGTCAGGCGTTCGGTGCCGAAGGTTTCAGTCCATTCGTCGAATGGCAGGTTGCTGGTGATCATCTTGGAACCGCGCTCATAGCGCTGAGAGATGAGCTCGAACAAGAGCTCGGCACCGGTCTTGGACAGCGGCACAAAGCCTGGTTCATCGATGATGAGCAACTTGACGCCATCCAGCTGCTTTTGCAGGCGGAGCAGGCGGCGTTCGTCGCGGGCCTCCATCAGCTCGTTGACCAACGTCGCGGCGGTGGTGAAGCTGACCGCCATGCCCTTCTGACAGGCGGCCAGCCCCAGTCCGAGGGCAACATGGGTCTTGCCCGTGCCGCTCGGCCCGAGGGCGATGACGTTCTCGCGCCGTAGGATCCATTCACAGCGGGCCAATTCCAGCACCTGCATCTTGTTGAGCTTGGGGATCGCCTTGAAGTCGAAGCTGTCGAGGCTCTTGGTCGTCGGGAACTTCGCGGCCTTGATGCGTCGCTCGACCATCCGCCGCTCGCGGTCGATCAGTTCCAATTCGACCAGGCGCGACAGGAACTGGACATGGTCCAGCCCTTCAGCGGCGCATTGGCGCGCAACCTTCTCATACTCCCGCAGGAACGTCGGCAGCTTCAGCGTTTTCAGATGGTGGGTGAGCAGGATCCTCGGGGCTTCAGTCATGCTACATCTCCCGACAGCAGGGACATGTAGCTCGCCACGGATGTGGTCGCGACGTTGGCGCGCGGCAGGTAGGGGTAGACATCAAGGTCCAGCTTCGGCGGACGCCTTTCGACCTGACAGAGCACAAGGTGCTTAACGGCATCGAAGCTGACGGCACCCAGTTGCAGCGCCTTCTTCACGGCGGCGTGCAGGTCGTCGAGGCAGAAGGTCTCGAGCAGGCGTAAAACCTGAACATACTCGCGGCGTCCGACTTTGTTCATCCGCGCCTCCATCAGTCGGCGTAGGATCGCGAACTCTGGTGGTAGATCCCACTCGGCCAGGGGCGCCGCCTGGTCCAGGGCGTTGATCTTGCGCTCGATGAGCGGAAGATAGTGCACCGGATCGAAGACCATGTCCTCGCGGTCATAGCAGCGGGGATGACGTGCGATGACCTCGCCACCGCAGCCGATCACGACCTCGGCGACATAGCCCCTGATCCAGACATCGCGGTGTCCGTAAGCGACCGGCACCGAATAGTCGTTGGTCTTGTAACGCACCAGCGCCTGCGAGCTGACCCGGCCAGTGGCCTGATCGCAGGCTTCGAACGGTGCGGCCGGCTGGTCGGACATCGCAGCCAGATCCCGCCCAAGGCGCTGGCCGATCGTCTCGGACTGGCCGCGCAGGACATCCCCCTGACGCCTGCGGCATTGCGCCTCCAGATGGGCGTTGAACGCGTCCCAAGTCGCAAACTGCGGGATCGGCACCATGAAGTTGCGGCGAGAGTAGCCAACCAAGCCCTCAGCGTTACCTTTGTCGTTCCCCTTGCCCGGGCGGCCGTAGCGGTCGCGGAACAGGTAATGCGACAGGAACCCGTTGAAGAGCGTGGCTCGCTGGCGCGCCCCGTCCGGCAGGATCTTCGCAACCAGGCAGCGGTCGTTGTCGTAGAGGACCGATGCGGGCACCTTGCCGAAGAATGCGAAGGCCTGGACGTGACCGTCAACCCAGGCTTCCGCGGTCGCCGCTGGATAGGCCCTGACATAACAGGCATCGCCGTGCGGAAGGTCCATGACGAAGAAATGCGCCTTCTGCTCGACACTGTCGATGATGGCCACCGCCTCGCCGAAGTCGGCCTGGGCATGTCCGGGCGGGTGTGCCAGCGGCACGAACATCTCGCGGCCGCGCCGTTCGCGCTCCCGCATGTAGTCCTTCACGATCGTGTAGCCGCCGGCGAACCCGTGCTCATCGCGAAGCCGCTCGAACACCCGCTTCGCCGTATGCCTCTGCTTGCGATGGACCTCCCGATCGCCCTCCAGCCAGCCGTCGATGATCCCGGTGTAGGCATCCAGCTTCGGCCGCTTCACAGGGGCCGTCCGCCGATATCCGGGCGGAACCGAGAACGTCATCATCTTGGCTACGCTGTCGCGCGCGATGTTGAAATGACGCGCTGCCTCGCGCTGGCTCATCCCCTCGGCACAGGCCAATCGCACTCTACGATACAAGTCCACGGTGAAAATCCTCCCGCCCTCCCTGTCGCCAGAAAGGGTAAAGGCGGACGACTTTTACGCCGCCCGCAGCAGGGTCATCCCGCCGCTACCGTGGCCGATTTTTGCACCGCCGTTCTCAGGTCAAGCAGAGGAGGCCTTCTATGCAAACTTGAACGCTGTCGAAAAAGTAGCCTGATCCTTGAACCAGAAACTCTCCGACAAACCCGGGGCGGTTCATCTCGCTGCCGGTCCATACTCCTTCGCTGCGTCGCGCGGGTAGTCCCCCCGCTTTTCACGGGACGTGATCGTATTTTCGCAGCCGTTTTCAATTTCATCGCGGGCGTTATGCCGTCAATGCTCGTGTTCGAGCGGTCGTTGTTGCAAGTCCATGACCACTCCGTGGCAAAGCCCGCGATCTTGAGATAGATCGCGGCATGGTCCAGCCGCCGCAGGACAGGGCTCCAGGCATCCGGATGCTTCATGTTGTAGAGCGCCGAGCACAGGATCATCCCGATCAGCGTCGCGCCATAGACCGACACGCCCACGAGGGCCGATGCCTCGCCGCCCAGGGACCATGTCCGCGAGATGAGGATCGGGACCGCCAGCAGGGCCGCGCCCAAGCCGATCGCGTGCACGAGAAGGTCCGAGACGGTCTCGGAGCGGCTGTAGCCGATGCGCCGGGGCAGCAACAGTGTCATCTTCCCATCCTTCAGCCGCCGGGGACCGTCCATTCCGCCTCGCGGATCGCCAGCTTGGCCATGCGGGAGTACAATGTGGTGGCCGGAATGCCCAGCAGGATGGCCGCGCCCCCGGCACCTGCGACCTTTCCCCGCGTCTCGCGCAGGGCGTTCAGGATGTTGGCCCGCGCCATGGCCTGCACCTCGGCCTCGGTCAGCACCGCGCGCCCCGTTGCGGGCAGGGGCGCGGCCTCCTCACCCATGTCCAGGACCAGCTTGTCATGGCCGGTGGACAGGATCACCGCGCGTTCGATGACATTGCCCAGTTCGCGGACATTGCCGGGCCAGTCATAGGCCAGCAGACGCTGCATCGTGCGGGTCGAGACGAGGGGGCAGGGGCGGTTCATCCGCTTGCAGGCCAGACCAAGCAGGTGATCGGTCAGGGGCGGGATGTCCTCGGGGCGGTCGCGCAGCGGGCGGCACTGGATGGGAAAGACGTTGAGGAACAGCGCCAGATCGTCGCGCAGGCGGCCCGCGTCGATCTCGACCTCGGGGGGGCGGGTCAGGGCGGCGATCGCGCGGATGTCCAATGGCCGCGCGCGCAGATCGCCAAGCCGGGTGACCTGCGCGGTCTGCAGCGCATGCAGCAGGCGGCCCTGCAGCTCCAGCGGCATCTCGGCCAGATCGTCCAGGAACAGCGTGCCGCCATGGGCCAGCTCCAGCTTGCCGGGGCGGTCGCGCTGCGTGCCCAGCTGATGGCTGCGCATCTGGCCGAACAGCTCGGCCTCGATCATGTCGGGGGCATGGGCGCTGCACTTGAAGGCGATCAGCGGTCGGCGCTGGCGGGGGCTGTCCTTGTGGATCGCGGTGGCCACCAGCGCCTTGCCCGTGCCCGCCTCGCCGGTGATCATGACCGGCGCATCGGTCGGCGCCACCAGCGCGATGCGGGTCAGCACCTGCCGTGTCGCCCCCGACCCGCCGATGATGTCATGATGCGCGCGCTCGCTGGTGATCGCTTCCTGCAGATAGGCGTTCTCCTGCTCCAGCCGGTCGCGCAGCGCATCGACCTGATCCAGCGCCTCGCGCAGCCGCCGTTCGTTCTCGTAGCGTTCGGTGATGTCGCGAAAGATCACCACTGCGCCCGCCAGCACCTTGTGGTCGTAGATGGGCGTCGAGACATATTCGACCCGGATCGGGCGGCCGTCCTTGCGCCAGAAGACCTCGTCCTCGATCCGGTGGATCTGCTCGAAACGGAAGCTGCGATAGATCGGGCAGTCATGGGCGGGATAATGGTCGCCGTTCAGGTGATGGTGATGGATCACCGAATGGATGTCGCGACCCAGCAGGTCGGCGGCGGTCCAGCCCAGCATTTCCTGCGCGGCGCGGTTCAGGAAGGTGGTCTTGCCCTCGGCATTGACGCCATAGATCCCCTCGCCTGCGGCATTCAGGATCAGCTGGTTCTGGCGTTCCAGATCGGCGAAGAAGGCCTGCGCGTGCTTCCATTCCATCAGGCCGGACCGGAAGGTCTGCGCCGCCTCGGCGGCTTCGGCCCGCAGGTCCAATTCGCGCAGATCCAGCAGCGTCAGCAGCAGATGTCCGGGCCGGCCGGGCAGGGGGGTGGCGCGCAGCTCGACCGTCAGGGGCTGGTCCCGGGCGTCCGACAGGGGGATGTCGCGCGCCCAGGCCTGACCCCGATGCGCGACCTCGTCGGCGAAGACGATGAATTTCGGCAGCGCCCGGCCCAGAAGGGTCGAGAAGCGGGCACCGGAAGGGCGGGACAGGGTCAGAAGCTGCGCGGCCGCCCTGTTAGCCCACGCGATCCGATCCTGCTGCGTGTCCAGGATTAGCGCGGCAAGGGGCAGGTGGCCGAGGAGGGAATCAATGTCGTCATCCATGCGGCATGACTGCCCGCCAGGTTAACAAAGCGCAAACGAAATATCGTATTTTATGAAAATTCGTAACGCAACGGTTGGTTCGCTGCAACCTAAGTATATATTTTATAACAGTAAAATAAAACCGTCACGAGCCTGTCCCGACCGTTTTCCCCTCACCTGCTCCACGTCAAACTGGATCCAACACAATCAGAGAGGTCCGACATGACGATCAGAGCCCTGGGTGATCCCTTCTCGGCACAGACCGACCTGCGCCATGGGGCCGGATGCGCCTGCACCGGCTGCCGCGCGACCCCGCAGTCCCTGCCCGCATCCCCCGAGGCAATGATCGAGCGGGCGGTCGAAAGCGCGATCGTGCGGTCGATGTTCGGACACAGCGACGTGTCGCGCCGGTCCTTCATGGGGATGCTGGGGGGCGGCACGATGGCCGCCGCGCTGGCTTCGGTCCTGCCGCTGGATCAGGCCAAGGCGGCGGTGCTGGAAAGCCTGGGGCCCTTGGAAAAGACGGACCTGGCCATCGGCTTCGTGCCGATCACCTGCGCCACGCCGATCATCATGGCCGAGCCGATGGGCTTCTATTCCCGCTATGGGCTGAACGTGTCGGTCATCAAGACGGCGGGCTGGGCGGTGGCGCGCGACAAGTCGCTGTCGGGAGAATACGACGCCAGTCACATGCTGACGCCGATGCCCTTGGCGATGACGATGGGGGCGGGGTCGACGGCGCAGCCCTTCATCATGCCGGCGGTGGAAAACATCAACGGCCAAGCCATCGTGCTGTCGAACGAGCATCTGGACAAGCGCGACCCCGCGCAATGGAAGGGCCTGACCTTCGGCGTGCCCTTCGAATACTCGATGCACAACTTCCTGCTGCGCTATTACGTGGCCGAACACGGGCTGGACCCCGATCAGGACATCCAGATCCGCGTGGTGCCGCCGCCGGACATGGTGGCCAACCTGCGCGCCGGAAACCTCGACGGCTTCCTGTCGCCCGATCCGTTCAACCAGCGCGCCGTGTGGGAGGGGATCGGCTTCATCCACCTGCTGACCAAGGAGCTGTGGGAGGGTCATCCCTGCTGCGCCTTCGCCGCGCCTGCGCGCTTTGCAACCGAGATGCCCAACACCTATGGCGCCCTCTTGCGCGCGATCATCGACGCCACGCAATATGCCAGCGATCCGTCCAACCGGACCGAGATCGCCGCCGCCATCGCGCCCGCCAACTATCTGAACCAACCTGTCCCGGTGATCGAGCAGGTGCTGACCGGCACATTCGCCGACGGGTTGGGCGAGGTGCGCCAGGTGCCCGACCGGATCGATTTCGACCCCTTCCCGTGGCAATCCATGGGCGTCTGGATCCTGACCCAGATGAAGCGGTGGGGCTATATCGAGGGCGACGTCGATTACCGCGGCATCGCCGAGCAGGTCTATCTGGCCGCCGATGCGCGCACCGTCATGCAGGATCTGGGTTACGAGGCCCCGGCCGAGAATTACCGGACCCATGACATCATGGGCAAGACCTTCGACCCTGCCGATCCCGAGGGTTATCTGTCCAGCTTCGCCATCGGGCGCGGCGCATGACCAGCACCTGGTCCGACAACCGCCGCGCGGCCCTGCTGTCGGTGCTGATCCTGGCGGTGGCCCTGCTGGCATGGGAGATGGCGATCCCCGCCCAGCAGCTGGCCACCGAGATGACCGAATACGAGCGCCTGATGGGCGGCGGCTCGGCCCGCGCGGGCATTCCCGCCCCGTCCGAGGTCGCCGTCAAGGCGTGGGAACAGCTGAGCAACCCCTTCTATGACGCGGGCCCCAACGACAAGGGCATCGGCATCCAGATCGCCTATTCGCTTGGCCGGGTGCTGACCGGGTACGGCATGGCCGCGATCATCGCCATCCCGCTTGGCTTCCTGATCGGCATGTCGCCGGTGGCCTACAAGGCGCTGAACCCGTTCATCCAGGTGCTGCGCCCGATCTCTCCGCTGGCTTGGATGCCGCTGGCGCTGTTCATCATCCAGGACAGCGAAGCGAGCGCGATCTTCGTCATCTTCATCTGCTCGATCTGGCCGATGCTGCTGAACACCGCCTTCGGCGTGTCGGGTGTGCGGCAGGACTGGGTCAATGTCGCCCGCACCCACGAGTTGGGCAGCTTGCGCACCGCGCTGACCGTGATCCTGCCCGCCGCGGCGCCCACCATCATCACCGGCATGCGCATCTCGATCGGCATCGCCTGGCTGGTCATCGTCGCGGCCGAGATGTTGGTCGGCGGAACCGGCATCGGATATTACGTCTGGAACGAGTGGAACAACCTGGACCTCGCCTCGGTCATCTTCTCGATCCTGCTGATCGGCGTCACCGGCATGCTTCTGGACAGCGTCTTCGCCGTCCTGCAGCGCCGCCTGACCTATGCGGAATGAAAAAGGACATCTCATGAGCAAACCCTTTGTCAGCGTCGAGCTGCTGTCGCAGCGCTTTCCCGACGGCAAGGGCGGCCAGATGACCGTCTTTGAAAATGCCAGCTTCGGGATCGAGAAGGGCGAGTTCGTCGTCATCCTGGGCCATTCCGGCTGCGGCAAGTCCACGATCATGAACATCCTCGCCGGGCTGGCCCAGCCCACATCGGGCGTGGTCACGATGGACGGGGCCGAGGTCAGCGGCCCCAGCCTCGATCGGGGCGTGGTCTTTCAGAACTATTCGCTGCTGCCGTGGCTGACCGCGCTTGGCAACGTGCGCTTCGGCGTGCGCGCCCGCCACCCGGACTGGACCCGGGCCCGGATCGACGAGGAATCGACGCGCTACCTGTCGATGGTCGGCCTGACAGGCGAGGCGATCCACCGCAAGCCCAGCCAGCTGTCGGGCGGCATGCGCCAGCGCGTCTCCATCGCGCGGGCCTTCGCCAACCATCCCAAGCTGCTGCTGCTGGACGAGCCCTTCGGCGCGCTGGACGCGCTGACGCGGGGCACCATCCAGGACGAGTTGCTGAAGATCTGGGGCGGCACGAACCAGACTGTCTTCATGATCACCCATGACATCGACGAGGCGATCCTGCTGGCCGACCGCATCCTGCTGATGACCAACGGTCCCTTCGCCCGCGTGGCGGAATCGGTGCAGATCACCATCCCCCGGCCCCGCACGCGGACCGAGATCGTCGAGCATCCGAACTATTACGCGATCCGCAACCATCTGGTGCAGTTCCTGGGCAAGCGGTCCAAGGACCTGGCGGGGCAGGCCTCGGGCGGCGAGGCGCAGCGCCCCGAGACGGTGCGCATCGACCTGACGCAGCCCACGACTCCGGCCCCCGCCCATCTGCGCGCGATTGCCGAATGACCCGGCCTCCGGTCCCGCCGTTCACGCATGACGCCGCCGTTACCAAGGTCCGCATGGCCGAGGATGCCTGGAACAGCCGCGACCCGGACCGGGTGGCGCTGGCCTATACGCCCGACACGGTCTGGCGGAACCGGTCCGAATTCCTGCGCGGCCGCGACCAGGTCCGCGCCTTCCTGACCCGCAAATGGCAGGCCGAGCACGAGTATCGCCTGATCAAGGAGATCTGGTGCCACGCCCCCGACCGCATCGCCGTACGCTTCTGCTATGAATGGCACGATGCGGACGGCCAGTGGTTCCGCGCCTATGGCAACGAGAACTGGCAGTTCGACGCCGAGGGGCTGATGGCCGTACGCCACGCCTCGATCAACGATCTGCCGATCGCGGAGCCCGACCGCCTGTTTCACTGGCCCCAGGGCCCGCGCCCCGACGACCATCCCGGCCTGACCGGGCTTGGCCTGTAACCCCTTCGACAACCCGAGGAGACCCCCATGAAAGACCAGACCCAGATCGCCCCCGCCCTGACCCGCGAGGATGTCACCGCCCTGATCCTGACCGCCAAGAAGGCGGGCGGCCTGTCCTGGGAGGGCATCGCCGAGATGATCGGCATGTCCCCCGTCTTCACCCATTCGGCCTGCATGGGCATGAACGCCTTTCCCGCCGAGAAAGCGCAGGCGCTGGTCGCGGCGCTGGACCTGCCCTCGGAGGCCACCGACCTTCTGTCCGAACCCCCCACCAAGATCTGGAGCCAAGCCGTCCCCACCGACCCCTGCATCTATCGCCTCTACGAGATCGTCGGCGTCTATGGCCCGACCATCAAGGCGCTGATCGAGGAGAAGTTCGGCACCGGCATCATGTCCGCCATCGATTTCGAGATGACCCTGTCGCGCGAGCCGAACCCCAAGGGCGACCGCGTCAAGCTGGAGATGTCGGGCAAGTACTTGGGCTACAACGCCTGGTGATGACGCCCGCGCCCCTGATCCGGTCGGGGGCGCGGGGACTTGCCTGGCCTGCGCGTCTGATACTTGGAGAAGCAAACCGCAGGTCTTTGCTAATTCGCGGATCGGCGCGACCGGCCAAGCAATCGGTCGAAGAACCCCGGTTCCGCGTTTGCGCCGTCGGGTGCATCTTACGCCACCAGTTGCATCTTCGTGGTGCCTATCTGGAAGACTTGGTCAAGCGGCAGTGGGGTCCAGTGCTCGCTGGAGATGCGTCCATCATGAACGAAGGTCCCGTTGGCCGAGGGATGCCCTGGCTCTGCCCCATCGCGGATCTCAACCTGCTGTCCCTGCACACGCAGCAAGCAATGCCGGGCTGAAACCTTGGGATCGTTCAGCACAATGTTCGCCCACCCCTCGCCCCGTCCGATCCGAAGGGTTTTCTGGTCTGAAAACCCGGGTATCCGCAGGAGCTGGATCGAGCGTCCTGCATAGGTTCCATTGATGAATTTCAAGCGCCACTGCTCGGGGGGCGTCAGGGGAACGCGCGACATCGCCGACAGCCAGACCGTGCCTGTTGCACGATCGTATCCTGCAAGCCGCCCGACACGCAGTCCCGACAGTCCCAGTGTGCTCAGCTTGCCCAGCAGACGCATGCTGCGACGCGCGACGGACAGGGATCCGCCGCTCTTGTGCGCCATCTCGAGGCCCATGGACAAGCGACCTGGCGAGGTTCCGGGCAGAAGCAGGTCGCAGATGATCCACATGATGGGAACCAGCAAGGCAAAGATCACGATTTCGGCGTAATCCACGCGCAGGGCCGGGATCTCGTCTTGCAGCAGCGGCGCAAGGGATCTTGCGGCCACAAAGACGATCATCAGGTCTAGAAGGCCCGCGGCCATCAGCAGCCGTGCTGCGACGTGTTCCTTCAGGATACCGCGCAGGCTCATGTCAGGCCCAGTTCGACAAGGACGTTGATGAGGGCAACAGCAATGACAAAGGTCAGCAGGACGCTGGCGCGGTCCAGCATCTGCCGCGCGCTGCGTTGGCCGCGCCCCGTTTCGAACTGATAGCCGAAGAGGCGGCAGGTCACCATGGCGCCGATCAAGCTCATGACGAGCGTCTGCGATGTTCCGCCAGATGCGCGACCCGCGCCGACAAGCCAGTCGCAGGTTCCAGCCATCAGTCCGGCAAACAACACAGCCAGAAGATTGGACAACAGAGATTGGAACTCTCGCGGCAGCCGGGCCGCGAGGCCGACAAGAACACCGAGCGCCCAGCCAAGCCCGGCCGTACGCTTTGCATGATTTACGCCCTGCAAGGGGCCTGAAAGATGAGCATGCTTTTGGCCGACGAACGCGCAATCCTCCCGCCTTCAGCCCTTCTTCCTGAAAAGCAACGGCCAGTTCCGTGTCGATGACCGGCATTTTTTGCGGCATGATCTTCATCAAACGCAAGGCCTTGCGCTGATGTGATGCCTTCAGGAACGGGCGACCTCGCGGCGGCGCGGCGACGGGGCCGACCCTGCGCCCTGAGGTCCGCCCGGGGGATCACGCCATCGCGGTCGAGCGTTCGGTGATCATGGCCAGGAAGTTGCGCAGTTCCAGCGTCCGCCGCGCGGCATCCGTCACCTCGGCGTCCAGTCCCAGCTGCCAGGCAAGGTCGCGGCGGTGGGGGTCGTCGTTCAGCGCCTCCAGCCGGGCGGCGTGATCCTCGATCGCGGCGCTGTCGCGCGCCAGACCCTCGTCGACCAGGTCCTGCGCCTGTCGGCGCAGCGAGGCGGCGATCTCGGCCAAGGTGATCTCGGGGTGGTACTGCACGCCCCAGAACAGACCCGCGCCATGCCGGATCTCGACCGCCTCGACCGGGGTGTCGGCGTTGCGCGCCAGAAGGACGGCGCCGGGGGGCAGGGTCGTCACCACGCTGGAATGCATGGCCGGGGCGGACCAGACCGCAGGGCGGCCCTGCAGCAGCGGATGGGTCCGGCCGGCATCCGTCATGGTGATGTTGCGCGCGAAGGCGGCCTCGGTCCCGCTGGTGCGGGGCCCGGTCGCGCCCCCCGCCGCCACCGCCGCGATCTGCAGGCCCGCGCAGGATCCGAAGGACGGCACCCCGGCCTGGAACACCCCCGCCATGAAGCGCGCCGCCGCCCGCGTCTCGGGCGTGTCCTCGTGCATCTGGATCGGCGATCCGGCGAAGAAGACGCCGTCGTAGCGGGACAGATCGGGCAGCTCGGCATCGCCGCCGTCGACGCAGGACAGGCTGTCCACCGACAGGTCGTCCCGCAGCCCGCGCAGGGTCCGGGCATAGCTTTCGTCCGAGGAGGTGCCCGCGGATCGGCGCCGGGTGCTGCGTTGGGAGGGGGTCTCGCTGGCGACGATCAGGACGCGAAGGGGCACGTTGAACAGGTCCGTGGCTGGGGAATGGGCAGGGGTAACGGGGCGGGCGCCCTTCCGTTCGCACACGATCCCGACATCCCGGGCGCGGGGGGCCGCGCGCAGGACCGGCTTGCACGGCGCGGATGCGCATGATCCAGATGGAGCGATGACACGGGGCCGGCCGGATGGCGGCCCGAGCGGACAGGGGCGCCCGAGGCGCGGAACGGAGGGTGACATGGTCGATCTTCAGGGAAAGGTGGTGCTGATCACCGGGGCAAGCCGCGGCATCGGCGCCGCCGCAGCCCGCGCCTTCGCCGCGGCGGGCGCCCATGTCGGCGCCATGGCGCGGACCGAGGCGGCGGTGTCGGACCTGGCCCATGAGATCGGCGGCACGGCGATCTGCGGCGATGTGGCGCGGGCCTTGGACCTGGAGCGCGCGGTGGCCGTCCTGCACGACCGCTTCGGGCGGCTGGACGTGCTGGTGAACAATGCGGGCCTGATCGGACCCATCGCGGATCTGGCGGCCGTCGATCCCGAGGCGTGGGGGCAGGCCATCGACGTCAACCTCAAGGGCGTCTTTCACGGGATGCGCGCGGCGCTGCCGGTCATGCGGGCGGGCGGGGGCGGGACGATCCTGACCGTGGGTTCGGGCGCGGCCCATGCCCCGCAGATCGGGTGGAGCGCCTACTGCGCCGGCAAGGCGGGCGCCCTGATGCTGACCCGCGCGCTGGACCACGAGGCGCGCGCCGAGGGCATCCGCGCCATCAGCCTGTCGCCCGGTACGGTGGCCACCGACATGCAGCGGACGATCCGCGCCAGCGGCATCAACCCGGTCAGCCAGATCGACTGGTCGGTCCACATCCCGCCCGAATGGCCCGCGCGCACGCTGGTCTGGATGTGCACCCCTGCGGCGGACAGCTTCCTCGGCTCCGAGATCTCCCTGCGCGACGAAGCGATCCGCCGGAAGGTGGGGCTGGGGTGATGGCCTTGCACCGGCGCCTGCGCGGTCCGGCCAAACCCCATCGACGGGCCTCTCCCGCGCACCCCCGACATTGACCTCGGGGCCTCGGCCATATCAAGTGGCGCGCAGAAAACAGAGGAGAATCTTCCGCCATGGCCGATACCGACACCCCGCAGATCATCTATACCAAGGTGGACGAGGCGCCCGAACTGGCCTCGGCCTCGCTGCTGCCGATCATCCGCCGCTTCGCCTCGGCTGCGGGGATCTCGGTCGCCACGCGCGACATCTCGCTGGCCGGGCGCATCATCGCGGCCTTTCCCGAACGCCTGACGGAGGCCCAGCAGCAGGATGACGATCTGGCGGGCCTGGGCGCATGGGTGAAGACGCCGGAGGCCAATGTCATCAAGCTGCCCAACGTGTCGGCCTCGGTGCCGCAGCTGGTGGGCGCGATCACCGAATTGCAGGCGCAGGGTTTCGATCTGCCCGACTATCCCGTCGATCCCGCGACCGAGGCCGAGCGCCAGATCCGCACCCGCTATGACGCGCTGAAGGGCTCCGCCGTGAACCCGGTCCTGCGCGAGGGCAATTCCGACCGCCGAGCGGCAAAGGCCGTCAAGAACTATGCCATGGCGCATCCCCATTCGATGGGCACCTGGTCGGCGGACAGCAAGACCCGCGTGGCGTCCATGTCCACCGGCGATTTCCGCCGCAACGAGACCTCGGTGACGCTGAGCGCCGCGCAGGCCGGTCCGGTGCGCATCCTGCTGACCGGGGCCGACGGCGCCGAGACGGTCCTGAAGTCCGGCCCCGACCTGCCCGAGGGCACGGTCGTCGATGCCAGCTTCCTGTCGGTGGCCGAGCTGACCCGCTTCATCGCGGACGAGATCGAGAAGACGCAGGCCGATGGCACGCTGTTCTCGGTCCACCTCAAGGCCACGATGATGAAGGTCTCGGACCCAATCATCTTCGGCCATGTGGTCCGCACCTGGCTGGCCCCGGTCTTCGAGCGCCATGGCGCGGCCCTGGCCGCGGCGGGAGCCGATCCGAATGGCGGTCTGGGCACCGTGCTGGCCCGCGTGGCCGAGATGCCGGACGGCGCCGCCATCCGGGCCGAGATCGACGCGGTCATGGCCGAGCGCCCGCCGCTGTACATGGTGAACTCCGACAAGGGTATCACCAACCTGCACGTCCCCTCGGACGTGATCATCGACGCCTCGCTGCCGGCGCTGCTGCGCGCGGGCGGGAAAAGCTGGGGCCCCGACGGGGCCGAGGTCGACACGACCTGCATCATCCCCGACACCTCCTATGCCGATGTCTATGACGAGAGCGTGCGGTACTTCAAGGAAACCGGCGCGCTGGATCCGCGCACGGCGGGCACGGTGCAGAACGTCGGTCTGATGGCCCAGAAGGCCGAGGAATACGGATCGCACCCCACCACCTTCGAGATCCCCCATGCCGGCACCGTGACCGTCATCGCCGCCAATGGCGACGAGCTGCACCGCCACACGGTCGAGGCGGGCGACATCTGGCGCCTGTGTTCGACGCGGCGCGCCGCGATCGAGGACTGGGTGCGCCTGGCCATCGACCGCCAGCGGCTGGAAGGCTGCCAAGCGGTCTTCTGGCTGGACGAGACCCGCGCCCATGACCGGGAACTGCTGGCTTATGTCCGCCCGATCCTGGCCGATGCTGGCGCCACCGACAGCTTCACCGTGCTGGCCCCGCGCGACGCGACGCGGCTGTCCTTCGAGACGATCCGCGCCGGCCGGGACAGCATCGCCGTCACCGGCAACGTGCTGCGCGACTATCTGACCGACCTCTTCCCGATCCTCGAGCTGGGCACCTCGGCCAAGATGCTGTCCATCGTCAAGCTGATGCAGGGCGGCGGCATGTTCGAGACCGGGGCCGGCGGATCGGCCCCCAAGCATGTCCAGCAGCTGGTGCAGGAGAACCATCTGCGGTGGGACAGCCTGGGCGAGTTCTGCGCCCTTGGCGAAAGCCTGAACTTCCTGGCCGAGGCGACCGGCAACGACAAGGCCCGCACCCTGGCCGCCGCCGTCGAGGCCGCGACGCAGGGGGTGCTGGATCACGAGCGCTCTCCGGGCCGCAAGGCCGGCCAGCCCGACAACCGCGACAGCCACTATTACTTCGCGCTGTACTGGGCGCAGGCGCTGGCCGCGCAGGACTCGGATGCCGCCCTGGCGCAGGAGTTCGCCCCCATCGCGCAGCAGCTGACCGATCTGGAGGATCAGATCCTGACCGAGCTGCGCGCCGACAGGGGCCAGGCGGTCGATCTGGGGGGATACTATCACACCGACCCCCTGAAGGTCGCGACGATCATGCGCCCGTCGAAGACCCTGAACAGCATCCTGGGCTGACGGGGCGCCCCGGCCTCTTGGCCGACGGGATACCGATTGACCGGCCCCCCATCGGGGGCCGGTTTTAGGACTGACGCCTGGCGGGCCAAGGTGCCGTCATGGGCGTCAGCCGAAAGGGCGACGCATTCCACCCGCAAGCCGTGCCGTCAGGCGCGTGCCGCGACATGCGTGGCGACGGCGGTGTAGAAGACGGCGCTCGCGACGACGACGAAGAGATGCCAGATCGTGCGGTGGAACCGCAGGCGCGGCGACACGAAGAAGGCGAAGCCCGCGGTGTAGAGGATCCCTCCGCCCAGGATCAGCGCGAAGACCCGCGACGACATCTCGCCAAAGAGCGCGCCGCCCGCGACGGCGCCCGACCATCCCATGACGAGATAGAGCCCGATCGCCATGCCGCGCCAGCGGTCCGGCGCGATGGTGCGAAGTCCGACGCCCAGGGCCGCGCAGCTCCAGATCCAGACGAGGAACCAGCCGGTCGGATAGGGCGAGAGAAGCGCGAAGGCCGTGTAGGTGCCCGCGATCTTGAGATAGATCGCGGCATGGTCCAGCCGCCGCAGGACCGGGCTCCAGGCGTCCGGATGCCGCATGTTGTAGAGCGCCGAGCACAGGATCATCCCAATCAGCGTCGCGCCATAGACCGACACGCCCACGAGGGCCGATGCCTCGCCGCCCAGGGACCATGTCCGCGAGATGAGGATCGGGACCGCCAGCAGGGCCGCGCCCAAGCCGATCGCGTGCACGAGAAGGTCCGAGACGGTCTCGGAGCGGCTGTAGCCGATGCGCCGGGGCAGCAACAGTGTCATCTTCCCATCCTTCAGCCGCCGGGGACCGTCCATTCCGCCTCGCGGATCGCCAGCTTGGCCATGCGGGAGTACAATGTGGTGGCCGGAATGCCCAGCAGGATGGCCGCGCCCCCGGCACCTGCGACCTTTCCCCGCGTCTCGCGCAGGGCGTTCAGGATGTTGGCCCGCGCCATGGCCTGCACCTCGGCCTCGGTCAGCACCTGCCGCGTGGCGCCAATGACACGGACAGGGTCTCTGGCGCCAGCGCTTCGCGGTCGGCAGCTCTCCGAAGTCTATGTGGATCGCGCCACTGCCCGCCTCTGGTCCCCGCAGCGGGACTTTCCCCTGCAGGTCCCGTCCGAAAACGGCTTGGACCCCACCTGGCGGATGGCGGGATGGACACCAAGCGCGAACAATTGGCGTTACCCCCGTGACCTCGGGCCCAAATTAGATTACGCGCGTCGAAACGACGTAAGGAAGGCAGGGACTGCGTGACCATATCCTCGGAACTTAGGGCTGCCCATTTCCCTGCATCCTTCTCTGCGACGGGCACGGCCGCGCGCGTGCTGCGTCAGGAGGGTGAGGCGCTTAGTCGCTTCGCCGAATCCCTGCCCGTCGATTTCGACGCGGCCGTCGAGAAGATCCTGGCCACGACCGGCCGCATCATCGTGTCGGGTATGGGCAAGTCCGGCCATATCGGACGCAAGATCGCGGCGACGCTGGCCTCGACCGGGACGCCGTCCTTCTTCGTCCATCCGGCAGAGGCCAGCCATGGCGACCTTGGCATGGTCACGCCAAGCGACATCTGCATCCTGATCTCGAACTCGGGCGAAACGGCAGAGCTGTCGGACCTCATCGCCCATTGCGCCCGCTTCAGCGTGACCCTGATCGGGATCTCGAAGCGTCCGGACAGCACGCTGATGCGGGCCGCGGACCTGCGCCTGACCTTGCCCGACCTTCCCGAGGTCTGCTCGATCGGCATGGCGCCCACCACCTCGACCACCCTGACGCTTGGCCTGGGCGATGCGCTGGCCGTGGCGCTGATGGAGGCGCGGGGGTTCCAGTCCGACGAATTCCACGTCTTTCACCCCGGCGGCAAGCTGGGCGCAAGACTGTCGCGCGTCATCCAGCTGATGCACGGTCCGGCCAAGCTGCCGCTGGCCCGCATCGACACGCCGATGAGCGAGGCGATCCTGGAAATGAGCGCCCATGGCTTCGGCATCGTCGGCGTCACCGATGCCGCCGGCAGACTGCACGGCGTGATCTCGGATGGCGACCTGCGGCGCAACATGGTCGGGCTGATCGAACGTCAGGCCGGTCAGGTCTGCACCCGCCAGCCTGTGACCGTGACCCCGGAGACGCTTGCCGCCGAGGCGCTGGCGATCATGAACGCGCACAAGATCAGCGCGCTTTTCGCCGTGGATCACGACGAAAGGCCCGTGGGCATTCTGCATATCCACGATTGCCTGCGGGCCGGGATCGCCTGAAGTCGCGAGGCCTGGCGCGGCGGTTATCCTGTGATCGGAGGGTCCCCTAGGGGGAAACCATCCGATCGGGGATCTGCGGCCTTCTGGCAGTCGGGTCGCGCCAGGGTTGATCCGGCCGCCATTCCATGGTCGGTATCGAGCGGGCGATTGTCGCCACCGGCCGATGCGGGATTGCCATGATCCGGCGACATGCCGGATCGCATTGCACAAGGTCCGGGATGTCTCTGATCAGTCTGAATGTCTCACATCGCCCATCGGGTCCGCTTGCGCCTGTTCGTGACGCGCCTCCCGTGGTGGTCATCGGGGGATCGAACTCGCTGTTGCGCGACGGGTGGGTGGATCAGCTGAAGCAGCTGCATCCGGATCCGGCGGGGGTCCTCAATCTGAGCATCGGGGCCGCCACCACGGCAATGGGGCTTTTCCGGCTGCTTGGCGCCTCCGATCTGCCGCCCGGCTCCGTCATCTTCTGGGAATATTCGCTGAACGAATCGAATTACCTGGCGCATGGTCAGACGGCAGAGCTGCTGATGCACCATACGTCCTGGCTGTTCGAGATCTGCGCCCGGCGCCAGATCCGGGTGCTTCCCGTCCTGCTGTACAACCGGGCCGAGGCCGCCGGGGACGAAGAGAGTCCCTATCGCGCGCTGCTGGCCGATCTGCTGGCCCGGCGCGGGCTTGCCGCCCTGGATGCGCAGGCGCTGTGGAAACGCGACTTCGCGCATCTGCCGGTCGCGCAGCTGTACCGCGACAACCCCCACTATGCGACCGATACCGGATTTCCGGCGGCCCTGGCCCGGGCCGCACTGACCCATGCGGCATCCGCCCGGGTGCCGCGTCCCGATCCTTCGACCTTCGCGGGCAAGGACCTGCGGATCGTCGCCCCGCAGAACGTCGCGCCGGTGCCGTTCGCCAACCGCATCCTGTCCTGCGACATGTTTCCGCTGCGACAGGACCTGCATGTGCCCCTGACGGGCCGGCTTCTGGCCTGCTTCCTGATCTCGTCCCCGTCCGGTCCCGCCATTTCCTTCCGGGCGGGCAGGGACAGTCGCGGCCCTTATTCCACCCGGATCAGTTCCCGCGAAAGCGGCCCCCCTCGGCAGCTCAAGCATCTGCTGCTCTGGTCGCCCCAGTCACCGCCGCTGGTCGCCACGGGCGATCTGGTCGTCACGCTTCACGCCAGCGTCCGGGGAAGGCCGATCGTTCAGCACACGATGGCCTGGAGCAGGCGGGACGAGGATGCGGAGGCCTCCTCGCCTGCGGGGCCGGGAGGATTGATCGGCGTGCTGACGGAAACCGACGATCAGGGCGGCCCACCGGGACTACCGTCCTGACAGTGTTTCGCCTATAGATCCGTCGAAACAGCAGCAGCATCCGCTCATCTCCTGCGCCAGTGTCGGAAGGAGATCGCGGCAAAAGGTGGCCATGCCCATGACGACGACGCCGAAGGACAGCCGGAAGACCCTGCGCGGGATGCCCAAGGCGACCCCCGTGGGAGGAGAGCTTCACCGTCAGTTCCTGCAGCTGCTGGACCGATCCCATCCCGACGGGGCGGAAGGGGCAGAGGCCGATTTCCGTCAGTCGCTCTGGGCCCGTCGCGAACGGCCCCACCGGATCGGCTTTCAGCGCAGCAACCTGCAGACGGCGTTTTCGGCCAACCTGTCGCGCGTCTTCCCGAACCTGATCGCCATCGACGATCCCGAGATCGACGGCGATGCGCCGGTGCTGATGTACGGGGCGGTTCTGGATGACCTGTCCAAATCCCATGACAGCACCAAGGCCCTGCTGCCCCATGTCCGGCCGACCGATTCGGTCACGTTCTTCGAGATGGGCTTTCTCGCCTCGACCACCAGCTGGTCCGAAGCGCTGGCGTCGCGCAGCCCGCAGCAGGCCTGCCTGGGCTACATCTTCGACGACCGCGCGCAATACTACATGTCGGATTACGAAACCCGGCTGGACGAGAAGCTGAATGGCGATTTCGAACTGTCGCCGGCCGAACGCGACCGGGCCGAACGTGCCATGCGCCGGATCGTCGAGGCCGGCATCTCGAAATACAATTCCCAGCCCTTCTACCGGCCTGCCGTGTCGCCCGGCTATGCCCGCCGCGTGCTGGTCGTGGACCAGAACTTCTCGGATGCGTCGACCTTCTACGGGCGCGCCAGCGAGACGGACTTTCAGGCGATGCTGCAGGCAGCCATCGCCGAGAATCCCGATGCCGAGATCCTGGTCAAGACGCATCCCGACCTGAACTGGGTCAAGGGGGGCACCCGGCGGGGCTACTTCGACCGGATGACGTCCTCGGGGCGGGTGCGGATGGTCCGCGACAGCGTCAACCCGTTCGAACTGTTCGATCTGGTCGACAAGGTCTATGTCGGCACCTCCGGCATGGGGCTCGAGGCGCTTCTGGCTGGCAAGCAGGTGGTCTGCTTCGGTGCGCCGTCCTATGCGGGCTGGGGTCTGACGGATGACCGGACCGAGGTGCCTCACCGTCATCGCAGGCGCGATCTGGCCGAACTGTTCCACGCATTCTACATCTGGTACACGATCTATCACCTGCCCGAGGGTCCGGTGCCGGCCCGGATCGAGGATGTGCTGGACTTCATCGAGCAGCATCGCCCCGTCCGCCCTATCCCCAGGGTCGTTTCGGCCGAGCCGGCCATCTCGATCATCATTCCGGTCCACGGGGTCGAGAACTATCTGGCCGAATGCCTCATCTCGATTCAGAAGCAGACATTCCAGGATTTCGAGGTGATCCTGATCGATGATGTCAGCCCGGACCGCTCGGCCGAGATCGCCGAAGGCTACGCCGCGCGGGATCCGCGCATCCGGCTGATCCGGCGCACCGAGAATATCGGACCCGGCTTCGCCCGCAATCAGGGCGTGGAGGTTGCGCGCGGGCGCTATGTCCTGTTCATCGATCCCGACGACTACATGCCCGATGCCGACCATCTGGGGCGGATCGTGACCATGGCCGACGAGGACCAGGCCGACATGGTCCGCTATCGCAAGCGCCGCGAGCAGGTCGAGGATGCGGACGGCGTCCTGCTGCAGATGCGCCCGGATGCGACCGAAGCCTTCTTCCCGGACGAGATGCGCGGCGTCAGCGTGGCCAGCCATCCGCAGATCGCCCATTCCCGGCATTTCTGGAACTGGCTCTATCGCCGCGATTTCCTGGCCCGACATGACGTCCGCTTCCTGACCACCTATCGCGAGGAACGCGCCTTCCTGCTGCAGGCCTACATGGCGGATCCGCGGATCTCGATCTGCGACAGCGACGGCGTCGTCTACCGCATTCGTCAGGACAGCGCGGTCCGGCGCGCGCAGACCATGACGGATGTCGACGACCAGCTGCACAATTTCGATCTGGTCATCACCCATCTGCAGCAGCATGGCGCGCTGGACCCCGCCTCGCCGCATGCGTGGCTGGCCCGGTTCCAGGTCTCGCAGTTCATGCACTACCTGTATTTCGGCTTCGCCTGGAAAACGGCGAAGGCAGAGAAGGGGACGGCGCGGTTCCTCGACAGGCTGGCTGCCACGCTGGAGCGCAGCGACATGGGGCCGCGCGACCTGATCCCCGATCCCTCGCAGCTGTCGCGCCCGCATCTTCAGGCCGGCGCCTATGGTCTTCTTCTGGCGGCCACCCGACTGCAGCGGGCCGACCTGATCGAGACTGCCCTGGCCCTGGAGCCGATCGCCGCCGCCGATCTTTATGCCGAATATCTGCGTCTGCCCGAAACCCCTGCCCAGCAGCATCTGCAGGAGGCGCTGAACGTCTATGCCCGTAACGAGCGGGTCGCGGCGGACCCGTCGCCGGAGGCCATGGCAACCCCCGCGACGCGCCCGCGCCTGATCATCCATCTGGGGGCGACCAAGACCGGCAGCACCGCGCTGCAGCATCTGCTGGAGGACAATCGTCCCGCCCTGCTGCGCGACGGGGTCTGGTATCCCGAGGTCGGGCTGTTCTGGCAACTCAACCGGCCCCACAAGCAGGCCGGGCATTCCCGCTTCATGGCCGAAGCCATGAAGAACGGGCAG
This sequence comes from Paracoccus liaowanqingii, assembly GCF_004683865.2. Lineage (NCBI taxonomy): Bacteria > Pseudomonadati > Pseudomonadota > Alphaproteobacteria > Rhodobacterales > Paracoccaceae > Paracoccus > Paracoccus liaowanqingii. The sequence goes on along the minus strand of NZ_CP038439.1, from coordinate 2,147,149 downwards.
AGCCTGCGCCAGCATCTGCTGCAGGGGCTGGCGTTGATGCCGGGGCGGATCCATACGATCGTCCTGTCGTCGGAGGCCTTCTTCCTCAGCCGGAATTCCGCGGCACTGGCCACGCATTTCAGCGGTTTCGATGTCGAGATGGTCGTCTATCTGCGACGCCAGGACGAATGGGCCAATTCGCAATATGCCGAATTCGTGGCGGGCGGCGCCATCAATTCCACGTCGCAATCCTTTGACAAATGGCTGGGAACGCCCGAGACCAAGACATTCCTCGACTATGACAAGCTGATCCGCAGCTGGGAGCAGCTTCTGCCTCGACAGTCGATCCATGTGCGCCGCTATCTTCGCCAACCCGGATCGGACTGGGAGATCGTCCGGGATTTCGCAAGCGCGACGGGACTGGCGCAGATCACGGCTCTGCCGGCGCCGTCCCGCATCAAGGCCAACGAGGCGCGGCTCTCGGGCACCCATGTCGAGCTGATCCGCCTGTTCAACAAGCGGAAGTTTCCAAGCAAGAACGCCTATCTGAGCTTCGTCGAGACGGCAGCCTCGCGGCTGACCGAATGGCGGCACGCGAACGGCCTGCCCATGCCGGCCCCCTGGCTGCTGTCGGAAGAGACCGCCGACCGGATCATGGACAGGGCCGCCTCGGGGAACGGCCGGATCGCGCGGGACTATTTCGGCCTGGACGCCGGCAGCCTGTTCCTGCCGCGCGCGCAGCCGCCTGCCGAATGTCCGCTGCACCTGTCCGAGTTCCGCATCGTCGAGACCGCCTATGCCGATGCCGTCCAGCAACAGCCCAAATCGAAGGCGCGGCGCCTGGCCAATTACGGCCCCTTGAACTGGCGGCTGTGGTCCTCGATCCCGCTCCTGGCAAAGGCCTACCGCCTGCGCGGCAGACCGGATCTGGCCAATGACCTGCGCAGCGATCCGACCGCGTTTGCCCGCGCGCATTGGACGGGGCGCCATCCGAAGCTGCGGTGGCTGGCCTATTCGACCGCCAAACCGGGTGGTCCGCGCAGGATCCTGAAGACGTATCTACGCGGTCTGGCGCCGCTGGTGCGGCGCGGATAGCGGGACATGGGCACTGGCGGGTCGGGCAGGCGGCGAGTGATCCTGGAGGTTCCCGAAGCCTGGTTCGCCAATCCGAGCGATGGCGACCGGCACCGGATGTTCTATACCTCGACGCTGGCGGCTCTGGCGGAACTGGGGCTTCTGATCGACCCGGTCTGGCTGCCGCGGGGGGCCGAACGCGCGCCGCGCCCCGGCGCCGACCGGTCGGACCTGATCATCAGCTTCCACTCTTACGGCGATGCGGCGGGGAACCTGCTCCGCTGCAAGGAATCCTATATCCCGCCCTTCTACAGCCTCGACCCGATGGGCTATGCCTGCTTTTCGCAGCTTGCGACGCAGCCCGAGCTGTTCCAGGCGGCGATCGCCGCAAAAGATCAGGGGGCGGCGACCCGCTTCCGCGAGACCCTCTCGCAGGACCTTCGCCGTCACAACCGATCCAAATATCCCCAGCCCGATCCGGTGGACGCGCCCGAAGAGGCCGGCTACGTCTTCGTACCCCTGCAGGTGCTGAACGACTCGGTTGCAAAGGGGGCCTTCCTCGACCCGGGCGAGGCTCTGCTCACGGTGATCCGTGCCGCCTCCGCTTGCGGATTGCGCACCGTCATCAAGCGCCACCCACGCTGCACCAGCGCCCGCATGGCCAGCCTGCTGGAGGACCTGTCGCGTCGACCGCAGGTCGCCGTCTCGACCCGATCGATCCATCGCCTGATCGAGGGGGCGGCACTGGTGGTGGGTGCCAATTCCGGCGTCCTTTTCGAGGCTTTGGTCCAGGGCAAGCCGGTCGTCAGCTATGCGGCATCGGATTTCGCCCCGGTCACGCAGCAGGTGCGGAACCATGCCGATCTGGCCCGGGCCATTGCCGCACCCGCGCCGCCGGATGCAGGGTGGCGCGACCGCTTCCTGTTCTGGTATCTGACGGACTACTGTCTCCGCGCCGACGATGTCCCCGCCATCCGGCGCCGCATCGCGGCCGCGCTGGATTGGACCGATGCAGGGCATGATGCGACGGACCTGCGGCGCCCCGGCTATCAGCGCGGGCTTTACCTGTATTCGCTGATCGACCGCATCAAGCGGCGCCTCTTCTAGAGGGCCGGCCGCACGCAAATGCGGTCCCGGCAGCGCCGTTTCGGCGTGATCGGCTTGACCTGTCCTGCAACCCCACCGATAGAGGCAGCCGACCCGGTCCGCTGCGGCCCTCTCACATGACTGCAAGGATGAAGCGCATGTCCCATATCGTAAACATCGGCGATCTCCGCATCGGAGGCGCGAACCCCATCTCGCTGATCCTCGGGCCGTGCCAGCTGGAAAGCCGCGACCATGCCCGGATGATGGTCGAGAAGATCGCCGAAGCCTGCGCACCGACCGGCACCCGCTTCATCTTCAAGGCAAGCTACGACAAGGCCAACCGGTCCTCGCTCTCGGGCCAGCGCGGGCTTGGCGTGGAAAAGGGTCTGCAGATCCTGGGCGACATCAAGGCCGAGTTCGGCGTGCCGGTGTTGACCGACGTCCACGAGGCCGCCCACTGCGCCGTGGCCGCCGAGGTCTGCGACGTGCTGCAGATTCCGGCCTTCCTGTGCCGGCAGACCGATCTTCTGCTTGCGGCGGGGGAAACGGGACGGGCGATCAACGTCAAGAAGGGGCAGTTCCTGGCCCCCTGGGACATGGTGCATGTCGCGGCCAAGCTCGAATCGACCGGCAACCGCAACATCATGCTGTGCGAGCGCGGCACCTCGTTCGGATACAACACCCTGGTGACCGATTTCCGGGGTCTGCCCACGATGGCGCGGACCGGCTGGCCCGTGGTTTTCGACGCCACACATTCGGTGCAGCAGCCCGGCGGCCTGGGCGGCTCGTCGGGCGGCCAGCGGGAATTCGCACCGGTGCTTGCCCGTGCCGCCTGTGCGGTCGGTGTCTCGGCGCTGTTCATCGAGACCCACGAGGACCCCGACCGCGCGCCCTCGGACGGCCCCAACATGATCCCCATCGAGCAGATGGCGGCGCTGATCGCCGATCTGCGGGCCTTCGATGCCCTCGCCAAGGACCGGCTGGCGGCATGAGCCTTGGCCGCATCCTCCTCCGCCACTTCGAGGCCTGAACCGGAACCGGCGACAGCTGGGCAATGACGACTTCGCAAGATGCGCTTGTTTCCCCGGTGAGGCAAGAGTTCGTCGCCAAGCGGATGCAGTCACGCCAGCAGGTCATCGGTCCCTTGCCGATGGCACGGGAGGTGAAAACGGCCGCTGCTGACGCGGGCACCAAGTGGTCTGACCTGAGTACCTGCGTTTCCCGCGAACATAGTTCTAGGCGTTCCTGATGCGCACACGGGGCAGGCTGTTGCACTTTTCCAGCAAAAGGGCCTCGCCGCCGCGACGCAGGCCCTCTCGAAAATACAGTTGGAGGGAGTGCCGGACCCGAGGCCATGCTTCACTTTCTTTTAGAAGAACTCTGAACGGATGCGTGGCCCGGGCATGCGGACATCCGTGCCCGGACGTGCCGCGCATTTTTAGCCAATGCCGAAATCCATCGGACGATTGTACGCTGAGGGATGATCTATCCCTTGGAAGACATCATGAAAGCAGTGATCTAAGGTGGGATGCTGGCGGAGGCGGTGGGATTCGAACCCACGGTGGGCTTGCACCCACGTCGGTTTTCAAGACCGGTGCATTCAACCACTCTGCCACGCCTCCGACCTCGCTCGATTAGCGCGGGGGCGGGGGCGGTGCAAGGCTTAGCGGCGCAGGGTCACCGTGCCGCCGGCGCCGGCGATCTCGATGGCCGAGATCTGCGACAGCTGCACGAAGCTCAACGGCAGGGCCACCGTGATCGTGTCGGTGGCGGGGCTGGCGGGCAGGGCGGCGGCCGGGCTGCCCGCCGCGGGCGGCACCGCGACGAAGCGCAGGCGCAGGACGCCGTCGGCATCGGGGGCCAGGGCGTCTCCGGGCTGGGGGCGGGCGGTGACGAGGGCCGCCGAGTGATAGCCCTTGACCGGGCCGAAGCCGCGCAGGACCAGCAGACGCCCCTCGGGCAGGGGCTGCCAGTCGGCGCCGAGGATCTGGGGGACCGCGGGGCGCAGGTCGGCGCTTGCGGCATAGCCGCCCTCGGGGATGATGGATTGCGGCGCGGTGGTGGTGCCGGGGCCCCAGCCGAGCGGGTTCCAGCCGCTGTCCCCGAACCGCCCGCAGCCCGACAGGATCAGGGCGCCGATCAGCAGCGGCAGGGTCAGTCTGGTCATGGCGCGTCCCTTCGGCGGTCTTTTCCCGGTGATAGGCGATCCGGGCCGCGCGGAAAAGCCTCTTTGACCTCGGCCCGCCCCCGGGCTAGGTCCGGAGGCGGTCACAGGAGAACGCCATGCCCACCCCCGCCTTCGAGGATATCGCCCAGACCTTCGACTTTCTGGATGACTGGGAAGAGCGGTATCGCCACCTGATCGAGCTGGGCCGCGCGATGCCGCCGCTGGACCCGGCCTTCCAGGTGCCCGCCACCAAGGTCGATGGCTGCGCCAGCCAGGTCTGGATCCTGCCCCGGCTGGAGGAGGACCGCTTCGACTTCCAGGGCGAAAGCGACGCGATGATCGTGCGCGGGCTGATCGCGGTGCTGCATGCGCTCTATGCGGGGCTGCCGCCGGACCAGGTGGGGCAGGTCGACGCCCAGGCCGCGCTGGCGCGGTTGGGCCTGGACGAGCATCTGTCCGCGCAGCGCTCGAACGGGGTGCGCGCGATGATCGGCCGGATCAGGCAGCTGGCCGCCGACGCAGGCTGATCCAGCCGCCGCCCAGCACGCGGGTGCCTTGGGCCTCGTAGAAGACGCAGGCCTGGCCGGGGCTGACGCCGTCCTCGGGGTCCAGCAGCTCGACCTCAGCGCGGCGGCCGGGTAGGGGCCGCAGGACCGCCGGGCGCGGCGGCCGGGTCGAGCGGATGCGCACCAGGCAGGGGATCTCGCCCGCGAAGGGCTGGTCGCCCAGCCAGTTCACCTCGGTCACGGCGACGGTCTTCGTCGACAGCGCCTCGCGCGGTCCGACGACGACGCGGCGCGTCTCGGGCTCCAGCCGCAGCACATACAGGGGATCGCCGCCGCCGATGCCCAGGCCCCGCCGCTGGCCGATCGTGTAGTGGATCACGCCCCGGTGGCGGCCCAGCACATGGCCCTGCTGGTCGACGATCTCGCCCGGATCGGCGGCGCCGGGGCGCAGCTTCTCGATCACGGCGGCATAGTCGCCATTGGGGACGAAGCAGATGTCCTGGCTGTCGGGCTTGTCCGCGACGCCCAGGCCGTACGTGCTTGCCAAGGCCCGGGTTTCCGCCTTGCTGACCAGATGGCCCAAGGGGAAGCGCAGGAAGTCCAGCTGCTCCTGCGTGGTCGAGAACAGGAAATAGCTCTGGTCGCGGGCCGGGTCGGCGGCCATGTGCAGTTCCGCCCGATGGGGGCCGGGCTTGCGCTGGATGTAATGGCCCGTCGCCATGCAGTCGGCGTCCAGATCGCGCGCCGTCTGCAGCAGGTCGCGGAACTTGACCCGCTCGTTGCAGCGGATGCAGGGGACCGGTGTCGCGCCCGCCAGATAGGCGTCGGCGAATTCGTCGATCACCGATTCGCGGAACTTGTTCTCGTAATCCAGCACGTAATGGGGAAAGCCCATGCGCTCGGCCACGCGGCGCGCATCGTGGATGTCCTGGCCCGCGCAGCAGGCGCCTTTCTTGGCCAGCGCCGCGCCGTGATCGTAAAGCTGCAGCGTGACGCCGATGACGTCATAGCCCTCGGCCTTCAGCTGCGCCGCCACGACGGAACTGTCGACGCCCCCCGACATCGCCACGACGACCCGCGTCTGGGCGGGCGGCTTTGCGAAACCCAGGCTGTTCAGCTCCGCCGTCGGGGCGGGCGCAGGGGCGGTGGCGATCAGGGTCATTGGCGGTCTTTCGGCCCGGCGGGCATGTCGAAGGGGGCGGGCATCTGCGAACTGCATCGAAATATAGGCAAATGCTTGGGATTCTCAACCCCGGGCCGGGCCTTGCGGCCGTTCTGGCTAACCCCGCCTTAAAGTGTCTGGGGCAAGCATGGGGCCATGTCGAGAAAGGATGCTGGCCCATGTTCGTGAAGAAGACATCCGGTCCGCGGATCGTGACCCTGGCGGACGGGCGCATCCTCTCGGTGGCGGACCTGCCGCCTCCGGACACGCGATGGGTCGCCAACCGCAAGCAGACGGTGGTCCTGGCCGTGACCCACGGGCTGATCGCGCGAGAGGAGGCGTTGCGCCGCTATGGCCTGTCCGACGAGGAATTCGACGGCTGGTGCAGGGCCGTTGCCCGGCACGGAACGGCGGGACTAAAGGTCGCATCGGCACAAAAATATAGACAACTTTAGATTGCGTGGGTCAGAAGGGCCGGACTGATAACCTCATCTTAACCAGTTCGCGGGATTGTCGGTGTGATGACGAGTGACGATTCGGGGGAAAGACGGACCAATGCGAATTCTTCTGGTGGAGGACGATCCCAGCACCGCGCGGGCGATCGAACTGATGCTGACGGCGGCCAGCTACAACGTGTTCCGGACCGACATGGGCGAGGAAGGCATCGATCTGGCCAAGCTGTACGACTATGACCTGATCCTGCTGGACCTGGACCTGCCCGACATGCACGGGATGGAGGTGCTGCGGCATCTGCGCCTGGCCCGGATCGACACGCCCATCCTGATCCTGACCGGGTCGGACGACACCGAAAGCAAGCTGCGCGGCTTCGGCTTCGGCGCCGACGACTACATGACCAAGCCCTTCAACCGCGAGGAACTGCAGGCCCGGATCCAGGCGATCATCCGCCGCTCCAAGGGGCACAGCCAGGCGCTGATCCGGACCGGAGAGATCGTGGTGAACCTGGACGCGCGCTCGGTCGAGGTGCGGGGCAAGCCGGTGAACCTGACCGGCAAGGAATACCAGATCCTGGAACTTCTGAGCCTGCGCAAGGGCACGACCCTGACCAAGGAGATGTTTCTCAACCATCTCTATGGCGGCATGGACGAGCCCGAGCTGAAGATCATCGACGTCTTCATCTGCAAGCTGCGCAAGAAGCTGACCGAGGCGCTGGGCGGCGACAGCCTGATCGAGACGGTCTGGGGCCGGGGCTATGTGCTGCGCGATCCGGGCCCCAGCCACGAGGAGCGCTTGGCCGTCAGCGCCTGACCGGGATGCTGGCGGCCCCTTGCGATGCCGGCACCAATGCCGGTCTGGACGATTCCGCCCCCTTGGGCGATACCCTCGGCTGACGGGACCGGCGCGATCCGGCCGGGATCAGGGCAAGAGGGCAGAGATGGCGGAGAACATGGCCGACCGGCAGCCGGTCACGGAACTGGACGACGAGACCGCCGCCGCCGAGATCGCCGACCTGTCCGCCCGGGTCGCGGCGGCGAACGCGGCCTATCACCAGCAGGACGCGCCGCAGATCGCGGATGCCGAGTACGATGCGCTCAAGGCGCGGCTGGCGGCACTGGAAAAGGGCTTCCCCCATCTGGCCCTGCCCGACAGTCCGACGGGGCAGGTGGGCGCCGCCCCCGCCGAGGGTTTCGGCAAGGTCACCCATGCGCAGCGCATGATGTCCCTGGGCAATGCCTTCACCGCCGAGGAGGTCGCGGATTTCGCGACCCGCATCCGCGCCTTCCTGGCCCTGCCGGCGGACAGCGCGCTGGACATGACGGCCGAGCCCAAGATCGACGGGCTGTCCCTGTCCCTGCGCTATGAGAAGGGCCGTCTGGTCCAGGCGGCCACGCGCGGCGACGGGCACGTGGGCGAGAACGTGACCGCCAATGCCCGCACCATCGCCGACATCCCGCAGATCCTGACCGCCGATCCCCCCGCCATCCTCGAGGTGCGGGGCGAGGTCTACATGAGCCACGCAGACTTCGAGACGCTGAACGCCTCGGAGGCCGGGCGGGTCTTCGCCAATCCCCGGAACGCCGCGGCGGGATCCCTGCGCCAGATCGACCCGGCGGTGACCGCCCGCCGCCCGCTGCGCTTCTTCGCCTATGGCTGGGGCGAGGTCTCGGCCCCGCTGGCGCCCACGCAGATGCAATCGGTGGAGCGGCTGCGGGACCTGGGCTTCCAGACCAACCCGCTGACCCGCCTCTGCCGCACCCCCGAGGAGATGATCGCGACCTGGGCGGCGATCGAGCAGCAGCGCGCGACCCTGGGCTATGACATCGATGGGGTCGTCTACAAGGTGAACGACCTAGGCTTTCAGGGGCGGCTCGGCTTCCGCTCGACCACGCCGCGATGGGCGCTGGCCCACAAGTTCCCGGCCGAGACCGCCTGGACGCGGCTGGACCGGATCGAGATCCAGGTGGGCCGCACCGGCGCCCTGTCGCCCGTCGCCCGGCTGGAGCCGGTGACCGTGGGCGGGGTGGTCGTCTCGAACGCCACGCTGCACAACGAGGATTACATCGCCGGGCGCGACAACACCGGTGCGCCGATCCGCGAGGGGCGCGACATCCGCGAGGGCGACTGGGTCAAGGTCTATCGCGCCGGCGACGTGATCCCCAAGATCGCCGATATCGACCTGTTGCGGCGTCCCGAGGGCAGCGTGCCCTATGTCTATCCGGTCCTCTGCCCCGAATGCGGGTCCGAGGCGATCCGCGAGCCGGGCGACAGCGTGCGTCGCTGCACCGGCGGGCTGATCTGCCCCGCGCAGGCGGTCGAGAAGCTGAAGCATTTCGTCAGCCGGGCCGCCTTCGACATCGAGGGCCTGGGCGCCAGGCAGGTCGAGATGTTCTTCGCCGACCCGGACCTGCCCATCCGCGAACCCGCCGACATCTTCACTTTGGCGGCGCGCGACGCGAGGAACCTGGGCCGTCTGAAGAACCGCGACGGGTTCGGCGCAAGGTCCGCCGACAAGCTGTTCGCGGCCATCGAGGAAAAGCGTGCCATCCCCTTGGCGCGGCTGGTCTTTGCATTGGGCATCCGGCATGTGGGCGAGGTCGCCTCGGCCACGCTGGCGCGCCATTTCGGCACCTGGGAGGCGCTGGTCGCCGCCATCGACGGGGCGGCGCGCGAGCCAGCCTTCGCCGCGCCCGACGACAAGGCCCGGCGCGCGACGCTGCCCGATAGCCCCCACTGGGCCGAGCTGACCGGCATCGACGGGATCGGCGCGGTGCTGGTCCATTCGCTGGTCACGACCTTCGCGCAGGCTTCGGAACGGCAGGGGATCGACCGGCTGGTGGCGCAGCTGGACGTGCTGCCGGCCCAGGATCCCGGTGCGGCGGTGACCGAGATCTCGGGCAAGACGCTGGTCTTCACCGGCACGCTGGAACGGATGACCCGGGCCGAGGCCAAGGCCCGGGCCGAGGCGATGGGCGCCAAGGTCGCGGGCTCGGTCAGTGCCAAGACCGATCTGCTGATCGCGGGGCCGGGGGCGGGGTCCAAGGCCGCGAAGGCCACCGATCTGGGCGTCACCGTCATCGACGAGGACGAATGGCTGCGCATCGCGGGCGCGCAATGACCGAAGTCAAAGGTCGCCCTCCGGCGCTGTTTCCGCTGTTCGCCAGCATCGACACGCTGCCCGGCATCGGCCCCAAGGGCCGCGCCGCGCTGGAGCAGATGGGCATCGACAAGCCCCGCGACCTGATCCTGACCCTGCCCGCCAGCGGGGTGACGCGCCGCCGCATCGCCCGGATCGCGGATGCGCGCGCCCCCGAGGTCGTCACCGTCACCGTGACCGTCACGCGCCATCACCCGCCACAGGCCAAGGGCCGCCCGTGGCGCGTGCATTGCAGCGACGGCGCGGGCGATCTGACGCTGATCTTCTTCCGCCCCCGCGCCGAATGGCTTGAGGGGCAGCTGCCCCCCGGCGCCCGCCGCACCATCAGCGGCAAGCTGGAGCTGTTCGACGGGCTGGCGCAGATGGTCCATCCCGACCATATCCAGCCCGAGGGCGACGCCCCGCCCGCCGAGTTCGAGCCGGTCTATCCCCTCTCGGCCGGGCTGACCCAGAAGGGCATGGCCAAGGCGGTCGAGGCCGCGCTGACGCGCCTGCCCGAGGCCGCCGAATGGATCGACCCGCATCTGCTGGCCACGCGCGGCTGGCCGGGCTTTGCGCAGGCGCTGCACGATGCCCATACGCCGCGCGCGGCGGCGGACCTGTCGCCCGACACGCCCGCGCGGGCGCGGCTGGCCTATGACGAGTTCCTGGCCCACCAGATGACCCTGGCGCTGGTGCGGCGCGAGAAGCGGCGCCAGAAGGGCCGCGCCAGCGCGGGCGACGGGCGGTTGCGGGCGCGGGTGCTGGACAGCCTGCCCTGGCCGCCGACCGTAGCGCAGACCCGCACCGCCGCCGAGATCGCCGCCGACATGGCCTCGGACCAGCGGATGAACCGGCTGCTGCAGGGGGATGTGGGTGCGGGCAAGACGCTGGTGGCGATGCTGTCGGCGCTGGCTGCGGTCGAGGCGGGGGGCCAGGCCGTCCTGATGGCGCCCACCGAGATCCTGGCGCGCCAGCATGCCCGCGCGCTGGAGCCTCTGGCGCAGGCGGCGGGCGTGCGGCTGGCCGCCCTGACGGGCCGCGACAAGCGCGAGCTGCGCGGGCAGATCCTGGAGGATCTGGCCCACGGGCGCATCGACATCCTGGTGGGCACCCATGCAGTCTTCCAGAAGGATGTGCAGTTCCGCGATCTGCGGCTGGCGATCATCGACGAGCAGCACCGCTTCGGCGTGGCCCAACGGTTGCAGCTGTCGGCCAAGGGCGAGGTGCCGCCCGACATGCTGATCATGACGGCGACCCCCATCCCCCGGTCGCTGGCGCTGTCCCATTACGGCGATCTGGACCTGTCGGTGCTGGACGAGAAGCCTCCGGGCCGCCAGCCGATCACCACCGTCATGATCGCCGACCAGCGCATCGATCAGGTGACCGAGCGGCTGCGCGCTGCCATGGCGCAGGGGGCGCGGGCCTATTGGGTCTGCCCGCTGGTCGACGAGAGCGAGGTCAGCGACCTGACCGCCGCCGAGGGGCGCTTCACCCATCTGCGGGCGATCTTCGGCGAGGCGGTGCGGCTGGTCCACGGCCAGATGCCGCCCGATCAGCGCGACATGGCGATGGCGGATTTCGCCTCGGGGCGGGCGCAGCTGCTGGTGGCAACGACGGTGATCGAGGTGGGGGTCGACGTGCCGCAGGCCACGATCATGGTGATCGAGCGCGCCGAAAGCTTCGGCCTGGCGCAGCTGCACCAGCTGCGTGGGCGCGTGGGGCGGGGGACGGGCGCCTCGACCTGCCTCCTGATGTATCATCCGCCCCTGAACGAGACCGGCGCGCGGCGCCTGACCACCCTGCGCGACACCGAGGACGGGTTCCGCATCGCCGAGGTCGATCTGGAGATGCGCGGTGCGGGCGATGTCATCGGCACGGCGCAGTCGGGCCTGCCGCGGTTCCGCATCGCCGATCTGGAACACCAGTCCGGCCTGATGGCGGTGGCGCGGCAGGATGCCCGTGCGCTGCTGGAACGTGACCCCGGGCTGGACAGCCCGCGCGGGCAGGCGCTGCGGCTGCTGATGTGGCTGATGCAGCAGGATCAGGCGATCCGGCTGATTCAGGTCGGCTGACCCCGGATGTTCTCATAAAGTTCTTTACGAATCGGTAAAATTGTAAGAACAAAGGAGCAACAGAGAGAGGAGTTGCCCCGTGACCCGTGAACTTGCCACCGATATGCTCGGCGCCGCCGCCTTGGCCCTGACCACCATTGTCCTGCTGTGGATGCCCGCATTCCTTCAGGTCTGACCGCCTGCCCCGCGTTGCCCGACCGGCGCCCGCCTGTGCGTCTGTCCCGTCCCGGCACGCGCACCTGGACCGACCCTGGCAGGGGTCGGTCCCTTTTTTTCGCCTGAAGGGTCGGGTCGGTCAGGCGGCGGCCTTGTCCATCGCCTCCAGCGTGGCGTCCCAAGCCAGCAGGATCGAGGCGTGGCGGTTGGGATAGGCCCGGGCCGGGGTCAGCGCCTCGAGATCGCCGAAGGGGGCATCGGGGGCGGGGGCGTCCCGGGTCAGCATGTCGCGCAGCTGGTCGCGCGCCGTCGACAGGGCCGCCCGGTCCAGCCCGATGACCGCTTGGCCCAGCACCGAGGCCGAGGCCTGGCCTAAGGCGCAGGCCCGCACCTCCTGTGCGAATTCGCTGATCCGGTCGCCCTGCAGCGACAGATGCACCGTGACCGAAGATCCGCATTGCGGCGAGCGGCGCTGGACGCTCGCCTGCGGGGCGGTCAGTATGCCCTGATGCGGGATGGCCGTCGTCAGGGCCAGGATGCGGCGCGAGTAGAGCTGCAGAAGATCGCTGTCGGACATCATTCCTCCGGTCGGGCTTTCCCGCGGCATCGTCCCGGATTAGATAGGGACGCTCCCCGCGAAAGGAAACCCGATGTTCGATCCCCTCAGCTTGAAATATGACGCGGCGGGGCTGATCCCGGCCATCGCGCAGGATGCGGGCACGGGCGAGGTGCTGATGATGGCCTGGATGAACGCCGATGCCGTGGCGCGCACGCTGGAGACGGGGCGGGTGACCTATTGGTCGCGCTCGCGCCAGGCCTTCTGGGTCAAGGGCGAAAGCTCGGGTCATGTGCAGGCGCTGGTCGAGATGCGGCTGGATTGCGACCGCGACTGCCTGCTGCTGCGGGTCGATCAGACGGGGCCGGCCTGCCACACGAACCGGCGGAGCTGCTTCTACAGGGCGGTGCGTGACGGGGCCGAGGTCGAGATCATGGCACCGATGGGGTGAGGGGGGCGCTGCCCCCGTCCTGCGGACTCCCCCCGGGATATTTCCCGCCAAGATGAAGGGTCAGAGGCCGATCATCTGGCGGATGTCGGCGGGGGTGGCGCCCTCGTCGCGGTAGTGGCGGATGGCGCGGGCGTCGTCGCGCTTGGCCAGGCGGCGGCCGGCGTCGTCGCGGATCAGGCGGTGGTGCAGGTAGGCGGGCGTCGGCAGGTCCAGCAGGCGCTGCAGCAGGACATGGATGTAGGTCGCGTCGAACAGGTCCTTGCCGCGCGTGACCAGCGTGATGCCTTGGGCCGCGTCGTCCACCACCACCGCCAGGTGATAGGACGTGCCCATGCCGCGCCGGGACAGGATCACGTCGCCGATGCCCTGCGCGACCTGGTCGCGGGTCAGGACGTGGTCGTGATCGGGCAGGACCCTGCGGTCGCGAAAGCCGATCCGGTCGAGGCCGAGCGCCTCGAAGGCGCGGGCGGTGTCGAGGCGGATCACGTCGTCGGGGCCGGCATCGCGCAGGTCCCGGCCCCGGCAGGTGCCGGGATAGACGAGGCCGTCGGGACCGGCCGGCAGGGCACCTTCCTGCGGGGCCGACAGGGCGGCGCGGATGTCGCCGCGGCGGCAGCGGCAGGGATAGCTCAGCGGCGCCAGCCGATCGAGCGCGGCCCGGTAGGCGGGCAGGCGGTCGGATTGCCGCATCACCGGCTGCGGCCAGTCGAGGCCCAGCCAATGCAGGTCGTCATGGATCGCCGCCTCGAATTCGGGGCGGCAGCGGTCGCGGTCGATATCCTCGATGCGCAGATGGAAGGCGCCCTGGGCGGCGGCGGTCAGGGCCGAGAAGGCATGGCCCAGATGCAGCAGCCCGGTGGGCGAGGGGGCGAAGCGCGTGACCTCGCCCGGGCCTATTGCGCGGCCAGCCATGCGGCGAAGTCATCCTTGGCGCGCTGCGTGTAGGCCGGATAGCGGTCCTTGCGGCCCCGGCGCCCGCTGCGCGCCTCGGGCAGGGGCGGGAAGAGGCCGAAATTCACGTTCATCGGCTGGAAGGTCTTGGCCTCGGCCCCGCCGGTGATGTGATGGATCAGCGCGCCCATCGCGGTGGTGACGGGCGGCGGCGGCAGGTCGCGGCCCAGGGCTTGGGCGGCGGCCATGCGGCCCGCCAGCAGGCCCATCGCGGCGCTTTCGACATAGCCCTCGACCCCGGTCACCTGGCCCGCGAAGCGCAGGTTCGGGCGCAGGCGCAGCCGCATGCGGTCGTCCAGCAGCGTGGGCGAATTGAGAAAGCTGTTCCTGTGGATGCCGCCGAGGCGCGCGAAGCTGGCCTCCTGCAGGCCGGGGATCATGCGGAAGACCTGGATCTGCGCGCCGTACTTCATCTTGGTCTGGAAGCCCACGATATTGTAGAGCGTTCCCAAGGCATTGTCGCGGCGCAGCTGGACCACGGCATAGGCCTTTTCGTCCGGCTTGTGCGGATTGGTCAGGCCCACGGGCTTCATGGGGCCGAAGCGCAGCGTCTCGCGGCCACGCTCGGCCATGACCTCGATGGGCAGGCAGCCGTCGAAATAGCCCGCCGTCTCGCCTTCGTGGAACTCGGTCTTCTCGGCGGCCAGAAGGGCGTCGATGAAGGCCTCGTAGTCGGGCTTGGTCATCGGGCAGTTGATATAGGCCTTCTGCTCGGCCAGCGTCTCGCCCTTGTCGTAGCGGCTCTGTTCCCAAGCCACGCTCATGTCGATCGTGTCGGCATGCACGATGGGCGCGATGGCGTCGAAGAAGGCCAGCGCCTCGGTGCCGGTCACGCCGCGGATGGCAGAGGCCAGCGCGTCCGAGGTCAGCGGGCCCGTCGCCACGATCCAGTTGCCGTCCGAGGGCAGGTCGGTCACCTCGCCCGGCGCGAAGGTGATCAGCGGCTCGGCCCGCAGCGCCTGCGTGACCGAGGCGGCAAAGGCCTCGCGGTCGACGGCCAGCGCGCCGCCGGCGGGCAGGCGGTGGCGGGCGGCCATGGCCATGATCAGCCCGTCCGCGGCCCGCATCTCCCAATGCAGCTGGCCCACGGCGTTCATCACGTCGTCATCCGAGCGGAAGCTGTTCGAGCAGACCATCTCGGCGCAGTCGCCGGACTTGTGGGCGAAGGTCGCCACCTGCGGGCGCATCTCGTGCAGCACCACGGGGATGCCCGCGCGGGTGATCTGCCAGGCGGCCTCGGATCCGGCCAGGCCGGCGCCGACGATGTGAACGGGGTCCATGCGTGTCTCCATGCGGGTGGGGCTAGCAAAGCGGCCCGGAATTGGAAAGGGGCGGCGCCGATGGCACCGCCCCCAGGGTCATGCGACCGATGCGCGCGGAGATCAGTCCGCGGCGACCTCGGCCTCGGCCTCGCCGCCTTCGCTGTCTTCCGAGCGCAGCGCCGAGGGCGCGGCCAGGTTGGCGATGACGAAGTCGCGGTCGATCGTGGCCTTGGCGCCCGAGGGCAGCGTGATGTCGCTGATATGGATGGTGTCGCCGATCTCGCGGCCCGCCAGATCCACGGTCAGGTGATCGGGAATGTCACCCGCGGTGACGATCAGCTCGACCTCGTTGCGCACGGTGACCAGCGTTCCGCCCTTCTTCAGGCCGGGGCAGGTGTCCTCGTTGATGAACTCGACCGGGATGAACAGGTTCACCTTGGACGTGCGGCGCAGGCGCATGAAGTCGATGTGGATCGGCAGATCCTTCACGACGTCGCGCTGCACGCCGCGGCAGATGACGCGGACGTCGTCCTGGCCCTCGACCTGCAGGTTCCACAGGGTGGACATGAACCGTCCGGCCCGCAGCTTGGTCAGCAGCTTGTTGAAGTCGAACGCGATGGAGACGGGATCCTTGTTGTCACCATACACGATACCGGGCACCTTGCCGTCACGGCGAGCCTGGCGGGCGGCCCCCTTGCCTGACCCCGCGCGTGCCTCGGCCACCAGATTCGGAATCTCTTTGGCCATTGCTTTAATCCTTAACCGTTGTTGAGGGCACCACCCTCCAAGGGTGCGTGGCGCCAAGCGGTGCCCTTAGCGCAATGGCGCGCGGATGTGAAGCCGGAAACGCAGGGCGCCGTGCGGGCGGCCGCCGCCAAAGATGACGTGATTTGACCTGCGCTTGCGCGGCCTTCTATGCCCGGCCTTGGGTCGGCCCGTCCAGGGACCGGGCGCGCGGGGGGCAGCAGTGGATCAGGGGCAGGCACGGGTGATGTCGGTGGATTACCTGCGGGTGATCCTGGCCTGTTACGTGGTGCTGGCCCATTCGGGCCTGGCGCGCGACAGCCTGCGCGAGGCGGGGCAGGTCGGCCTGTGGGGGCTGGCGGCCGGCAACGGCATCCTGCGGGTGGCCGTGCCGGTCTTCACGCTGATCGCGGGATACTATCTGGCCTCGACCCTGCGCCGGGGGCGCCTGTCGGGCTGGGTGGGGCATCTGCTGCTGCTCTATGCGGTCTGGTCGGCGGTCTACCTGCTGTTTCTGTGGCCCTACTACACCACCCGGCCCGTCGGGCTGACCGCGACCGAGCTTGTTTTGGGCTTCATGCATCTGTGGTTCCTGCAGGGGCTTGCGGTGTCCGGCGTCATCCTGGGCCTGATGCTGAGGCTGGGGCAGGGGGCGGTGATCGGCTCGGCCGTGCTGCTGGGCCTGATCGGGCTGGCGCTGCAATATGCCCGGATGAGCGGGATGTCCGAGGTGCCGGTCGAGCATTATCGCAACGGGCCGCTGTACCTGTACCCCTATCTGGTCATGGGCTGGCTGATCGCGCGCCACCCGCCGCGGCTGTCCACCCCCGCGCTCTGGGCGCTGATGATCCTCGGGCTGGCCCTGACCCTGGCCGAGAACATCGCCTGGCTTGGCCGCATCGGAGAGGAGCCGCTGCTGGAGATCCCGCTTGGCCACCTGATCCTGTGCCCGGCGCTGCTGCTGTGGGTCCTGCGCCTGCCCGCGCCCGCGACCGCGCTGCCGCTGGGCCGGGCGGCGGCGGGGATCTACGTGATGCATGTGATCGTGCTGCAGGGGCTGCCCCGGATCGGGCTGCCCGACCCGGCGCTTGGCACGGTGCTGGGCATCGTGCTGCCCTTTGCCTTGGTCTGGGCGATCGCCCGGTTGGGGCAGCGCCACCGCTGGCTGGCGCGGCTGGTCTAGGCGATCTGGTATTCGTCCAGGAAGCCGCGCGGGACCAGCAGGTTCTGCGGGCCGACATTGTCCAGATCGCGCTCGCCGCACAGCGCCATGCTGGTGTCCAGCTCCTTGCGGATGATCTCCAGCGCGCGGGTCACGCCCGCCTCGCCCATCGCGCCCAGTCCGTGCAGCCAGGCCCGCCCGATCCAGGTGCCATGCGCGCCAAGCGCCAGCGCCTTCAGCACGTCCTGACCCGACCGGATGCCGCCATCCATGTGCACCTCCACCCGGTCGCCCACGGCCTCGACGATATGGGGCAGCATGCGGATCGAGGACAGCGCCCCGTCCAGCTGGCGCCCGCCATGGTTGCTGACCACGATCGCATCGGCGCCGAAATCCGCCGCGATCCGCGCATCCTCGGGATCCAGGATGCCCTTGAGGATCAGCTTGCCGCCCCACATGTCGCGGATGGCCGCGATCTTGTCCCAGTCCAGCCGTTCGTCGAACTGCTCGGCGATCCAGCTCATCAGGCTGCCGGTGTCGCCCACGCCCTTGGCATGGCCGACGATGTTGCCGAAGGCGCGGCGCTTGGTGCCCAGCATCCCCATGCCCCACCGCCAGCGCGTCGCCAGGTCCAGCATCGTGGGCAGGGTCATCTTGGGCGGCGCGGACAGCCCGTTCTTCAGATCCTTGTGCCGCTGCCCCAGGATCTGCAGGTCCAGCGTCAGCACCAGCGCGCTGCACTTCGCGGCCTTGGCACGCTCGATGATGGCGGCCAGGAACTCCTGGTCCTTCATCACGTACAGCTGGAACATGAAGGGCGAGGTGGTATGCGCCGCCACGTCCTCGATGGAGCAGATGGACATGGTGGATAGGCAGAAGGGCACGCCGAACCGCTCGGCCGCGCGGGCGGCGTGGATCTCGCCATCCGCATGCTGCATGCCGGTCAGCCCGACCGGGGCCAGCGCCACCGGCATGCTGACCGGCAGGTCGACCATCCGGCGCGCCAGACGGCGGTCGGACATGTCCACGGCCACCTTCTGGCGCAGCTTGAGGCGCGCGAAGTCGGTCGAGTTGTCGCGAAAGGTCTGTTCGGTATAGCTGCCCGATTCCGCATAGTCGTAGAACATCCTGGGGGTTCGGGCGCGGTGCAGGCGCTTGAGGTCGTCGATGCAGGTGATGACGGGCATGGCTGGGCCTTTCGCAAGCTGGTCAAAAAGACTTACCAGTGCCGCGACCGTCTGGCAATCACCTGCCCGCGCGGGCCCGCAGCGCGGGATCGACCACCGGCCGCTGCAGGGCGGCGGCGCGGGCCTGCAGCGCCTCGGCCCGCGCCAAGGTCGCGGCCTCCAGCGGCGCCGGATCGGCGCGCGCCGCGACCGCATGGGCGGGCAGGGCGGGCTCGGCCAGCAGCCGGTCGGTGGGCAGCAGGGCGGGAAACTCGCCGCCCTCGCTGCAGGCGGCGATCAGCAGGACCAGGGTCAGGGCGGCGGGGGCCAGGGCGGCGGAGGCATGTCTCATGCGGGCGACGCTACGCCCTTGCCGCGGCCCGGGCAACGCCTTCGCGCCTTCCCCCCGGGCAGGCCCCGCGCTAGACAGGCGCCATGGCCCGCACCACTGGTTCCCGCGCAACGATCACCGGCCCGCTGATCCGCGACAAGGCCCGGCGCCTCTTCGCGCGGCAGGGCTATGCGGCGGTCTCGATGCGCCAGATCGCGGCGGCGGTGGGGGTGCAGGCCGGGACGCTCTACAGCTACACGCCCGACAAGCAGGCGCTGCTGGCCGACCTGCTGGAAAGCCACATGCAGGACCTGCTGGCCGCCTGGTCCGACGATGCGCAGGCCGACCCGCTGGCCCGGCTGGAACGCTTCGTACGCTTCCACATCGCCTTCAGCCTGGACCATTCCGACGCGGTCTTCCTGTCCTACATGGAGCTGCGCAACCTGACGCCCGGGAACTTCGCCCGCATCGCCGACCTGCGCGGCCGCTACGAGGCCGCGCTGGAGGACATCCTGCGCGACGGCATCGCGGCGGGCCGGATGCGGATCGAGGATCCCAAGCTGACCACGCTCGCGCTCATCGCCATGCTGACCGGCGTGACCAACTGGTACCGCGAGGGCGGGCGGCTGGACCGCGCCCGCATCGCCCAGATCTACTGGGGCCTAGCGCAGGGTGCCGTCGGCGCCGCCTGAGCCCTTTCTTCTTCACTCAAATATCCAAATCCCGCGCTTGCCGCCCCGCGCCCCATCCGGGATAATCGCGCCCATGTCCCTGCCCCCCGGCTTCCTCGACGAGATTCGCAATCGCGTCCCGATCAGTCGCGTGATCGGGAAGAAGGTCGTGTGGGATCTGCGCAAGTCCAATCAGGCGCGGGGCGACTGGTGGGCGCCATGCCCCTTCCACCAGGAAAAATCCGCCAGCTTCCACTGCGACGACCAGAAGGGCTATTATTACTGCTTCGGCTGTCAGGCCAAGGGCGACGCGATCGGCTTTCTGCGCGACCATGACGGGATGGAGTTCATCGAGGCCGTCAAACTGCTGGCGGCCGAGGCCGGGCTGACCATGCCCGAACCCGATCCCCGCGCCCGCGAGAAGACCGACAGGCGCACCAAGCTGCTGGAGGTGACCGAGGCCGCCAGCCGCTGGTTCCGCCTGCAGCTGCAGACCGGGGCGGCGGCCGCCGCGCGCGACTACCTGACCCGGCGCGGGCTGGACGGCCCGGCGCTCGAGCGGTTCGAGATCGGCTTCGCCCCCGACAGCCGCAGCGCCCTGACCTCCGCCCTGCGCGAGAAGGGCTTCGCCGAGGACCAGATCGTCGAGGCCGGCATGTCCGCCCGTCCCGAGGGCGGCGGCGCGGCCTATGACCGCTTCCGGGGCCGCATCGTCTTTCCGATCCGCGACGGGCAGAACCGCTGCATCGGCTTCGGCGGCCGGGCGATGGATCCCGAGGCGCGGGCCAAGTATCTCAACAGCCCCGAAACGCCCCTCTTCGACAAGGGGCGCAACCTCTACAACCTCGGGCCGGCCCGGGCCGCGGTGGCCAAGGGCGCGCGGCTGATCGTGGCCGAGGGCTACATGGACGTGATCGCCCTGGTCCGCGCGGGTTTCGAGGGCGCCGTGGCGCCCCTGGGCACCGCCATCACCGAGGAGCAGTTGCGCCTGATGTGGCGCGTGGCACCCGAGCCGGTGATCGCGCTGGACGGCGATGCGGCGGGCCAGCGCGCGGCGCAGCGCCTGATCGACCTGGCGCTGCCCCTGACCGGGCCGGGGCAGGCGCTGCGCTTCGTGGTGCTGCCGGGCGGTCAGGACCCGGACGACCTGATCAAGGCGGCGGGGCCGGGCGCGATGTCGGCGCTGCTGGATCAGGCCTGCCCGCTTCTGGACCTGCTGTGGTCGCGCGAGACGCAGGGCCAGGTCTTCGACAGCCCCGAACGCCGCGCCGCGCTGGACCGCCGCCTGGCCGAGGCGGTGGCGCGCATCCCCGACGAGGTCACCCGCAAGCACTATGCCGAGGACATCCGGCGCAAGCAGTGGGCGCTGTTCAGCCCGGCCCGCCAGCGCCCGGGCGGCGCCTATCAGAAGGGCGGCGCCGCGCCGGGCAAGGGACGGCGCCCGGGGAACGGGCCGCCCGCGCGGGCGCTGGTGCCTTTCGTCTCGCCCCACATGCCCGAGCAGGGCAAGGACCTGCTGGAAGGCGCCGCGCTGCTGATCTGCGCGCTGCGCCCGGCCATGGTCGCGCAGGCCGAATCGCGGCTGGAACGGCTGCAGCCGCAGGATCCCGACCGGGCGGCGCTGCTGCACGATCTGCTGACCCAAGGCGACAGTCCCGCCGGGCGGCGCGGCCTTGAAACGCTGCGGCGCGATTCCCATCTGGGCCTGACGCCTGCCATCATCGAACGGAAGGATGACGAAGCTGCGGTCGTGATGCTGCTCGACCTTCTGGACAAGCTGGAGGTCGCGCGGGCCACCACCCACGAGGTGCCGCGCGCCGAGACCGAGATCCAGGGAGAGGCCGACGAGGGCCTGACCTGGCGCATCAGCCAGATCGCCCGCGCCCGCCACCGCGCCGAGAATCCCGAGATGGAGACGTCGGGAGACATGAACGAGGATCGCGATGCCATGGCCGCCCAGCTGTCGGACTGGCTGTCGGATCAGATCTGGCGAAAGCCGCCCCGGCGATGACCCCGAATCACGCCGGAACACCTGTACGAATCGGCGCGGCGCCCGGCCTTTGATTCGGTCGCGAACCGCGCTAGAACCAAGACGATTTGCGGCGATTCGGCTCTTGGGCGAATCATCCGCCCGAAGACCGCCTGCGAACACGACCGCCTCGAGAAGGAGCCCTGGATGGCCGCCAAGGACGACGAGCACGACAAGACCGACAAGGACGACAATGCCCACACGCTGGACATGAGCCAGGCGGCGGTCAAGAAGATGATCGCCGAGGCGCGCGAGCGGGGCTACATCACCTATGACCAGCTGAATGCCGTCCTGCCGCCCGAGCAGGTCAGCAGCGAGCAGATCGAGGACGTGATGTCGATGCTGTCCGAGATGGGCATCAATGTCATCGAGGACGACGACGCCGCCGAGGAGGCCGAGGGCGGCGCGCTGGTCGCGACCGGAACCGGATCGCGCGAGCTGGCCGTCTCGACCTCGGAAACCGAGAAGCTGGACCGCACCGACGATCCGGTGCGCATGTACCTGCGCGAGATGGGCTCGGTCGAGCTGCTGTCGCGCGAGGGCGAGATCGCCATCGCCAAGCGGATCGAGGCCGGCC
The DNA here is from genome assembly GCF_004683865.2 of Paracoccus liaowanqingii. Classification (NCBI taxonomy): domain Bacteria; kingdom Pseudomonadati; phylum Pseudomonadota; class Alphaproteobacteria; order Rhodobacterales; family Paracoccaceae; genus Paracoccus; species Paracoccus liaowanqingii. Next base: position 2,125,452 of record NZ_CP038439.1, on the reverse strand, counting down.
GCAACACGATGATCGCGGGCCTGTGCGAGAGCCCGCTGACCTTCAAGGCCATCACGCTGTGGCGCGAGGAACTGCTGGACGAAGAGATCCTGCTGCGCGACGTGATCGACCTCGAGACGACCTTCGGCCAGGCCATGGACGGCGAGGAGGCCGAAGAGGTCGAGCTGACCGTCGAGGGCGAGACCGACACCGCAGCCACCAAGCGCGAAGAACTGGACGCCGACGGCAACCCCCTGCGCGTCGAGGATGACGACGACGAGGACGAGGGGGCCAACCTGTCGCTGGCCGCGATGGAGGCCAGCCTCAAGCCCAAGGTTCTGGAAACGCTGGAAGCCATCGCCAACAACTACGAGCGGCTGGCCGACATGCAGGACCAGCGCATGTCCGCGACGCTGAACGAGGACAACAGCTTCTCCGCCAATGCCGAGACCGACTATCAGGTCCTGCGGTCGGAGATCGTCGTTTTGGTGAATTCGCTGCACCTGAATAGCGGCCGGATCGAGGCGCTGGTCGACCAACTCTACGGCATCAACCGCCGCATCGTCACCATCGACAGCGGCATGGTCAAGCTGGCCGATGCCGCCCGCATCAACCGTCGCGAGTTCATCGACGCCTATCGCGGGTCGGAACTGGACCCGACCTGGGTGGACCGCATGTCCGCGCAGGCCGGTCGCGGCTGGCAGGCGCTGTTCGACCGCTCGCGCGACCCGGTGGAGAAGCTGCGCTCGGACATGGCCGAGGTCGGCCAGTATGTCGGCGTCGACATCGAGGAATTCCGCCGCATCGTCAGCCAGGTCCAGCGCGGTGAGAAGGAGGCCCGTCAGGCCAAGAAGGAAATGGTCGAGGCGAACCTGCGTCTGGTCATCTCGATTGCCAAGAAATACACGAACCGGGGCTTGCAATTCCTTGATCTTATTCAGGAAGGCAATATCGGCCTGATGAAGGCCGTGGACAAGTTCGAATACCGCCGGGGCTACAAGTTCTCGACCTATGCGACCTGGTGGATCCGTCAGGCGATAACGCGCAGCATCGCGGATCAGGCCCGCACGATCCGCATCCCGGTCCACATGATCGAGACGATCAACAAGCTGGTCCGCACCGGCCGCCAGATGCTGCACGAGATCGGCCGCGAGCCGACCCCAGAGGAACTGGCCGAGAAGCTCCAGATGCCGCTGGAGAAGGTCCGCAAGGTGATGAAAATCGCCAAGGAGCCGATCAGCCTCGAGACCCCGATCGGGGACGAGGAGGACAGCCAGCTTGGCGACTTCATCGAGGACAAGAACGCCGTCCTGCCGCTGGACAGCGCCATTCAGGAGAACCTGAAGGAGACGACGACGCGCGTCCTCTCCAGCCTGACCCCGCGCGAGGAACGGGTCCTGCGGATGCGCTTCGGCATCGGCATGAACACCGACCACACGCTGGAAGAAGTGGGCCAGCAGTTCAGCGTCACCCGCGAGCGCATCCGCCAGATCGAGGCGAAGGCGCTGCGCAAGCTGAAGCACCCGTCGCGCAGCCGCAAGCTGCGCTCGTTCCTTGACCAGTGACAGGTCCGTCCCGGACGATCTGAGCCGCATCGACGGGCTGGGTTTCGTGCTGTATCGCAGCACCGCCCGGCCCGGGCTGGAGAACGAGGACATGCGCGCGATCCTGAAGGCCGCGCGCAGCCGCAACCAGACGCTTGGCCTGACGGGCTGCCTGCATCACGAGGACGGGCTGTTCTTCCAGTGGCTGGAGGGACCCGGCGACGGGCTGGCGCGGATCATGGCCTCGCTGAAGGATGACGGGCGGCATGACGGGATCGTCGTGCTGGACCAGGGGCCGCTGGACCGTCGCCGCTTCCAGGACTGGCATATGCGGTTTTCCGACCGCGACCATGCCTCGCTGATGGACTGGTTCGCGCGCTCGGACACCTCGACCGTGCATCCGGCGGAATATGCGGGCGGCGTGGTGTCCTTCATGATGTCCATGGCCCGCTGACGCCGCCCCCTTGAAGTTCTGGCACAAAAAGTGAACACTGCCTTCCAAAAGACGGGAAGACGGTGCAGATGGGGCAGATCGAATTCGGGCCGGGCGACGCGTTGATGCTGGCCGCGGCGGCTGGCTGGCTGGCCGCGCTGGTGCTGGCGGTCCTGTGGGGCCGGGGACGCCGCGCGCGTACGGACCTGGCCGGGCAGTTGGTCGTGGCCCAGGCCGCGCTGCAGGCCGCCGTGCTGGACCAGACCCGCGGCGCCGCCCGGGTCGAGGCGCAGGCGGCCCGCGTTTCGGAACTGACCGAGGACCGCGACGGGCTGACCGACGCGCTGCACCACGCCCGCCACCAGCAATCCCAGCTCGAGACGCGGCTGGCCGAGGCGCGGCTGCGGGCCGAGAAGGACGCCGAGGCCAGCGCCCGCGAGATCGCCACCCTGCGCGAGCTGCGTGCCGAGATGACCCAGCAGTTCCGCCTTCTGTCCGCCGAGACCCTGCGCGCCCAGCAGGAGGATCTGCAGCGCAGCCAGAACGACCAGCTCTCGGCCCTGCTGACGCCCTTCCGCGACCAGGTGGACCGCTTCCAGACCGAGCTGCAGACCCGCAACAAGGTGCTGGACGAGGAATCCGCTCGGCTGCGCGAGCAGATCCTGTCGCTGCACAATCGCAGCGAACAGATCAGCCGCGAGGCCGTGAACCTGACCCGCGCGCTCAAGGGCGACAAGCAGCGGCAGGGCGCTTGGGGCGAGATGGTGCTGGAACGGATCCTGGAGGATTCGGGCCTGATGGCCGGCACGCATTACGACCTGCAATCCAGCTGGCGCGACGAGGACGGCAAGCTGTGGCGGCCCGATGTCGTGGTGAAGATGCCGCGCGGCAAGGTCATGGTCATCGACAGCAAGGTGTCGCTGAACGATTACGAGATGTCCGTCACCCACGAGGACCCGGCCCAGGCCGAGGCCGCCCTGCGCCGCCACGTGGCCGCGATCCGCGCCCATATCTCGACGCTGTCGGGCAAGGGCTATCAGCGGATGGACGACAATTCCGTGGATTACGTGCTGATGTTCATTCCGATCGAGGGCGCCTTCTCGGACGCGCTGCGGGCCGATCCGGGCCTCGCGGGATTCGCGATGGAACGCCGCGTGGGCCTGACGACCCCCACGACGCTGATGCTGACCCTGCGCACGGTCGAGCATATCTGGGCGGTCGAGCGGCGCGAGAGCAATGCGGTCGAGATCGCGCGCCGGGCCGGGCAGCTGTACGACAAGGTGGCCGGGCTGGTCGAGGCGATGGAGGGCGTGGGCCGCGCGCTGGATCAGGCCAACCGCGCGCAGGGGCAGGCGATGGACCGGCTGACGCGCGGCTCGGGCAACGTGATCCGGCAGGTCGAGATGCTGCGGTCTCTGGGCGCGCGGGCCAACAAGCAGATCGCGCTGGACCATGACCGGGGCGATGATCCCGACGCGCTGCCGAACCCGGAGGCGGCCGAGTGATCCACCACCTGACGATCCCGACCGACGGCCCCGCCTGCCACGAGATCACCGGCGATCTGTCCGCCTGGCTGCGCGACGTCGGCGCGGTGCAGGGGCTGCTGACGCTGATGATCCGCCATACCTCGGCCTCGCTGCTGATCCAAGAGAATGCCGATCCCGAGGTGCAGACCGATCTGCTGGCTTGGCTGGACCGGCTGGCGCCGCCCTCGGACCACCCCTCGATGGGCTGGATCACGCATACCTACGAGGGGCCGGACGACATGCCTGCCCATCTGAAGGCGGCGGTGCTGCCGACCAGCCTGCAGATCCCGGTCGAGGACGGGCGCATGGCCCTGGGCCGCTGGCAGGGCGTCTATCTGATGGAACACCGCCGCGAGCCTCACCAGCGACGCGTCGTGGCGATGTTCCAGCCGCTCTAGCTTTGCGGCATCAGGTAGATCTCGCGGATCGCCGCGCGTTCGGGCGCGGTGATCATGTGCAGGACCGCCGCCGCCACGTCGTCGGGCTGCAGCTTGTCCGGCGCGCCGTCGTCGAAGAAAGGCGTGTCAACCATGCCGGGCGCAACGACCGAACAGCGCCCGCCCCATTCCCGCATCTCCTCGGCCAGGTTTCCGGCATAGCCATGCACGAACCACTTGGTCGCGCCATAGATCGAGCCCGCGATATGGCGCCGCCCCGCCGCCGATCCGGTCAGGACCAGCGTGCCGCGCGTCTTGCGCAACTCGGGCAGGACGGCGCGGGCGGTCAGGACCACGCCCATCACGTTCAGATCGATCATGCCGCGGATGTCGTCCAGATCGCCCGCCTCGGTACCGGGCTTGGACAGCCCGCGCCCGGCATTGGCGAAGGCCGCGTCGATGCCGCCGAACCTGCCCGCGACCTCGGCCACCGCGCGTTCCAGATCCTCGATCCGGGTGGCGTCGCCGGTGGCGACATGGGCCGAGGCGCCCAGTTCGTCCGCCAGCACCTGCAGCTTGTCGGCCGATCGGGCGAAGAGGCCCACGGTCCAGCCGGCCGCGACGGCGGCCCGGGCGGTGGCGGCGCCGATGCCCGACGAGGCGCCGGTGATGAACAGGGTCTGTGTCATGGCGGCAATCCTTGATAATTCTGGGGAATTCTGCCCGCCAACGCGGCTTTCCAGCCACAGGTTCCGGGACCCGCATCTTGTGGGTTGTGGATAAGGCTACCCAAGCCCTGCCGTCCTGCCTATAGTTCCGGGGGATCGCCCCCAGACAGGGACAACCCCATGCGCTGCCCATTTTGCGGAAACCTCGACACGCAGGTCAAGGACTCGCGCCCGGCCGAGGATAACGTGGCGATCCGCCGCAGGCGGTTCTGCCCGTCCTGCAGCGGCCGCTTCACGACCTATGAACGGGTGCAGCTGCGCGACCTGGTCGTGGTCAAGACCAACGGCAAGCGCGAGGATTTCGACCGCGACAAGATGGCCCGGTCGATCCGCATCGCCATGCAGAAGCGCCCGGTCGAGCCCGAGCGGATCGAGCAGATGATCAGCGGCATCGTTCGCCGCCTGGAAAGCACCGGAGAGACCGACATCCCGTCCAAGGCCATCGGAGAGATCGTGATGGAGGCGCTGTCGCGCATCGACAACGTGGGCTATGTGCGCTTCGCCAGCGTCTACAAGAACTTCCAGGATGCCGACGACTTCGACAAGTTCGTGTCCGAACTGCGCCCCGGCGCCGCCACCGATTGACCCCTGAGCCGACAGAGGATGCCAGCCACATGGCCCATGCCCTGCGCCTTGCGCGGCGCGGCCTTGGCAATGTCTGGCCGAACCCCGCCGTGGGCTGCGTGCTGGTGCGCGGGGGCCGCGTGGTCGGGCGCGGCTGGACCCAGCCCGGCGGGCGCCCCCATGCCGAGCGCATGGCGCTGGATGCGGCGGGACCGCTGGCGCGGGGCGCCACAGCTTATGTGACGCTGGAGCCCTGCGCCCATCACGGCCGCACGCCGCCCTGCGCCTCGGGGATGGTCGAGGCGGGGGTGGCGCGGGTGGTGACGGCGCTGACGGATCCCGACCCCCGCGTGGCCGGGCGCGGGCATGCCATGCTGCGCGCCGCGGGCGTGGCTTTGACCCAAGGGGTGATGGCCGCCGAGGCCTCGGACCTGCAGGCGGGGTTCTTGCTGCGGATCACCCGGGGGCGGCCCTTCGTGACGCTGAAGCTGGCCAGCAGCCTGGACGGGCGGATCGCCATGGCCAGCGGGGAAAGCCGCTGGATCACCGGCCCCGCCGCCCGCGCCCATGTCCATGCGCTGCGCGCCCAGCATGACGCGATCATGGTGGGCGGGGCCACGGCACGGGCGGATCTGCCGCAGCTGAACGTGCGCGGCATCCACACGCCGCTGCAGCCGGTGCGCATCGTCGTCTCGGATCAGGCGCTGCCCGCCCTCGCGCCGCAGGGGCCGGATCACGGGCCCTTGTGGCGGGTGGCCGGAGAGCCCGCGCGGATCATGGCCGATCTGGCCGGGCGGGGGATCACCCGCGTCTTCTGCGAGGGGGGCGGTCGGCTGGCAGCCAGCCTGCTGGTCGCGGGGCTGGTCGACCAGCTGATCGGCTATACCGCCGGGCTGGCCCTGGGGGCCGAGGCGCGCCCCTTCCTGGGTCCGACCGGCTGGACGCATCTGGCCGAGGCGCCGCGCTTTGCCTTGGCCGAGACGCGGGCGATCGGGCCGGACCTGTTCCATCGCTGGCGTAGGATCTAGCGCCGCCAGATCCAGGCATGGCCCGCCAGTGCGCCCTGCGCCTTGGCCAGCAGCCGCAGCGCCGGGGGGTGGCTGACCTCGCCCGCCGCCAGACGCTCCAGCGCCAGCTCGACCGGGCAGGGCAGGCCCGTCACCGGGTCGCGATAGCGCGGATAGGCGATCAGGCAGGCATGCACCAGCGCCGCCAGATCGGGCCGCGCCCGCCGCCGCCCCGGGATCGGCCCCAGATCCCGAGTCAGCCCCCAGCCCGCATAGAAGGGCGCCCCCAGCACGGTCACCGGGGTGCCGCGCAGCAGCGCCTCGAACCCCAGGGTCGAGGTGATGGTCCAGACCTCGTCCACCGCCGCGATCAGTGCCACCGGATCGGCCTGCCCGGCCACGTGATCGGCCAGGCGCGACAGATCCCCGGCCGCGATCAGGCCGGGGCGCAGGCCCGCCTCCACATCGGGATGGGGCTTGTAGATCACGCAGGCGTCGGGATTGTCGGCACGCACGCGGGCCAGCAGGGCCAGGTTCGTCCGCTCGGCCCCCGCGCCCTTGCGGATCGAGGCGTCATCCTCGACCTGGCCCGGCACCAGGATGCGGCGGCGGCCGTCGCGGGGTGGCAGGTCGGCGGCGCCGCCAAGGTTGTACTTGGTCAGCCGCGCCGCGATCAGCGCCGCGATCAGCCGCTGCGCGCGGTCGCGCCCGCAGGGGGGCGGGCCAAGCGCGATCAGCTGTTCCAGCCGCGAGGGCGCGGTGGGGTCGAAGTAGATGCCCAGATCGTCCGCGACCACCGACAGCGGCGGGGTCAGCGCCGCTCCCAGCCCACGCGAGCGCAGGAACCCGTCCTCGACCCGGATCGCCTGCGGGGCGGCCTCGGCGGCGCTGGCCCAGGCCAGGGTGACCGCAGGCTCGGGCTTGGCGGCAAAGCGCAGGGGCTTGGAATCCCCGAACTCGCGCGACAGGAAGCGGCGCTTCCACAGCCGCATGCCAAGGGCCACATGGCCGTCGCGGTCCTGGCGAAAGACGCGGGTCTCGGCCTCCAGCTGGCCCAGCGCGCCCTCCAGATCGGTCAGCCGGTCGCGGCAGGGGTCGTACCAGACCGGCCCGGTGATGTGGCTGGCGGTGAACAGCGCCTCGCGCGTGGCCGTGCCCCGGCGGCCCGGGGGCAGGGGCACCTCGTCGTCGCTGAGGCCCCAGCCTGCGTAGAAGGGACGCCCGAAGAGGCGCGGGCGGTGCCCGGCCAGAAGCGCCTCGTAGCCCAGCTGAGAGCTGACGGCATAGACCGCCTCGGCCCCCTCGACCAGCCGCCAAGGCGAGACGGGGGTGTCGCTGAACCCGTCGCCGGGGCGCAGGTCGGCGGAGGTCAGATGGCCGGGGCGCAGCCCGGCGGCGGTCTCGGGATGGCTGCGGATCAGGATGGGGCGGCCCGGATGCTCGTCGCGCGCGGCCTCCAGCATGGTCAGGAAGCGCGCGCGCCCCTCGCCCTGCAGCGAGGCGTCACCGCGCGTCTGGTCGATGACCAGCACGTAGCCGGCGGGCGGGACCTCCCGCGCCGGGTCGTGCAGGTTGTACTTGGACAGATCCGCCGCCCGCATCCGCGCCAGCAGCCGCACGGCGCGTTCGGCCATGCCCGGCGGCAGGGGCTGGCCCGCCAGCCGTTCCAGCCGCGAGGGGCGGGTGGGGTCGAAATGCAGCCCGTCGGGGTCGATCAGCAGGCCCAGGGGACCGCGCGTGGCCAGACGGCCCGGCGCCCGGCCCGGCAGGACCGAGCGCAGGAAGGTATCCTCGACGGTGACGAGGGGGCTGCCGCGCCGCGCGGCGATGGCCTGGCCGCGCCAGGCAGTCGGGCTGGCACCCCAGATCCCCACCGCGTCGCCCGGGCGGGGCAGGGCCAGGACGGGCCGATATCCGGCCAGCGTCAGGATGCGCGCGATGCGCGGCCGCCTGAGGAATCCGAGGTTGAATATGCAAAGCCGCCGGGGGGTCCCGGCGGCTGAGAGGTCATTGGCCTGCATCCAGGAATTACTCGGCGATGCTGGTCAGGCTGTCTGCGGTCGCGGCGCTGCCGGTGACGGCACCCAGGGTCTTCTGCCACTGGACGTAGGGCGCTTCGGTCACATAGACGGTGTCGCCGTCGCGGATCACGAAGTCCCGGGCCAGGAACAGGCCGTTCGGGCGTGTCAGGTCCAGCACGTAGGCGAATCGCTGCGATCCGATGACCGGCTTGCCCAGCACGCGCGAGGCGACCGATTCGGGTTCGTCGCGCAGCACGAAGACGCCCGTGGGGTCGGCCAGAAGGCTGGTCAGACCGCCGACCATCGCGATGGCCTCGGCGGCACTGATGACCTCGTTGCCCAGGGGCACGCGGGTCTGCCCGCCAAGCGCACCGAGCGCGGTGAAGGTGCGCTGATCTTCCTCGACGAGGATCAGGTCGCCCGGGCGCAGCGCGATGTCGTTGCCAGGGCTGCTGTACAGATCGGCCAGCCAGATGCGGCCGCTGTCATTACCGCGCTTGACGGTGACGACGGCAACCTCGGGCTCGATCGCCACGCCGCCGGCGCGCGCCAGCATCGCGGACAGCGACCGGGTCGGACGCTCGATCGGATAGACGCCCTGGGCGCCCACGCGGCCCACGACCGACACGGTCGCGCCGTCGCCGGCGACACGCTGGACGGTCACCTGGGGATCGGGGGTCTGCGCGCTCAGGCGCTCGGTGATCTGCAGGCGCAGCTGGTCGGGGGTGTTGCCCGCCGCCCGGACGCGACCGGCATAGGGCACGAAGATGAAGCCTTCGCTGTCGACCTGGATCTCGGTCAGAGCGGTCGAGCTGTCGCCAAGCGAGGTCAGCAGGCCGTCATCGACGTTTTCCCAGATTGACAGGCCCAGCACGTCGCCCGCGCGGATCTCGTCGGCGCCCACCTGTCCCGCGTTGCGGAAGCTGTTGGAGAAGCCATAGGACGGCGCAAAGGCAGAGGCGCGGGTCACGTGGTCGTTGACATAGATAACCTGGGTGTTGCCGCCGCGCTCGACGGCACCGTCGAAGATTTCGGACTTGTTGGGGCCGGATCGCGGCAGCCCGCAGGCTGCCAGCAGGCTCAGGGCGGCCATCATGCACACCCGCAGGGGGGCCGCCGACCGAATGGAAACTGTCACCTCTTATACTCCTGTTTTATTTGGTTCCGACGTCGTGGGCCGGTTCTCGCGCCGTTTTAAACTGGTCTGCCCACTCGCGCCAAGAAGTACTTGCAGGCAGGTTTCAATGATCTCGGTCCGCAAGCTGTTGACGGGGCAGGATTGGCCCCGACGCCAGCGCGTCGTAAGGGTCGTGTTCCGACAAAAGCATGTCGGCCACCAGACGCAGCGCATGGGCGCGCGACCGGCTGGCATAGAAGCCGCCGGGGATCTGGCTAGTCTGCAGCAGGTAGTTCCGGAAGACCCGGTAGGCCTGCGGGTCCGGCGCCTCGGGGGCGGCGAAGAAGTCGTCCAGGCTTTGCCCCGAGACCAGCCCGGGCTTTTCATAGACCGCCCGGCCCAGGGTCTTGACCGGGATGCCGCGCCACAGCGCCTGCTGGGCCGCGGTCGAATTGACGGTGACGACCGCGCGGGCATGCGACAGGATCTCGGCCAGCTTGCCGCCGCGGACGTAATGCACGCGGTCGCCGATGCCGTGCCTGGCGGCCGCGGCCTGGATGGCGGGGCGGTTGCCCGCGCGCCCGTCTTCCAGCGGATGGGCCTTGAAGACCAGGTGGTGGTGGCGCGGGGCCGAGCGGGCGAAGCCCTCGACCACCAGGTCGACGAACTGGGCATTCTTGGTGAAGGGCGAGTGGCCCAGGAAGTTCGAATCGTGTTCCAGTTGCATCAGCACAAGGCTGTAGGGCCAGCCCGACAGACGCAGCCGCCGCCATTGTGCTGCGCGGGCCACATTGTAGACCGGTGCCAGCAGGAAGCGGCGCAGGTTCAGCCGGAACTCCTGCATGACCGGGATCGCGCGATGGCCGCTATAGGCGCGATAGCGGCGGTTCGCGATCAGGATCAGGAAGTGGTAGAAGGCGCCGTAGAACTTGTGCTGGCGCATGTCGCCCCAATGGGCGGGGGGGCGGCGCACCTCGCTGATCTGCTCGCGCAGCGCCGCGCGCATCTGCGCCAGCGGGATGCGCAGCAGCACCGAGTTGCCGTTCGAGCCCTGGCGTTCGTAGCTGATCCAGTAGGGGCGCAGATAGCCTTCCTCGAAGACGTGGACGCGCAGGCCGCGCGCGTCGGCCAGCCTGCGGGCGGTGGCGTGGATCGCGCGCACGTCGCCGTAAAGGACGATGTCGGTGACACCCTTGTCGGCCAGGATCGCCTCCAGCCGCTCGGGCCAGTCCAGCACGTTGCCCTCGTGGCGCAGGAAGCTGGCCTTGTCGGACCAGAAGAACTCGTCCCCCGCGTTGAAGCCGCAGCGCCAGACGGTCGCGCCCGCGGCCCGCAAGAGCCGGGCCAGACGGTCGAAGAACGGCCCGTGCGGCCCCTGCAGCATCAGGAAGACCCGCGGCGCGGCAGGTGCGGGATCGGCCGCCCTGGACGGGCGCGGTGCGGTCTGCAGCGGAAGGGGGCCGTGATGGGACATGGGCAACTTGCAAGACGGATCCGCCGGAAGCGGCGGGCCTTGCCCTCGACATGCCATGTCTGAACGCTTGGTTCCAGAAATTTGTGCATCAGGGTTAACCTGCCTTCGGTGGCTTGGTGCTTGAACGGGCAGGGGGGATGGCCTAGTTCGGACCCAACGGCAGGAAAGGCTGGGCATGTTCACGGGCATCATCACGGATATCGGCACGGTCCGCGGCGTCGAGATGCGCGGCGACATGCGCGCGCGGATCGGCTGCGGCTATGACATGGCGGGCGTGGACCTGGGCGCCTCGATCGCCTGCGACGGCGTCTGCCTGACGGTGATCGCCAAGGGCGAGGACTGGTTCGAGGTCGACATCTCGGCCGAGACCCTGTCCAAGACCAGCATCGGATCGGCCGGCTGGTCGGTGGGCCAGCGCCTGAACCTGGAACGCGCGCTGCGCGTGGGTGACGAGCTGGGCGGCCATATCGTCAGCGGCCATGTCGACGGCGTGGCCCGCATCGTCAGCGCCGCGCGCGAGGGCGACAGCCTGCGCTTGGTCTTCGAGGCCCCGGCCGAGCTGGCGCGCTTCGTGGCCCCCAAGGGGTCGGTGGCGCTGAACGGCACCTCGCTGACCGTGAACGAGGTCGAGGGCCGCCGCTTCGGCATCAACCTGATCCCGCACACCCAGACCGTCACCACCTGGGGCGACGCCGCCGAGGGCGATGCCGTCAATCTGGAGATCGACACCCTGGCCCGCTATGTGGCGCGGCTGGCCGAGGCCGGCGCGGTCTGAGTGATGCAGATCGGCCACAATCGCGGACCCGCGTTGGACGGCACCGGCTGGCGCCGCCATTGCTGGACCCGCGCGCGCCGCGATCTGCTGCCTATTCTACCCATCGAGGTCGTGCGCTTGCGAGTGCGCCGCGCGCAGGCCCTGGGGCTGGACTACAAGACCTATGCCGGGGTCCGCGCCACCACCGGGCGCGACCTGATCGCCTTTCTGTTCTCGTCGAACGCGCTTGGCGTGTTCCGGGACGGGCAGGACCCGGCACCCGGGCGCGGCGCGCGCCTGACCCGGCTGGAGGCCTCCCGCCATCTGGGCGCGGGGCCGGGGCTGGACATGGCCGCGCTGGCCGGGCGCATTGACGCGGCCTCGGCCCTGCGGCTGCCCGACTTCGGCACGCCCTGGTCGGGGATGCGCGACCGGATGAAGGGCTGGCTTGCCACCCATCGCCTGCCCGGCGACGCGGTGCTGATGGTGGGCGAGACTGACCACGAACGCGATATCATGGCGGCAGCCGGGCTGGCGGGATTTGTCAGCGGCCAGCGCTATTTCGAAGGACAGAGTCATGAAGTTTGAAGAACCCGGCCCCGTCGAGCGCGATCTGGCGCAGGCCATCTCTCCGATCGAGGAGATCATCGAGGAGGCCCGCAACGGCCGCATGTTCATCCTGGTCGATCACGAGGACCGCGAGAACGAGGGCGATCTGGTGATCCCCGCGCAGATGGCCACGCCGGACGCGGTGAACTTCATGGCGACGCACGGGCGCGGGCTGATCTGCCTGTCCCTGACCGCCGCCCGGATCGAGGCCCTGGGCCTGACCCTGATGAGCCCCAAGAACTCCAGCCGCCACGAGACCGCCTTCACCTCGTCCATCGAGGCGCGCGAGGGCGTGACCACCGGCATCAGCGCCCATGACCGCGCGCGGACCATCAGCGTGGCCATCGACCCGATGCGGGGCGCCTCCGACATCGCGACGCCCGGCCACATCTTTCCGCTGCGCGCCCGCGATGGCGGCGTGCTGGTCCGCGCCGGCCATACCGAGGCGGCGGTCGACATCTCGCGGCTGGCCGGGCTGAACCCCTCGGGCGTGATCTGCGAGATCATGAACGAGGACGGCAGCATGGCGCGTCTGCCCGACCTGGTGGATTTCGCGCAGCGCCACGGGCTGAAGATCGGCACGATCAGCGACCTGATCCGCTATCGCCGCCGCCATGACAACCTGATTGCCGAGCGCGCGCAAAGCCGGGTGACCTCGGCCCATGGCGGCGACTGGATGATGCGCATCTTCGCCGACGAGACGCAGGGGATCGAGCATATCGTGCTGACCCAGGGCGACCTGACCACCGATGCGCCGGTCCTCGTGCGCATGCACGCGCTGGATCCGCTGCACGACGTGCTGGGCATCGGGCGCACGGATGCGGGCAGCCTGCCCGCCGCCATGCGCGAGATCGCGGCCGAGGGGCGCGGCGTCGTGGTGCTGATCCGCGACCTGTCCGAAGCCGTCGGCGATCCGGGCGAGGTGGGCCCCCATACCCTGCGCCAATACGGGCTGGGGGCGCAGATCCTGTCGGCGCTCGGCCTGTCCGACCTGATCCTGCTGACCAATTCCGCGCCCGTGAAGGTGGTGGGTCTTGACGCCTACGGGCTTTCGATCCATTCCACCCGGCCTATTCCCAAGGACTGAGAGATGGCCTCGAACACGCAACATCACGAACTGGCGCTGCCGCGTCTGGAGGCACCGACCCGTCTGCTGGCGGTCGTGGCCCCCTATTACAAGGACGTCACCGACGGTTTGCTGGCCGGGGCGCAGGCTACCGCGCAGGCCGCCGGCGCCAGCCTGGATGTCGTCGAGGTTCCCGGCGCGCTGGAGATCCCGACCGCCATCGGCATGGCCGCCCGCAGCGGACGCTATGACGGCTTCGTGGCCTTGGGCTGCGTGATCCGGGGCGAGACGACGCATTACGACACGGTCTGCAACGACAGCTCGCGCGCGCTGACCCTTCTGGGGCTGCAAGGCGTCTGCATCGGCAACGGCATCCTGACGGTCGAGGTTCTGGCGCAGGCCGAGGTTCGCGCCGATCCGGCGGGACAGAACAAGGGCGGCGGCGCGGCCGCGGCGGCGCTGCACCTGATCGCGCTGTCCCGGTCCTGGACCGAAACGCGCAAGGGCGGCCAGCCGCCCCCGCATGACGTCATCCGCCTGGCGGGCGAGCTGGAAGGGCAGGGCAAGGCATGAGCAGTTCCGATCAGGACAAGCGGCCCGACCGGCGCACGCTGTCCGCCGCCGCCCGCATGTATGCCGTCCAGGCGCTGTTCCAGATGGAGGCCGCCGGCCAGTCCGCGGATCGCGTGACGCGCGAGTTCCAGGATTTCCGCATCGACTTCGAGGACCGCGACGGACCCACGGCCGAGGCGGATGAGGCGCTGTTCTCGCGCATCGTCGACGACGTGGTGATGTGGCAGTCTCGCATCGACCAGGCGACCGACCGGGGGCTGGTGGCCAAGTGGCCCATCGACCGGATCGACCCGGTCCTGCGCGCCGTCTTCCGCGCCGCCGGGGCCGAGCTGGTCACCGAACGCGCCCCGGCCAAGGTGGTCATCACCGAATATGTCCGCCTGACGCAGGCCTTCTTCCCGGACGGCCGCGAGGCACGTTTCGTCAATGCCGTGCTGGACCACATGGCCCGCGATCTGCGCCCCGATTCTCTGGCCTGACCTCCATCGCCATCGCCGCCCGACAAGGCCCGGACCCTCAGGTCTGGGCCTTTTCAATGAAGACCCCCGGTTGACATGCCGAACGGGGCTTTTTCACAGGGGCAAACCGTGTGGTTCCGGTTCGATCTGCGTGGCATCTGTGCAACAACTTTTGTGCCGGACAGGCCATGGAATGCTGCCTTCATTATGAGCAGTCACGTTCGTGTTTCAAAACCTCCATGCTCAGAAGGGAATGCCGACTTTGTATAGTCGGTGCAAAAAGTGACCTTGCGCATGGGCTTGGCGCAAACGGCAAATGGTTGCATCAAGATTGGTTTCACCCCGATTTCGGCCGACATCCGCTGGTTTTCGTCAAGACCCGAGGGGCGTCACATTTTTGCGATATGACCAAGAAATGCGCTGCTCTTTGAACCCGAGGGGCATCAGGCTAATTGAGGTGGCAGCAGAGATGCTCTGATGCCCGACACGGGGTCAGGACAATCCTACTCAGCTTATGAGGACGAACACATGAAAAAAGTTACCCTGCTGTCCAGCACCGCCGCGATCCTGGCCGCCCTGTCGGTCCCGGCCTTCGCGCAGTCCGAAATCTCGACCGGTGCCGACGCTGCCGGTATTTCGGCCATCGACGACCGCATCACCGACATCGAAGACGATGTGACCGACCGCTTTGACCGCGACAACGATGCCGACCGCTTCGGTCCCGCAGACCGCCGTCAGGGCCTGTTCGGCACCATGTCGCTGAGCTACACCGGCCGGACCGGCAACACCGAGAACCAGGACTTGGCCATCGGCGGCCGCGTCAACTACAACCAGGGCGTGTTCGCCCAGAGCGTTGGCCTGTCGATCGAGTTTGGCGAAGATGACTTCGGCAACAAGGATCAGGAAGACATCAACGCGATCTATGACGCGCAGTACTACTTCAACGACCAGTTCTATGCCTTCGCTCTGGGTCGTGTCAGCCAGAACGGTCTGGTCGACGGCGTGCGCAACAGCCCGTCGCAGACGGACGAAGACTTTGCCGCCGAGTTCGACGATTTCCGCACCGACGCTTTCCTGGGCTTTGGTCCGGGCTACCGCATCCTGAACAGCGCAGACACCACCTGGCGTGTGCAGGCCGGCGTCGGCGTCCGTTACACCAAGACCGGCGCGCAGGAACTGGGCACCAACTTCGACGGCACCCCCGCCGGTTCGTCGAACACCG